>NZ_JBIVVS010000001.1:304426-1007008 GCF_044768625.1 Kitasatospora sp. NPDC091207
CGCTCACGGCGGCGACGCCCTCGGCGAGTCCGAGTACGAGTCTGACTCCGGGCCCGACTCCGAGCCCGAGCCCGGGCGTCGGTCCACGTCAGAGCGTCAGCCCGAGCCCGACCGCCGTCACCCCGGCCGCCGGCACGCCCGCCCCGGCAGGGACCGCCCCGGCCGTCCCGCCGACCCCGGCCACCCCGGCCGGCACGCCCCTCATCCCCGCCCTCATCCCCGCCCTCACCCCCGTCCCCACAGCCACTCCGACCGCCGGGGCCGTGCCGGCGGTGCCGGCCGGGCAGGTCTCGGTCGAGCCCTCCCGGGCGCTGGCCGCGCCCCCGGCCGGGCCGTCCGGCGGGCCCTCGACCGGGGCCGGAGCAGCGCGCGCCCAGCCGGCCGCCGGCCACTCCCGGGCCGAGGGCTGGCGTGGCGTGCTCGCCGGTCTGCTGCTGTTGCTCACCGGGATCGGCCTGATCACCCGCCGGGTCTTCGCTCGCGGCCCCGGCGGCCGAAGGCGCTGAATCACTCCGACCATCCGCTCATGTGCCTGCGCGTCAGGTCAGCTTCGGATGATTCGTCAGTAAATGTCGACACGCTCTATCTCAAATGTCGCATTTGATGACGTATGAACTTAGCCTGACTCTGGCACTGCCCGTCAGATCCGGGCCGCCCGTTGCGCGACACACTGAACCCGAGGATCCGTGCATGGACGTCACCCGCGATTCTTCGCAGCGACCCGACCATTTGCCCAAGGCGTTGCCCCCGGCCCTGCCGGAACGTTCCGCCTCCGGCTCCAGCCCGCTGGTGAGGGCGGTCAAGACCGACAAACCGGTCGACCACGGCCCGGCGACGACGCCGCTCGTGGTCGTCCCCGGCCCGGCGGGCACGCCGGTCGACCTGCGGGACCCGCTGGAGACGGCGGCCCCGGAGGCCGTGGAGCTCCCGGAGGCCACCCCGGCCGGCGCGGCCACCGCGACCACCTCCCGCCGCCCCCCGCGCGCCGACCAGGCGCTGCGCGAGCACGGCGCCACCGCGTTGCCCGGCTGGATCGCCCTGCTGGCGCTGCTGGCCGGGGTGGCCGCCGTCCTGCTGGTCCTGCTGAACGACGGCGTCATCCCGTACTGGGACGCGCTGCCCGATCTGCGCAGCGCCGCCGCCCGGGCCGGCGGCGGGGCCGAGGTGGAGGCCAGGTCCGTCGCCGCCGTCAGCGCGGCCGGTCTGCTGATCGTCCTCTCGCTGGCCGGGCTGCTGGCCAACGCGGGCGGCGAGACCCGGGTGCTCAGCCGTTGGGGCCGCTACCGCGGCACCGTCCGGCGCACCGGACTGGTCTGGGTCAACCCGCTGCTGCGCCGGCGCCGGGTGGATGTGCGGCTGCGGCACTGGCGCAGCGAGCCGGTCAAGGTGGTCGACCGGACCGGTACGCCGATCGTCGTCCGGCTGCTGATCGTCTGGCGGGTCAAGGACACCGCCCGGGCGCTGCTGGCGATCGAGGACCACGAGAACTACCTGCGCGAGCAGGTGCAGGCGGTGCTGACCCGCACCGCGTCCATGCTGCCGTGCGACAGCAACGCGGCGCCCGGCCCCGCGCTGCGCGACGGCCAGTGGTTCGCCGACGAGCTGACCCGCTCGCTCGCCGCCGAGGTCGCCCCGGCCGGACTGGAGGTCTACTCGGCGCAGCCGCTGGCGCTGGACTACGCGCCCGAGGTCGCCGAGTCGATGCGCCGCCGCCGGCTCGCCGACCTGGACGCGGGCCTGCGCACGGTGCTGGTGGACGACGCGGTGGAGGCGGCGGCGCTCGCCGTCCGCCGGCTGGAGCGCGCGACCGCGCACGAGCTGGACGAGGCCGCCCGCAGCGCGCTGATGGAGCAGCTGCTGGTCGCCTTCGTCGCCCCGGCCGGAGTGGCCGCCTCGGTACCGTCCCCGGCCGCCCGGGCCGGGCGGAAGGAAGGACGACCGGCATGAGGATAGCCACCGGTACGGAGACCGATGTCGCGGCGGACTTCGGAGCCGACTTCGGCGCCGGCTTCGAAGCGGGGTTCGAAGCGGGGTTCGCGGGTCTCGACGCCGACGCGGCGCTGATCGGTTTCGAGGAGAGCCTCGGCAGCATCCCCGCGATGGCGGGTTGCGGCTGCGCCAACTGCGCCGCCCGGCCGCGCACCGCCCGCCCGACGGCCGGGGCTTCGGGGGCGTCCGGTGGCGCGCGAATACACCGGGCCGTGCGAAATACCTGCCTGGCCACCACGGTGCTGGCGGGAGCCGGCGTGGTGGGGCTGACGGCCGGTGCCGGGTCCGCGCACGCCGCGCCCGGCAAACCGGGCTGGGACGGCTCGAAGTACTGGTTCAAGAGCGTGAGCGGCGCCTGGCGCTGGACCAGCCACTACGACGTCTACGCCGCCCGTACCGGCGCGTCGGGCGCGTCCGGCGGGTCCGGCGGGTCCGCCGGCAAGGTGGCCGTCTCCAACGGCCCGGCCACGCCCCCGGCGTCCTCCGGGTCGTCGTCCGGGTCCTCCTCCTCGGGGATGCGGCAGGGGTGGGACGGCTCCAAGTACTGGTTCAAGAACGGCAGCGGCGAGTGGCGGTACACCAGCCACTACGACGTCTACCTCAGCCGCACCGGCCAGTCCGGCGGCGGGTCGGCCGCCACATCCGCGCCGTCCGCCACCCGGCCCGACAGCGGGCCGGCCTCCCGTGGCATGCAGGCGGCGGTCGACTACGCGCTCGCCCAGCTCGGCAAGCCGTACGTCTGGGGTGGCAACGGCCCGTCCGGCTACGACTGCTCGGGGCTGGTCCAGCAGGCCTACCGGCGCGGCGGGATCAGCCTGCCGCGGGTGGCGGACGACCAGTACGCGGCCACCACCCCGATCACCGCCGGGCAGCTGCGCCGCGGTGACCTGCTGTTCTGGTCGGACAGCGGCCGGGCCTCCGGGATCCACCACGTGGGGATCTACCTCGGCGACGGCACCTTCGTCGAGGCGCCCCGGCCGGGGAAGACGGTGCGGGTCTCCACCCTCAGCAGTGGCTTCTACCCCACGCATTTCGGGCGCCCGTAACGATGCCTCCGGCGCGGGGGGCCCCCGGCGGGGGGGCCCCCCCGGGGCCCCCCCCCGGGGGCGGGGGGCCCGCCCCCCCCCCCGGGGCGCCCCCCCCCGGGGGGGCGCCCCCCCCCCCGGGGGCGGGCCCCCCCCCCCGGGGGCGCGGGGGGGGGGGCCCCGGCGCCCCCCCCCCCCGGGGGCCCCCCGCCGCCGTGGTCAGGAGGACGCGCCGTCCAGCAGGGCGAGCTCCTCCGGGGTGAGCCGCAGGGAGGCGGCGGCCAGCAGCGGGGGGAGCTGCTCGACGCCGCGGGCGCTGGCAATCGGGGCGGCGACCGTCGGGCGGGTGCCCAGCCAGGCCAGCGCCACGCTGGCGAGCTCGACGCCGTGCTCGGCGGCGACGGTGTCCAGCGCCTCCAGCACCTTGGGGCCGCGCGGGTCGGCCAGGTAGCGGGAGGCGCCCTCGGACCGGGCGCTGGTCACGTCGGCGCCGCCGAGGCGGTACTTGCCGGTCAGGAAGCCGGAGGCGAGGGCGTAGTAGGGCACGGTGGCGAGGCCGTGCTCGGCGACCACGTCGGCCAGCGGGCCCTCGAACGTGGCGCGGGAGACCAGGTTGTAGTGCGGCTGGATCGCGACGTACTTGGCCAGGCCCTCGCGCTCGGAGAAGGCGAGGGCCTCGGCGAGCCGCTCGGCGCCGATGTTGGAGGCGGCGATCGCGCGGACCTTGCCCTGCTTCACCAGCCCGTCCAGCGCGGTGATGAACTCCTCCACCGGGGTGTCGTCGTCCTGGTGGGTGTAGTAGAGGTCGATGTGCTCGACGCCGAGGCGGCGCAGCGAGCCCTCGACCGAGGACTTGATGGTGGCCGCGCCCAGACCGCGGGCCTCGGGGTGGAGGCCGACCTTGGTGGCGATCACGATGTCGTCGCGGTTGCCCCGGCTGCGCAGCCAGTCGCCGATGATGCTCTCGGACTCGCCGCCGGTGTTGCCGGGCACCCAGGAGGAGTAGGTGTCGGCGGTGTCGACGAAGTTTCCGCCGGCGGCCGCGTACGCGTCGAGGACGGCGAAGGACTGTTCCTCGTCGGCCGTCCAACCGAAGACGTTGCCGCCGAGGGAGAGCGGGTGCACGGCGAGGTCGGAGGTGCCGAGCTGGACCCGGCCGGGGGCGTCACTGTGGATTCCGGTCATGACCCGAGTCAACCGGATCGCGTGGACGGGCATTCCATCCTCCGGACAAGCTTCACAAGCTTGTCGTACTCCCCGGCCCGGGCCGCCGCGCGGGGTGGCCGGGGAGCGCCGGAGGAGGTCCGGGGTGTCGGCGGGGTCGGCGGATTCGTTAGAGTCCGTGCCATGGCTGACAACGACTACGACCCCGCCGGCAACACCCAGATGTTCCGGGCGTTCGTCGACGAGACCCCGGCACCCCAGGCACCGGGCTCCGTCTCCACCTACGGCAGCAGCAACGGCGGCAGCCGGACCGGCCTGATCGCGGTGATCGCCGTCGTCGCGCTGGTCGCGGTGGGCGCCGTCATCTGGCTGGCGGTCAAGTAACCCTTCCGACGCGGTGCCTGGCGGGCCGGTACGCCCTGCCGTCCCGACGGGGCCTCAGCAGGGCTTCCGCCAGGCGTCCAGCTCCAGTTTCTTCTGCATCGAGCTGAGGCCCAGCGACTTGCTCTGGGCACAGAACTTCTCCGTGCCGAGCTTGTACTCGACATGGAAGACCGCCTTGCCCGCCTGGATGAAGGGCGAGAGCCGGGCGCACTCGTTGAACTGCGCGCACTCCTCGTTCACCGCGAAGTCGAAGTCGGCCAGCAGGGCGGGGATCTGGTCCAGGTCGTTCTTCAGGCCGATCGCCATGCCGCGCTCATGGGCGAGCGAGGCCAGCATGCGGTTGTACCGCAGCTGGTCCTCCGCCGTGAGCGGGAAGCCGCTGTTCTGGTTGTAGGCCTCGATGGTGTCGGGCTCGACGGCGTCGAAGCCCTTGCTGCGGCACATGTCGAAGCGGGCCGCCATCAGGGGCTTCAGCTGGTCGATCTTGCGGATGTCGAACCACTTCTCGCCCTTCCAGCCGTTGCCGGAGCCCTGGAGCGCCTTGGTGAAGGCGGCGGAGTCGGGGCGGAAGTCCTCCCAGGAGCCGGCGTTGATGTAGCAGATCACCTTCCGGCCCTTGGCGTGCAGGGCGGCGACCACGGAGGCGTCGGTCTCGAAGCCGTCGACGTCGTAGACCGGGACGTCCACCGACTGGTCGACGCCGCCGCCGAGTTGCCACTGCCAGGCGAGGCCGGGGGCGGGCTGCCAGCGGGCACCGGCGGGCTGCGGCGCCGTGCCGGGGGTGCCGGGGGTGCCGGGCACGGAGGGGGTGCCCGGGGTCGCCGGCGCTGCCGGGGTCCCCGGAGCGCTCGGGGTCCCCGGGGTCGGTGTCGCGGGCGCGGACGGGGTGCCGGGAGTGCTCGGTGTGCCGGGCTCGCTCGTCGCGGGTGCGGACGGGGTGCCCGGGACGGGGGCGGCGGTGGCCGCGGGCGGCTGGGCGCCGGTGGCGTCGGCCGAGGGCTCGTCCTCGTCCTCCGAGCCCGAGCTGCTGCACGAGGCGAGCGCCAGGGCGGTGGTCAGGGCGAGGGCGGCCCACAGGGGCCGGGTGCGGCGGGTCACGGTACTCGAACTCCGGGTGGGATCAGGTCGGTTCGGTGACGGTCAGGGTGTGCGGCAGGGTGCTCCACGGGTTCTCCCCGGAGCCCGGGACGGCGCAGCCGACGCCGGCCCGGCGGGCGGCGATCAGCGCGGTGGCCTCCCCGGCCTCCGCGGACGGCACGTCGTACACCAGGTGACAGAAGCGGGCGGCGGCGTGCCGGCCGGTCCACAGCGGCAGGGTCATCGTGCGGTACGCCTCCCAGTCCCCCTCGAAGGTGACCAGCAGGTCCGCGATGCCGACCTCGGCGTAGCCGGGATCGGGGTGGTCGCCGTGGCCGAACACCACGGTGGCGCAGCCGGCGGCGCGGGCCGCCGTGGCCAGCCGACGGTAGTGCGCCAGCGCACCCGGATGGGTGGCGACCTGGTCGAGGTAGACGCCGGTGATGCCGTGGCGCTGACGGTACGTCAGGATGTCTTCCACCACGGCGGCGTGGGGCCGTCGGCCGTAGTCGGTGTCGGCGTAGCCGAGCAGTGGGAGGCCGGCCTTGCGCAGCTCGTCGGCGGCCTCGGCGAAGACGTTGTCGGGGGTGTCGCCGGGGCCGTCGGCCAGGTTCAGCACGACGGCGGCGATCCGGCCCGGGTCGGCGGCGGCGACCGCCTGCCAGGCCGCCGGGTCCACCGCGGGGTGGACGTACAGCGGCACCAGCAGGCGGCCGTCGAGGTGGCTCGCGCCGGTCATGCGGTGACCAGTGGGTCGGTGCTGAGCCACAGGTCGCGCAGGGTGTCGGCGAGAGCGGTCTCCGGGTGCCAGCCGAGCTCCCGGGCGGCGGCCGAGACATCGGCCTGCTGCCAGGAGACGGCGGCCGAGCGCTCGGAGCCGGCGCCGCTCTCGTCGATCCGGCCGGCGAAACCGGCCGCCGCGACCAGGCCGTCCGCGATCGCCCGGACCGGCTTCGCCTGTCCGGAGGCGAGGTTGAGCACCCGGGGCAGCGGGCGCTCGGCGGCGACGGCCAGGCCGACCGCCCGGGCGATGTCCCGGGCGTCGACGAAGTCGCGGTGGGCCGAGAGGTCCCCGACCTTCACCACGCCGCCGGCGCCCTCCGGGGTCGCCCGGCGCAGCTCGGCGGCGAGCCGGCCGGGCAGTGAGCCGGCCGGTGCGCCCGGACCGACCGGGTTGAACACCCGCAGCACCACGGCGTCCAGCGGCGAGCCGGCCACCGCGAGGGAGCCGGCCAGCTTGGTCGCGCCGTAGACGCCGACCGGGCGGGCGTCGGCGTCCTCGGCGAGGGAGCTGCCGGGGGCGCAGACGCCGTACTCGCCGGCCGAGCCGATGTGCACCAGCCGGGCCTTCGGAGCGCCCAGCCCCAGGGCCTCGCAGAGCACGGCCGGGCCGCGCGCGTTGACCTCGGCGAGCGTGACCGCGCTGCCGGACACCGCGCCGGCGAAGTTCACCACCGTGTCGGGGGCGAGCGCGGCCAGCTCCTCGCCGAGCGGGCCGGCCTGGGCGGTGGCCAGGTCCAGACGCAGGTCGTGGTCGGGCCGCCGGCCCGCGGTCAGCACGGTGGCTCCGGGCAGTGACCGCAGGACGGTGGCGGCGTGCCGGCCGAGGAAGCCGTCCGCGCCGAGCAGCAGGATTCTCACGCGGCCCGCCCGCCGTTCTCGGGGCCCGTCGCCGCGGCCGCCGCCGGCTGCCCGTCGGCGGCGTCCGCCGCGGTGCGGGCGGCCGGGATCGGCAGCTCCGGCCCGTTCGGCACGGCGTACAGGCCCTCGGGCTCGGCCGGGAGGAGCAGCGAGCGGTTGAGCGCGAAATCGGCGTTGGCCCGGTCGTAGTCGTCGGGTCGGCCGATGTCGAGCCAGTAGCCGCCGAACTCGTAGGCGGCCGGCGGGGTCTTGGCGGCGAGCAGGTCGAGGACCAGTTCGTCGAAGCCGAGCGGCAGGCCGGGGGTGTACGCGGCGAGCGCCGAGCGGGACACGCCGTAGACGCCCATCGAGACCCGGTAGTCGATGCTCGGCTTCTCCTGGAAGCCGGTGATGGAGCCGGACTCGGTGGTCAGCACGCCGAAGTCGATCTTGACCTGGCGGGCGTAGGTGGCGATGGTGAGCGGCGCCCCGGAGGCCTCGTGGTGCTTGAGCACTCCGGCGAAGTCCAGGTCGGTGAGGATGTCGCCGTTCATCACCAGGAAGTGCTCGGGCAGCCGGTCCTGCATGGTGAGCAGCGGGCCCATGGTGCCGAGCGGGCTGTCCTCGACGGCGTAGCCGACCCGCAGCCCCCACTGGGAGCCGTTGCCGACGTAGGCGCGGATGATGTGGCCGAGGTGGCCGATGGCCAGGGTGACGGTCGTGAAGCCCGCGGCGGCGAGCTGGCGCATCACGATCTCCAGGATCGCGTGCTGGTCGCCGATCGGGACGAGTGGCTTGGGGAGCGCGGTGGTGTACGGACGAAGGCGTACGCCCTTGCCACCGGCCAGGATCACTGCATGCATGGTGTTTCCCCCACGGAAGGTTGGTGCGACAGGAGCCTTTGGGTGTCGGTGCTGCCAGTGAGGTGCGGCAGATCAGACGTTGTAGATGTCGGTCTTGTAGCGCGCCAGGTTGGCGGGGTCGCGGAAGAACTCGATGGTCTGCTCCAGGCCCTGCTCCAGGGAGAACTGCGGGGCCCAGCCGGTGGCCGTGCGCAGCCGGGTGGCGTCGGCGACCAGGCGCATGACCTCGGAGTTGGCCGGGCGGATGCGCTGCTCGTCCTCCTTCACCGTGATGTCGACGCCCATCAGCTTGCCGATCAGGGTGACCAGGTCGCCGACCGAGATCTCGCCGCCGGTGCCGGCGTTGAAGGTCTTGCCGACCACGGTCCCGGCGGGGGCGGTGCCGACCGTGCGGAAGGCGTTGGCGGTGTCCTTCACGAAGGTGAAGTCGCGGGTCGGGCGCAGGTCGCCGAGGGTGATCTCGCGCTCGCCGGCGGCCAGCTGGGCGATCACGGTGGGGATGACGGCGCGCATCGACTGGCGCGGGCCGAAGGTGTTGAACGGGCGCAGGGTGACGACCGGGGTGTCGAAGCTGGCGTAGTAGCTGTCGGCCAGCCGGTCCCCGCCGGCCTTGGAGGCCGCGTACGGGGACTGGGTGTTGATCGGGTGGTCCTCGGTGATCGGCACGGTCTGCGCGGTGCCGTAGGTCTCGCTGGTGGAGGTGTGCACCAGGCGCGGGACGTCGAAGTGGCGCACGGCCTCCAGCACGTTGAGGGTGCCGGTGACGTTGGTGTCGACGTAGGAGTGCGGGGCCCGGTAGGAGTACGGGATCGCGATCAGCGCGGCCAGGTGATACACCGCGTCGGTGCCCTTGACCAGGCCGATGACGGAGCCCGGGTCCCGGACGTCGCCGAGGACGATCTCGACGGAGTCCAGCACCTCCTTGGGGAGGGTCTCCAGCCAGCCGAAGGACGAGAAGGAGTTGTACTGCACCATGGCGCGGACCTGGTGGCCGTCCGCGACCAGGGTCTCGACGAGGTGGGAGCCGATGAAGCCCTCGGCTCCGGTGACGGCGACGTTGCTCATCCGGTGAATCGCTTTCTGCTCTTGGTACGGGGTGAGGACGGCTGGGTGGGGAACAGTGGTGACCCAGCGCTGGTGGTTCAGCGGTGCTTGGTGGTGCGGCGGTGCTCGGTGGTGCGGCGGTGCTTGGTGGTTCAGCGGTGCTTGGTGGTGCGGCCGAGCACGGGCCCGGCGATTGCGGTGAGGACGGCGGCCGCGGCCCCGCAGCCGATCAGCTGCAGGAGGGTCGGGTCCACACCGGTCAGCAGTCCGGCGCACTCGGCGCCCGCGGCTGCCAGACAGATCAGGGCGGTGCTCCAGCTGAACCCGAAGGCGTTCAGCAGCAGCGCCAGCCAGAGTGAGCCGCCGAGCAGCAGCAGCGCGCCGAGCTCCGGGACCCCGAGCGCCGGGGCGCCGGGCCAGAGCACGGTGGCGGCGGCGTCCAGCGCGGCCACGGTGGTGAGGTAGATGAACAGGCAGCCGAGCAGCACACCGGCGGTGCGGCGGGCGAACGCGGCGGGGGTGTGGCTGATCCGCAGCCCGGCGACGGCCATCGCCCGGTAGCGGAAGAGCAGCCACTCGGCGAGTCCGAGGCTGAGCGTCAGCGCGATCATGGCCGGCCCCGTCGGGCTGGCGGACGCGCCTTCGGCGGCGCCGGTACGGACCGCCTGGTGAACGGTGGTGCCGAGACCGGCGATCATCGTGAGGGTGCCGACCGCCAGGCCGAACAGCAGGTGCGGCAGCTCCTGGCCGATCGGGAGCTTCAGCATGGTGGCGTCCTGCTCGCTGCGCAGGCAGCGGACGATCTCCCGGCCGGCCAGTCCGACCGCGAGCCCGAGCGAGGCCAGCAGCACGACCGTCCGGACGAGCTGCGGCACGTCCACGGCCAGCACCACGCCCGCACCGATCGCGGACGGCGCCAGGGCGACCAGCAGGAACTTCTCCCGCCCGAGCACCAGCAGGACGGTGGCCGCCGCCAGATAGCCGGACTGCCCGGCGGCGAAGCAGAGCGCGCCGAGCGGACCGCCGATCACGTACCCGGCGGCGGCCGCGACCAGCGCGCCCAGCGGCGCGCCCACGGCCAGGCAGATCCCGGCCGCGCGACGCCGGCCGCGGCCCAGCCAGGTGTACGAGCGGTGCGCCAGCGCCTGGTTCCAGGACCAGCTGACCAGGGTGGCGACGGAGAGCGCGAGCATCCCGGAGGGGAGGCCGAAGCGCATCCGGGTGGCCGCGAACAGGTTCGCGCCGAGCAGGTAGCCGAGACCGGGCAGGGCGAACACCAGGCCGCGAACGACGCACCGCCAGGGGTCGGCCCGCCAGGGGTTGGCGAACTCGGAGCTCGGGCCCGGGTAGCGGCGCTGGACCTTCTCGAACAGCTCCTCGGCGACGGTGAACGCGTCGGGGCGGCCGTACAGCAGTCCGGCCTGCTCGTCGGAGAGGCCGTCGGACTCCAGGAACGCCGCGATCTCGTAGGGGTGGACCGCGTCGGCGCAGACGTCGGCGAGCCGCTCGGCGAGCTCGTCCAGCGGGTCCGCGGAGAGCTCCAGCTGCTCCTCGGGCTCGGTCCGCTGCGCGGGCAGCACGGGCCGGCGGCGCCCCCTCGGGAGGGTGCGCAGCTGGACGGTCTGCTCGGCCCAGTCGGGGCCGGCCTCGTCGGGCACCAGGCGGAGCGGGCCGCTCATGCAGCCACCTCGTTCACGGTTCGCCCGCCGCGCCCGGCCGCCGCTCCGCGGCACCCGCGCCTGTGGACGGTCGGCTCGTTCACGCGCCCACCTCGCTGCGTTCGGTGACGGCGACGGGCTCGTCCCAGTCCGGTTCGGGGGCCCCGTCGGCCACGGCGACCACACCGTTCGGCAGCCAGCGGGAGGTGCCCAGCAGCTCGGTGTAGATGCCGCGGAAGCCGTCGATGTTCTGGCGGAGCGTGAACTGCTCGATCACCCGCAGCCGGGCCTGCTCGCCGAGCCGGGCCCGGCGCTCCGGGTCGCGCAGCAGCTCGACGGCGGCGGCCGCCATCGGTTCGGGTTCACGCGGGGGGACGACCAGGCCGGTGTCGCCGACGGCCTCGCGCACGCCGCCCACGTCGGTCGAGACGGTGGAGCGGCCGCAGGACATCGCCTCGATCAGGGTGAACGGGAAGCCCTCGCTGATGCTGGAGAGCATCACCACGTTCCCCGCCGCGTACGCGTCGGTGATGTCCGCGACGCGGCCTTCGAAGGCCACCGAGTCGGCGACGCCGAGCTCGGCGGCCAGGGCTATGCACTGGTCGCGGTAGCCCTCGCCGCCCTTGGGCGTACCGCCGAACAGCCGCAGCCGCGCGTCGGGTATCTCGGCCCGCACGATCGCGAAGGCGCGGATCAGCGTCTCCAGGTCCTTGATCGGGTCGACCCGGCCGGCCCAGCTGAGCGTGGGCGTCGAGGGCTCCGGCCCGGCGGGCGGGAAGGCTGCCGGGTCCACGCCGTTGTAGACGGTCCGGATGTGCGCGGACGGCGTGCCGCCGCGCTCCTCCCAGCGCCGGTTGTACCGGTTGCCGGGGGTGACCAGCGCGGCCCGCCGGTAGCTCTCCTCGGCGAGCATCCGGTAGAAGCCCAGCAGCAGCGCCTTGACCGGCCAGCGGTAGGGGCCGGTGCGGTACCCGAGGTAGCGCTCGCGCAGGTAGATGCCGTGCTCGGTGAGGAGAAACGGTACGCCGTACTGCTGAGAGGCGATCAGCCCGGGAAGGGTGGCCAGGCCGCCGCTCGCGGCGTGCGCGACGCCGTCCTGCGGCGGCTCGACCGACAGCGGGCGCAGCGCGTGCTCCAGCAGGTCGGTGGCGTTGAGCGCGTCGTGCATTGTGGGCCGGGAGACGGCGGTGGAGAGGTAGTCACGGGTCCAGACGTGCTGGAGGGTGCGCAGGGCGCGCTCGCTGCGCAGCGCCGGGCTGAGCAGCCCGCGCCGGGCGAGGTCGGCGAAGCCGTACAGCTCGGTGCCGAAGTGGGTGGTGTAGACCGGGTCCAGGATGGAGTGCAGGAAGCGCTCGTACGCGTTGAGGAAGCGGCGCATCTCGCGGCCGCGGGGTGGTCTGCCGTCGCCGGCGGGGCCCCAGAGCGGCGCGGTCGTGACGGACCGCACGTTGGCGGGCAGCTCCCAGGCCAGCGGTTCGTGGCCGGTGCCGGTGACGGCGATGACGTCGAAGTCGACGTCCGGCATGCCCTGGACGAGCTGGTCGCACCAGACGCTCACGCCGCCGTGCTGGTGCGGGTACGTCCCCTCGGTGAGCAGGGTGACGCGCATTCCTGTCCCCCCTCCTGTCCTTGCGTCAAGCGCCCGGCCTGGACGGCCGGGCCCGGTGGCCGGTGGCGGGGCGGGCCGTCGCCCGTCCCACCACCGGTGTCACCTGTTAGCGGGTGCCGGACTGGCCGGCGGTCTTCTTGGTCGGGTCGGCCTTCCCCCCGGAGGCCTTGCCGTTCTGGGCGCCGTTCTTGGCGGTGCCCTTGGTGCTGCTCCTGCCGGCCGTGACGCCCTTGCCCGGCACCGGGACCCCGCTACCGGGGACCAGCGTCGGGGCGTCGGTCCGGGCGGTGTCGCTCGGGCCGGCGGGGACGGCGTCGGCGGTGCCCTGGGGCACGACCTTCTTGTCGGCCGGCGCCGGGGCGGTCAGCGTCTTGGCGGTGTTCGGCGCGGCGGCCGGGGCCGCCGGGGTGACCGCGGCGGCCAGCTTCAGCTGGACGTTGCTCTGCAGCGCCCCGGGCTTCACCCAGCCGGACAGCGTACCGGCGTAGGCGGTGCCGAACGCGGCCGAGCCGATGGCGAGCTTCTGGGTGGTGCCGGTCGGCATGGTCGCCTGGACCTGGACGCCGGCCGGCGCGTTCACCGTGACGGTGTCGCCGACCCGGTAGGCGCTGACCTGGCCGGCCGCGAGGGCCGTGTTCCAGGCCGCGCGCCGCTGGAACTCGGCGCCGATGTCCTTCTGCGCCAGGTTCACGATCGGCGCGTTGTCGGCGTGCAGCGCGCGGTAGGTGGAGAGGACCTTCTCCAGCACCGGGTAGACGATCCGGTCCTCGGACAGGTTCGACTGGTGGATGAAGTGCGGTCGCGGGTCGTTGCTCAGCACGTGGCCGAGGTCGATCCGGGCCTCCAGCGGCACGATGTACGACTGGTAGCCGGTGTTGACGTCCAGCGGCGTCGGCAGGCAGGTGGAGTTGGCGTTGTTCTCGCAGACCCCGCTGCCACCGTTGGCCACGCTGGTGTAGATCCAGTTGTACTCGTCCGTCTCCTCCTTCGCCGTGCCGGCGTTGTAGAAGACGTTCATCGGGTACCGCGGCACGGTCAGCACGGACGAGCCGACGGCCCGCTGGGCGGACTCGCGGGAGGCGTCGCTGGCCGTCCACTTGACCCCGTTGGCGACCAGCGAGGGCGCCAGGTACGGGTTGTCGCTGGTCTCCTGCGGGGCGGTCAGCAGACCGGAGTGCTCACCGGTGACCAGCTCGGTCTTGTCGATGTGCAGGTTGCGCGCCGCGGCCCAGTCGATGTTGTTCTTGACCTGGGACGTGATGGTGGCCTGGTCGACCCAGGTGGTGTTCCCGGCGGTGTCCTTCGTGCACTTCCACGGCACCACCGAGACGTCCTGCAGGCAGCCCAGGTACGGGTGCGTGTAGGTGTGGTTGACCCACCGGTAGCTGTTCTGGTCGGCGACCATCTGGTCCACCACCGGGTCGGTGGTGACGGAGTGGTCGGCCTTCCAGTCCTCGCTGCCGCCGCCGTTGAACACCATGTCCATGGTGAAGTTGTTGGCGGTCTGCCACTGCTTGGCGTACTGCGCGTCGGCGACCGTCATCCGGATCGGGTTGGCCGTCTCGGGGGTGCCGGGCGGGCAGGTCACGTCACCGGGGGTGCACTTCAGCACGGTGTCCCAGCGGTCGTCCGCCAGGAAGACGTCGTCCACGTGGGCCGCGAAGTAGTTGCGGTCGTAGCCGAGGTGGACGCCCTGGGTTATCCAGTCGACTATGCCGCGCGCCAGCAGCCGGTACTGCTGCTGGTACTGGTTGTAGACGAAGGTGACGACCAGCTCCTTGCGGCCGTCGTGGGTGTACTCGCCGACCAGCGAGCCCTTGGTGGTGGTGCCCGGGATGGTCGTCTCGACCAGCGGGGTGAAGCCGGCACCGGCCGGCAGGGTGCTCAGCGGGGTGGCGAGGAAGCCGTAGCTCTCGCCGATCGCCGGGTCGTTGTCCTCAAACGGGACGCTGCCCTTGAGGTAGCCGAACGGGCCCGCGAGGCCGGCCGCGGAGACCTGCCCCTCGAAGCCGTCCAGGCTGCCCATGTAGCCGGGGTCGGCGGCGTAGTTCAGGCCGACCTCCGGCCTGGCGTAGGTGTACGCGTCGACCTGGCGCACGCCGAACGCGGCCTCGTAGGCGGCGATCGCCGCCATCTCGGCCGAGCCCGCCTCGAACGGGTTGTCGTTGGGCAGCACGATGCCCTGGAACTTGCCGCGCGGCTGCCCGTTGAGGCTGTCGCTGAGGAAGGCCGCATTGATCACCGGACGTCCGGCGTCGTTGAGGTCGACGAACTTGTACGGGGTGCCCTGGCTCTTCAGCTCGGCGGCGATGGCCGCCGACGCGGGGCCGCCGTCGCTGATCACCAGGACCGTGAGGTCGATCCTGGGGGCCGCGGTGGCACCGTGTGCGAGGGACGACTGCAGGCCACCGGCCAGCAGGACTGCTGCCGCGCAGGCGGCAACTCTTCGGGTCGCTCGACCCATGTGTGTTCCTCCCCTGGGCAGGGCGCTTGGCTGCTCGGCGCTCGCCTGCCCGGTCGCTGTTCGCGGGCAGCAGGCTGCCCGGCGCCCATCCTGGTGGAGAGTCCGCACCGATTGGGACCAAATGGGCAGGAGTGCAGCGAATCTGTTACCAACGTTCATGGCGATGCCACGAAGGCGCTGATTGTGACCGGAAGAGCACCTGTTGCGCAAATAATGAATTGAGAATTAAAAACCGCGCCTGAGCGTTACTGCTGGTCACCGACCGTACGGCTGTGGCAGGTATGCCGCGCCCTACACTGGCGGCTCGCGCATGACACTCTTGCACATCCCCCTGTTCCGTCGGGCAGGTTCATGCAATATCGCGTCGGGTTGTGCCATGGCACAGTCCGAATATCCAATGGAGGCCGCCGCGTGACCGAGCAGCAGACCGAGACCGCCGCAATCGAGGCCCCCGGGAAAGCCGCGCGGACGTCGGCGGAGGACCACCGGGACGGTGTCCGGGAAGGGGCTCCGGAGGGTGCTCGGGGGGCCGCCCAGCAGGCCCGGAGCCTCGGCCTGGGCGGCGCCGTCAACGCCCGCGACCTCGGCGGCTACCGGACCGCCGACGGGCGGGTGCTGCGGCACGGTGTCGCGCTGCGCAGCGACGGCCTCAACCGGCTCACCGACCAGGACCTCGACCTGCTCGCCGCGCTCGGCCTGCGCCAGGTCGTCGACCTGCGCAGCCTCGACGAGGTCCGGGAGGCGGGCCCGGACCGCGTCCGCGGCCTGCCGGTCGCCGCGATCGCGGCCGCCGAGCTGTCCGCCGCGCCGATCACCGTCGAGCGCACCGCCCCGGACGGCGTGACCCTGCACCACCTGCCGGTCTTCGCCGCCGATTTCGACATCTACGTCGCGCTGCGCGACGCCCTGGCCGACCGCAGCCCGGAGAAGCAGCGCGCGCTGCTCGGTGACGGCCGGGCCGCCGCGATGATGACCGGTCTCTACCAGTGGTTCGTGACCGACCGGGTGGCCCGCGAACGGTTCGCCACCGTACTGCGCCTGCTGGCCGCGCCGGACGGGGCGCCGCTGCTGTTCCACTGCTCGGCCGGCAAGGACCGCACCGGCTGGACGGCGGCCCTCCTGCTCACCGCCCTCGGGGTGGACCGCGAGACGGTCTTCGCCGACTACCTGCTCACCAACGAGCGCTCCGCCGAGATCGTCGAGAACATCGTGGACAGCTTCGGCACCCGCGGTCTGATGCAGGAGCCGCAGCTGCTGCTCCCGGTGTTCCGGGCGGAGCGCCGGTACCTGGAGGCGGCCTTCGAGGAGGTCGCGGCCGGCTGGACCGACTTCGGGGCGTTCTGGCAGGACGGCCTGGGCCTGGACGACGCCGTGCTGGCGGGCCTGCGGGCCAACCTGCTCGCGCCCTGACCCGCCCCGACGGGCCCGGACCCCGGGCCCCGGCTCAGCCCTCGCTGATCAGGCCCTCACGCAGCTGCGTGAGGGTCTTGGTCAGCAGCCGGGAGACGTGCATCTGCGAGATGCCGATCTCCTCGCCGATCTGCGACTGGGTGAGGTTGCCGAAGAACCGCAGCATGATGATCCGGCGCTCGCGCGGCGGCAGCTTGGCCAGCAGCGGCTTCAGCGACTCGCGGTACTCCACGCCCTCCAGCGCGAGGTCCTCGTAGCCGAGCCGCTCGGCCAGCGGGCCGTCGCCGTCCTCCTCGCCGGGGCTGGAGTCCAGGGAGCTGGCGGTGTAGGCGTTGCCCACCGCTAGGCCCTCGACCACGTCCTCCTCGCTGACGCCGAGGCAGACGGCCAGCTCGGCGACGGTGGGGGAGCGGTCCAGCTTCTGGGCGAGGTCGTCGCCGGCCTTGGTGAGCGCCAGCCGCAGCTCCTGCAGCCGCCGGGGCACCCGGACCGACCAGCTGGTGTCCCGGAAGAAGCGCTTGATCTCGCCGACCACGGTCGGCATGGCGAAGGTGGGGAACTCGACCCCGCGCTCCGGGTCGAACCGGTCGATCGCCTTGATCAGGCCGATCGTGCCGACCTGGACGATGTCCTCCATCGGCTCGTTGCGGCTGCGGAACCGCGCGGAGGCGTACCGGACCAGCGGCAGGTTGAGCTCGATCAGGGTGTCGCGGACGTAGGTGTGCTCCTCGCTGCCGGCCTCCAGGGCGGCGAGCCGCAGGAAGAGCGAGCGCGACAGCGTCCGGGTGTCCAGCCCGGGGCCCGGTGGTGCCTGCGGCACGGCCGCGGCGGCCGCCGCGGGGCCGGTCTCGGCGGCGGCCGGTGCGTCCGGGCCCCGCTGGAGCGGGATCCGGTCGACGGCGACCGCGGTGCCATGGGTCTGACCAGCGTGGATCTCCGCAGTGCCCAGGTCTCCGGACATGCACCCACCCCCTTGTGACTGACAGTTGAACGGATTCCGTCGCGCGGTGGTTCCCGAGGACGCCCTCCCCCTGCATACCGGAACACAGTCCCCGGCAAACCCGAAGGTCGCAAGACGTCACGCGGCGGTAACGCGGAGCAATCCCGGTCGGGCCGGCCGGTCGGCGGCGTTCTGTCCGGGATTGTGACGGTCAGTCTTCCCAGGAATTGCCGGTCCGAAGCCTGGTCAGGATGCGTGAGAGCAGACGGGACACGTGCATCTGCGACATCCCCAGCTCGGTGCTGATCTGCGACTGTGTCAGATTGGCGAAGAACCGCAGCATGACGATCCGCCGCTCCCGCTCCGGCAGCTGGACGAGCAGGTGGCGGACCATGTCCCGGTGCTCGACCTCGGCCAGGGCCGAGTCCTCGTAGCCGAGCCGGTCCAGCAGGGCGAGCCCGCCCTCGTGCTCCTGGGCGGCCTCCAGGGAGGCCGCGTTGTACGCCCGGCCGGCGTCCAGGCAGGCCCGGACGTCCTCCTCCGGGATGCGCAGGCTGGCGGCGATCTCGGGCACCTTGGGGGCCCGGCCGTGCATCACCGTCAGCTCCTCCATGGCACCGCTGACCTGCACCCAGAGTTCCTGCAGCCGGCGCGGGACGTGCATGGTGCGGACGTTGTCGCGGAAGTAGCGCTTGATCTCGCCGAGGATGGTCGGCAGCGCGTAGGTCGGGAACTGCACGCCGCGGTTCGGGTCGAACCGGTCGATCGCGTTGATCAGGCCGATCGTGCCGACCTGGACGACGTCCTCCATCGGCTCGCTGCGGCTGCGGAAGCGGGTGGCCGCGTAGCGGACCAGCGGGATGTTGACCTCGATCAGCGCGGCCCGGACCCGTTCCCGCTCGGGGGCGTCCGGGGGCAGCTCGGCGAGCCGCTCGAACAGCACCCGGGTCAGTGTCCGGACGTCCACCACCGGGCGGCCGCCGGGGCCGCGCAGGCCGTCCGGCCGGAGTTCGCCGGCCGGGCCGATCACGGTGGCCAGCACCTCGTCCCCGGGCGGGGGCGCCGGGCGCTCGGCGTCCGGTGGGGCGGCCTGCGCCGGGGCCTGGACGGCGGTCGGCGCGACGGCCTCCGCGGTGGTCCGCCCGGCGGCCGGACCGGTGCCGGTGTCCGGCGCACTCCCTGGTGTCCGCACGGACACGTCACCCCTCCCAAAGTCGACAACGGTGGACTCGCGGACCGGGTGTCGCGTCTCGATTCACCACCTCGCCATGTCCGGCAAAACCGGTCATAGCATCACAAGGCGGGCGCAGGTCGGGCAAGCACCGAGGGGAGGTGTGTTGATGCGGTGCCGGAGCTTCACGAGGCCTCCCGGCGCACCGGCCGGGGGCGTTCCGGGGCAGCGAGAGGCGCCCCGCCCGGGTCTCGGGCGGGGCGCCAGGGCCGTCCGGGGGATGTCCCGGGATCAGACCTCGATGTCGGCGATCACCCAGGTGGCGAACTCGCGCCACTGGCCGGCCGCGGCCTGGTGGGCCGGGTGGGTGAGGTAGGCCTGCAGCGCCGCACGGTCCTCGACCAGGCTGTTGATCGCGTAGTCGTGGGCGATGTCGCGCTCGGTGGTGTTCCAGCCGCACTCCCACTCGCGCAGCTCGGGGATGACCGGACCGAGCGCCTCGAAGGCCTTGGCGCCGGCGAGCGCGCGCTCGTCGTCCTTGCTGACGCCTTCGTTGAGCTTGAACAGGACCAGATGCCGGATCACGATGCCGCTCCTCGCGGACGGGGGTTGAGGGTCCCGCTCACCGTAGTCGGTGCCGCCGGGGGCGAACGACCGCCCCCGGGGTCACTTCACCAGGCCGGTCATGAAGGTGCCGACGGCCTTGGCGGCGTTCGAGATGCCCTCGAACCCCAGTTGGACGAGCTCGGCCGCGCGGGCGGGCGAGGTGATGATCGTGTAGAGCACGAAGATGAGCAGGAGGACCATGCCGATCTTCTTCGCCTGCGCCATCCGGTGACTTCCTCCCTGCTGTGGGCCGCCGCCATTCGGTCCCCGAGCGGTCCTCTGCATTGGGCAGCTTATCCACCGGACGGCCCATCAAGTGTGCGACGCGTTCACCCGGCGGGACGAAGGTCCCCGCGAGTGGGGCCTTTCTCCGGGTGCCCCGGCGCGGGCCGTCGAGCAGGATGGGTGATGTGCCGAGGATCTGGCAGGAATCCCCGGCACGTGGATCCGGAGCTCCCCGCTGTGGGACCGGCCGCCGCGACTTCCCCCCGACGCGGCGCCGGTTGTGGGACTCCGCCGGGGGAGCGGTTGGTCCCCCGAGCCGCTCCCCCTCCAGGCTCCGTACTCGCCGGGCGTTGGTGGTCATCAGCCCCGAGTGCGGAGCTTTTCCGCGCCCGAGGGTGTGCGGGAACGACGAGGGCCCCGGACCGTTCCCGGTCGGGGCCCTCGTGTCGCTGGCGGTAGCGGTGGGATTCGAACCCACGGTGAAGTTGCCCCCACACACGCTTTCGAGGCGTGCTCCTTTGGCCGCTCGGACACGCTACCGAGGGGAACTCTACCGGACGGGTGGCGCGGTCACGAAATCCGTATCGGGACGGCGGCCGGCGGCCGTGTTCAGCGGTGGGTCCCGAAGAAGGCGCGGAGCTGCTCGCCGCACTCGTCGGCGAGGACGCCGGGGATCACCTCGGGGCGGTGGTTGAGCCGGCGGTCGCGCATCACGTCGAAGAGCGATCCGGCGGCGCCGGCCTTCTCGTCGAGGGCGCCGTAGACCACCCGGTCGATGCGGGCGAGCACGATGGCGCCCGCGCACATGGTGCAGGGCTCCAGGGTGACCACCAGGGTGCAGCCGCTGAGCCGCCACTCCCCGCGTGCGGCGGCGGCTTCGCGGACGGCGACCACCTCGGCGTGCGCGGTCGGGTCGCCGACCGCCTCGCGCGCGTTGTGGCCGCGTCCGATCACCTCGCCGGCCGGGTCCAGGACGAGCGCCCCGACCGGGACGTCCCCGGTGGCCGGCGCCAGGGCGGCCTCGGCGATGGCGAGGCGCATCGGCGCCGCCCAGCGGTCGCGGACCGGGTCGGGGCGGACGGGGGCGGCGAGCGGGGCTATCTGGCGGACGGGCGCGGACTGCATGGCATCCAGTGTCCGGCATCCGGCGACGGGCACCGGCCCGCTACCGGACGGCCTCCAGGATCTCGCCGCAGCCGAGGGCCTCGGCGATCTCCTCCAGGGCGTCGCCCGGGACCGCGCCCTCACCGCTGAGGGCGAGCAGCTCCTCGGAGGGGAGGCCGAACTCGGTGAGCAGGTGGGCGTCGCCGAGCGGGCCGACCGGCACGCCGCCGTGGGCGTCGTCGTCCTCGTCCGCCTGCTCCGCCGCCTCCGCCTCGTCCTCCAGCTCGGCGACCAGGTTGTCGAGGTCGCCGAACTCGCTCTCGCCGGCCTGGTCGACCAGTTCGTCGGTGAGGACGGAGCCGTAGCTGCTGCGGGCCGCGGCGGCGCCGTCCGACACGAAGATCCGCGGGTCCTCCTCGCCGTCCACCCGGACGATGGCGAACCAGACGTCCTCCTGTTCGATGAAGACCAGGACGCTGTCGTCGTCCTGGGCGGCCTCGCGGGCCAGATCGGCCAGATCGGCCAGGGTTTCGACGTCGTCGAGTTCCGTCTCGCTCACATCCCACCCGTCCTCGGTGCGAGCAAGCACTGCAGCGAAGTACGCCACCAGGGACACTCCCAAGATCATCGGTCTCGGCTCGGCGCTCCGGGCAACGCGAAATCTGGCCGCCCCCGCGCCAGAGGCGGCCCGCTGTTCGGACCGTCCCATCGGAATCGTGACAGAAAGCCCGGCTTTGCGGGGGGTGTTCGGCAGCGCGTCTTTGCAGGTCGTGTCGGAAGGGTTGGCCGGGGGCCGGTGAACGGGCGCCGGGTGCGCCGGGTGCGCGCCGCCGGTCCGTCGGGGGAGTGCCGTGGGCCCGTCAGATCCGGAAGGTTCGCATTCGCATCGCTTCGCGCATCCGCCGTTCCTTGGTGCGCCGGGGCTGGACCCGCTCCCGCAGTTCGCGCGCCTCGGCGAGTTCGCGGAGGAACACCGTCCGCCGTTTGCGGCGCTCCGCCTCGGTCTCCGGTTGGTCCGGGGGCAGGCCCGAGCGCCCGCCCGACGGGCCCGTGGGCCCGCCCGCCGAGCCGTCCCCGGTCTTCGGGTTGCTCGTCATAGGACCTGACTTTCCCAGATCGGCCGGATTGATACCACAGGAGGACGTTCCGCCCGGACATTCGCGGTGCGTCACGGCGTGTCATGTCTGCGTGACCCCGGACGGCCCCGTGCGGGGTCACGGAGTCGGCCGGGCGGGTCGCGGGGTGGCGTACGGGCGCCCGGGGCCGGGCTAACCTCGACATATGCGGATCCACGTCGTCGACCACCCCCTGGTCGCCCACAAGCTCTCCACCCTGCGCGACGAGCGCACCGACTCGCCGACCTTCCGTCGCCTGACCGACGAGCTGGTGACCCTTCTCGCGTACGAGGCGACGCGGGACGTCCGCACCGAGGAGGTGGAGATCACCACGCCCGTGGCGGTCACCACCGGCACCCGGCTGAGCTACCCCCGCCCGCTGGTCGTCCCGATCCTGCGGGCCGGCCTGGGCATGCTCGACGGGATGACCCGGCTGCTGCCGACCGCCGAGGTGGGCTTCCTCGGCATGGTGCGCAACGAGGAGACCCTGGAGGCCTCCACCTACGCCACCCGGATGCCGGACGACCTCTCCGGCCGCCAGGTCTACGTGCTCGACCCGATGCTGGCCACCGGCGGCACGCTGGTCGCCGCGATCAGGATGCTGATCGAGCGGGGCGCCACCGATGTCACCGCCGTGGTGCTGCTGGCCGCGCCCGAGGGCGTCGCGGTGATGGAGCGGGCGCTGGCCGGGCTGCCGGTCACCGTCGTGACCGCCGCGGTCGACGAGCGGCTGAACGAGAACGGCTACATCGTCCCCGGCCTCGGCGACGCGGGCGACCGCCTCTACGGCACCGCGGGCTGAGTCCGCGGGCGCGCGAAGCCCCGGGCGCGCGAAGCCCCGGGCGCGGGACGTCCGAGCGTACGGAGAGAGCCCCCCGGCCTGGTGCCGGGGGGCTCTCGTGCGCCGTGTGGTGGCCGGCTCAGCAGCTGCCGGTGCTGCTCGGGGTCGGGGAGGGCTTGATGGCCAGGGCCAGCGCGGCGGCGGCCTGGGTCTCGTCCAGCAGGGTGTTGTAGCTGTCGCCGACCACGACGTCCACGGTGTTGTCGGTGCGGGCGTCCGTGGTGACGGTGGCACCGGCGATCTGCGAGCTGATCAGTGTGGCGGCGCCGGCGCCGGCCGGGCCGGCGATCACCACGGCGGTGCCGGGCACCTTCTTGTCCAACTCGGCCGGGGCGTTGCCCTTCTTGTCCACGGTGAAGCCGCGCTTGGTGAACTCGTCGGCGGTCCGCCCGGCCAGGCCCGACTTGGTGGTGGCGTTGAAGACGTTCAGCTTGAAGCCGGCCGGCTGCGGGATGGCGTGCGGATCGCTGGCGGGGGCGTCCGGGGTGGGGGTGGGAGCGGCCAGCGGTTTGCCGGACGGCGTCGCGCAGGCCTGGGCGGAGGCGTTCTTGCCCTTGCCGGTGAAGATGTCGTAGAGCTGGACGCCGCCGAGCGCGATCAGCGCCAGCGCGAGCAGCGAGCCGATCAGGGCCATGACCTTGCGGCTCTTCTTCGGTGGCCGGCCGAGCCGTGGATAGGCGTTGCCGGTGACGCGGTACTGCTTCCCCTTCAGGCCTTGGGGAGTCAACATGCTCACGGTTTGTCTCCCCCTCGTGCCAGGGCGGGGATCGGGTGACGGATTCGGCCTGGGTGGGCGGCGTTCGCCACGGACTGCGGCCGTAGTCAGCAGATTAGTGCCGGACGGCTGCGAAGGTACTAAACGATCATCATCTGGAGTACGTCGGCACCCGAAAGGGGGTACCGGCGGATGCGCGGACCGCCCTCCGGAGGTGGCCGGAGGGCGGTGTCCACGCGGGTGGTGGGGTGCGGGAGGGGCCCGTCACTCCATTTCGAGGACACGGGCGTGCAGCACCTGGCGCTGCTGGAGCGCGGCGCGTACGGCGCGGTGCAGCCCGTCCTCCAGGTAGAGGTCGCCGTGCCACTTCACGACGTGGGCGAAGAGATCGCCGTAGAAGGTCGAGTCCTCCGCGAGGAGGGTCTCCAGATCGAGTTGGCCCTTGGTGGTCACCAGCTGGTCCAGCCGCACCGGACGCGGGGCGACGTCCGCCCACTGGCGGGTGCTGGTCCGGCCGTGATCCGGGTACGGCCGCCCATTGCCGATGCGCTTGAAGATCACACGGAAAGCCTACCGTTTGGGCGGCGGATGGCGCAGCAGCCGCGACCCCGCCACGCGCACCGGCGCGAGCTGCGGGCGGACGATTGCGGCTGTTTCATGGGAAATGTCGCGAACGTCGTTCCTCAGCTGCGCCTCTGGAGAGTGCCCGATGACCACCGCCGAGCCGCCGTCCCCCGGTACCGAGCCGCTCCCGCCCGCGGCGCGGGAGATCGCCGAGGGGTACGCCTTCACCGGGCCCGCCCTCGACCTCGGCGCGGTGGTGCTGGACGGCACCGCCCACCGCGGCGCCCAGGTGCGCATCCCGCTCGGGGTGCTCAACCGGCACGGGCTGGTCGCGGGTGCCACCGGCACCGGCAAGACCAAGACGCTCCAGCTGATCGCCGAACAGCTCTCCGCCCAGGGCGTGCCGGTGTTCCTGGCCGACGTCAAGGGTGACGTCTCCGGGATCTCCGCGCCCGGCGTGCCGAGCGAGCGGACCGCCGCCCGGGCCGCCGAGGTCGGCCAGGACTGGTCCGCGCGGGGCTGCCCGACCGAGTTCTACGCGCTGGGCGGCCTGGGCACGGGCATCCCGATCCGAGCCACCGTCACCAGCTTCGGCCCGCTGCTGCTGGCCAAGGTGCTCGACCTGAACGAGACCCAGGAGTCCTCGCTCGGCCTGGTCTTCCACTACGCCGACCGCAACGGCCTGGAGCTGTACGACCTCAAGGACCTCACCGCCGTGATCGCCTTCCTCACCTCGCCGGAGGGCAAGGAGGAGCTGAAGGGCATCGGCGGGATCTCGGCGGCCACCGCGGGAGTGATCCTGCGCTCGCTCACCATGCTGGAGAACGAGGGCGCCGGGGCGTTCTTCGGGGAGCCGGAGTTCGACACCGCGGAGCTGCTGCGGACGGCGCCGGACGGGCGGGGCCTCGTCTCGGCGCTGGAACTGCCCGCGGTGCAGGACCGGCCGCGGCTCTTCTCCACCTTCCTGATGTGGCTGCTGGCCGACCTCTACCAGGAGCTGCCCGAGGTGGGCGACCTCGACCGGCCCAAGCTGGTGTTCTTCTTCGACGAGGCGCACCTGCTCTTCAAGGGCGCCTCCAAGGCCTTCCTGGAGGCGATCACCCAGACCGTCCGGCTGATCCGCTCCAAGGGTGTCGGGATCTTCTTCGTCACCCAGACGCCGAAGGACGTCCCGGCCGATGTGCTCGGCCAGCTGGGCAACCGCGTGCAGCACGCGCTGCGGGCCTTCACCCCGGACGACGCCAAGGCGCTCAGGGCGACCGTCTCCACCTTCCCGCGGTCCACCTACGACCTGAGCGAGGTGCTGACCTCGCTGGGCACCGGCGAGGCGGTGGTGACGGTGCTATCGGAGCAGGGCGCGCCGACGCCGGTGGCGGTGACCAGGCTGCGGGCCCCGCAGTCGCTGATGGGCCCGGTCGACCCGGCCGCGCTGGCGGCGGCGGTGGTCGGGTCGGCCCTGGCGGCCCGCTACCGGGACCCGATCGACCGGGAGTCGGCCTACGAGAAGCTCGCCGCCCGGGCGGCCCGGCCGGCTCCGGCCCCGGTGCCGACGCCGGAGCCGACGCCGGAGCCGGCTCCGGTGCCGGGCGAGGAGGCCCGGGGCCCGGACGGGGCGCGGGCCGGGAAGGACGACGCCGGGGTGCTCGGGATGCTGCTGAACAACCCGACGCTGAAGTCCTTCGCGCGCTCGGCCGGGTCGCAGCTCGGGCGGGAGATCTCGCGCAGCCTGTTCGGGACGAGCCGGCGCCGGCGCTGAGGGAACCGCCCGGGGACCTACCCGGCCAGCGCGGCGCCGATCCGGTCCAGCGAGGAGAGCCGCATCAGGCCGTAGTGGTAGAACTCGACCTCCGGCACGCCCAGCTCGCGGAGCACGGCGATCTTGGCGGCGAGGTTGGCCGGACCGTCGCAGTCCGAGGCCATCGGGCGCAGGATCACCGCCATGTCCCGCGGGCGGACCCCGTGCAGGGCGAAGGCGGCGATCTTCTCCCGGACGGCCTCCGGGGTGTGCGCGTAGCCGAGCGTCTCGATCTGGTCGGCCGCCCCGGCGAGCGCGGGCAGGTCGATGCCGGAGAGCCAGCCCCGGCCGGGGCCGCCGCCGTCCATGAAGGTGAGCCGCATGCCGTGCCGCCGTGCCTCCTCGGCGACCTCGGCGGCGAGCGAGGTCACGGTCACGGCGGAGGCGTCGACGTAGGCCGCGACGGCGCCGTCGGCCAGCTCGTCGAGGGCGGCGGGTTCGGCGGCGGCCGCGTCGTCGGCCAGCCGGCGGCGCAGCTCACCGCGGACGGCCGTCGCCACCTCGTCGGCCGGGACGCCCGCGCGGACGGCGGCGGCGCGGCAGTGGTCGCAGAAGCAGATCCCCAGCAGCGCCTCGGCGACCGGGCCCAGCTCCTCGAAGTAGCGCTCGTGGTGGTAGCCGTGGCGCAGCCCGTGGAAGTGCAGCGACTCGGCCCGGATCGCGTCCACGCCGTACCGGGCCAGCTCGCCGACCAGGGTCACCGCGTACTCGCGGACCTCCGGGGCGGCCGGGCAGAGCTCGGTGAGGTGGCGGTCGCCGAAGGCGTTGGCGGGCGCGCAGTCCGGGTGCTCGAAGCCGAGCCGGTCGTTGTGGCAGAACACCGTCCAGGCGTGCAGCTTCAGCCCGCGGCGCCGGGCCTCGGCGGCGGCCTCGGCGAAGGGGTCGCGGTCGCCGATCGCGGTGGAGGGGGTGGGCCGCAGCCGCCGTCCGGCCCAGCGGGCCGGGTCGGGGCGGAAGTAGGCGGCGCCGGGCTCCAGGTAGCGGATCACCCGGCGCGGGTTGTGCGGGAAGACGTCCCGGGCCTCGTGGTAGACCGAGGCGAGGGTGACACCGCCGACCCCGGCCCGGTCGGTGAGGTTGCCGAAGAAGGTGTCGGTGCCCTCGTCCAGCAGGTCGGTGGCGAAGGCGAGGACGGACGACTCCACGGTGCGGCTCCGGAGCAGGGGGAAGGTGTCCCCGTCACGCTAGCCGCAGGCCCGGGATTGGTCTATACCTGGCTGTAACGGGCGGACGCCGTGGCGCCCCTTGCCCGAGCCGGCCGTCGGTCCCCGCCTGCCGCCGTCGGCCCCCGCCGCCGGCCGTCGGCGGTCAGAGGCCGAGGCCGTCCAGTTCCTTGTGCAGGGCGGACCGGGGGCCGGCGGCGGCCTCGGTCGTGGCGGTCGTGGCGGTCGTGGCGGCCTTCGGGCCGCGGTCGCGGAGCAGCCAGGCGGCGGCGAGCCCGCCGAGCAGCCCGCCGAGGTGGCCCAGCCAGCTGACCCCCTGGGCCACCGGCAGGACGCCGATCAGGAGGTAGGAGTACACGGCCGCGACGACGACGCCGATCACCGCGTCCAGCAGGTTGCGGTCGAGCACCCCGCGCAGCACCAGGTAGCCGAAGTAGCCGTAGACCAGGCCGCTGGCGCCGGCCGTGACCGCCTCGGGGCGCTCGCACAGCCAGACCGTGAGGCCGCTGGCCACCACGATCATCAGGGTCGCCCAGAGGAACTTCCGCAGGCCCCGGTAGGCGGACAGGAACCCGAACACGAAGAGCGGCCAGGAGTTGGCCTCGATGTGCCCCCAACCGAAGTGCAGCAGGGGCATGGTGAACATGTCCGGCAGCTCGTCGAGCCGACGCGGCATCAGCCCGAAGTCGTAGGAGAGCCCGTAGTCGTCCATCCAGTTGACCACCTGCACCGCCCAGATGACGGCGAGCAGGCCGAGCATGGTGAGGAGTGCGCGGCGGGAGTCGGCCAGCAGACGGGTGAGCTTCGGGGTCATGACCCGACTGTAGAGCCGGTCCGCGCGGGGCGGCACCCCACTACAGTGAACCGCGTCATTCAGCCTGGTCCGGGCTGTCCCGACTCGTCGAGAGGTGACCGTTTCATGAGCGTTCGTCCGCCGCTGCCCTACGAGTTCCTGCCGCAGGTACCGTCCTTCGAGCTGACCAGCGAGGACATCGCCGAAGGCGGCAAGCTGGCCGAGGAGTTCATCCACGCGGGCGGCAACCTGTCGCCGCAGCTGGCCTGGTCCGGCCTGCCGGAGGGCACCCGGTCCATCGCCGTCACCTGCTACGACCCGGACGCCCCGACCGGCTCGGGCTGGTGGCACTGGCTCGCCCTCAACCTGCCCGGCGACCTCACCGGCCTGGCGCGCGGCGCCGGTTCGTCCGACGCCGACCTGCCCGGCGCGGCCTCGTTCCACGGCCGCAACGACTTCCCCGGCACCAAGTACGACGGCGCCGCCCCGCCGCCCGGCCCGGCGCACCGCTACGCCTTCGCCGTGCACGCGCTGGACGTGGACGCGCTGGACGTCACCGCCGAGACACCGGCGGCCCAGATCGGGTTCCACCTCACCTTCCACACGCTGGGCCGCGCGGTGCTGACGGCCGAGTTCGGCGTCTGATCCGACCTCAGGAGTCGTCCGCGATGCCGTCGCCGGTCGTCCGGCCCGCCGAAGTCTGGCGCCTGCCCGGGAGGATGTCCGGGCGGGCCGCCGGGCGGTGGGCCGGCCGGCAGCCCGGGAGCTGTCGCTGGGCGACGACGTCCGGGCCCTGGTCACCGACCGGGACGGCCGGATCTGGATGGCCTTCGGGGACGAGGACGAGGGGGTCTACGGCGACCACCCGACGGCCCACCCCGGCCTGACCGCCGCGGACACCGCCGGCCGGGTGGTCTGGCGCCCCGGGCCGGGCGAACTGCCCGGCTGGCCGCTGGAGGGCCTGGCCGCCGCCACCGAGGGGAGGGCGGCCTGGCCGGCCCGGTACCCCGACAGCTCGGGCGGCCACCTGACCAGGATCGATCCGGCCGGTGGGCCGTCGTCGAGCGTGAAGTGCCCGGTGCGACTGCCGATCGGCTTCGCGATCAGCGGCCGACGGGGCGTCTTCCTGACCGGCGAGGGCGAGACCGTCCGTGCGAACCGGTCGGCAAGGACCGGCAGGAGACCGGGCGCGGGCGGCTCCAGCTGCCCGGCGGGCCCGGCCGGGAGCGGGCGCACGGCCGGGACGGCGTGCTGCGGTTCCGGGCCGGGGACGTCTGGTACGAGGTGGCGGGCCGGACAGGACCTGACCTGACCTAACCGCCGAGGCCCGCCGCCCGGCCGGCGCGGGCCGCCAGGTCGCGCAGGTGGGCGTGCATCTGGGGCGGCTCGTGCACCTCGAACTCGCAGCCGAGCATCACCAGGCGCATGGCCAACCACTCCAGCGACTCCGCCCGGGAGCGGAGACGGCAGCCGCCCCCGTCGATCGGCTCGATCTCGGAGTCGCGGCGCAGCCAGTACGGGATGTCGGCGGCGGGCATGTGCAGGGTGGCGACCAGGGTGTACGTCGGCGCGAGACGGTGGAGCTTGCTCGCCACGTACGCGGCCGCGTCCTCGGCGGGGAGTTCACGCGGGGTGATCCGGGCGCCGGTGGCGAACGGTCCGCTGATCCGGTCCACCCGGAAGAGCCGCCAGTCGTCCCGGTCGAGGTCGTAGCCCACCAGGTACCAGCGCCGCCCGGCCGAGACCAGCCGGTTGGGCTCTACCCGGCGGTTGGACTCGGCGCCGTCGCCGGCCCGGTAGCCGAAGCGCAGCCGCTCCCGGTTGGTCACGGCGTTGGCGAGCACGGTGAGGTCCTCCGGGTCGACGGTCGGCCCGTCGCCGCTCAGCAGTGGCACGGTGGCCGCGTTCAGCGCGCCGACCCGGTGGCGCAGCCGGGCCGGCAGCACCTGGAGCAGCTTGCCGAGGGCCCGGACCGAGGCCTCCTCGATGCCGACCACGGCGTGTCCGGCGGCCGCCCGCAGCCCGACCGCGATGGCCACCGCCTCCTCGTCGTCCAGCAGCAGCGGCGGCATGGCCGTCCCCGCGACCAGCCGGTAGCCGCCGACCGCGCCCATCGTCGCCTGGACGGGATAGCCGAGCTCGCGCAGCCGGTCGATGTCGCGGCGGATGGTCCGGGGGCTGACCCGCAGGCGCTCGGCCAGCTCGCTGCCCGGCCACTCGCGCGGGGTCTGCAGCAGGGACAGCAGGGTCAGCAGCCGTGCCGGGGTGTCGGTCATGGTCACCAGGATGCCGGACATGGCGGACAGGAGCTGACCTATATGACCCCTATCGTCGCGGACGTGCCGAAGAGCGAGGGTGTAGGGGAGAAGAAGATGACAACGGATTCCGGAGCGGGACCCGGGGTGGACGCCGGGGCGGTGTCCGACCGTCGGAGGTGGATCGCGCTGGCGATCGTGATGACCGCCTCGTTCATGGACCTGGTGGACGTCACCATCGTGAACATCGCGATCCCCAGCATTCAGGAGGACACCGGCGCCTCGTTCAGCGCCATCCAGTGGGTGACCGGCGGCTACGCCCTGGCCTTCGCGATCGGGCTGATCACGGGTGGCCGACTGGGCGACATCTATGGCCGGAAGCGACTGTTCCTGATCGGGATCGGCGGCTTCACCATCGCCTCGGCGCTCTGCGGGCTGGCGACCGGCGCCGAGATGCTGGTCGCGACGCGGATCCTGCAGGGCGCCACGGCGGCGCTGATGGTGCCGCAGGTGCTGTCGATCATCCACGCGTCCTTCCCGGCGGAGGAGCGCGGCAAGGTGTTCGGCCTGTTCGGCGCGGTGGTCGGCCTGGGCGCCGTCTCCGGGCCGCTGATCGGCGCGCTGCTGACGGAGTGGGACCTCTTCGGGCTGGCCTGGCGGCCGATCTTCCTGATCAACCTGCCGGTCGGCATCGCCGGGCTGCTGCTCGGCCGGGCGTTCATCGGGGAGTCCCGGGCGGACAAGGCGCTCAAGCTGGACCTCGTGGGCGTGCTGCTGGCCAGCGTCGGCCTGCTGATGCTGCTCTACCCGCTCACCCACGGCCGGGAGGCCGGCTGGCCGCTCTGGGGCCACCTGTCGATGGTCGGCAGCCTGCCGGTGTTCGCGCTGTTCGTCGCCTACGAGAAGGTGAAGACGCGGCGGGACGGCTCGCCGCTGGTCGAGCTGTCGCTGTTCCGGGTGAAGAGCTTCGCGGCCGGGATCGGCGTGCAGCTGACCTTCGGCCTGGTCACCGGGATCTTCTTCCTGGTCTGGACGCTCTACATGCAGATCGGGCTGGGCTGGAGCCCGCTCAAGGCCGGGACGACGGGCATCCCGTTCTCGATCGCGGTCTCGGTGGCGGCCGGGCTCTCGGTGCAGCAGCTGGTGCCGCGGTTCGGCCGCAAGGTGCTCCAGGCGGGCGCGCTGGTGATGGCGGCGGGCGCGCTGACCTACATCTGGGAGGCCGACCGGTACGGCACGGCGATCGCGCCCTGGCAGATGGCGCTGCCGCTGGTGGTGATGGGCGCCGGAATGGGCCTGATCGTCGCGCCGATCACGGACGCGGTGCTGGCGGAGGTGCCGCGTGAGCACGCCGGTTCGGCGTCGGGCCTGATCAACACGGTGAACCAGCTGGGGACGGCGCTCGGGCTCGGGCTGGTGTCGGTGGCGTTCTTCGGGGCGATGGACGACGTGGTCGCCCCGGAGGCGGTCGGCACGGCGTTCGGCGGGGCGTTCATCAACGCGATGTGGTGGGTCGTGGGGGTGCTGGTGGCGGTGTTCCTGCTGATGTTCGCGCTGCCGAGGCGGAAGGCGGCGGTCGTCGCCGACGGGGCCGACGGGCGCGATGTGGCCGGCTCGGCCGACGTGGTCGCGGAGGAGCAGAAGCCGGTCCTGGTCTGACGGTGTGCGGTGGGGCCCCGGTCGCGACGCGCGGCCGGGGCCCCGTGCGTTCCCGGGACGGCCGGGCGAGCCCTCAGCCGTCCGGGTCGGCGTACTCCTCGCGCGGCTCCTCCAGCAGGTCGGGCCAGAGGTCGGGGTCCCCGGGACCCTGACCGAGCCGGCCCAGCAGCGCGGTGAACTCCTCCAGCGCGGCCGCCGTGTCGGAGCCGGTCAACCGCTGCTCAAGGCGGGCCAGCAGCCCGAGTGCGCCCGCCAGCGCGGGCAGCGACGGGGCCGCGAGCCCGCCGTGGCCGTCCGCGTGGTCCCAACCGTCGGGGTTGTAGACCTCGACCGCGCCGGTGGCGCCGTCCACCATCAGATGGAGCTGGTGGAACGTGCCGACGCAGTAGGAGAACCGGACCTGGGTCTGGTCCTCGTCCGGGGTGCGGCGGCCGAACAGCTCGTCAGGGTCGGCCTCCCACAGGCCCTTCTCCGGCAGACCGGTCGAGTCGTAGCCGACGAAGTCGAGCTCCACCGGCCGGGATCCCCACCGAGGTCAGGAAGGCGCGGGTGGCCGCGTGCTCCAGTCGGTCGGGCAACCGGTCGGGCCGCCACACCGTGCCCGGGCCGAAGCAGGACTCCAGTCAGGCGGTGGTGGCCGCGGCGGCCGCCGGCAGCTCTTCGGTCTCGCTCAAGGACGTTCTCCCCCTCGGGACGGCAACAGCCCTCTTCCTGCCGTGCGGTGCCGACGGGCCGTCCGGGGGTGCCGCTTCAGGCGGCGCGGCGGTAGCTGCTGCCGTCCTGAGGACGGGTGAGATGACCGCCCTCGACCAGGAAGCGGCGCAGGGCCGGGTAGTCGTCGTGCACCGTCCGCAGCGTCTCGTTGACCTCGCGCTCGCTGTAGGAGCGGTCCGCTTCGAAGAGGGTGCCGGCGAGGTGGGTGAGCAACTGTGCGCGACGGGCCGCCTTGCGGGGGATCGCGGGCAGGCGGCCGTCGGCGGAGAAGAGCGAGCGCACGGCGGGGCTGTCGGTGTCGGTCATCCGTGGAGCCTCGCCCGGGGGGTGGTGGCCGGGCAACAGGTTTTCGGTCGGTGCGCCGGGCGGGGGCGTGGGGTTCGGTGGGCGTGGGGTTCGGCGAGGTTCGGTGTGGCGGCTCAGCGCGGCCAGTCCGGGGCGGGGTCGGTGGTGAGGAGTGGGCGCAGGGCGCCGAGTACCGCGCCGACGCAGGTGTCGCGCAGTTGGGTACGGGTGCAGGTCTCATGGGCGAGCCAGTCGACGCAGAGCACCTGGACGAAGACCAGCCAGCTCTTCAGCACGCCGGACACCGCCTCGTGCGCGGCCGCGTCGGCGAGCGGAAGCACGTTCAGCAGGCGGGCGCGGAGTTCGTCGAGCTCGTTGGTCATGATCGTCCGGATCACCGGGTCCCCGGCGAGCACCCGGTTGGCGGCCAGCACGGCGTTGCGGTTGGCGATGAAGTAGTCGAGGTGGGTGTCCATGCCCTGGATCAGCTGGTCGACCAGGGTGTCGGCGGGGTCGAGCCGGGTGTCGGCGAGCAGTTGGTCGGCCGCCTGCCGGTAGACCGCGGCGAACAGGTCGTGCTTGCTCGGGAAGTGCCGGTAGAGCAGTGCGCGGGAGACGTCGGCCTGCTCGGCGATGTCCTCCATCAGCACGTCCTCGTACGGGCGGGCGGCGAAGAGCCGCGCGCCGACGGAGAGGAGTTGGGCGCGGCGATCGGCCGGGCTGAGCCGCCGGCGTCGCCGGCTCTGGTCGCTGGGAGGCACGGGCGAAGCCTACTTGACACGCGTCTACTAGCTGGTCCCTACTTAAGTAGACGTGTGTCAAGTAATGGTGGGGGTGGGTTGATCATGGCCAGGGCTCTGCGGGCGCTCGCGTGGACGACGGGGGTCGCCTGCGTGGCGATCGGGCTCTTCCACGTCCTGGGCGGCAACGCCTCGATCCCGGGGGAGGAGGACGCCGGCGCGACGATCGACAGCCTGGGCCGGTTCTTCGGCGCGGTCTTCGCCGGCTACGGGCTGGCGTGGATCTGGGCGGCCCGGCAGGCGCCGATCCCGGCGGCGGTGGTGCGGGTGCTGGCCGGAGTGTTCCTGCTGGGTGCGCTCGGGCGGGTGCTGTCCATCGCGGTGGAGGGGTGGCCGCACGGCTTCCAGACCGGGTTGATGGTGCTCGAACTCGCCCTGACGCCGGTCTACTTCTGGCTCGCGGAGGCGGACGAGAAGGCGGTGCGGGGCCCTTCGGGGGTCGCAGGACTTCGATGACGGCGGTCCTTCGGTTCCCTTTGGCGCCCTTCGGTGCCCGGCGCTCCTCGTGAGCGCCGGGCAGCAATGGTGTGATGCCTGATCAGACCTTGGCCGTCTTGGCCTCCTTGGCGGCCGCCTTCACCTCTTGCTTGTGGACGCGCACCTTGTCCAGCGATTCCGGGCCGGTGATGTCCGCGACCGACCGGTACGCCCCCTCCTCGCCGTACAGGCCCGCGGCCTCGCGCCAGCCCTCGGGCCGCACGCCGTACTGCTTGCCGAGCAGTGCGAGGAAGATCTGCGACTTCTGCTTCCCGAAGCCGGGCAGGGCGTTGAGGCGGCTGAGCAGCTCCCGGCCGGTCGCGACATCGCGCCAGAGCGCCGCCGCGTCGCCGTCGTACTGCGCCACCAGGAACTGGCAGAGCTGCTGCACCCGCTTGGCCATCGCCGCCGGGTAGCGGTGCACCGCCGGCTTCTCGGAGAGCAGGGCGACGAACGCCTCGGGGTTGTGGACGGCGATCTCGTGCGCGTCGAGGTCGTCCCGGCCCAGGCGCTGCGCGATGGTGAGCGGGCCGGTGAACGCCCATTCCATGGGCACCTGCTGGTCCAGCAGCATCCCGACGAGCGCGGCGAGCGCGCTGCGCCCGAGCAGGTCGTCGGCCTCGGGCTGCTGTGCGAGCCGGACGGTGACGTTCATGGGCAAGCCCTCCTCGGATCGTGGAGACGCGGATCGCCGCCCAGTCTGGTGGACGGGGGAGGAGGGATCGGCGTCAACACGCCCGTAGGGGTGGATTGGTTGAGTTGGCGGGCCTTGTCCCGGCTGGTTGGTTTGTGTTCGATCCTTGCTGGCCGTCCGGCCCGCCGCGCCCCGCTGCCCGGCGGCGGTCCGGGCCAACGCCGGTGCTTCCCACGGGCCGTGGGCCCGCGTCGGGCCGGGCTCGGGAGGGGATCGCCGTGCCGCCGGGGTGCTGGTCGGTGGTCGATCGGCCCCCCGCGATGGCATGCGCGACGGCGAGGGCGGCCACCTCGACGCCGATCTCGCGCGCGATGGTGAGGGCCCAGCTGCCGGCGGCCTTCAGATGGGCGAGCACCCCGGCTTGGCCGCCCTGCTGGGCGGCCACCTCGGCCTGGGCGGCGGCGCCGACGGCATCGTCGTGCTCGGGAGTGGTCGCCTCGCCCTTCAACGCGGCGCGCAGGAGATCGAGTTGGCCGGCGAGGGTCGAAAGGTCGACGGCGCCGCCGTCGGCCGAGCGAATTCGTTTTCGTGGAACGGATCGCCCTCGAACAGGGTGATCGGACCGGGCGGACAATCGCCGTCGCGACGAAAGTCGGCCCGTGACTCCAGATGCCGGGCGGGGTTTCCCGCCCGGTCGCCGCGCTGTGCCGCCGCCGTCCCCGGAGCGGGCCGCGGGGTGGCGGTGGGGGTGGCCCGGGCGCCGGGCTCAGGTGCCCGGCGGCCGGTGCTCGGAGAGGGGCAGCCGTCCTGTCATATCAGTGGACTTGTCGCTAACTCCCTTTGTCCTCAGGTCGAGTAGCCGCCACATCGCCACTGGTGAAAGAGGAAACGGGAAACAGCGCCATTCCCCGCTCACCCCCCTCGTCCGCATGCCAATATTCATGCGGAGACGGGGGGAGATACCGTCTCCGGCCCATGACGCAGAACCACGGGCAGGCGGTTCCAGAGAGGGGGTTGGCATGCGCACGTCCAAATCGCCCGACATGGCCGGCGCGTTCGGTCCGGAACTGCGCAGACGGCGGATCGCCGCCGGACTGACGCTCACCCGGCTGGCCGAGTTGCTCAACTACAGCAAGGGCCACCTCAGCAAGATCGAACGCGGCCACAAGACGCCGCCCCCCGACCTGGCCCGCCGCTGCGACGCCCGTCTCGGCGCCGGCGGCGAGTTGGAGAAGCTGGTGCCGTCCGAGACCCCCGAGCGCGGAACGGGGGTGGACGGCGCCGCGGTCGACGACGCGGCATGGCTGCTCCGGGTCGGCCCCGACGGCGTCCGCTGGCCCGGGGGTCTCGGGCGGCGCCGACTGCTCGCCGTCGGCGCGACCTCCCTGTTGGGGGTGGGAGTCGCCGCCGCCGTGGTGCCGCAGCAGGCGGCAGCCGAGACCGCGCCGGTGGACATCTTCCGCCTGCAGTTCGACCAGATGCGGACACTCGGGCAGACGACCGACCCCGGGGTGCTGCTGCCGCTGCTCACCGTGCAGACCCACACCCTGCGCGAACTCGCCGTCCAGGCCGGTGCGTCGAGCCGTCCGAAGCTGCTGGGCCTCGCCGCGCGGTACGCCGAGTACGCCGGCTGGATGGCCCAGGAGGCCGGCGACAACCCGGCCGCCCTCTGGTGGACCGCCCGCGCCGTCGAACTCGCCGAGGCCGGCGGTGACCACGACCTCGCCTCCTACGCACTCGTCCGGCGGGCCCTGGTCACCCTCTACGCGGGGGACGCCGCCCGGACCGTCGAACTGGTCACCCAGGCCCAGGAGGGCCGGCTGCCACCCCGGATCCGCGGCCTCGCCGCCCAGCGCGAGGCCCAGGGCCACGCACTGGCCGGCGACCACTCGGCGAGCCTGCGCAGCCTCGACCGGGCCCGCGACCTGCTGGCCCGGGCCGCCGCGGAGGACGGTACCGGCACGCCCGTGCTCGGGACGAGCACCCTGGCCGACCCCGCCGCCATGGTCACCGGCTGGTGTCTGCACGACCTCGGCCGCCCCGCGCAGGCCGCCGAGGTCCTCGACCGCGAGTACCCGCGGATCCCCGCGCACGCCGTCCGCAGCCGCGCCCGGTACGGCCTCCGGCGCGCCCTCGCGCACGCGGCCGCCGGGGAGATCGAGCACGCCTGCGCGCTGGCCGCCGAACTGCTGCCGCTCGTCCCGGGGTTGCGGTCGGCGACCATCACCACCGACGTGGAGCGGCTCGCCCGTGAGCTGGCCCGGTTCCGGGCCAACCGGGCGGTGCTCGACCTCCAGCCCGCGCTCGCCGCGGCGCTCCACCCGTAGACCCGGCCCGTCCGGCCGCCCTCCGCTTCCCGTCCGGCCTTTCCCCGGCGTCTCCCCGGCCCGGCCCTGCCCTGTAACTCCCTGGAGAGGTGATCCGTCATGCCCGACATCTTCGTGAACTACCGCACCACCGACGAGGACACCGGCGCCACCCTGATCGAGCGCGAGCTGTCCCGGCGGTTCGGCAGCGAGCGGGTGTTCCGCGCCAGCAAATCGATCAAGGTCGGCCGGCGCTTCCCGCAGGAACTGCTGACCGCGGTGCGGCGCAGCAGCGTGCTCATCGCCGTCATCGGCGACCGCTGGGCCGACGCCCGCACCGCGGACGGCCGGCGCGCGCTCGACGACCCCGAGGACTGGACCCGGCGGGAGATCGTCGAGGCCTTCGAGAGCGGTGCGCTGGTCGTGCCGGTGCTGATCGGCCGGGCCACCCGGCTCAACCGGCGCGACCTCCCCGCCGAGCTGGGGGAGTTGGCCGACTGCCAGTACCGGCGGCTGGACACCCGCAGCGCGGACGCCGACCTCGCCCGGATCGGCGACGACCTGGCCGAGGCGCTGCCCCAACTCGCCGAGGCGCAGCGGCAGCTCGCGAAGAGCGAGGCGGAGCGGCCGGAGAGCCGCAACCGGGTGGGCCGGGTGGACGGCAGTGTCGTCCAGGCCAGGGACTACACGCACCGGCAGAACGGCGGCATCGGCAACGTGGGCGGCGACGTGGGCACCTTCATCAACACGGCGAACGGGCCGCTGCACACGGGGAGCGGGGAGCAGCGCAACGAGATCCGCAACGGGGGCGTGCAGTTCACCGGGGAGGGCGCGAACTACCTCGAACGCGGCACCGTGAACCAGGAGTTCGGCGCCCGCCGGGAGCGGGACGAGCGCCGGGACGGGGACCGGAGTGAGGACCGCCGGGACCGCCGGGACTGCGGGGACCACGGGGACCGCGATGGGAGTGAGGGCCGGCGCCGGTGACCGAGACCCGCATCGGGGATGCGCACGGGCCGACGCACACGGGAACCGGGGACCAGCACTTCTACTACCTGCTGGCCGGTGAGGACCGGCTGGTCCGTACCGGTATCGATCCACTGCGGGTGGCGCTGGAACACCGCCGCTGGCTGAGCAGCCGGTTCGTCTCCCCGCGGGGCTACGGCGATGCGGCCGAGCGGCTGGAGAAGCCCGGTACGACCGTGCTGCTGGCCGGGTCGCCCGGTAGCGGGCGACGGACGACGGCCGTGGTGCTGCTGCACCGGCAGGGCGCCGAGGCCGACCGGTTCCGTGATCTGTCGTTGGCGGACCAGCGCACCGAGGAACCCGAGCCGGCCGAGGGGGACCGGATCCTGCTCGACCTCTCGGGGGCGTCCGAGCAGGAGTTCGCGGGGGAGCAGCAGTGGCTGTCGGCCTACTGGGACAAGGTCGAGCGCTCCGGTGCGCGGATGGCGGTCGTGCTCCCCGACGGGTACGACCGGCTGCTCCGGTCGGACCTCCGGCCCCTGGTGGTGCCGATCGAGCGCCCGCGCGGTGACCGCGTGCTCGCACGGCATCTGGCGCGGGCCGGAATCGACGTCCCGGCGGCGGAGTTGCGGGAATCGGTGCTCGGAGAGCTGTTGGAGCGCTCCGCCATGCGGGAGTTGCAGCGGCTCGCCGAGCTCATGGAGCAGGCCCGCTCGACGGGCGGCGACCTCGCGCTCTGGGCGCGGCGGGCGGTGCAGGCGCTTCGGGACCGGAGCAAGGAGGTGGCCGACCAGGTCGCCGGGCTCGCGGAAGGCCGGCAGCGGGCGCTGCTGCTGGTGGCGGCGATGCTGAACGGGGCGCCGGCCGACGTGGTGTTCCACCAGGCCGAACGGCTACTGGTGATGCTGAAGCACCCGCCGGAGGAGAAGCCCAGGCTCGACCGGACCGACCTCACCGAACGGCTGGACGACCTGCGGGTGGCGGTCGACCGGGACGGGCGGATCCAGTTCGACGCGCTGGCCTATGACGCGGCGGTCCGGGCCCACTTCTGGACGTACTACCCGGACCTGCGGGCGGCGTTCGGACAGTGGGTGGGGGAGACGGTCAGGGCGGGGCGCCTCGGCCAGCAGGACCGGCGGCTCTTGGTGGCCCGCTTCGCGGAGCAGTCGCTGCGGGTGGGCAGGACGCGGCCGCTGTTCGAGCTCGCCGAGTTCTGGGCGGCGGAGACGAGGCTGCTGCCGGAGTCCATCGAGGTGCTCGCCTGCGGGCTCGCGGACGAGCGGTTCGGCCCGGCCTTCCGGGCGCGGGTCTACGACTGGGCGACCACGGCGCGGCTGCACCCGAACCTCGTCCGCGTGCTGGCGCGGATCTGCCTCGACGTGATGGCGCCCACCCACCCCGACCAGGCGCTCGTCCGGCTGCACCACCTCGCCCGGGGGGCCGCCGAGGGTGGGCCCCAGGACGCGCGGGAGGCCCTGTTCGTCCTGGTCCGGCGGGACCGGCGGCTCCACGCGAAGCTGATGGCCCGGCTGTGGGACGCGATGGAGACGCGGCGGGTGGACTCGGCGGACGTCGGGATCTTCCTCGGTCTGATGGACCCGCTGTCGTGGGCGCCGGACCGGGCCGTCGTCCGCGGCTGGCGTGCGGTCCTGGCGGTGGCCCCGGCGCAGCGGTGGGAGCCGGTGGTGAAGCGGTGGCTTTCCGAAGCCCTGACGGAGCCGGCCCGGGGGGAGCGGCTGATGCAGGTGCTGGTCCACGCCGCCGAGGAGCGGGCCGATCTGCTCAGCCGGCTGTACCTGGTCGGCTACGACTGGGCGGCGACCGGCGGGGACTCGTCCCAGCGGCCCGGGCGGGACGAAGTGGCCGGCCGGTTCTGGCAGTTGATCGATCGTGCGCAGGGCATTGAACCGATGGACCCGCCCCGGGCGCGTCCGTCCGAGGAGAGGATCGCGTGAGCCCCATGAGCAAGGTCCGTGTTGCCGTCCTCGCCGGTGTGGCCGGTGCGGTGCCCGTGGTGGGCGGGCTGTCCGCCAAGTGGCCCGTCTGGTTGTGGGCGGGGGCGGCGGCCGTGGTCGCCCTCGTGGTGCGGCAGGCCGCCGGGCGCCGGGGCGCGCCGGTGGTGGAGGCGCCGGGCGGGCCGTACCCGCCGACGGCGCCCCCGCTCCACCCACCGGTGGTCGAACTCCCCTACCAGGAGACCCGGGTGGAGGGCGTCGCGCTGCCCAGCGGGGTGCCGGACTACGACTTCCTCTTCTCGGCGACGGTCTGGTGGCGGCCGGTGCAGAACATCGGCGGCCTCGTCCACGCCAACCCGGGCAGCCTCGCGGTGGAGACCGTGCTGGCCCGGGCCCGGGCCGTGACCGAGCGCGAGCACCCCGGCCGGCTGGACCTCGTACGGCACCGGTTGGAGGGGACGCTCGGCACGCAGAGCCCGGATGCCGCCGGGCTGGTGGTGGCGATGGGCGGCCGGGTCGGGCTCGGCCTTCCGGAGGCGGACCGGGAGCGGCTCGGCAAGCTGTCCGAGGTGCGTAAGGCCGAGGAGGTGTGGGAGCACGAACGGCGGTACGAGCGGAACAAGCGGGCCTACCTCGGCGAGGACGTGCTCAAGTCGCCCGGCAGCGCGGTGGTCTGGTGGCTGGCCCGGCACGACGAGGAGGTCAGGGAGGCGGTCGGCATGATCGGCCCGCTCGCCCAGCTGTCGGCGGCGGCCACCGACCAGCCGGTTGACGAGCTGTACGAGCACCTGGTGACGCGGCCGGTGCGGCAGCCGGTGCCGTTCCTGGACGCGGTCGCGCCGGGGTCGGTGACCGCGCTGCACCACCCGGACGTGGACACGGGCCCGGTGGCGACGGCGGCCGGGCCGCAGGAACCGGAGCGGAGCGGGCCGGCGGTGGTCGGCCCGCTGAACGACCTGATGGACGACGCCGACCTCGACCGTGAGGAGGGCGAGCGGACCGTCTACGCGCTGCGGGTGGCCGGGATCACCGAGGCCATGGGGCACCCGGAGGCGGCGGCGCTGATCCGGGCGAGCCTGGCGGAGCCGCCCGAGGACGGTGCGCCGGTGCCCGGCGCGTTCGTGCCGGGGCCGGTCCGGCCGGCGGGACCGGCGGGCGGGGCGGGTCCCGGGGCCGGGGCGCCCGTGCCGGGCGATCCGGAGGAGCCGGACGAGTCGGTGCCGGCGGCCTGGGAGGTGTACATGCAGGACTCCGTGAACGGCAGCGGGGGCTGAGCGGGAGCCCGGCGACGGGACGGAGGGGCGAGCGGTCACCGCTCGCCCCTCCCGGCGTTCCCGGGCGGGAAGGGCCTCCGAATCCGTACAGATGAACCAGAACTGTCCGTTCTATCGGGCAGGAGTTCGATCCAAGTGGTTTATCTCATACGACTGTTGCGGTTGTCCGGTGGAGATCGTCGGTCAGGGGTAATGCTGAGCCGACCGGGTGGCGGGCGCGGCGGACCGAAGGCTCCCTCCGCCGTGCCGGTCGGCCTCCTCGACGCGTCCAGAAAGGCTCGCCCCGGTGACTCAGCCGTTCGAACTGCCCTCCTTCTACGTGCCGCATCCGGCACGCCTCAATCCGCACCTGGACGGGGCCCGCACCCACTCCACCGCGTGGGCGAGGGAGATGGGGATGCTGGAGGGGTCGGGCATCTGGGACCAGGCCGACCTGGAGGCGCACGACTACGGCCTGCTCTGCGCCTACACCCACCCGGACGCCTCCGCCGAGGCGCTGTCCCTGGTCACCGACTGGTACGTGTGGGTCTTCTTCTTCGACGACCACTTCCTGGAGATCTACAAGCGCAGCAACGACCGTGAGGGCGGCAAGGCCTACCTGGACCGGCTGCCGCTCTTCATGCCGGCCGACCCGGCCACCCCGATGCCCGAGCCCACCAACCCGGTCGAGGCGGGTCTGGCCGACCTCTGGCGACGCACCGTGCCCTCGATGGGCGAGGACTGGCGGATCCGGTTCGCCGAGAGCACCCGGAACCTGCTCAACGAGTCGCTCTGGGAGCTCGCGAACATCAACGCGGGGCGGATCGCCAACCCGGTCGAGTACATCGAGATGCGCCGCAAGGTCGGCGGCGCGCCCTGGTCGGCCGGGCTGATCGAGTACGCGGCCAACGCCGAGGTGCCGAAGGAGGTCTCGGGTTCGCGGCCGCTGCGCGTCCTGATGGACGCCTTCTCGGACGGCGTCCACCTGCGCAACGACATCTTCTCCTACCAGCGGGAGGTCGAGGACGAGGGCGAGCTGAGCAACGGCATCCTCGTGCTGGAGACCTTCCTCGGCTGCACGACGCAGGAGGCCGCGGAGGCCGTCAACGACCTGCTCACCTCGCGGCTCCAGCAGTTCGAGAACACCGTGTTCACCGAACTGCCGTGGCTGTTCACCGAGACCGGGCTCGACCCGGTGGGCGTCGCCCGGGTGCTGGCGTACGTCAAGGGCCTGCAGGACTGGCAGTCCGGCGGTCACGAGTGGCACATGCGGTCCAGCCGGTACATGAACGGCGGCGGCGCGGCCGCGCGTTCGGCCAACTGGTGGGACCAGTACGCGATCGGCGGGATCGGGACCGCGGCACTGGACATGCTCCGGGTCGGCGCGGCGCGTGGACTGCCCGGTGGGCTGGGCGAGTTGGGCTCGCTGAGCGGAGTGAACACGCTGGACGGCACACCCGGCTCGCTGGGCGGCGTCGACCCGGCGGTGCGGCGGGCCAGGTCGCACGGCCACGTGCCGTTCCAGCAGGTCGGGCCGTCCCGGCTGCCGGAGTTCAAGCTCCCCTACACCGTGCAGCTCAGCCCGCACCTGGACACCTCCCGGCGTGTCACCGTGGAGTGGGCCGCCCGGATGGGCATGCTGGAGGCCCAGCCGGGCGTTCCGGGCTCGGACATCTGGACGGCCGAGAAGGTCGCCGACTACGACTTCCCGCTCTGCTCGGCCGGCATCCACCCGGACGCCACCGCCGAACAACTCGACCTCACCTCGGCCTGGTTGACCTGGGGGACGTACGGCGACGACTACTACCCGGTGGTCTACGGGCGGACCCGCGACCTGGTCGGGGCCAAGCTCATCACCGAGCGCTTCTCGACCTTCATGCCCGTCGACGGCAGCCCGACGCCGGTGCCGGTGAACGCTCTGGAGCGCGGCCTGGCCGACCTCTGGGAGCGGACCAGCGCCCCGATGACGGCGGACGCCCGGCGGAAGTTCCGCACCGCCATCGAGGACATGACCCTGAGCTGGGTCTGGGAGCTCAACAACCAGGCGCAGCACCGGATCCCCGACCCGGTGGACTACATCGAGATGCGCCGGAAGACCTTCGGTTCCGACCTCACCATGAGCCTGTGCCGGCTGGCCCACGGCCAGGCCGTCCCGCCGGCGATCTACCAGAGCGGGCCGATGCGCTCGCTGGAGAACGCGGCCGCCGACTACGCGTGCATGATGAACGACCTGTTCTCGTACCAGAAGGAGGTCGAGTACGAGGGCGAGGTGCACAACGCGGTACTGGTGGTGCAGAACTTCTTCAACTGCGACTACCCGGCGGCCGTCCGCATCGTCGACGACCTGATGCACTCGCGGCTGAAGCAGTTCCAGCACGTGGCGCGGAACGAGTTCCCGGTGCTCTACGACGACTTCGAGCTGGGCGCGGAGGCCCGGGCGCTGCTGGACGGGTACGTGAAGGAGCTGGAGAACTGGCTCGCGGGCATCTACGTGTGGCACCGGGACTGCCGGCGGTACGGCGAGGCGGATCTGCGGCGGCACTTCGGGCGGGACCAGGCCTGGGCGGGGCCCGCGGTGCCGGCCGCGCCGGTGCCGGTGGAGCTGCCGGACGGGCCTGCGGAGGGGACCCTTCCGGCCGCGCCGGTGTCGCTGCCGCTGCCGGCCGCCGCGGGCGCGGCGCTCCCGTTCGGCGCGTCCGGACTGGGGACGTCGGCGGCGCGGCTCGCCTTCGCGGCGGCGCCGGGGCGGGCGGCCGCGGGCGCGGTGGAGGAGGCGCCGCGCCGGGGGCTCGTGCCGACGGGCCCGGTCGGCTTCGGGACGGCGGGTGCGCGGCCGCCGCTCGCGGCGGCGGTCCCGGCGGCGGTCCCGGCGGCCGCACCGGGGGCGGGGCAGGGGTGAGCGGATAGCGGCGACCGGTCGATCCGGTCCTGTGACGGCCCGCCGGGGTGCTCCGGCGGGCCGCCGTCGTTCCGGGGCGGACGGGGCCCCGGGGGGGCGGGGTGCGGCCGCTCGGGGCGCGGTCGGGCGGGTGACTGGCTACTGTGGCGAATCGGGACAAACCGCTACCTGGAGGGCAGGATCATGGCCGTGCTACCCGAGGGCACGCCCTGTTGGGCCGACGCGATGTTCAAGGACCTGGACGGCGCGAAGGCCTTCTACGGGGCGGTGCTGGGCTGGACCTTCGGCGAGAGCGCGTCGGAGTTCGGCAACTACACGACGGCGTACTCGGACGGCAAGGCGGTGGCCGCCGTCGTGCCGCCGATGCCCGGGGAGGAGGTGAAGTCGGCCTGGTGCCTGTACCTCGCCTCACCGGACACGGCCGCCACCGTCGAGAAGATCCGGGCCGGGGGCGGCGAGGTGCTGATGGGCCCGATGCGGGTCGGCGACTTCGGCTCGATGGCGATCGCCAAGGACCCGGGCGGCGTCACCTTCGGCGTCTGGCAGGCCGATCGTCACGAGGGCTTCGAGAAGCAGAACGAACCGGGCTCGTACACCTGGGCCGAGGTGCTCACCCGTGAGCCGGGCAAGGCGGACGCCTTCTTCCCCGCCGTCTTCCCGTACACCACCAAGCGGATGGACGCCGACCAGGTCGACTACAAGATCTTCCAGATCGACGACCGGCCCGCGCTCGGCCGGATGAAGGTGGGCCCGGACGACCTGCCGCCGGAAGCGCCGTCGTACCTGAGCGTCTACTTCGCGGTGGACGACTGCGACGCGGCCATCGCCAAGGTGACCGAGCACGGCGGGCAGCTGTTCTTCGGTCCGATGGACAGCCCGTTCGGCCGGTTCGCGGCGGTCGGCGACCCGCAGGGCGCGGCCTTCGGAGTGATCGACCTGGGCACGACCGCCGGTGACATGCCCGTACTGGCGGACGCCTGATGAGCGACGTGGAACAGGTCGGCGGGGAGCGGGCCGGCGGGGAGCGCTCCGGTGGCGAGCGGGCCGATCTGCTCCAGACGCTGGACAAGCACCGCGGCTTCCTCCGGTACACCGTCCGCGACCTCGACGACGAGCAGGCCGCCCGCCGCACCACGGCGAGTGACCTGTGTCTGGGCGGCCTGATCAAGCACGTCATGGGCGTCGAGGACCGCTGGATGCGGTTCGCGGTCGGCGGGGCGGAGGCGATGGGGCGGGAGTCCGTCGACTGGGAGGGCCAGTTCCGGATGGCGGACGGTGAGACGCTGGCCGGCCTGCTCGCCGCCTACGAGCGGGTGGCGCGCGAGACGGACGAGCTGGTCTCGACCCTGCCGGATCTGGACCTCGGCCACCCGTTGCCGCAGGCGCCGTGGTTCGAGCCGGGCGCCGTCTGGTCCGTGCGCCGGGTGCTGTTGCACGTCATCGCGGAGACCGCGCAGCACGCCGGGCACGCGGACATCATCCGGGAGTCGCTGGACGGGGCGAGGACGATGGGGTGACCCTGCGGTGGGGCGAGGACGACGGGATGAACCCGCGGTGGGGTGACGCCGACGGGCCCGAGCCCGTCACCCCACCGCCGCCGGGTCGAGGGCCACCCCGAGCAGCTCGCGCAGCGCCCGGTCGCCCGCCGGCGTCACCCGCAGGGCCCGGCCGGAGCCGATCCGCTCGACCCAGGCCCGGTCCAGCGCGGCCCGGCAGAGCACCGCGCCGAAGACACCGCCCAGGTGGCTGCGGCGCTCCGTCCAGTCCAGGCAGCCGCGCACGAGCGGCCGGCCGCCGGCGCGCCCGGTGCGGGCCGGCAGCCCGACGCCCAGGCCGGCCAGCCACTCCCGCCCGGCCGCGGTGACCGCGAGGCCGGCGTCGTCCGCCACCAGCCCGCGCGCCAGGACGGCCTCGGTGACCGCCACCCCGAGCCGGCCGGCCAGATGGTCGTAGCAGGTCCGCGCCCGGGCCTCGGCGCTCAGCCGGGTGGACTCGCGCAGATTGCGCGGCCCGGGCCCCGCCGGGCCGGTGCCCGCCGCATAGGCGCAGAGGTCCTCGATCAGCGCCGCGGCCGCCGGGCCGGCCAGCCGGACGTACCGGTGCCGCCCCTGCCGTTCCTCGGCCAGCAGGCCTCCGGCGACCAGCCGGGACAGGTGCTCGCTGGCGGTGGACGGCGCGACGCCGGCGTGCCGCGCGAGTTCACCGGCGGTCCAGGCCCGCCCGTCGAGCAGGGCGGTGCAGAACGCGGCGCGGGTCGGGTCGGCGAGCAGTCCGGCGAGCTGGGCGAGCGACATGCCCCCATGGTGCCCCGGACACGGTTCGGCGGGTACCGAAACATCCCGGGGCCGGCGGGACGGCCCGGGGCCGCCCCGCGCCCTCCGGCGACCCGGGCCTCGTGGTGCGCCGACCCTGCGCGCCCGTCCGCCCGATCAGGCCGCGGCGTCGGCGAGTTGGCCGGCCAGGGAGGCGCGGAGCCACTCGTGGGCGGAGCCTGGCGTGACGGCGGGCGGGGTGGCGAGTTCGGTGGCGAGCTGCCAGTAGCGGTCGACCAGCGGGTCGGCGGTCTGGTCGAGCACGTACCCGAGGCGGTGACGGAACTCCGGGGTGTCGCGCAGGCCGCGCGAGTCGGCGTGCGCGGCGACGAAGCAGTCGAGGGCGTCGCCCGCCCGCGCCTCCCCGCGCGTCATCTCCGCCGCGGCCAGCTCGTACGCGAGGCCGAGGCCCTGGTAGAGCACCGCCGGCCGGTAGTCCTCGTCGGGCGCGCGGAGGTCGGGCCGGCAGGGGTCGACGCTGAGCCTGCCCGGGGCGGTGAGCGCGTGCATCCGGGCGAAGGCCAGCACCTGGGCCGGGGTCGGGTCGTCGGGGGGCGACGGGACGGCCGCGTCGACGACCGCCGCGAGCAGCTCGGCGGGGAGCCGCAGGGGCAGCACGCGGCGCCAGAAGCGGGCCATCACGGTGGTGTCGGGCGGGCCGGACACCACGCCGATCAGGCGCAGCCGGTCGGCGCGCTCGGCGGGGGTGCAGTCCTGGAGCAGTTGGAGGGCGGCCTCGCGCCAGCGCAGGGCGGCCAGCTGCGACCCGACTTCGCGCAACTGCCGGGCGACGGCGTCCTCCAGTGCCGACTCGTGCTCCAGGGCCCGGCCCACCTCGGGAACGGGCAGGTCGAGCGTGCGCAGGGAGCGGATCAGCCGCAGCCGGTCCAGCGCCTCCGGGCCGTAGCGGCGGTGCCCGCCGGAGCTCCGGCCGGCTTCGGGCAGCAGACCGCGGTCGGAGTAGAAGCGGACGGACTTGACCGTGGCGCCCGCGCGCTCGGCCAGCTCCCCGATGCTCCACATGACGTCGGGCGACAAGACTTGAACCTCCCTCAGGGGGAGTTCCTACCGTACCGGTGTGCACGGGCGGCCGGGAGTCGTCCGGGTGGACGATGCGGGTAAGGAGACGATCATGACGACGTTCGTGCTGGTGTCGGGGCCCTTCACCGATGGCCGGGTCTGGGGTGAGGTGACCACCAGGCTGCGGGAGTCCGGGGCCGAGGTGCACCCGGTGACGCTCACCGGCCTGGGCGACCGGCGTCGGCCGGCCGGTCCGGACACGGGGCTGGAGACGCACATCGACGACGTGGTGCGGCTGATCGACGAGACGGACGCGCCGGAGGTGGTGATCGTCGGCCACGACTACGGCATCCACCCCGTGCTGGGCGCGGCCGACCGGCGCCCGGAGCGGATCGCCCGGATCGTCTACCTGGACGCGGGCATGCCCCAGGACGGCGACGTCGCCCTCCAGCTGGTCCCCGACGAGGAGGTGCGGGGCCGGCTGCTGAACCCGGCGGGCCCGGACGGGGACGACGGGTGGATCGCCCCGCCGGCCGCCGACGGGTGGCAGCGCTGGGGCAGCACCGCCGGGCTCTCGGAGGAGGCGCTGGCCCGGCTGACCGACCTCGCCTCGCCGCAGCCGAGCGCCACCTTCACCCAGCCGCTCCGGCTGACGGGGGCGCTCGCGGCGGTGCCGACCTCGGGCGTCTTCTGCACCGCGAGCGGGATGAGCATCGCCAAGCTGGAAGGGCTGATGACGCTGGGCATGCCGCAGCTCAAGGCGCTCGCCGACCCCCGGGTGGGCTTCTTCGACCTGGACACCGGCCACTGGCCGATGCTCTCCCGCCCGGACGACCTGGCCGAGCTCTTGCTCCGAGCCGCCGCCGGCGGGGGCCACCGGCTGACCGCGCCCCCGACCGAGGAACTGCCCGGCCACCTCCGCCCGTTCGCGCTGGACGTGCCCGAGCAGGCCCGCGAGCGCGTCGGCCGGGTCGACCTCCACCTGCCGTCGGACCTCGCGGAAGCGGAAGCGGGAGCCAAAGCGGGGACGGCGGCGGAAGCGGGAGCGCCGCGCCCGGCGGTGCTGTTCGTGCACGGCGGCCCCGTCCCGGAGACCGTCCGGCCCACCCCGCGGGACTGGCCGACCTACGTCGGCCACGGCCAGTACGCGGCGAGCCAGGGCGTGATCGGCGCGACCCTGGACCACCGGCTGCACTCCCTCGCCGACTACCCGCTCGCCGCGCAGGACATCGCCGACGCCGTCGAACTGCTCCGCGCCGACCCGCGCGTCGACGGCGACCGCATCGCCCTCTGGTTCTTCTCCGGCGGCGGTCCGCTCTCGGCGGACTGGCTGTCCGCGCCCCCGTCCTGGCTGCGCTGCCTCGCCGCGAGCTACCCCATCCTCGCTCCGCTGCCCGGCTGGCACGCCGTGGACAGTCGGTTCCGCCCCGCGACCGCTCTGGCCGGTGCCGGCCGGCTGCCGGTCGTGCTGACCCGGGTGGGCCTGGAGGTCTCCGAGATCGCCGCGACGGTCGAGGCGTTCGTGGCCGCCGCCGCGGCGGAGCGGACGGACCTCGAAGTGATCGACGTCCCGCACGGTCACCACGGGTTCGACACCCTCGATCCGACGGACGAGTCGCGCGAGGCCATCGAGCGGGCCTTCCGCGTAGTCCTCGGGCACCTCCTGCCCTGACCTGCGGCGCGGCCCCTGCGGGGGCGGTCGAGGACCCGGCCCCGCGGGGGTGGCGCCGGGCCCTCGACCGCCCCCCTGGTCTGTGCCGGCGCACACCGCCGGGCGTGGGTCGCGCCAGTAGGTCGGGCCAGTGGGTCGGGTCGGGTCAGTGCCCCGCGCGCTCGTCGGTGCCGGGGACCTTGGCGGTGCCGAGGGCGATCCGGTTCCAGGTGTTGATGGTGAGGACCAGGGCCAGCAGCCGGGCCAGCTCCTCCTCGGTGAACTGTGCGGCGGCCCTCGCGTAGACGTCGTCGGGCAGGCCCGCCTGGGCGCCCTCGAATCCGTCCCGGCCGGGGGCTTCGCCGCTCCGGGCGGCCGCGCGGTTCCCGGGCCGACCCGCTCGGCCCGGGGGAGGGGCGGGTCGGCGGCCGTGCCGGGCGGGGCGGCCGCCTCCTCGGGGCGGGACGCGATCGACCGCGCTCCCGCCAGGCCCTCGAAGGCGAGCGCCGGGGCACGCGGGCCCCCGGTGCGCCGGTCGGCCGCGAGTCCGTCCAGGTGGAGCCGCCCGGCCCGCCGGTCGACCGGTTACGGCAGAGCGGGGGCGGGGGACGGAACGGCGGCGGGTTCGATCCGGCGGCGCCGGACGAGCAGGACGACGATCAGGGTGACCTGGAGGAGGACCTGGAGGAACGCGCCCACCGAGACGGCCGGTTCGGGTCCGGTGAGACCGGAGAAGAGGCTGGTGTCCCACAGTCCGTGGACCAGCATCGGCAGCAGGATCGTGCCGCCCACCCGCAGGCACAGGTAGAAGAAGTACCCCGAGGTCGCCACGATCAGGGCCTGGGCGATGGCCGAGGGGCCGGCATGGATCGCGTTGGTGACGTGGACCAGGCCGAAGACGACGGAGGAGTACAGCGCGGTCTTTCCCTCGCTGAAGCCGGCCCGGCGGAAGAACTGGACGCCGACGCCCCGGAACATCAGCTCCTCGCCGACACCCACGAACACTCCGAGCACGAGCACGGAGACCACCAGTGAGGCCTGCTGGTCGGCGAGGTGCCAGTAGTTGAAGCCGAGGATCGAGACGGCGAGCATCGACACCGGCACCAGCCGCACCCACCGCCGCACGGGGACGCGGTAGTGCAGCACGGACTTCCACCAGCCGAGCCAGGTGATCACGGCGGCGCCGAACAGGATCGACACCCCGATCGGGACGAGCGCCCCGCGCACGATCGCCTGCGTCGTGGGGAACTGGCTCTTGGACCCCGAGGTGTCCACACCGATCGCGAGCCCGATCCCCTGGATGATCGCCAGGTAGAGCACCACGATCAGGGCGAACTGCCACCCGGCGAGCCTGCGTCCCGGCCGGTCGACCGCATTTCCGGCGGGCTCCGCTTCGGCCGTCGGCGTCGCTGTCGGTGTCGGCTCCAGGGAGTCCGGGTTCGCCACTGCATGCTCCTCGCTGTCCGTGTCGCGACCGGGCCGGACGGGTCTGCCGTTCAGGTGGTCACGGAGCTCATGTCGGGCCCCGGACTCGTCATATCATCCTTATCGGAAAAATAGGACATTCTTGCGACGTGAGCTGCGGGTCGTGAATCGTGTGCGGGGCGGCCCGCGCGGCGCGGATCGCCCTCAGGTCCGTCCGTAGCGGACGGCCTGGTCGGCGAACTCCCGGGCCATCTCCTCGGTCACGGTCGGCCGGGTGCGCCGGATGGCGTCCAGGTAGTCCTCGGTGCCGGGCTCGGTCCGTTCCCCCGTGTCGAGGGTGTGTTCGAAGACGGCCTGGGCGACCGCCATGGCGACCTGCCTGATGTCGGCGGGGGTGAAGCCGCCGCTGGCGTCGGCCAGGGCGGCGGTGTCGGCCGCCGTGCCCGTCCGGGCCGTGTAGCCGATCCAGAGGGCGGTGCGGGCCTCGTGGTCCGGCGGCCCCACCGGCAGGACGTAGTCGAAGCGGCCGTGGCGCAGGAACGCCGGGTCCAGGGTGGCCACCGAGTTGGTGGCGCAGACGAGCAGCCGGCCCTCCCGGTCGCGGAACCGCACGATCGACTTGAGGAGCTCGTTGACCACGCCGACCGACGCGGGGTCGGCGAGGCTGCGGGTGCCGGCGACCTCCTCGACCTCGTCGATGAAGACCAGCACGTGGTCCAGCTGCGCCATCTCCTCGAAGCGCCGGCCGAGCCCCGTGGCCAGCCCGTCCTCCAGTGCGAGCCGGGAGGGGAAGAGTTCGACGAACGGCCAGCCCAGCCGGCCGGCGACGGCCTTGGCGAAGGTGCTCTTGCCCGTGCCCGGGGGGCCGAACAGCACCACCGCGCGTGGCGGCTCCACCCCGTGGGCGTCCGCGAGTTCGGGGTTGGCGAGCGGCAGCACCAGCCGCCGTTCGATGAGCCGCTTCTCGTCGGCCATCCCGGTGAGCTGCCCCCAGAGGCGGGCCTCGGGTACCACCGCGCCCAGCGACGCCAGCAGCGTCGCGCCCTGGGCGCCCACCGCCTCCGGCTTCTCGAAGTACGTCAGCCCGCGGTGGGGGCGGAACCCGGAGTTGCCCAGGGCCGCGGCGCCGGTCTCCTCCTCGGGCAACAGGGCCGCGACGACCCTGGCCCCGGCGTCCTGCAACCGGTGCTCCAGGGCGGACAGCAGCGCCGTCCCCAGGCCCAGGTTCCGCCAGGCGGGATGCAGCGCGATCCGCAGCACCCAGGCCCGGTCCCCGTCCACCCGGCCCACCGCCGCGCCCACCAGGTGCCCGTCGGCCACCGCGACGACGCTCGGGTTCTGCGCCTGCAGCGCGGCGACCAGCTCCGAGAGCCGGAAGACGGCGGGCCGGTCCGTGGTGGCGCTCTCACCGTCGAGCCGCACCACCGCTTCGAGATCGTCCGGAGTGAAGTCCCGAACGTGCCACACCGCCATACCGAGCCTCGAACGCCGCGCTTCCGGGCTTCCATCATCGCCCGCGCACCCCCCACCCGCCCGTCCGGAGGGTGCGTCGAGCTCGTCGCGAGTCGAGTGGGCGCTACGTGCCGTGGCCGGTCTCCTCGGCCGCCCTCAGGCGCTCGAGTCCGTCCAGGAGCAGCGGTGCCGACGCCGCCGACGCCGCCGTGGCCGGCTGACCCGTCGTCGCCCGCCGGGCGCACCGCGCCACCGGTGGGACGACGGAGGCCCGGACCGTCGCGACGGTCCGGGCCTGCCGGCGCTGGGCCCCCCAGGGGTTGTGCCGGGCGACCCCCTAGCTCAGGGTGTTCAGGGCCGCCGGGTCGTACGACTTCAGCTCGTCGAACCGGCCCGCCAACACCTTCGCCGCCCACCGCGGGTCCTGGAGCAGCGCGCGACCGACGGCGACCAGGTCGAACTCGTCGCGCTCCAGCCGGTCGAGGAGGTTGTCGATGCCCTGGACCGGGGCGCCCTCGCCCGCGAAGGCACGGAGGAAGTCGCCGTCGAGGCCGACCGAGCCGACGGTGATGGTGGGCCGGCCGGTGAGCTTCTTCGTCCAGCCCGCCAGGTTGAGGTCCGAACCCTCGAACTCCGGCTCCCAGTAACGGCGGGTGGAGGCGTGGAAGACATCGACGCCGGCGGCGGCGAGCGGTGCCAGGACCGCCTCCAGCTCCTCCGGGGTCTCGGCGAGCCTGGCGTCGTAGGCCTCCTGCTTCCACTGCGAGTACCGGAAGATCACCGGGAAGTCGGGTGCGACGGCCTCGCGGACGGCAGCCACGATCTCGGCCGCGAACTTCGTGCGGTCCACGTGGTCGCCGCCGTAGGCGTCGGTCCGTCGGTTGGTGCCCGCCCAGAGGAACTGGTCGAGGAGGTAGCCGTGGGCGCCGTGCAGCTCGACGCCGTCGAAGCCGACCCGCTCGGCGGCCGCGGCGGCCTCGGCGAAGGCGCCGATGACGTCGTCCAGGTCGGCCCTGGTCATCGCCCTGCCGGTGCCCTCGGTGCCGTTGATGCGCAGGCCGGAGGGGCCGACGGCGGGGGCTTCGGCGAAGGGCGGCTGGCCCTGCTGGCGGACCATGCCGATGTGCCACAGCTGCGGCGCGATCGTTCCGCCGGCCGCGTGGACCGCCTCGGCGACCTTCGCCCAGCCCGCCAACTGCTCCTCACCGTGGAACCGCGGCACCCGGTCGCTCTGCCCGGCCGACTCGTGGCCGACGTAGGTCCCCTCCGTGAGGATCAGGCCCACACCCGCGGCGGCGCGCCGGGCGTAGTACGCCCGCACGTCCTCGCCGGGGACGCCGCCCGGCGAGAAGCTGCGCGTCATCGGCGCCATCACGATGCGGTTCGGGACGGTCAGGCCGTTCAGCGCCAGTGGCCGGGCGAGCAGCTCGGCGGCGCGGGAGGCGGAGGACGCGGTGATGGTCATGGAAGTCCCTCGTTGCAGAAGGTATGTGCACGTGCATTGAATGCCTGAAGGTGCAACCGCTCCGGCCCCCACGGCATTTCACCCGCACGTCGAGCCGCCCTGTGATCCCGGCCACGCGGGCCCGCCGGGCGGGACACCGCCGCGACGGCTTCCGGCGGGCGCGGGGCCTTTGCAGGGCGGGCCGGTCGCCGACCGGTCCGCCCGTCCTCCCGCAGGTTCGTCCAGCTGTCCGGAAGGGTCCGCAGGTGTCCCGGCCCGGCGGGCGCACCGCCGAGGGCCCCGGGGGCGCGACGCACCGCCGTGGGGCGTAATGGAAGGACCCGCCCCGGCGGACTGCGCCGCAGTGCCGGGGCCGGGGCGTCGAGGCCCGGGATGTCGGGGCCGGGGTGTCGGGGCCGATCGAGCCGGTGCCGAGTGCCGCGACCGGAGGAGGACGGCGGTGAGCGTGGATGCGCGGTGAGCGGTCGTCCGGCGCGGCGGAGCCGGACCGGTCGGAGGGCCGCGGCGAGCGTCTGCTGGGCGCGCTGCTCGACCGGGCCCATGAGCTGCCGCCCCGGCTGATCGTCCCGTTGGTCGCCGACGTGGTGCGCGGGCTCGGCGGCCGTGACCCGGCGCTCCTGCTGCAGGACTACGGCCAGCTGGTGCTGGCGCCGCTGCGGGGGCGGGGGTTGGCGGCCGGGGGGCCGGTGCCGATCGACAGCTCGCCCGAGGGTGCGGCCTTCCTGCGCGGTGCCCTCGTCGAGGAAGCGCGGGCCGACGGGGTGCGGGTGTACCTGCCGTTGCTGGACGGCGGTGACGAGGTGGGGATCCTGGCCCTCACGCTGGACGCCGTCGATGAGGAGGACCGACCGCTGTTGCGGCGCCTCGCCGCCCTGACCGCCGATCTGCTGATCACCAAGAGCGCCTACACCGACCGGATCTTCCAGGCCCGGCGCCTCGAACCGATGAGCGTGGCCGCCGAGATCCAGTGGTCGCTGCTGCCCCCGCTGTCGATGACCGTCCACCGGGTCGCCGTGGCCGGCATCCTCGAACCCGCCTACCAGGTGGCCGGTGACAGCTTCGACTACGCGCTCAACGACGACCTCCTGCACGTGGCCACGATCGACGCCATGGGCCACGGGCTCGACGCCGCGACCATGGCGACCGTCGCCATCGGCGCGTACCGGCATGCGCGGCGCGCCGACATCGGGCTGGCCGAGATCTACGCGTTCATGGACCGGGCCATCGCCGAGCAGTTCGGACCGGACCACTTCGTCACCGCGCAGATGATGCGCCTCGACACCCTGACCGGTCACCTGCAGTGGGTCAACGCCGGCCATCCCCAGCCGCTGCTGATCCGCGACCACGTCGTCGTCGAGCGGCTGGAGAGCGAGACCACCCTGCCGGTCGGCTTCGGCGGCGAGGAGCCGGTGATCAGCGAGCGGGAACTGCGGCACGGTGACCGGGTCCTGTGCTTCACCGACGGCCTGGTCGAGGAGCGCGAGCCCGGCGGGGAGCAGTTCGGGGAGGAGCAGCTCATCGGCTGGGTCAACCACGTCGAGCGCTCGCAGACCGGGGTGCGGGCCGTGGTGCGCGCGCTCTCCCACGTCCTCAAGGAGCAGCGGGGCGGGCGGACGAGCGACGACGCCACCCTGTTCCTGATCGAGTGGCGCTGAGGGGGCCGGCGCCCCCGCTCCGGGAACCCCGTGCGGGCAGAAAGGAGCGGCGGACGGCGTCACCTTCGAGTTCGACCCGCATCCGAGCGGTGCGCGGGGCGTCCTGCGGGTCGGCGGGGCCACGCCGTCCCGGAGCGGGGTCTGTGCAGCCCGGAGCGCGGCTCCAGGTCGTCGGCGGCCGTCTGCGAGGCGGCGCCGCGTACCGACGGCGGTCCGTTCCGGGCGGATTCCACCGGTCGCGGCCGATCAGCCCCGCCCCTACCGTCGTGACCGGGGGCGGGAACGTCGGCACGGGAGGCCAGGATGCGGCACTACCGATGGATTCTGGAGACACGGGGCGAGGACGGCCATTGGTCCCGGCAGGACGGCGCTCCCCAGCAGGATCCGCTGGAGTACGACGGGCCGCCCCAGCGGGCGGCCAACCACCTGCGGGACGTGTTCGTGCGCACGCTCTCCCGGCCCGCGCCCGGCCCGCGGGCGATCAGGATCCGCCTCTGGGAGGGGGCCGACGTCGACGGTCCGCCCCAGGCCGAGGCCGAATGGTCACGCGAGTGACCCACCCGGCTCCGCGGCCGTGGCGGGCGGGTACCGCCCCGCCGGTCCCCCCTCGACGCCCCGCCGACTACACGGGGACCGGCCAGGAGGCGGCCCGGGTGCGGGCGACATCCGCCCGCACGCCTGCGTCACCGGCGCCGCCGGACGGAGCGACGGCCGACGGCAGGAAGTCGGAACGGGACCCCGGAGCCTGTGCCCCGCCGCCCGTCTCCGCGGCGATCAGGTCGCTCGCGGCCGTGGTGTTCGCGGGAGCGGCGGCTTCGGCCATCAGCCGGGCGGCATCGACGGCAGCCGTCTCCGGCGGGACGACCAGCAGGTTCAGCCTGAGTGGGGCGTACGAGAACACCGCGATCGTGTGCTCGTCCTGCTCGGTGGAGAACCATCCCGCGTGGACGGTGTGCCCGGTGACCGGGATCCGCCGGGGGATGACGGGCCACTGCGCGGGGTTCACGGTGATCCGGGTGACCCGGCCCCACCGCTCGTCGATGTCGGCGGCCAGGGCGGGGAGTTCGCGGAGAAGGTCACGCGAGCGGGGCCACCAGGCTCCGTCCAGGCGGCCGGGCCGCACGCCGCTGGGCGCGAGGGAGAGCCGTGCGGTGGAATCGGGGGCGGCGGGCGTCGCACGATCGAGCATCGTGGTCATGATCAAGAACCTGTCCCCGGGCCCGCCCACGAGGCCGGGTCCGGCATTGCCGTTCGCCGGAGACGACGCCAGTACCCGGTGCCGGCATGCGGAATGCCTTCGGTGATGTCCAGGTTACTCTCGGTCCGGCCGGACCGGGCATGGTCGCGGCGGTGAGGTTCCCCGCCCGGACCCGGCCGTGGACAGCACCCTGCCGGAGGAGCGGTGCCCAGCGGGCGACGGCTCGGCCGGGGAGCCGGCCCACCGGGTGCGGTCGCGCGGCGGGCCGTCCCCGCTGGGCCCGGCAACGGCGACCACAACGGGCGACCACAGCTGCGACCACAACGGCGACCGCGGCACGACGAAGGCCCCGACCGCTCAGCGGTCGGGGCCTTCCGTTCGCCCCGGCGGGCGGGTACGGAGGGGGGCGAGATGCTCTGAACGGTGCCGCGACCAGGACCCACGGCCGGGATCAGAACCCCGCTGCCGTGCCCTTCGCTGTGGGCTCCCCCCGCTACTCCGTCCGCAGGACCTCGGCCACGGGTGCCTTCGCCGCGCCCCGGGCCGGGAGGCAGGCCCCCAGCGCGGCGATCACGGAGCCGGAGAGGGCCAGCAGTGCCACCAACGGCCAGTTCCACACCTTCAGCAGCGAGTCCGGCAGATCGAGGCCGGTGCCCTGTCCGGTCATGGGGATGATGATCCGATGTGCGAGCATCCCGAGCGGGGCGCCGATGATCCCGCCGACCGCTCCGAGTGCCGCCGCGGACGTCACCACCATGGCGATCACCTGGCGCGGCGTCATACCGATCGACTTGAGCATCCCCAGGTCCTTGCGCCGCTCGCGGGTGTTGAGCAGCACCGTGTTGAACACGCCGAGGCCGGCGACGGTGATCAGCATCAGGCTGAGCGTCGACACCACGCTGATGATGACCTTCTCGATGGTGTCGGAGGCGCCGTTCACCGACGCGTTCAGTCCTCGGTCCGTGCCGGCGACGGCAGCGGTGTAGGCCTGCGGGTCGGTGCCCTTGGTGAGCTGGACGGAGAAGCTCTGGGCGCGCTGGACCGGGGTGAGCGGGATGAACCGGTCCCAGTCGAGGGTGGTCACGTCCCAGCCTCCGGTGGTTTCGCCGACGATCTTCTGCGGCCGCGGCCCGTCGCTGCTGTCCAGCGTGATCGTGTCGCCGAGGGACACCTTGTGCCGGTGCCAGAACTCGGACGAGACCACCACCTCGTTCGGCCCCTCGATCCAGCGTCCCCGGACGAGGTCCGGGTGCAGCTCTGCCGTGTCGCCGCTCTCGACGCCCACCCGGACGACGTTCGGCGAGCCGGTCATGCGGGTTTCCGCCACGCTCTGCGCGGACACGTGGGCGGTGCCGGGCAGCGAGCGCAGCAACGCGAAGAGCTGGTCGTCGGAGTGGGTCGGACCGGGAGCGTTCCACTGGGGGTTGTTGACGTCGACCCGCACCTGGATCCTGTCGGACTGGTCCCGCACCTCTCCGAACGTGACGACCGAGGCCGAGATGCCGAGGGCCATCGTCACCGTCATGACGCCGAGCACGACGGTCGACAGTGTCAGGGCGGTGCGACCGGGCCGGGCGAACGGCCAGCCCAGGCCCAGGCTCACCGGGCGCGGCAGGCGCGATCCACCGAGCCTGCGCTGGACCGTCAGACCACGCCCCGTCTGCTGGACGCCGCCCGCGCTGATGGCGACGGCGGCGGGGAGCCGGCGGGCGCGCATCGCCGGGACGAGCCCGGACACCGCGACGAGGGCCGGCATCCCGATCAGCACGACCGGATAGACCCAGGCCGGGACGGTTGCTCCGTCCCGGACGAGATCGGCGCCGAAGATGCCGAAGAACGCCTGGTGCACCAGCTTTCCGCCGACGAGGCCGCCGATCACCGAGCCGAGCACGCAGCCGATCGCGGCCGGGAAGGTGACCATGACGAGGTAGACCGCCGTCACCTGGTTCGGCGTGAATCCCAGGGCCTTGAGGACCCCGATGTGCCGGAAGCCCGAGACGACCGCGCCGCTGACGACATTGCCGACGATCAGGACCGAGACGATCAGGCCCAGGACGCCGAAGACCGTCAGGAACGGCACATAGGTGTTCGGGCCCTTGGCGAGGCTCGCCTTGATGGCCAAGTAGGAGCTGGTCCCCGTCAGGGCGTCGGACGGCAGGCCCTTGGTGGCCGCGGTCACGCCGGCCTTCAGCGCCGAGTCGGACCCGGCGTCCTCGAAGCGGTACATCATCTGGAACGAGGCCGAGTTCAGGGCCCGGGCCTGGTCCGGCGTGACCCAGCCGCCCGCGGACCGGCTGGCCGAGGCGGCGTAGCCGACGACCTTGAGGTTCACGCCGTCCGGTGTGACGACCTCGTGCTCGGACTTGATCCGTAGCGGACCGATGGACGGCGACTCGTTCAGGACGATCTCGCCGGGGCCGGTCACCCAGCGGCCGGCGCTGAGCCGGAGGGTGTCGACCGGGGTGTCCGGCCGGTCGCGTCCGACGACGGTGAACGCACCCGACATCCCGATCGGGTGGTCGCCGGTCTGCGAGGGCGAGTGGAGGACGGCCTCGGGGTAGGGGCCGGCGACAGCCTCGACGCCGGGGGCGTTCGCGGCCGCGGCGATCTGCGCGGCGGTCGCCTTCGAGCTGTCGAACTCGGCGACGAGGTGGGCGCCCTTCGCGGCGTCGTAGGCCTGGTCGAAGGGGCCCGACACGGCCGCCAGCAGGCCCAGCGTGGCGATGGCCATGGCGCTGGAGACCATGACGACGACGCCCAGGACGAAGGTCTGGAACCTGCGCCGCTTCACCGCCGCGCGGGAGGCCCGCCAGACGGCGCTCATCGGGCTGCCCCCGCGACGACCGCACCGTCCACCGCGCCGTCCCGGGCGATACGCCCGTCCGCGACCTCGATGACCCGGCGCGCGCACTGCGCGGCGAGCCGCGGGTCGTGCGTGACGATCACGAGTGTCTGGCCGAGCTGGTTCAGGTCCGTGAGCAGCCGCATCACCTGGTCGCCGGACCGGCTGTCCAGGGCGCCGGTCGGTTCGTCCGCCAGCAGCAGCGACGGACGGTTCATCAAGGCCCGCGCCGTGGCGACCCGCTGCCGCTCGCCGCCGGACAGCGCGGAGGGGTAGATGTTCTTCCGGTCGGCGATTCCGAGTTCGCCCATGAGCTCCGAGGCGCGCTTGCGGGCAGCCGGGGCCTTCAACCCGACCAGCTGTCCGGACAGGGCGATGTTGTCCAGGGCCGGCAGGTCGTCCAGCAGGTTGAAGAACTGGAAGATCATGCCGATCCGGCGGCGGCGGAACAGCGCGAGGCCCTTCTCGTCGAGCTGGGTAAGGTCCTCCCCGCCGACGACGACCGAGCCGCCGGTCGGCCGGTCGAGCCCGGACACCATGTTCAGCAGCGTCGACTTCCCGGAGCCCGACGGTCCCATCACGGCGACCGACTCACCCGCGCCGATCGTCAGCGAGACGCCGTCCAGAGCCGCGTAGTCCCCGAAGTCCTTCCGCACGTCCGTGAGCCGGACGACGACGTCCCGTTCCTCGTAACCGCCAGTGTTCGTCATGACGAGAACACTGCCGATCACCCCGTGCCACCGGCATCGGAGCGTCGTCCACATCCCGGCGCGGGCGTACCGACCCAGGGTGTACACCCCCGGTCCGATGCCCCCCGATGATCATGTGGCTACGATCGCGCCATGCCCACGAACCCGCCTGCGACGCTGCTCCACCGTGTGACGCCCGGCGCGTGGACGGCGCTCGCCTGGTGCGTGTCCACGCTGTACTCGTTCGTCGTCCAGATCCGCTGGCCGGGGGAACAACTGCAGCCCTGGGGCGAGAAGAGCCACCGCATCGAGCCGTTCGCGATGAGCTCCCGCGAGCAGGCGATGCTGCTGCTCGCGGCGGTCCTGCTGGCCGGCGGCTGCCGGCTCCTGACCCGCCGGCCGGTCGCCGCGGTGACGCTGCTGGTGCTCAGCGCGCTGGTCCTGACCAACGGCCCGCTGCACACGACCAGCATCGCGCCCCAGCAGTACCTGCCGGTCTGCGTGGCCCTCTGCTTCGCCGCCGCCACCGAGGCGCGGCGGACGTCGCTGGTCGCCGCCGGGCTGGCGTCCGCGGGGCTCTTCGGCTACGTCGGAGTGCGCTTGGCGCTGGGATTCCGGGTGGGCACCTCGGTGGAGGCCGTCGTCCTGATGATGATCGTGGTCGCCTGGCTGACCGGGAACTCACGACGTCGGGAACGCGAGCACACCGCGCAGATGCGCACCCGGGTCGCGGAGCAGGCGGTGACGGCCGAGCGGCTGCGGATCGCCCGCGAGCTGCACGACATGGTCGCGCACAGCATCGGCGTCGTCGCGATCCAGGCCGGGGCCGCCAAGCGCGTCATCGACACCCAGCCCGAGGGCGCCCGCCGGGCGCTCGGCGTGATCGAGGAGACCAGCCGGGAGACGCTCGCCGGACTACGACGGATGCTCGGCGCGCTCCATGACGCCGAGTCGGGCGGTGGCGGCAAGCCGCTCGCCGGGCTCGGGGACGTCGACAGGCTGGTGGAGAACGTCCGCGACGCCGGTGTCCGGGTGGACGTCGAGTGGCGCGGCGAGCGGCGTCCGCTGCCGCCGGAGGTCGACCTGTCCGCGTTCCGCGTCATCCAGGAGTCCGTCACCAATGTGGTGAAGCACTCCGGCACGCAGCAGTGCCGGGTCTCCGTGGTCTTCCGGCCGGCCGACCTGTCCGTCGTGATCGTCGACAGCGGCTCCGGAACCGGCCGGGGCGAGGGCACCGGCTACGGTATCGCCGGGATGCGTGATCGGGTGAAGCTGCTGAACGGCGACTTCACCGCCGGCCCGCGTCCCGAGGGCGGCTACCGCGTGACCGCCCGTCTCCCCGTCCCGATGGAGGTCTGATGCCGGTCCGCGTCGTGCTCGCCGACGACCAGCCGCTGATCCGCGCCGGCCTGGTCATGGTGATCACCGACATCCCGGACATCGAGGTCGTCGGGGAGGCCGGGAACGGCGCCGAGGCCGTCCAACTGGTCCGGGAGCTGAGTCCCGACGTCGTCGTCATGGACATCCGCATGCCCGGCATGGACGGCATCGAGGCCACCCGGATGATCACGAAGGAGGACGGCGCCCCGCACGTCATCGTCCTGACGACGTTCGACGACGACGACAACGTCTACAACGCGCTGCGCGCCGGGGCCTCGGGATTCCTCGTCAAGGACATGGCCCTGGACGACATCATCGCGGCGGTACGGGTCGTGGCCGCCGGGGACGCGCTGATCGCGCCGAAGGTGACGCGCCGGCTGATCGAGGAGTTCGCCGACCGCCCGCAGCGGGCCGCCGCCCCGCCGTCCAAGGAGATCCAGGGGATCACCGGCCGCGAGCTCGAAGTGCTGACGCTGATCGGCCGGGGGATGTCGAACGCCCAGATCGCCGAGGCGATGTTCATCAGCGGCGGGACCGTCAAGGCGTACGTGACGCGGCTGCTGGCGAAGCTCGACGCCCGCGACCGCGTCCACCTCGTCATCATCGCCTACGAGCACGGCCTGGTGTCGGCGACCGGATAGGTCCCGCCGCCACGGCGAGGACGCCGCCCGAGCCCGGAATCCCCACGGAGCCCACGAGAACCCAAGGTGCGGTCCGGGCCTTCCGCCGGCGTGCGGCGGAGCGGAACGGTCGCCGGGATCCGGGCGCCGCCGAACGGGGGCGAACGCCACCAGAGGCGCAACCCTCGCAGCGCTCGTGCTGGTGCCGGCCGAGCGACAGTTGCCCTTCGCCCGCGTCGGATCCACTCACGCCGAGAGCGGTACCGGCAGCCGGACGGCCAGCCGCCAGTGCTGCGTCCCGTCCGGGCCGGCCTGGAACTCACCGTTCAGCAGCCGGACGCGCTCGGCGAGTCCGGGCAGACCGTGGCCGGAGGTCGGGAAGGCCCCCGGGCCCGGGCCCGTCCGCGCCCCGGTCCGGTTGACCACCGTGAGGTCCAGTCCGTCCGGCCCGGCCGCCACCCGGACCACGATCGGGCCACCCGCCCCGTGGCGCAGCGCGTTCGTCAGCCCCTCCTGGAGGATTCGGTACGCCGCCCGGGAGAGCGTCCCCCGCACCTGCGCCGGTTCGCCCGACAGCTCCGGTTCCACCACCGCCCCCGCGTGCCGCAGGCGGTCCAGCAGTTCGGGCAGGTCGGCCAGGGTCCGGGTCGGCGCCGTCCCCGACTGTTCCTCGCGCAGCACGCCCAGCACGTAGTCCAGGTCCTCCAGCGCGGCCCGCGTCGACTCCTCGATGCTGCGCATGGCGGCCCGCGCCGCCGCCGGGTCGGCGGAGAGCACCTCGCCCGCCACCGCCGCCTGGATGGTGGCCGCCGTCAGCGTGTGCCCGATCGAGTCGTGCAACTCGTGAGCGATCCGGTTGCGTTCGGCCAGCAGCAGCTCCCGCTCGGCAGCCAGCGCGAGCCGCTCGGCCGCCGACGGGCCCAACAGCCGTGGCGCCGACCACCGCAGGGCCTTCGTCACGAGTACGCAGACGGCCACCGCCAGCAGGACGCACGCGGCCGCCACCACCCAGCCCCACCCGCCCGACACCCGGACCGACGTGCCGAACAGGCTCGCCCGCGCCTCGCCGCCGAGCCAGTTCCCCGGCAGGGAGAGGCCCATGATGAACAGCACCCCGCTCGCCAGCGCCCCCGTCCACCCGACGGCCACGTGCAGCACCAGCCAGAGCGGGGTCCGCCAGCGGTCGAGGCCGAGCGAACCAGAGGTCCGGCGACCGGCCACCGGATTCGGCAGCGGCACCCGCAGCAGCCGGCGGGCGGACACGACCAGCGCCCGCCGTACGGGGCGGGCCAGTCCGACCGCGCCGACCAGTACCGCCCAGAGCAGCAGGACCAGGACGATCTGCACGCTCTCGGGAGCGGATCGCCACGACAGCGCCGGCACCAGGGCGAGAGGCAGCAGCGGAAGGCTCGCCGGCACGCCGCAATAGGCGAACAGCACACCCGAATACGTGGAGCCGCGCAGCAGCGGCCGAATTCCCCTGATCATGGTTGCCACTATCGCCGGGCAGCCCACCAGCGGCCTCCCCCGATCGGGGGAGCGATTTCTCCCGCCTTCCCGCGATGCGGTCGGAGGGCCCTGGAAACCAGGATCGTGCCCCGACCAAACGATTCCCCAGGAGTTGACTCATGCGTACTCAGACCCGGCACGGCCTTCGTTCCTCGACCCGGCAGCAGGGCGGCAGGCGGCGAGGAGCCGTGTCGGCCGCGGCCGCGGTGGCCATCGGCGTCATGACGCTGGGCGCCCTCGCCCCGCCCGCCGCCTTCGCCTCCGATTCCGCCGTCTCCGCTGCCGCCGCCGCCAGGCCGGACGCCGTCCAGCAGGCCCTGGACGCGCTGGTGCGCGACGACGGGATGCCCGCCGCGCTGGCGAGCGTTCAGGACCGGAACGGCCGCACCCGCACCTACACCGCGGGAGTCGGCGACCTGAGCACCGGCTCGAAGGTGCCCAGGGACGGCCAGGTACGGATCGGCAGCAACACCAAGGCGTTCACGGCGGTCGTGGTCCTGCAACTGGTCGGCGAAGGGAAGATCGGCCTCGACGCCACCGTCGACACCTACCTGCCCGGCCTCGTCCGCGGAGAGGGGATCGACGGGCGCCGCATCACCGTCCGCCAGCTCCTCCAGCACACCAGCGGACTCCCCGACTACGGCATCCACGTCGACGACGACGAGATCAGGACCCGGTACTTCGAGCCCCGCGAGCTGCTCGACATCGCCCTCCGTGACAAGGCCGACGCCGCTCCGGGGACGACGTGGGGGTACAGCAACACCAACTACGTGCTCGCCGGGCTGATCGTCCAGAAGGTCACCGGCCGCCCCCTGGCCGAGGAGATGGACCGGCGCGTCATCAAGCGCGTCGGGCTGCGCCACACCTACTTCCCCGCCCCCGGCGAGACGACCATCCGAGAGCCGCACCCCCAGGGCTACCACCGCAACCCGGAGGACGGACCGCTGCGCGACTTCACGGAGCTGGACCCCTCCGCAGGCTGGGCGGCAGGCCAGTTGATCTCCACCAACGCCGACCTCAACCGCTTCTACACCGCGCTCCTCGCCGGCCGCCTCCTCCCGGCGGCCCAGCTCGCCGAGATGCGCACGACCGTCCCCGCCGGGACCTCGGGCCTCCGCTACGGGCTGGGGCTCACGAGCAGGCCGTTGTCCTGCGGCGGCGTCTACTGGGGCCACGGCGGCGACATCCCGGGGTACGAGACCCGGGGCGGTGTCACCGACGACGGCCGCGCCGCCAACGTCGCGGTCACCACCATCCCGACGGACGAGGCGGCCACGCAGCACGTGAAGGACGCCGTGGACAGGGCCCTGTGCGGCTGAGGCACGCCACCCCTGCCCGGGGGACCCGAACGAAGATCCAGCAATCTCCCAGGAGTTGACTCATGCGTGGACAGACACGGCAAGGACTTCGGCGGCGACGGGCCCTGTCGGCCGCAGCCGCGCTGACCATCGGCGTGATGGCGCCGGGCGTTCTGTCGGCGCCCCAGGCCTTCGCCACCAGGCCGGACGCCGTCCAGCAGAGCCTGGACGCGCTGGTGCGCGACGACGGGATGCCCGCCGCGCTGGCGAGCGTCCAGGATCGGAACGGCCGCACCCGGACCTACACCGCAGGAGTCGGAGACCTGGCCACCGGCGCACCGGTCCCCGTCGACGGGCAGGTGCGGGTCGGCAGCAACACCAAGACCTTCGTCGCGGTCGTCGTCCTCCAACTCGTCGCGGAGCGGAGGGTGGACCTGGACGCCTCCGTCGACACCTACCTGCCCGGCCTCGTCCGAGGGAAGGGGATCGACGGGCGCCGCGTCACCGTCCGCCGGCTCCTCCAGCAGACCAGTGGACTCCCCAACTACACCGACCACCTCGGGGACGACGTCCGCTACTACACCCCTCGCGAACTGCTCGCCACAGCCCTCCGGTACCCGGCCGACTTCGCCCCCGGGACGAGTTGGAAGTACAGCAACACCAACTACGTGCTCGCCGGGCTGATCGTCCAGAAGGTCACCGGCCGCCCCCTGGCCGAGGAGATGGACCGGCGCGTCATCAAGCGCGTCGGGCTGCGCCACACCTACTTCCCCGCCCCCGGCGACGCGAGCATCCGGGAGCCCCACCCCCATGGCTACTACCGGGAATCGGCGGACGCGCCGCTGCGCGACATCACGGAGATCGACCCCTCCTGGGGCTGGGCGGCGGGCCAGCTGGTCTCCACCAACTCCGACCTCAACCGCTTCTACACCGCGCTCCTCGCCGGCCGCCTCCTGCCCCCGGCCCAGCTCGCCCAGATGCGCTCCACCGTCCCCGCCGAAGCGACCTTCGGCCCCGGTGCCCGCTACGGACTCGGACTCGTCAGCAGGCCGCTGCCCTGCGGCGGCCTCTCCTGGGGCCACGGCGGCAGCTTTCCGGGGTACGAGACCCGGGGCGGTGTCACCGACGACGGCCGCGCCGCCGCCGTCGCGGTCACCACGCAGCTCACCGACGAGGTGAGCCGGAGGACTCTCGAACGCGCCGTGGACACCGCCCTGTGCCGCTGAACCCCGCCGAGGGCGTTCGGTGCAGCAGAACGACCGATGGGCCCGGCATGACGCCGGGCCCATCGGCCGGATGTGTGCGCGCGGCCGCCTCGTCGTCACCGTCCACGACGTCGGCAGCCGATCCGGAGGGCTGCCCGGTCGCCCACCTCGTGACGGAACTCCTTGACGGCCGGAGCCTGGATCACCTGATCGGCGATGGCCCACCGGACCTCGGTGACGCACTCACCTGGGCCGCGCGGATCCGCGACGTCCTCGTTGCGGCCCACCGCGCAGCCCGTCGTGATCCTGCCCTTCGGGCTGCCATGGCTGACAGAGGCGGAGGATACGAGATTCGAACTCGTGAGGGATTGCTCCCAACACGCTGTCCAATTCCGCTGGGAGCTGTTCAGCTGGGTCCGCGTAGGTCCTGACCTTGGGTAGAGCGGCTGTGGGAAGGATCGTTGAACCTGACCGAACCCTCACGAACGAGACCAGGACCGAGACCGCGGTCCTGGTGCAGGATTTCGCTCCCAGAGTCCTGCCGCTAGCAGTCAGTGTCCTTCGGATGCCGAGTGGAGGCATATACGAGGTGGACAGTCCGCTTGGCCTCGTCGACCAGGTAGCGCACCCGCCCGCCGGCGGTCACCTCGTACTCCCACTGGGGGAGCTCGTCGCCACCGAGGTCGCGGTTGGCGAGGCGCCCGCGTAGCCGGTGCTGTCGATCCGGATCGCTCATCGAGAGCGGGTTGGTGCGCAGGGCCTCGAAGCAGCGGCGGGAGTTCCCGGCTGCCTCGGCGCAGAGATCCCCCCAGCCTTTGGCCGCCTCGCTCGTAGCGAAGCGGAGCCGCCACTCGTCGCCGACGGGCGGTGGTGCGACATCGTCGCCTCGCTTGGGACTCACGGTACGGACACCTCGCCATGGTCCTCGCCAGGGAGAGCTGCGGTGAGCTGCGTGGTCAGTTCGGGGTCCGCCAGGATCCTGGCGGTGGCGCGCCACTCGACGATGACGCGGTGGAGGTTGGCATGCACATCCAACTCCACGGTGTCGCGCGTACTGTCCACGAGGTCGACGACGAACTCCCGCACCTCCTCGGCGGACAGGTGCCGGGTCCACGGAAAGACGGTGGGGAGAGCGAGAAGTACAGCCCGCGCGCCCTCATCGCTGCTGATCAGGGCCGCGAACAGGCGCGCGGTGACATCGGCGGTCTCCTCGCGTTGGCGGTCGTGCCGCTCGGTCGTGAGGTAGAGATCCTCGCCGTCGCGGCGCGAGACGTGGACGCGCTGGGCCCGCTCCACGGTGTCAGCGACCCGTTTGGAGTTCTTCGACAAGTCAGAGAACGAGACGGTGAGAGTCGACATGCCAAGACGTTACTTCGGAATACATTCCGAAGTCAAGTCATTGAGGCTCAGGGCCCACCCCCTTCTGGTGCCTGCCCTCTGGTGAGCCCGGCGTGCCGAGCGGACTGAGCGGATTGGGCGTGAACCCCGCCCCAAGCCGACGGCGCCTACACCGACGGGGTCGCACGCCCAGGCTGCAGGCCCCCTTGGGTGCAAAGGTGCGGATAACGCCGAAGGCCCCGACCGCTGGGGGTCGGGGCCTTCGGGCTGCCATGGCTGGCAGAGGCGGAGGATACGAGATTCGAACTCGTGAGGGATTGCTCCCAACACGCTTTCCGACTGTCCGTCCAGCCGTCCGGCGGTGGTCACAGATGTCCTGACCTGCGGCCGAGTGGCTCATTAGCCAGGCTCTGAACGGTGCTGGACGGGGATGAATGCAACCAGAACTGCAACCAGGAGGTTGAGGCCATCACTGGAACCCCGGCTGACGCCCAGAGGCTGTGTGGCCGGGTGCGGCGTCCCGGTCCAAGGACGCCCCACCCGCCACACTCCTCCCTTCTTCGGGGTCCCGAGGGCGAAGGTCGGTCAGCAGAACGCGGGCGGGATGCTCTGCTGGTACTGGAAGACGTTCTGGGGGTCGTACTTCGCCTTGATCTTGCGCAGCCGGTCGAAGTTGGAACCCCAGTAGGCGGTTTCCCAATCCGCCATTCCGATGTTCGGCACGTTGACGTAGGCGCCGTTCACGTAGGGCCGCATCGCCTGGCTGAACTCGGCGATCCAGGCCTGGGCAATCGGGGTGATCGCGTCGCCGCTTCCGGACTGTCCACGAGTTCCCCAGCCGGCGCCGGGCTCGGAGTAGAAGAGCGCGTCGCGGTGCGGGAACGACGTGCCGCCGTGGGGGCTCGTCCTGACCGCGCCGCCGAAGGCCTGGGTGAAGAAGTTGCTGTCGTCCGTGGGGGCGTTCCGCATGAACGAATCGATCACGTTGATCGCCTCGTCCGGGAACGGTTTCATGGTGAACTGCGAGAAGAACTTCCAGTTCGCGGGCTCGACCGCGGTCGGAACCTGGAATCCCGAATACACGTCGCCCCAGTTGCCGACCTGCCCCGTGACAGCAGGCGTGCCGACCGACAGGATCGGGGCCAGCAGTTCCCTCGCCTCTGCCTCCGTACCTTCCGCGAGTACGGCGAACAGCAGGATCTGGTTCCGGTGGATCTCCACCTGGGTTCCGAGCCGGTTGTCGGCGACCGGCGCCGTGTGCTGCCATGCGTCGAAGACCTCGTGCAGGTCGCCGAGGCCCTGCCACGTCGCCGTCACATAAGCGACGCTCTTCAGCGGAGACGCCTTGTAGGTGAGTGACGTGACGATCCCGAAGTTGCCGTTCCCCGCCCCACGGAGCGCCCAGAGCAGGTCCGAGTTGTTCCGCAGATCAGCCTGGATCACCTTGGCGCAGTCGTCATCCGACGCGACGACGACCTCGGCCCCCACCAGGCTGTCGCAGGCCATGCCGAGGTAGCGGGTGAGGAATCCGAAACCGCCGCCGAGCGTCGCACCGGCCAGGCCTACGCTGCCTTCCGTTCCGGTGGTCACCGCGAGGTCCTTCTTCGCGAGCGCGGTCACCGCCTCCAACTGGTTGAGCCCGGCGCCGACTGTCGCGATACGGGAGTCGGAGTCGATCTCGGCCGACTTCAACTCGCTGACGTCGATCACGATGCCGTTGTCCACGTTCGACCAGCCCTCAAGGCTGTGGCCGCCGGCCCGCACCCGCAGCGCGACGTCGTTCTGCCGCGCCCAGGTGAGGGCGTTGACCACGTCCTGGGTGTTCTGGGCGTAGACGATGACCAGCGGATAGTGGACGAAGAGTTCGTCCCAGCCGAGGCTCGCCTTCGCGTACCCGGGGTCGTCAGGGTGGACGATGCGGCCGGTCAGCTCGGTAGGCGCGGACTTCGTGCTACCGGACTTCGTGCTACCGGACTGCTTGCTCGCGGCGCTCGCGCGCGGGGCACCGGCGGCCGAAATCCCCGGGATGGCGACCGCGCCGGCGCCGACGGCCGCCGTCACTTTGAGCAGGTCACGACGGGAATAATCGTGCATTGTCCGAATCCTCTCGACCGGGCTGCGACAGCACTCGGCTAAGGAAAAATCTGTCGGCCGACCGGTGCGCAACATCCTTTGTGGACAATCTTTGGTTGTCTGCAGAGTAACAAGGGTGGCTGTGCCGGCTTTTCCTGACACGCCACTTGAGGGCGACGGCGCCAGACCCAAGGGATGAGAAATGGATATGAATTGATGATTGTCGCAAAGTGGACCGCTGTAGCGGTCGGCAGGTGATGCTGCACATGGGCGAGGTCTGGCGATTGTCCGCTGATTTCGTTTCCCTATGACCTCTCGGAGTACATAGTGACCCGACTGCTGGTGGACATCGCGCCGCCGACCCGAAATAATCTGTTGGATTGGCGGAGAGCATATGGTCCGAGGTGTTGTATTCCTCCGACTGCGGCCCGTGTGATCAGCTGCCGTACGCGCGGCTGGCGGCGGTCTTGGCCGTGACTGTTCTCTGGACGGGGTCGACAGGCTGCTCGTCGGGCGGGCGGGTGGGAGACGGCGGTGCCGCAGCGGGCTTCCGGGGGCGCCGGTGTTCTTGCCGAGCGCGCCGGTGTCGGCCTTGTCGACGCAGACCTCCCAGGCAGTGCCGACAGGGACGGGTCCGAAGCCGCCTGATCTGGGCCGCCGGGAAGGCAGATGAGACCGGGAACGCCGAAGGCCCCGACCGCTGGACGGTCGGGGCCTTCGTGCTGCCATGGCTGGCAGAGGCGGAGGATACGAGATTCGAACTCGTGAGGGATTGCTCCCAACACGCTTTCCAAGCGTGCGCCCTAGGCCTCTAGGCGAATCCTCCGTGGGAGAGCTTAGTACATGTTCGGGGGTGGTCGCGACCACGTATGTCGAGGGTGGTCCGGGGGTGTGGCCTGCGGATCGTGGAGTGGGGGTGAGGAGGCGGGGTGGTGGAGGTGGGGGCCGTGGATCCGGTACTGTGGGGGCCAGCCCCTCGTGTGGCGTTATCTCTCTGAACCCCCCCAGGGCCGGAAGGCAGCAAGGGTAGGAGGGCTCTGGCGGGTGCACGGGGGGTCTTTGCGTTCCCGGGGCCGGGCGGGGCCCGGTCGAGGGGCGACGCGTTTGTCGGCTCGTCCCGATATCGTCGGTGGTGTGTCCCTAGCCCTGTACCGCCGCTATCGCCCCGAGACTTTCGCCGAGGTCATCGGGCAGGAGCACGTGACCGCTCCGCTCCAGCAGGCCCTGCGCAACAACAGGGTCAACCACGCCTACCTGTTCAGCGGCCCGCGCGGCTGCGGGAAGACGACGAGCGCGCGCATCCTGGCCCGCTGCCTGAACTGCGAGCAGGGGCCGACGCCGACCCCGTGCGGCGAGTGCCAGTCCTGCCGGGACCTGGCGACGGGCGGGCCCGGTTCGATCGACGTGATCGAGATCGACGCCGCCTCGCACGGTGGTGTGGACGACGCCCGTGATCTGCGGGAGCGGGCGTTCTTCGCGCCCGTGCACAGCAGGTACAAGATCTTCATCCTGGACGAGGCGCACATGGTGACCTCGGCCGGCTTCAACGCGCTGCTGAAGGTGGTGGAGGAGCCGCCGGAGCACCTCAAGTTCATCTTCGCCACCACGGAGCCGGAGAAGGTGATCGGGACGATCCGCTCCCGGACGCACCACTACCCGTTCCGGCTGGTGCCGCCCGGCACGCTGCGTGACTACCTGGCGGAGGTCTGCGGCCGGGAGCAGATCCAGGTCGAGGACTCCGTCTTCCCGCTGGTGGTCCGGTCCGGGGCCGGGTCGGTGCGTGACTCGATGTCGGTGATGGACCAGCTGCTCGCGGGGGCGACCGAGGGCGGGGTGACGTACCAGATGGCGACCGCGCTGCTCGGGTACACGGACTCCGCGCTGCTGGACGAGGTGGTGGACGCCTTCGCCGCGCAGGACGGGGCGACGGTGTTCCAGGTGATCGACCGGGTGGTCGAGGGCGGGCACGACCCGCGCCGGTTCGTCACGGACCTGCTGGAGCGGCTGCGGGACTTGGTGATCCTGGCGACGGTGCCGGACGCCGGGGAGAAGGGGCTGATCGACGCCCCGGCGGACCGGGTCGCGGTCATGCAGGCGCAGGCGGACTCGTTCGGGGCGGCCGAGCTCAGCCGGGCCGCGGACATCGTCAACACCGGGCTGACCGAGATGCGCGGGAACGCGGCGCCCAGGCTGCAGCTGGAGCTGATCTGTGCCCGGGTGATGCTGCCGGGCGCGTACAGCGACGAGCTGTCGTTGCAGGCCCGGCTGGACAAGCTGGAGCGCCGGGCGGCCGCCGGTGGGTTCGCCGCTCCGCTGCAGGCACCGGCGGCACACGACGCGCCGATGGCGACGGCCCCGACGGTGATGGCCCCGATGCCGCCGGCCCCGGTGGCGATGGCCCCCGTACAGGTGGCCCCCGCGCAGACGGCTCCGGTGCAGGCCCCCCCGGTCCAGGCGGCCGCGCCGGCGCCCGCGCCCGCTCCGGCCCCCGCTCCCGCGGCGCCGGCCGGGCCCGCGCCGGGCGCGTGGCCGATCCCGCGCAGCTTCTCCCCGGGCGGGGGCGCACCCGCGCCGGTGGCGGCGCCGCCCGCGCAGCAGGCGCCCGCGCCCGTCCAGCCGGACCCGGCCCCCGCGCCGGCCCCGGTGCCGGCCGCCGCGCCCGGTGGCGGGCAGCCGTCTGGCGCCGCGCAGCAGGGCGCCGGGCAGGTCCGGCAGATGTGGCCGCAGATCCTGGAGGCGGTGAAGAACCGCCGCCGCTTCACCTGGATCCTGCTCAGCCAGAACGGTCAGGTGGCCGGGTTCGACGGCAGCGTGCTGCAGGTCTCGTTCATCAACGCGGGTGCGCGGGACAGCTTCGTCAGCAGCAACAGCGACGACGTGCTGCGCCAGGCGCTGGCGGACGCGCTCGGCGTGGACTGGCGGATCGAGTGCATCGTCGACCCGTCCGGCGGTTCCGGCGGCACGGGCGGCAGCACGGGCGGCGGCAGCAGCCCCAGCGGCTCCGGCGTCTCCACCGGCAGCTGGGGTGCGCCACCGGCGCGTCCGGTGGCGTCCGCGCCTCCGGCGCAGGCCGTTGCGCCCGCGTCCGTACCGGCGCCCGCGCCGATGGCCGCGCCCCCGGCGATGCCTGCCGCGCCGGTGCCCCCGCCGGTGCAGGCCCAGCCGGCGCCGCCGGCCGCGCGACCGGCGCCGTCGGTCGCGCTGGAGGACGACATCCCGGAGGAGGACGATCCGGAGCTCAAGGAGGAGACGTTCTCCGGCCAGGAGTTGATCATCCGCGAGCTGGGCGCGACGGTGCTGGAGGAGATCCGGCACGGCGGCAACTGACCGGCGGCAACTGACCGGCGGGCCGGCCGGCGGCCGGGTACGAACCCGCCCGCGACCCGGCGCCCGCCCGGCTCCGGCGGCACGTAGGCTCGGTACGACGACGCGGCGACGTACGCGACGCTCGGGGCCGAGCACGGCCGGCGGCGCGCACGGAGCACGCGGACCAGCACGAACGCACGTACCGATGCACGAGTCGAAGCACGACGGACGCAGAACGCAAGGAGTGAGCCGTGTTCCCCGGTGGTGGCCAGCCCAACATGCAGCAGCTGCTCAAGCAGGCGCAGAAGATGCAGCAGGACCTCGCCCAGGCCCAGCAGGAGCTGGCCGAGACGAAGGTGAACGGTTCGGCGGGCGGTGGCCTGGTCGAGGCCACCGTGACCGGTGCCGGTGAGCTGGTGGCGCTGGCCATCGCCCCGGCCGCCGTCGACCCGGAGGACACCGAGACCCTGGCCGACCTGATCCTCGCGGCCGTCCGGGACGCGAACCAGGCGGCGCAGAAGCTGCAGGCCGAGCGGATGGGCCCGCTGACCCAGGGGCTGGGCGGCGGCGGCATCCCCGGCCTGCCGTTCTGACCTGGTCGGATCGCCGGATCGGGGCGGGAAGTCCGAAGTCATGAAGGTCTGAAGTTCGGATAACCGACCTGTGTGATTTATGCGGGAGTAGGGCGTCGGGCGGTGTGCCCGGCGCCCGATTCGTTGGATGATGGCACCGGGACATCGGGAAACCGGTGCACCACAGACCCCTGAGGGAAGGCGCGACGTGTACGAGGGCGTGGTTCAGGACCTGATCGACGAACTGGGCAGGCTGCCCGGCGTCGGGCCCAAGAGCGCGCAGCGGATCGCCTTCCACATCCTGCAGGCCGACCCGACCGATGTCCGCCGGCTGGCGCACGCGCTGCTGGAGGTCAAGGACAAGGTCCGGTTCTGCGCCGTCTGCGGCAATGTCGCGGAGGCCGAGCGGTGCCGGGTCTGTCTCGACCCGCGCCGCGACCTCACGGTGATCTGTGTGGTCGAGGAGTCCAAGGACGTCGTCGCGATCGAGCGCACCCGCGAGTTCCGCGGCCGGTACCACGTGCTGGGCGGCGCGATCAGCCCGATCGAGGGCGTCGGCCCGGACGATCTGCGGATCCGCGAGCTGCTGGCACGCCTCGCGGACGGCACGGTCACCGAGCTGATCCTGGCCACCGACCCCAACCTGGAGGGGGAGGCGACCGCCACCTATCTGGCCCGGCTCTGCAAGCCGATGGGCCTGAAGGTGACCCGGCTGGCGAGCGGTCTGCCCGTCGGCGGGGATCTGGAGTACGCGGACGAGGTCACCCTCGGTCGCGCCTTCGAAGGGAGACGACTGCTCGATGTCTGACCGGACGATCAACCAGCAGCCCCACACGCCCCACCAGGCAGGCCCGCAGCAGGACCGGCCCGCCCCGCACACCCATGCGCACGGCTCGGAGCCGGACGACTTCGCGGTGCAGATCGCGGACTCGGTGGCGAGCTTCGTGCTCGCCGTCACCGAGGTCGCCAAGGGTGACGAGCCCGGCAGCGCCGTCTCGCTGCTCCTCCTGGAGGTCTCGCAGCTGCTGTTGGCCGGCGGCCGGCTCGGCGCGATCGAGGACGTCCTCCCCGAGGACCGCTTCGAGCCCGACACCGGGCCGGAGCCGGACAGCGAGCAGCTGCGCGAGCGGCTGGCCGAGCTGCTCGCGCCGATCGACGTCTACCACGAGGTCTTCGACCCGTACGGGCCGCCGGAGAAGCCGAACGCCTTCCGGATCTCGGACGACCTGGCCGGCGTGGTCAGCGAGCTCCAGCACGGCCTCACCCACTACCGCGAGGGACGGGTCAGCGAGGCGCTCTGGTGGTGGCAGTTCTCGTACCTCTCCAACTGGGGCACGACCTGCTCGGCGGTGCTCCGGGCGCTGCAGTCGCTGATCGCCCACGTCCGGCTGGACAGTCCGATCGGGGCCGTGCCGGACGGCGCGGACACCGACGACGACGGGCTCACCGACGAGCAGCTGGAGCAGCAGGCCGGCGACCTGATGGCGGCCGAGCTGGGCCTGGGCCGGTAGAACGGGCCCAGGGCCGGTGGCGGAGCCGGTTCAACGGTCGCGGAGCCGCTGGGACGGCGGCCGCCGGGAGGCTGTCGGCCGACGGGACGCTGCCGGGCGCGGGTGCCCCGGAGGGCGGGCGCGGACTGTGACGGACGCCTCAGGGATTCCGGCGGAAGAGAAAACCCCGGGGTCACCGTCCGTTCGTCCGCCGATTCTCCGGGGCCGCGCCGGATACCCCGCAGACCTGCCGGTCGCGGGCCGTGGACCGGCGCCCACCTGCTGAAACAGGCGTCTCATCATATGGAAAGCACCGGTCGCGGCACCCCCGCTCGGTAGACTGGCGCGGACCGCACAACCCCCGCCACCCGGGGGTGCGGGGGCCCAGAGCCCCCGGAAACGACACAAGTCGAGGAGCGCACGTGGGCCTTGTCGTGCAGAAGTACGGCGGCTCATCCGTTGCGGATGCCGAGGGCATCAAGCGCGTGGCCCGTCGAATCGTCGACACCAAGAAGGCCGGCCATGAGGTCGTCGTCGTGGTGTCCGCGATGGGCGACACGACGGACGAGCTCATCGAACTCGCGGAGCAGGTGTCACCCATCCCTGCCGGCCGTGAGTTCGACATGCTGCTGACCGCTGGAGAGCGCATCTCCATGGCGCTGCTGGCCATGGCGATCAAATCCCTGGGTCACGAGGCCCAGTCCTTCACGGGCAGCCAGGCCGGTGTCATCACCGACTCCGTCCACAACAAGGCGCGCATCATCGACGTGACGCCGGGCCGCATCCGTACCGCCCTGGACGAGGGCAACATCGCGATCGTGGCCGGCTTCCAGGGTGTCTCGCAGTCCAGCAAGGACATCACCACGCTCGGCCGCGGCGGCTCGGACACCACCGCCGTCGCCCTCGCGGCGGCCCTCAAGGCCGAGGTCTGCGAGATCTACACCGACGTGGACGGCGTCTTCACCGCCGACCCGCGCGTGGTGAAGAAGGCCCGCAAGATCGACTGGATCGCGTACGAGGACATGCTGGAGCTGGCCTCGTCCGGCTCCAAGGTGCTCCTCGACCGCTGTGTGGAGTACGCGCGGCGCTACAACATCCCGATTCACGTACGCTCGTCCTTCTCGGGCCTTCCCGGGACCATCGTCAGCAACGACAACCCGAACCAGCCCGAAGGGGGCGAGATGGAGCAGGCCATCATCTCCGGAGTCGCCCACGACACGTCCGAGGCCAAGGTCACGGTCGTCGGCGTGCCGGACAAGCCGGGCGAGGCGGCGCGGATCTTCCGTGCCATCGCCGACGCCGAGGTCAACATCGACATGGTGGTGCAGAACGTCTCCGCCGCGTCGACGGGCCTGACCGACATCTCCTTCACGCTGCCGAAGACCGAGGGCCAGAAGGCCATCGACGCGCTCGGCCGGGTCAAGGAGGGCATCGGCTACGAGTCGCTGCGCTACGACGACGCGATCGGCAAGATCTCCCTGGTGGGCGCGGGCATGCGTTCCAACCCGGGGGTCACCGCGACCTTCTTCGAGGCGCTCTCCGAGGCCGGCGTCAACATCGAGCTGATCTCCACCTCGGAGATCCGGATCTCGGTCGTCACCCGGGCCGACGACGTCAACGAGGCCGTGCGCGCCGTCCACCGGGCCTTCGGGCTGGACAGCGAGTCGGACGAGGCGGTCGTCTACGGAGGCACCGGGCGATGACCCGGCGGCCGAACCTCGCCGTCGTCGGCGCCACCGGCGCGGTCGGCGAGGTGCTGCTCGGCCTGCTCTCCCTCCGTCAGGACATCTGGGGCGAGGTGCGCCTCGTCGCCTCCCCGCGCTCGGCCGGCCGCAAGCTGACCGTGCGCGGGGAGTCCGTCGAGGTGCGGCCGCTCGCGGAGGAGGCCTTCGACGGGATCGACGTCGCGCTGTTCGACGTGCCCGACGAGGTCTCCGCCCGGTGGGCGCCGATCGCGGCGGCCAAGGGCGTCGTGGTGGTCGACAACTCCGGTGCGTTCCGGATGGCCGAGGACGTCCCGCTGGTCGTCCCCGAGGTCAACGCGGCGGCGGCCCGGATGCGTCCGCGCGGCATCGTGGCCGGACCCAACTGCTCCACGCTGGCGATGATCGCCGCGATCGGCGCGCTGCACGCCGAGTACGGGCTCAGCGAACTGGTGGTCGCCTCCTACCAGGCGGCCTCCGGCGAGGGCCGCGCCGGTGTGGACACGCTGCGCTCGCAGGTCGCGCTGGTGGCCGGGACCGAGGTCGGCGAGCAGACCGGCGACCTGCGCGCGGTGATCGCCGACAACGGCCCGTTCGCCGCCCCGCTGGCGCTCAACGCGGTGCCGTGGGCGGGCGCGCTGATGGACGGCGGCTGGTCGTCCGAGGAGCTCAAGCTCCGTGACGAGTCGCGCAAGATCCTCGGTCTGCCGGCCCTGCGGGTCTCCGCGACCTGCGTCCGCATCCCGGTGGTGCGCACCCACGCGCTGGCCGTGCACGCCGTCTTCGAGCGTGAGGTCACCCAGGAGCACGCCCAGCAGATCCTCCGGGACGCCCCCGGTGTGGTGCTCTACGACGATCCGGCGGCCGGGGAGTTCCCCACCCCGAACGACGTGGTCGGTACCGACCCGGTCTGGGTCGGGCGGGTGCGCCGGGCGCTGGACGAGCCGACGGCGCTGGACCTGTTCCTCTGCGGCGACAACCTGCGCAAGGGCGCGGCGCTCAACGCCGTGCAGATCGCCGAGCTGGTGGCGGGCGAGCTGCCCGTCTGACGCACCGTGGGCCGGCGAGGGGCGCGGGCCGGCGAGGGGCGTGGCGGGCCCGGGGGCTCCGGACCCGCCCGCGGTGGCCGCGGGTGTGCCGCGTGGACCGTGAGAACGGTACGAACGGTGAGACGTCGTGAGATTCCGTGCGTCTTCTGCGCTCCTTCGGGGCCCACTTGCCCAATCCGCTCGAATCCCCTGGAGCGGTCCACCACCCGTACGGGAGAATGTTCCGCGGGCTGGGGCAACCATGACAGGGGATCGAGTGTCCAACGGGCGTGGCGAACGTGATGGTGGGGGTAGGGGCAGGCATCTCGGCACCGGCCGCGGTGACGTTCTCGCCGCGCGCCCAGCGGCCTGCGGATAGGCCGGAAGACAGCCAGATGACGGCGGTCGCACCCGGCGCGGCGGACTCCGGCGCCGGTACCAGCGAGGATCTGCTCACCGAGACCTACCAGGCCCACTACCGCTCCCTGTTGCGGTTGGCGGCGCTGCTCCTCGACGACCTCTCGACCTGTGAGGACGTGGTCCAGGAGGCGTTCATCCGGGTGCACTCGGCCCGCCGCCGGGTGCGCGAGCCGGAGAAGACCCTGGCCTATCTGCGGCAGACCGTGGTCAACCTGTCCCGCTCCACGCTGCGGCGGCGGATCCTGGGCCTGCGGCTGCTGCCGAAGCCGATGCCTGACATGGCCAGTGCAGAAGAAGGAGCCTACGATGCGCTGGAGCGCGACCAGTTGAAGGCCGCGCTGCGGGGTCTGCAACGCCGTCAGCGGGAGGTTCTGGTGCTCCGTTACTTCGTGGACATGACGGAGGCGCAGGTCGCGGAGACACTGGGGATCTCGCTCGGTTCGGTGAAGGCGTACGGCTCGCGGGGGATCGCGGCGCTGCGGGTCCAGATGGAGGCCGGGCATGGCTGACGACCGGGCACGTGGCGGCGGGCCGAACGCGGACGGCCCCGAGGCCGACGGGCCGAACGCCGACGGTGCCGGCGCCGCCGGGCCGGACACCGCCGGGCCGGACATCGACGAACAGCTGGTCCGGGTCCTGCTGCGGCGCGCCGTGGCCGAGGTGCAGCCCGACCCCACCGGACTGCACCGGATCCGCCGCGCGGTGCCCCGGCGGCGGGCCGCCCGGCGCGGCGCCTGGACGGGTGCCGCCGCCCTGGCCGTCGCGGTGGCGATCGCCCTGCCGGCCCTGCACGACGACGACCACCTCGGACTCTCCGGCGGCCCCGGCACGCCCGGCGCGCAGGGCGGGTCGCCCTCGGCCACCGCGATGGGCAGCCCGTCCGGCAGCGCGGCCGTGGACCCGAACTGGCCGCCGCACCCCGGCGCGAGCGGGACCACCGGCACCGGCAGCCCGTCCGGGTCGGTGAGCGCCCCGCCCCGCCCGGAGGCCGGCAGCGCCACCACGGGCGGGGGGGTGCCCGCCCCGGCCACCGCGTCCAGCACCGGCGGCGGCTCCGGCGCACCCGTGCCGCTCTGCCTCCGGGGCGACCTCGGACACGGGGCGGCCAAGGTCGGCGCGGCCGACGGCGACGGGCGGATCTACGGGTACTTCACGGTCGTCAACACCTCGGCGCGCACCTGCCGGCTCGGCGGGCCGGGTTCCGTGGCCGTCACCGGGGCCACCGGGACGGACGCCGCCCGGATCCGGGTGACCGACCACACGGCGGGTGATCCGGCGACCGAACTGCCCGCCCCGCGCCCGGCCGACGCGGACGGCCCCGGCCTGCTGCTCGCGCCGCAGGCCGCGTACCGGGTGGACTTCGGCTGGGTGCCGGACGCCGGCTGCCGGGCCCCGAGCGGCGCCCCGCCCAGCGCGACGCCCGACCGGAGCGGGTCGGGCGCCGTCGGTTCGGGCACCGCCCTGGCGGGGCAGTCCGACGGGCCGGTCGGGGTGGCCTCGGGCGCCGCGCCGGGAGCCGTCAGCCCGGTGGGTGCTGCCTCGGCGGCGCCGACCGCGGCGCCCCCGGCGTCCGCCACGCCGACGACGGACCCGACCTCGGTGCCGAGCCCCTCGGCCACGCCGACCGCCGGCCCCAGCGCGCCGCCGGCCACCGTCACCCTCGCGCACACTCCGGCGCCGGGCAGCCCGGCCGCGGCCTCCGCCGTCCTGCCGGGTGCCTGCTCCGGCACCGTCTACCGCACGGCTCCGCGGCCCGTCGCGGGGCCGTCCGCTCCCGCGACCCCGGTGCCGTCTGGCTCCCCGTCGGCGGACTGAACCCGCCGCGGCGGGGAGCCCGCCCGGTCGGCGCGCCCTGCGGCCGGCGGCTCCCGGGCCGTCGGCGCGGGCGGCCCGGCACCCGGCCCGAGGAGGCGTGGCGGGGGCCCCTGTGGTCGGGAGAGGTGTGAGGAGTGGTTACCGTGGGGGGTGTGTACCGGTTCCTCCTCACTCCGCGCTGGCTGAGCGGCACCGCGCTGGCCGTCGCGGCCGTGGCGGTGTGCGTCTGGCTCGGCACCTGGCAGCTCGGCCGGTTCGAGGACAAGGTCTCCTCGCACCAGGAGATCAGCAAGTCGATGGACGACGCCGGAGTGGTCGCGCCGCTCGGCGAACTGCTCGGCCCCGACCGTCCGCAGGTCACCACCGACACCGTCGGCCGGGCCGTGACGGTCTCCGGGACCTTCGACCAACAGCACCAGCTGCTCGTCCCCAACCGGGTGTTGGACGGCAAGCAGGGCTACTACGTGCTCACCCCGCTGCGCACCGACGACGGCCGTACCGTCGCCGTCGTCCGCGGCTGGGCACCGGGCACGCCCGCCGAGGGCGCGTCCGCCGGGGCGCTGCCGCCGGCCGGCGAGGTCACGGTGGCGGGGCGGTTGCAGGCCGGCGAGAGCAGCGGCAGCGGCGGCGCCGTGGCCGGCGGGCTCCCGGCCGGACAGCTCGGCACGATCAACACGGCCTCGCTCGTCAACAAGCTGTCCTACGACGGCTGGTACGACGGCTGGGTGTCCGCGGACACCGTGCCGGCCGGGCTGACCCAGGTGCCGACCGTGCAGCCGCAGGGCGGCAACGGCCTCACCCTGCGCGCGTTCCAGAACCTCGGGTACACCCTGGAATGGTTCGTCTTCGGCGGCTTCGTCGTCTTCATGTGGTTCCGCCTGGTGCGCCGCGAGGCGGAGGCCGAGCAGGACCGGGCCCTCGGGCTGGACCCGGTCCTGGAGTAGTTGCCCGGCAGCCCGCGGGGGGTCAGCGGGTCGGCTTCACCGGCGGGACGCCCGGCTTGGACGGCAGCACGGGTGCCGTCGGCACCACCGGGGTCGACGGCGCGACGGCTGTCGGCGTCGGGTGGGGCGTACCGGACGACGAGGACGACGGGGAGACCGTCGGTGGCGGGTTGGTGCACCGGCTGCTGCCGTTCCCGTTCCCGTTCCCGTTGTCGTCGTCCGAGTCGTAGGTGTCGGTGTGGTGGCGGGTGCCGCGCCCGCCCTTGGAGCCCTTCGACCCCTTGGAACCGGACGACTTGGACCCGGCGAGCACGATCGTCCCGTCACCGGCCTCCGCGAGATTCGCGAGCCCCGCGAGCCCCGCGATCCCCGGGGCCCCCGCCGTGCTGGCGGCGCGGAAGACCGCCCGGACGGCCGGGTTCCCCGTCGCGGTGCCGGAGCCGGTGCCGGTGCCCGCCGGCGACGACGGGCTCGCGGTGCCCGTCGTCGCCGGCGCCGTCGGCTGCGTGGACGGCGACAGCGGCGGCGGGCAGGCCGCGTCGCCGCTGTCCTGACCCGAGCAGCCGGTGAGCACGAGTGCTCCGGCCACCCCCACCCCCAGGAGGGTCAGCAGCCGTCTCACCCGGTCCCCCCGTCGCCCTGGTCCGCCCGCGCCGTCCCGGCCCGCCCGTCGCCCAGGTGCCGCCGGACGAAGTCGATCTCCAGCCGCAGCTGCTTGATCCGCTCCTCCACCACCAGCGAGCCGTGCCCGGCGTCGTAGCGGTAGACCTCGTGCGGCGTGCCCAGCGCCGCCAGCCGCTCCACGTAGTTCTCGATCTGCCGGATCGGGCAGCGCGGGTCGTTCACCCCGGCGCTGATGTAGACCGGCACCCGCACCTGCTCGACGTAGGTCAGCGGGGAGGAGGCGGTCCAGCGTTCCGGCACCTCCGCGGGCGTGCCGCCGAACAGCGTGCGGTCCAGCGACTTCAGCGCCTCCATCTCGTCGTCGTACGCCGTCAGGTAGTCGGCGACCGGGACGGCGGCGACGCCGAGGGTCCAGGACTCCGGCTGCACGCCGAGGCCCAGCAGGGTGAGGTAGCCGCCCCAGGAGCCGCCGGTGAGCACCAGCCGCTCCGGGTCGGCGAGCCCGCTCTCCACCGCCCAGGCGCGGACGGCGGCGATGTCCTCCAGCTCGATCAGCCCGACCCGCTCGCGCAGCGCGTCCGTCCAGGCCTGGCCGTAGCCGGTGGAGCCGCGGTAGTTGACCCGCACCACCGCGAAGCCGTGGTCCAGCCAGGCGGCCGGCCCGGCGGCGAAGGAGTCGCTGTCGTGGTGGGTCGGCCCGCCGTGGATGTCGAAGACGGTCGGGAACGGGCCGTCCCCGGCCGGGCGCTGGACCAGCGCGTGCACCCGGCCGCCGGGGCCGTCCACCCAGATGTCCTCGACCGGCACCGAACCCGGCGGCACCGCGCCCGGCGCCCGCAGGACCACCGTGCCGGCGGTGGAGCGGACGGCGGACGGCTCGGCGGCGGAGGACCAGAGGAACTCCACCGTGCCGTCCGGGCGGGCGGTCGCGCCGCCGACGGTGCCGCGCGGGGTCTCCAGCCGGCTCAGCACCCCGGTGTCGAGGGCGTACGAGAACAGCTCGCTGCGTGCCTCGTACTCGTGCTCGACCAGCAGGGCGCGGGCGCCGGGGCGCCACTGGGCCGAGACGTCGCCGGGCAGCTCGCGGCCCTGCTCGTCGCGCAGCGCCAGCGCGGTCTCGGCCCCGGTGGCCACGTCCCAGATCATCGGCTCCCAGCGGCCGGTGCGCTGGTGGGCGACCAGCAGCCGGGTGTCACCGTCGACCGGCGCGAAACCGAGGCAGGCGACCCCGCGCGGCTCGGCGCGGCCGGTGACCTCGTCCAGCTCGGCGACGGTCGCGCCGTCGGAGAGCCGGACGATCCGGATCGCCGAGTGCATCGCGTCGCCGTGCTCGGTGTGGTCGACGGCCAGCAGGGCGCTGTCGTAACTGAGGTCGCCGACGCCGCCGTACTCCTCGTGCCGGTAGATCTCCTCCGCCTCCGCCGCGCCCGGGCGGCGCAGGTGCAGGGTGGTGCCGTGCTCGTCGGTGGAGCGGCCGACCACCACCGTGCCGTCCCGGCCGAGGGCCAGGCCCGCCGAGTAGGAGGCGGCCAGGCCGGGCACGGCCTCCTCGTCGGGGCCCCCGGGACCGTCCGGGCGGCCCGCGAACGGCTGGCGGCGCCAGATCCCGAACTCGTCGCCGTCGTTGTCGTCGAACCACCAGATCCACGCGCCGTCGGGCGACAGCTCGGCGTCGGTGGTGCCGTTCGGCCGGTCGGTGACCTGCCGGTGGGCGTCGCCGGCCCGGTCCCAGGCGTACACCTCGTAGGTACCGGTGGCGTTGGACACGTACAGCGCCCGGTCGGGGGCGTCCTCCGCCCAGTCCGGAAGCGAAACCCGGGCCGCCCTGAACCGCTGCTCCCACGCCGGAACGGCGCTCTTCTCCTCGCTCATCCACCCATCCAACCCGATCGGGGGGAGAGAACGGAACGGGCGGGCGGACCGTGACCGGCCCACCCGCCCCCGCCGTACCCGCGCTCAGACCGTCCGGCGGGGCAACAGCCGCACCAGACCCACCAGCAGCAACTCCAGTACCGCCAGCGCGCCCACGCTGCGCCCGAAGGCGGTGGCCGGGTCGCCGGCGCCGTAGTGGACGATGCCGATCAGCGCGATCCCGAGCGCCCCGGCCACCTGCTGGACGGTGGCCAGCAGCCCCGCCGCCGAACCGGCCAGCCGGGGCTCGACCGAGGCCAGCACGAGGGTGGTCACCGGGGCGATCACCAGGCCCATCCCGAGCCCGTCCACGAACAGGCCGGGGGCCAGCCACCAGACGCTGCCGGTCGTCCCGCCGGCGTGGACGGCCAGGCCGAGCAGGCCCAGCCCGGCGGCCATCAGCAGCCCGCCGATCGCGATCACCCGGCGGCCGAGCCGGGCGGCGAAGCGGTGCGCCGCGGTGGAGGTGAGCAGGTAGCCGGCACCGATCGCGGTGAAGACCAGGCCGGCGCCGAGCGCGTCCAGGCCCCGGCCCTGCTGCAGGTGCAGGGCGAGCACCAGGAAGAACGACGCCTGGCCGAGCCAGAACACGAGCTGGGCGAGCAGACCGGCGGCGAAGGCCCTGTTCCGGAAGAGCCCGGTGTCGACCAGTGGCGAACCGGTGTGCCGGTGCTGGTGGACGGCGAAGCCGGCGAGCAGGACGACCGCGCCACCCAGGCAGAGCCAGGTCCAGAGCGGCCAGCCCGCCTCACGGCCCTGGATCAGCGGCAGCACCAGGCCGGTCAGCGCGACGGTGACCAGCAGGACGCCCACCGGGTCCAGACCGGGGCGGTGCGGGGCGCGGGACTCCGGCAGGCAGCGGCGGACCAGGGCCAGGGCGGCCAGGCCGACCGGCAGGTTGAGCAGGAAGCAGCTGCGCCAGTCCAGGCCGAAGAGGTCCGCGCGGATCAGCGCGCCGCCGATCAGCTGGCCGAACACCGCCCCCACGCCCATCGTCAACCCGTACATCGCGAACGCCCGGGCCTGCGCCGCGCCGCTGAACGCCGTCCGCAGGATGGCCAGCACCTGCGGGCCCATCAGTGCCGCCGCCAGACCCTGCGCGATCCGCGCGCCGACCAGGGCGGCGGCCGTCGGGGCCAGGCCGCAGCCGGCCGAGGCGAGCGTGAACAGGGCCAGGCCGAGGGCGAACACCCGGCGCCGTCCGTACCGGTCGCCCAGCCGGCCGGCGGTGATCAGCCCGGCGGCCAGCGCCAGGCCGAAGCCGGCGATCACCCACTGGACGGCGGCCGGGCCGGCGCCCAGATCGGCCTGGACGGAGGGGACGGCGACATTGACCACGAAGACGTCGAGGGCGGTCATGAAGGTGGCGGTCAGGACGACCGGCAGCAGGCCCCGGGCGGAGGGCGCCGCGGCCTTCGCCGGGACCGGGCGGGCGTGCAGGGCGGTGCTCATCTCGGGCTCTCCTCGGCGGGGCGGGGCGGGGCGGGAGCGGGGGAGGGGGCGGGGCGGGGCGGGGCGGGCAGGTCGGCCCGCCCCCCGCCGCCCGGGGCGGCGGCTCAGGCGCCCGGGACACGGTCCAGGAAGCCGTACACCGAGGCGATCCGGCCGTCCGGGCCGGCCACCAGCACGTCGAACCCGACCACCAGGGGCTCCCCGCCGCCCGGTCCGAGGTTCCAGGTGAACCGGGCGATGTCGTGGTGCGCGTCGACCGGGCCGAGGGTGAACTCCAGGCCGGGGAACTGCGCCTGGGCCGCGCCGATCAGCGCGTCGACGCCGTCCCGGCCGGTGACGGCGGCCAGCGGGTCGGTGTAGCGGCCGTCCTCGGCCCACACCTCGTCGACCAGCGCGCGCCGGGCGGCCGGGTCGGCCTCGTTCCAGACGGCGAGGTAGCGCTCGGCGAGCCGCTGAAGGTCGGGCTGCCCGGCGTCGGCCTGCCCGAGGTCGCGCTGCTGAGGGTCGCGCTGCTGAAGACCGGTCATCGTCTTCTCCCTTGTCCTGCCGGGTGGTTCGGCGGGGCGTTCCCGCTGCTCATGAAGGTACGGAGGGTGCGCGGACGGCGAATCTGTCACGGATAGGTAGGGCATCGGGCAGCGCCGCGGAACCCGTGGGCAGCCCGCGCCAGTAGGGTCGGAGAATGGGGAAGCTCTACGGACGGGAACAGGAGCTGGCCGTCGTCGACGCGCTGCTCGACGGCGCGAAGGGCGGCCGCAGCGGGGTGTTGGTGCTGCGCGGCGAGCCCGGGATCGGCAAGACCGCGCTGCTGGAGTACGCGGTGGCGGCGGCCGGCGGCGCGTTCCGGGTGATCCGGGCGACCGGCGTCGAGTACGAGGCCGAACTCCCGTTCGCCGGGCTCAGCCTGCTGCTCGCGCCCGGCCTGGACCGGCTCGCCGCGCTGCCCGGTCCGCAACGGCGGGCCCTGGAGGGCGCGTTCGGGCTGACGGAGGCCACCCCGACCGCCGGGGCCAGTGGCGACCGGCTGCTCGCGGGGCTCGCCACCCTCGGCCTGCTCGCCGAACTCGCCGCCGATCAGCCCCTGTTGTGCGTCGTGGACGATGTGCAGTGGCTGGACCGGGCCTCGCTGGACGCGTTGCTGCTGGCCGCCCGGCGGCTCCAGGCGGAGGGCGTCGCCCTGCTGCTCGCCACCCGGGAGGCGGGCGGCGGCGCCGGGGGCGATCTGCCGTCGACCGGTCTGCTCGAACTCCGGCTGCCCGAAATCCGGTTGGCCGGGCTCGCCGAGCCCGCCGCCGCCCGGCTGCTCGACGCCCGGGCCCCGGCCGCCCTGACCGGTGAGGTCCGCCGCCGGCTGCTCGCCGAGTCCGCCGGCAATCCGTTGGCGCTCACCGAACTGCCCCTCTCGGTCGACGGGTCGGCCGCCGGGGAGCCGGCCGCCGCCCCCGGCGTGCTGCCGCTCACCAGCCGCCTGCAGATCGCCTTCCACGGCCAGGTCACCGGGTTGCCCCCGGCCACCCAGAACCTGCTGCTGGTCGCCGCCGCCGAGGAGAACGGCGACCTCGACGTCGTGCTGGCGGCGGCCGCCGCGTTCGGGGCGACCGCCGAGCACCTCGCCCCCGCCGAGGAGGCGGGCCTGGTCACCCTGACCGGTGACCGCCGGCTCGCGTTCCGGCACCCATTGCTGCGCGCCGCGATCCTGCACCGCGCGCCACTGCAGCACCGTCTGACGGCCCACCGGGCGATCGGCGGGGCGCTGGAGGAAGGCGACCGCCGGACCTGGCACCTGGCCCTCGCCGCCACCGCGCCCGACGCCGACCTCGCCGACGCCCTGGAGCGCGCCGCCGTCCGCGCCGAGACCCGGGGCGCGCACGGCGGCGCCGCCACCGCGTACGAGCGCGCCGCCCGGCTCACCCCCGACCGTGACGGCGCCACCCGGCGTCTGGTGCTGGCGGCCGAAGCGGCCACCGAGGAGGGCAAGTTGGCGCAGGCCGAGGCGCTCGCCGAGCGGGCCGGGGCGCGGACGGACAGCGTCTTCGCACATGCCCTGCTCGACCAGGTCCGGGCCACCGCGCACTTCTGGCGCGGCTCCTACCCGGCGGCCTACCGGCTGCTGCTGGACGCGGCCGCCACCGACATCGAGCCGCCGCACGCCGCCCGGATGCTGCTCCAGGCCTTCCATGCGGCCTGGTACGCCGGCGAGGAGCCGGTGATCACCGTCCTCGACCGGCTCGCCGCGCTCCCGCTGGCCGAGGGGGAGCCGCTCACCCCGCTCGCCCGCCACCTGTCGGCCGCCGTCCTGCCCGCGCTGGGCGGCCCCGCCGCGCCGCTGCCCGCCGCCCGCGACACCGCGGCGGCGGCCCGCCGGGCGGGCGCCGAGACGCCGAGCGACCTGGTCCAGCTGTGCGGGGTGACGCTGGTGCTCGGCCGGGACGCCGAAACGGTCGAACTCGCCGCCGAACTCGTCGCCGAGGCCCGGTCCAAGGGGACCGTCGGGGTCCTGCCGACCCTGCAGTTCTTCCTCGCCGAGGCGGAACTCTTCCACGGCCGGCACCGCGACGCCGAGGTCACCGCCACCGAGGCGCTGGCGCTGGCCCGGGACACCGGGCAGCACCAGTGGGTCAGCCAACTCAGCGCCCTGCTCGGGTTCCTGGCCGCACTGCGCGGCGCGGAGCAGGAGTGCGCCGAGTTCACCGCGACCGCGCGGACGGCGACGGCGCTCACCGGCGGCGGCCCCGGCACGGGTACCGGGACGGGCACCGCCGCGGCCGCGCCCGGCGAGCCCTGGGCGCAATGGGCGCTCGCCCTGCTCGACCTCGGCCGGGGCCGCGCCGCCGACGCCGCCGAGCGCCTCCAGGCGCTCACCACCGGCCCCTACCGGCACCACGTCGCCGCCACCCGCGCCGTCCCCGACCTGGTCGAGGCCGTCGCGCGGCTCGGCGATCCCGGACGCGCCGCCGGCCCGTACGAGCGCTTCGCCCGCTGGGCCGGCGCCGCCGCCGTGCCCTGGGCCGAGGCGCTGCGGCTGCGCTGTCAGGCACTGCTCGGGCCGGACGAACTCGCCGAATCCGCCTACCGCGCGGCCCTGGACCTCCACGACGGCACCCACCGTCCCTTCGAGCAGGCCCGCACCGCGCTCCTCCACGGCGAGTGGCTGCGCCGTGAACGCCGCCGCACGGAGGCCCGCCCGTATCTGCGCGCGGCCCTGGAGACGTTCGAGCTGCTCGCCGCCCACCCCTGGGCGGATCGCGCGCGTACCGAGCTCACCGCCACCGGAGCCGGCGCCCCGGCCCGCGCCGACGCACCCGAGGGGCCGCTGGCGGCCCTCACCCCGCAGGAGCTGCAGATCGCCCGGCTGGCCGCGCGGGGGCTCACCAACCGCGACATCGCGGCCCAGCTCTTCCTCAGCCCGCGCACGGTCGGCCACCACCTCTACAAGGCCTACCCCAAGCTCGGGATCACCGCCCGCACCGACCTCCCGGGCCTCTTCTGACAGCAGCACCGCCCGCCGGCGGCAGGTGCCGACGCGGTGTCAGATCGGCGGCCACGGAAGGGATCCGGCCGCTTCGTCCGGCTGCGATCCGCCGGTCGGCCGGGGCCCGCCGCGTTACAATCGCCTCCGGTGTGCGAGGCGTCGGCGCGCGTTCGGAGGGTCACATGCGGATCGGTGAGCTGTCGGCGCAGACCGGGGTCAGCGTGCGCCTGCTGCGGTACTACGAGGAGCAGGGGCTGCTGGAGAGCCGTCGGCGCGAGGGCGGTCACCGCCGGTACGGCGCCGAGGCGGCGGTGGTGGTCCGCCGGATCCGGGCGCTGCTGGGGGCGGGGCTCTCGACCAGCGCCATCCGCGATGTGCTGCCCTGTGTGAGCGGCGAGGACACCGTGGACTCGTGCGTGCTGGAGGTGCTCGAACGCCGGTTGGCGGTGCTGGACCGGCAGATGCTGGTCCTCGGGGCGAGCCGGGCCGCACTGGCGGGCATGGTCGCGGCGGCGCGGGAGGCGGAGGCCTCGGCGCTGGCGGCGTAGGGCGCCCCGGCCGCGGCGGCCCCCGCCCGGCCCCGCGCTGCTGTGCGGGGCCGGGCAGATGCCGGTCAGGCGGAGGTGCGGAAGACCTCCCGCGACGGCATCCCGGTGAGGTCCGGCCGGTCGTGGCCGAGCGCGTACGCGGCCGAGACCATCGTCATGTGGTGGTGCCAGCCGAGATAGGAACGGCCGGAGAAGTCCAGCAGGCCGAAGTCGGCGCCGAGCCGGTCCACGGCGTCCCGGGTGGTCGTCGCGGTACCGAGCAGGGCGAGGACGGCGGGAGCGTCGTCGGTGAGGTTGGTCAGCCAGTACCGCCGGGGCCTGCCGTCGCGGGCGTCCTGCACCCAGAGCCGGTGGACGGGCGCACCCTGGGCGCCGGGTGTCAGGACCGGGACGCAGCGCAGCGTCGGCTGCGGGCCGCCGGGCGTGCGCGGCCGCTGGCGCGGGAACAGCGTCTCGACCGCCACCGCGTCCTGCTGGATCCGGCCGAACCGGCCGGTGGTCGCCTGGAGGACGGGGCGGACGGCCTGGTGGGGCCGGGCCTCCAGCAGGTACGGGACGCCCCGGCGGGCGAGCGCGGACATCAGCGGCGGCAGCTCCTCGACCACCGTGAGGTCCGCGACCAGCGGGGCGACGGGGAGGTGGGCGGCCAGCCGGTCGACCATGTCGAGCACCGTCCGGTCCGCCGGGCGCGGGGTGACGGAGTCCGGGATCCGGGCGCGGGCGCGACGGCCCTGGTCCTCCGTCCAGTCGGTGTCGAGCAGCAGCGACCAGTCCACCGGTACGGCGTGCCGGTCGGTGGCGATGAACATCCCGGCCGCCGCCTGGCACTTGATGGTGCGGCCGAACTCCGGGACGAAGCGGCGGTGGACGCCCACCGCCTGGTCACCCCGTTTGGGGATCACCGCCAGGGTGGCGGTCCAGGCACGGACCGGCCGGGCGCCGGTGGTGGTGAGCCGGGCCAGGGCGCGGCGGGCCGGGCGCCAGTCCCAGGGGCTGCCGTTGATGAACTGCTGCAGCGAGAGCGCGGCCGTCCGGCTCGTGGTGAGGCTGGTGGCCATGTTCGACAGTGACTTGCGGCCCGGTGCGGTGAGCAGGCCGCGCAGATAGGCGTGGGCCCAGCGGCGTTGGTCTATCCGGGGCAGGTGGGCGAAGACCTGCTCGGCGAACCGGGAGACCGTTGCTTCGCCGGCCGGCGGCAGGTGTTGCGCGTCCATGTGAGCTCCCCGGGATCGTGAGGTGCCGTGCGATGCCGTCCCGGGAAGAATAGCGAACGATCGCTTTGTTTTGGACTTCGGACAGAGCCCTGGCACGATTCTGACAAGTTCGTGTGCCGGGTTGTGCAAGCCCCGGCGCGCACCTGCCATCGCCGAGCGCGTGCCGACGGGCCGCGCCACCCCTCGGACCGTACCGGGGACGACCACCCGGGCGCTCGAAGCGGGTGCACGGCGGCGGGTGGGCGGCGGTGCGTCGGCAGCGGTGGTCCGATGCCGGCGGCCCGAGGTGGTCCGGCGTCAGGCGGAGGGACCGGCCAGCGTGCGGTGCCAGAGCCTGCGCAGCCGCTGCCGGAGCTCCTCCCCGCCGGGGGCGGTCTCCCCGCCCACCGGGACGACGCCGCGCCGTAGTGCCTCCGAGCCCACCACGAGGCAGTGCACCAGGATTTCGAGGTCCTGCGCGTCGGCGGCCGCTGCCCGGGCCTCCCACTCCTGGGGGTCGGGACCGTCGGCCCCGTGCGCTTCGGGGCCCGGCCCGTCGGCCCGCTGCGGGGGCACCCGGGACGGCTGCCGCGCCAGGTGTCCGCGCAGGACGGGGAGCCAGCTGGCGTACCAGTTGTCGGCCGATCCGGGCTGTTCCCAGGCCAGCCTGGCCGCGGCGCTGACGCTGGGCTCGTCCTGGAGCAGCCGGGTGAGCACGTCGGTCAGCCGTGCCACCTCACCGGTGCCGTCGGGCCCGCCGGGCCCGTCAGGCCCGTCGCGGGCGGGAGTGCCCTCGCCCGGGGTGCCGCCGCCCTCGCCGCCCGCGGCGGTTCCGACCGCCGCCCGGGTGAGCGTGATGGCATCCGCGCGGACCGCGTCCGCCAGGCTGGCCTTGGTGGGGAAGTGGAAGGTCAGCGCGCCCATCGTGACGCCGGCCGCCCGGCTGACCCGGGAGAGCGAGGTGCCCGCGTACCCGTGCCGGTCGAACTCACCGGCGGCGGCCCGTAACAGGGCCCGTCGGGTGTGCTGGGCCCGTTCCTGTTTCATCGCCCACCGCCGGTGGGGAGGGCTGCTCGGGCGCGCCGGCCGAGCGTCGGCACCGGCTCCACGGCCTGGAGCGGGGGACTGACGAACCGCATGAGCGGGGGTGGCTCCTTCGAGCGGGCGGAGCGGGGTGGGCGGAGAGGCCGGGACCCCTGGGTCGGTCCGAGCCGATCCGACGGAGTCCTGACGCTACGCGGAGCGGGCCGCATACGCACCGCTCACCCGTCATCCGCTTGCAGCTTTGGCAACTCTCCCGGAACTCTGTTCGGTGGCCGGGGCGCCGATCCGGGCGAGGTGCTCCCGGTACCAGGGGGCGGCCGCGGCGAGCCGGTGCAGCGGTCCCGGTCCGGGGTCGACGTCCGCCAGCTGCCAGATCTCCGCGCTGCGGTACCAGTGGTCCTGTGCCAGCAGCGCGAACTGCCGCTCGCTGAACACCCCCGGCACCCGCCGGAGTTCGGCCACGCACTGCTCCCAGGACCAGTCCGGGCCGGGGGTGGGCGCGAGCACCCCGTGCTCGGCGAGGGTGTCCAACAGGGCGCCGCCGCGGACGGGTTCGGGGTGGCCGGCGTGGTGGACCCCACCCGGGGCCGGGGCCGGGCCGACGGCCAGTCCGGCGACGAGCCGGGCCAGGTCCTCCACCGCGACCAGCGAGAGCCGGGCGGCGCCGCCGTCCCAGCGGGCCGGTACCCGGCGGGTGAGTTCGGCGAGGCAGGGCACGACCCAGCGGTCCCCCGCGCCCAGCACCAGCGGCGCGCGCAGCACCACCGCGCCGGCGTCGAGCGCCGCCCGCTCCCCGGTCAGCCTGGTCCGGCTGGCCGCCGAGACGGGGGCCGGCGCCACCGCGTCCACGTCGATGCCCCGGTGCGGGCCGGGGCCGTACACGGCGGTGGTGGAGAGGTGGACGATCCGGCCCACGCCCGCCCGCGCGGCCTCCGCGAGCAGGGCCCGGGTGCCGTGCACATTGACCGCCGCGCAGGACTCCTCGTCGCCGGAGACCGCGGCGGCGAGGTGGACCAGGACGTCGGCGCCCTCGGCCGCGCCGCGCAGCGTCGCCGGGTCGGCGAGGTCCGCCGCGACCCGGACCGTCCCGGGCGGTGCCGCGGAGCGGGCGAGGGCCCGGACCGGGCCGGCCCCGGGCCGGTCGCGCAGTGCGGCGAGCACCGCCGAGCCGATGAAGCCGCCGGCTCCGGTCAGCAGGATGGCGGGCCCGGTCATGCCCGGTGCCCGCGCTCCGCCAGGACGCCCCGCAGCGTCTCCACGACCGGGGCGGTGGCGATGCCGGGCAGCAGGTACCACCAGAGCCGGGCGATCCGCTCCGGCAGGTCGGCGCGGTTGCTGCGCAGGTGGGACATGACCTGCGTGCCGGTGTACGCCCCGACCAGGACCTGGGAGAACTCCGCCGAGTCGACGTCGGGCAGCAGCTCACCGGCCTTGCGGGCCTCCTCCAGCTCGGCGCAGAACTGCTCGGCCCACATCTCGTACGGGCGGAAGTCGCGCAGGCCGAGCTGGCCCTGCTCGACGGCGAGCGTCACGCCCGCGCGCAGCAGCACGTTGTCCCGCAGCTCGTCGGCCAGGTACAGGTTGAGGTCGAGGAGCTGGCGCAGTCCGGCCGGTTGTGCCGGTAGTTCCAGGTCGGCGGCCTGCTCGTCCATCACCGCCTTGGCCAGTTCCTCCTTGGACCGGAAGTGGAAGTACATTGCGCCCTGGGTGGTGCCCGCCTGTGTGATGATCTTGTTGACACTCGAACCGCTGAAGCCGTACTCGTCGAAGACCTGTGCGGCAGCCCGCAGGATCGTCCCGCGGGTGCGTACGGCTCGGTCCTGCTTCGCTCGCGTCACAGTGGCTCCAAACTCCTCGACAAACAAAAAGAACGACCTCTACGTTATTTGCAGCGGGGCCCGGCGTACACAACGGAGGCTCCACCAACCACGCCAGTGGCCATTCTGGGGGAGTGCACACATGTATCGCACAGACACCGGCAGCACCATCACCGCTGCGACCACCGTGCCCAAGGAACTCGTCCACAAGCGCGCGGCCGACGAAGTGCTGCTGACCGGCTGGGAGCCCACCGGGCCCGACACCCACCGGGTGACCGCCCGCTGGCCCCGCGAGCGGGCCGACGGCGGATTGTACGACCCGATGCTCCTGGTGGAGACGGTCCGGCAGAGCTTCCCGCTGCTCTCCCACGCCGCCTTCGACGTCCCGATCGGGCACCACCTCGTCTGGGACCGCTTCAGCTTCGCGCTGGTTCCCGAGCTGCTCCTGGTCAACCACCCCGCCGACCAGGACTGGGACGACGTCCGGCTGGACGTGGTCTGCCAGGACGTGGTCCGGCGCGGCAACCGGGTCTGCGCCCTCACGCTGTCCTACATGATCAGCCGGGCCGGCGAACCGCTCGCCACCGCCCAGACCCGCTTCACCGTCCAGGCCCCGGCCATCTACCGGCGGCTGCGCGGAGAGCGCGGCGACGCCGCCGAGATGATGGCGCGCGCCCTGCCGCCGGGGCCCTCGATACGCACCGCGAGACCCGACGCCGCCACCGCGCAGGACATCGCCCTCTCCGCCACCGACCACCCCCGGCGCTGGCAGCTGCGGGTCGACACCTCCCACCCGGTCTACTTCGACCACCCCGTCGACCACGTGCCCGGCGCCCTGCTCCTCGACGCCTGCCGCCAGGCCGCCCAGGCCCTCTGCCCGCCGGCCCCCGTCCTGGCGGTCGCCATGGAGTGCGTCTTCACCAGCTACGTCGAGCTCGACGAGCCCTGCCTGGTCGAGGCCGCCCGACTGCCCCGCGACCCGGCCGGCCGCGACCGCATCGGCGTGACCCTCCACCAGGGCCCCGACAGCGCCTCCTGCTCCACCGTCGTCACCGTCGTCCCCCACCCCGCCGCCCCGACCCGCTGACCGTCGGCGCACTGCCCACCCGGGCCTGCCCACCGGTCAGGAGACCGCCGGACGGCCGGGGCCTTCGTGGCGCCGGATCCGGGCGGGGCCGCCCCTGGCCCGGCGTGCGCGGTCGAGGCCGTCGCGGGACCGGAAGCAGCCGGTCGGCGCGATGACGAGGCACCAGCCGGTCGCGCGGACGCGGTTGTGGCCGACCTCACGGAGGTGCGGGAGGAGCGCCTCGCCGCCCGCCGGACGATGTCACCGGTCCCGCTGCTCGGGGCACTCGGCCCGCCGGCTGAGGCCGGGTCAGGGACGGCCGCCCCGGAGAACCTCCGGGTGGGTTCCTCCCGGACTTCTCCGAGGAACCCGGGGAGAGAGAAACAGTCAGGGCCGGTCTCCCTGGCGGGAGACCGGCCCTGAGCTGGTCCTACTGGGTCGGGGTGGCGGGATTTGAACCCACGGCCTCTTCGTCCCGAACGAAGCGCGCTACCAAGCTGCGCCACACCCCGGTCCTGCGGTTTGTTGCTCTGTTTCCTTCGCAACGAGTAGAACTCTACCGGACGCTTGCCGAGAGACGAAATCCGATTCCCGGCGGGCCTCCGCCGCAGGTCAGCGGGAGGGGGTGAGGGTGAGGAGGGTGGCCTCGGGCGGGCAGGCGAAGCGGACCGGGGTGTAGCGGTTGGTGCCGCAGCCGGCCGAGACGTGCAGGAACGCGCGGCGGCCGCCCGCCTGGTGGGTGGAGAGGCCCTTGACCCGCTTGGAGTCGATGTCGCAGTTGGTGACCAGGGCGCCGTAGAAGGGGACGCAGAGCTGGCCGCCGTGGGTGTGGCCGGCCAGGATCAGCGGGTAGCGGTCGGCGGTGAAGGCGTCCAGGACGCGCAGGTAGGGCGCGTGCACGACGGCCAGCGAGAGGTCGGCGTCGGCGGACGGGCCGCCGGTGACCTCGCTGTAGCGGTCGCGGCGGATGTGCGGGTCGTCCAGGCCGGTGAATTCGAGGTCGAGGCCGCCGATGTTCAGCCGGCCCCGGGTGTTGGTGAGGTCCAGCCAGCCGGCCGCGTCGAAGCCGTCGCGCAGCTTCTCCCACGGGTTGTGCACGGCGCCGGTGATCCCGCGGCGCGCGGTGCCGTCCGGGTTGTTCATCCCGTGGGCGCCGCTGCGCATCGCCTGGAGGTAGCGGGCCGGGTTCTTGCGGGCCGGGCCGTAGTAGTCGTTCGACCCGAAGACGTAGACGCCGGGGAAGTCCATCAGCGGCCCGAGCGCGTCGAGCGTGGCGGGGACGCCGAGCGGGTCGGAGAGGTTGTCGCCGGTGTTGACCACCAGGTCGGGGCGGAGCCCGGCGAGGCTCTGCAGCCAGCGCTGCTTCTTGCCCTGGCCGCTCACCATGTGGATGTCCGAGACCTGGAGTACCCGCAGGGGGCGGGCGCCCTTGGGCAGGACGGGCACCTCGACCCGGCGGAGCCGGAAGGAACGGACCTCGTACCCGGCGGAGTAGGCGAGGCAGGCGGCGCCGGTGGCGGCGATTCCGAGGGGGACGGAGTACAGCGGTCGCATCGTTCCATGCTCTCAGACGGTGGATCAGCCGGTGAACGTCCGGTCGGTGCGCGGGGACACGCCACCGTGGGCCGAATGCCCCCGCGGCGGGGGCATTCGGCCCGGCGTCGGGGGCCGGCTGCCCGGCCGGCTCCGGCCCGTCGGCCCGGTCGCGTCGGGCCCGGAGGGCGCGGACCTCGTACCGGTTGCCGCAGCGCTCCGTCGAGCACCAGCGGCGCCGGCCGGGCCGTGAGGTGTCGACGAAGACCGGGGAGAGGTCGTGGGCGCCGCACTCCCGGACCCGGTGGGCGAAGGGGCCGGTGAACAGCGCGATGGTGTCACGGGCGAGGGTGGGGACGAGCTGGTCGCCGTCGGCCGGCAACGGGGCGGCCGCGCCGTCCGGGCCGATCCGCGGGACCAGTGGCGGGTGGGCGGCGGCGCGGTCCGGGCGGCGGTCAGCTGTTCCGCGTCGACGCGGACGCCGGCGGGCAGCTCCGGCCGGGACCGCCCCCGTCACCGGGTGAGGTCCTCGGGGTGGTGCGGCAGCTCGTACCGGGCCGGGGGCTCCGGGCCCGCCGGTGGTGAGCGGTTCCAGGCGGAGCGCGCCGGGGCCGAAGGGGTGGCGCGGGCCCCCGGGGGGAGCGGCACCGGGCCGGTCGCCCGTTGGTCGGTCGTGCAACCACGGCAAGAAGTCACGAAGCGGGCGCGAGGAGCCCGCTGCGGCGGCCACGGGCGCGGGCTCCGGTGTTAATGGCGGGCAGCCGAACGTCGCAGGTGGGAGACTCTGGGCCATGACCACGCTCAAGGAGCAGTTGCACGAGGACCTCACGGCGGCCATCAGGGATCGGGCCGAGCTGCGTTCGGCCACCATCCGGCTGACGCTCTCCGCCATCACCAGTGAGGAGGTGGCCGGCAAGGAGAAGCGGGAGCTCTCGGATGCCGAGGTGCTGAAGGTGCTGGCCCGCGAGGCGAAGAAGCGTCGGGAGGCGGCCGAGGCGTTCGATGCCGCCGGCCGGACGGAGCAGGCCGCCCGGGAGCGGGCCGAGGGCGAGCTGCTGGCCGGCTACCTGCCCAAGCAGCTCTCCGACGAGGAGCTGGCGGCGATCGTGGCCGCCGCCGTCGCCGAGAGCGGTGCGACCGGCCCGCAGGGCATGGGTGCCGTGATGAAGCTGGTGAAGCCGAAGGTGGACGGTCTGGCCGAGGGCGGCCGGGTGGCCGCCGCGGTCAAGGCGGCGCTCACCGGCTGACGGCCCGCACAGGGCGGGCGCCCACGCGACCGCGAAACGCGGGACGCGCGACCGCGCCCACGGCAGAGCGCCCACGGGACCGCACCCATCAAGAGGGGCGCCCTCCGAGCAGATCGCTCGGAGGGCGCCCCTCTCAGTGCCCGGGTGGCGGGCCGGTCAGTGCCGGCCGCCGTTCCCGTTGCCGTTTCCATTGCCGTTCCCGCCGCCGATGATCCCCGGCGGGAGGGTGAACCCGCCGCCGATCATCCCGCCGGCGTTGTTGGCCCCGCCCGGGTTGCCCCCGGGGTTGCCCCCGGGGTTGCCCCCGGGGTTCCCGCCCGGGTTCCCGCCGGCCGCGGCCGCGTCACCGTTCGGCGGGGCGGCCGGCGGGCTGGCCGGAGCGGTCGCGTTCGGGTCGGGCTTCGGAGCCGGGTCCGGGATGTTGACGGTCTGGAAGGTCTCCTTGCCGGAGCCCTTCAGCGCCTGGTCCATCGCCATCTTCCAGATCGGACCGGGGCCGGTGGCGCCGAAGACGCCGTCGCTGCCGTAGTAGGTGTCGCCGATCTTCATGTTCTTCATCTCGACGCCGCCGGCCGGGCCGCCGATCCAGACCGCGGTGGCCAGCTGCGGCGTGTAGCCGTTGAACCAGGCGGCCTTCTTCTTGTCGGTGGTACCGGTCTTGCCGGCGATCTGGCGGCCGTCCTCCAGACCGAGCGAGGCGCCGGTGCCCTTCTCCGTCACGTTGAGCAGGACGGTGTTGAGCGCGTCCGCGGTGCTCTCCGACATCGCCTGGCTGCAGCTCGACGCCGGGACCGTGACGTCCTTGCCGTCCACCGTGGTGATCTTGTTGATCGCGATCGGGGTGCAGTACTTGCCCCGGGCGGCGAAGGTCGCGTAGACGTTCGCCATGGTCATCGGGGACATCTCCTGGGTACCCAGGGTGATGGCCGGCACGACGTCCAGCTTGTCACCGCTGGCCCGGGTGGTGATGCCGAGCTTGTTGGCCATCTGCTTGACCGGGCAGAGGCCCATGTCGGCCTCCATCTGGACGAAGTAGGTGTTGACCGAGAGGGCCATCGCCTGCTTCAGCTCGTACGGGCCGACCTCGGACTTGCTCTCGTTCGGGACGTACCGCTTGTCGCCCTTCTCGGTGTTCTTCCAGGTGCCGTCGCAGGTCTTCATCGTCGGCCACTCGATGCGGTTCTCCGACGGGTACGCCTGGGTCGGCGAGATCCCGGACTCCAGCGCGGCGGCGGCGATGATCGGCTTGAAGGTCGAGCCCGGCTGGAAGCCGTTGCCGCCGCCCATCGCCGCGTCGACGTTGAGGTTGACGACGGTCTGGTTCTTGTTCGGGTCCAGGCCGTACGGGCGGGTCTGGGCCATCGCCAGGATCTTGCCGCTGCCCGGCTCCATCATGGTGGCGGCGGCCGACACCGGGTCGGTGACCTTGACCTTGCTGGTCACCGCGTTCTGGGCGGCGGCCTGCTTGTCCGGGTCGAGCGTGGTGTAGATGTTCAGACCGCCCTGGTCCCAGAACTTCTTCCGGTCGGCGGCGTTCTTGCCGAACACCGGGTCCTGCTTGACCACGTGCCGGACGTAGTCGCAGAAGAAGCCCATGCCGGCGTTGGCGGTGATGCAGCCGTTCTGCGGGTCCTTGTACTTCAGGCCCAGCGGGGCGGCCTTCGCCTCCTTCGCCTGGTCCGCGGTGATGTGCTTGTTCTCGACCATCTTGTCGAGCACCACGTTGCGGCGCTTCACGGTGTTCTCGGGGTAGCGCACCGGGTCGTACTGCGAGGGGTTCTGCACCAGGCCGGCCAGGGTGGCGGCCTCGGCGATGGTGAGGTCCTTGTTGCTCTTGCTGAAGTAGCGCTGGGCGGCTGCCTCGACCCCGTAGGCCTGGTGGCCGTAGAAGGTGATGTTGAGGTAGTTGGTGAGGATCTGGTCCTTGGTCAGGTCCTCCTCCAGCTTGATGGCGACCTTCAGCTCCTGGATCTTGCGGCCCAGGGTCTTGCGCTGGGCCTCCAGGACGGCGGCCTGGTCGTCGCCGGCCTTCTCCACGTTGACGTTCTTCACGTACTGCTGGGTCAGCGTCGAGGCGCCCTGGGAGGCGGTGCCGCTCTCGGCGTTCTTGCCGGCCGCGCGCAGCACGCCCTTGAGGTCGACGGCGCCGTGCTCGTAGAAGCGCGCGTCCTCGATGTCCACCTGCGCCTGGCGCATGTACGGGGACATCTGGTCGGCGGTGAGCACCGTGCGGTCGCGCTCGTAGACCTTGGCGATCAGCCCGCCCTTGGCGTCGAAGATCTGCGTGGCCTGGGTGAGCGGCGGCGTCTTGAAGTCGTCGGGGATGTTGTCGAAGCTCTCCGCCGTGCTCTTGGCGGTCAGCCCGAGCGCGCCGACGGCGGGCAGGGCCATGCCGGCCAGCAGGACTCCGGAGAGCACGCTGACACCCAGGAACTTGATTCCGTGCCCCGCCATGTCGAGCGGTGATCCGCGGCGTCGGCCGCTCGGAGCTCCGTGGTTGCCGGGGGGCTGGGGTGCCTGGGGGCGCTTCGGTGCCATGGGGAGAACCCTACGTCGCCGAATCCCGTACATAGGGGCAGGTGTTCGCCTAGGCTTGTCACAAGCTTGCGACAGCTTCGGTGCGTCAACATCACTCACTCTTGTGAGTGATGAGGATTGCCCGAATTGCCCCTCTCTGGAGTGTTTTTGAGGCAGCTGTTGGCAGCTGTACCCCCATATTCGGTTGCTCTCAGTGACGGCGCGCGTGGCGAGAGTTTCCCCGGGGTTCTTGGCAAGGCTTGCGACCTGCGATCACTCCAACGAGTGAGCTGACCGATACCCATAGTCCAATCGGGTCATTCGAGATTGAGCCCGAAGGGGCTGTTGCAAGCTGTCGTTCTTCCGTAACGTCCTCAACTGGCAACGGTGAATATGCCGTTGCCGCCGTGGGGGAGCCTCGATTCGGGAGAGGACGGCGCCGGCATGGGCTGGGTAGACGACTGGAGTGCGCAGGCCGCCTGCCGCACTAGTGATCCGGACGAATTGTTCGTCCAGGGGGCGGCGCAGAACCGCGCCAAGGCGGTGTGCAGTGGGTGTCCCGTTCGGACGGAGTGCCTGGCGGACGCACTGGACAACCGGGTGGAGTTCGGGGTCTGGGGCGGGATGACGGAGCGCGAGCGGCGTGCGCTGCTGCGCCGACGGCCGACGGTGATGTCCTGGCGGCGGCTGCTGGAGACGGCTCGCACCGAGTACGAGGAGTCCCTCGCGACCGGTGTGATACTGACGGACTACGCCCAGGCGGGCTGAGCGGCCCGCGGTGCGGGAGCACCGGAGTCACGCGGCGGAGGACGAGGGCCACGCGACGACGGCGGTGCACGAGCTGTACGGCAACGGTCCGGGGGCGACGCTACGGGGGAGCAGCGTCGGAGAGGGCCGGTGCGGAACCGCTACCCGGTGTGCCAGTGCCACCCGGTGCGGGAGCGCCACCCGGTGCGGGAGTGCTACACGGTGCCGCTGAGGCGCTCGCCGATCGCGCGCAGCCCGTCCAGGTCGTGGACGTCACCGGGCAGCGCGGCCACCTCGACGATCGGCACGTCCGGGTAGACCGAGACGAAGCGGTCGCGCGTGCGCCGCTCCCGCGACATGATCTGCATCCGCTCGGCGTGCAGCCGCAGCAGCCCGGCCGCGACCAGTTCGGCCTCGGGCGAGGTGTGCTCCGAGCCGTTCTCCTCCAGGGCCTCGGCCGCCGCCAGCGCGCGTTCGGCGGTGAGCTGCGGAGCGCCGGTCCGGTGTACCCGGTTCAGGACCAGGCCGGCGAGCGGCATCCGGTCGGCGGCGAGCCGGTCGACGAAGTAGGCCGCCTCGCGCAGCGCGTCCCGTTCCGGCGCGGCCACCACCAGGAACGCCGTCCCCGGCGCCTTGAGCAGCTGGTACGTCCGGTCGGCGCGCTCGCGGAAGCCGCCGAACATCGAGTCCATCGCGCTGACGAAGGTCTGCAGGTCGGTCAGCAGCTGGGCGCCGAAGATCTTGCCGAGGGTGCCGGTGAGCAGGCCCATCCCGACGTTGAGGAACTTCATCGCGCTGCGCCCGCCGACCTTGGCCGGCGCGGTCAGTATCCGGATCACCTTGCCGTCGAGGAAGGACCCGAGCCGGTTCGGCGCGTCCAGGAAGTCCAGCGCGGAGCGGGACGGCGGGGTGTCGACGATGATGAGGTCCCACTCCTCGGCCGCCCGGAGCTGGCCGAGCTTCTCCATCGCCATGTACTCCTGGGTGCCCGCGAAGCCGGCCGACAGGGACTGGTAGAACGGGTTTTCCATGATCGCCTGGGCCCGTCCGGGTTCGGCGTGGGCCAGCACGACCTCGTCGAAGGTCCGCTTCATGTCGAGCATCATGGCCTGGAGCTCACCCTCGCCCGTGACGCCCTTGACGATGCGGGGGGTGTTGTCCAGCTCGGTCAGGCCCATCGACTGGGCCAGCCGACGGGCCGGGTCGATGGTCAGCACGACGACCGTGCGGCCGCGCTCGGCCGCCCGCAGCCCGAGTGCCGCGGCGGTCGTGGTCTTGCCGACGCCACCCGAGCCGCAGCAGACGATGATCCTGGTCTTCGGGTCGTCGATCAGTCCGTCCACGTCGAGGTGACTGCCCTGCGCGGTGACCACGCCCGGCCTGTCACCCGCACCGCGCCTGTCACCCGCACCGCGCTTGCCGTCCACGCCGTGCTTGTCGCCCGCACCCTGGGTGCCGTCCGCGTCGGGCCGCGCTCCCGCGGCGCTCCCGCCCGCCGCGGTCCGCCCGTCGCTCGTGCCCCGCCCGGTGTCCTCGCCCGGCCCGCCGTTCCCGTTCACGCTGCCCCCTGACGCTTCAGCTCGCCCGCCAGCCGGTACAGCCCGCCGAGGTCCACACCCTCGCCCAGCAGCGGAAGTTCGTAGCTGGGGAGCTTCAGCTGCTGCAGGTCGGCGCGCTGCTCGCGCTCCAGCTCCACCCGCTCGGAGTGCTCCCGGGCCTGCTCCAGCAGCGGGTCGAGCAGCGGGTCCACCGCAGCCCGGACGGTCTCCGCCTTGCGTGAGCGCCCGCCGAGGCCCGCTTCGCCGAGGGCCAGCGCGACCTCCTCGCGGTGGTCCCCGTCCACCGCGGCCACCGCCGCCGCGTCCAGCAACGGCGGCCGGACCATGTTCACCATCACCCCGCCCACCGGGAGGGCGGCCTCGCGCAGATCGGCGAAGCCGTCGACCGTCTCCTGCACCGGCATCTCCTCCAGCAGGGTGACCAGGTGCACCGCGGTCTCCGGCGACCTCAGCACCCGCATCACGGCCTGCGCCTGGGTGTGGATCGGCCCGAACCGGGCCAGCCCGGCCACCTCGGAGTTCACGTTCAGGAACCGGGTCAGCCGGCCGGTCGGCGGCGCGTCCATCACCACCGCGTCGTACGTGCGCCGCCCGTCCGGGCCCTTGCGCCGGGCGGCCTCGCAGGCCTTCCCGGTGAGCAGCACGTCCCGGACACCGGGGGCGACGGTGGTGGCGAAGTCGACGAAGCCGACCTTCTGGAGCGCCTTCCCGGCCCGTCCGAGCTTGTAGAACATGTCGAGGTACTCCAGCAGCGCCTGCTCGGTGTCGATGGCCAGCGCGTAGACCTCGCCGCTGCCGGCCCCGTGGCCGCCCCTGCCCGGCAGCCCCAGCTGGGCGCGCGTGACGGACGCGATCCGGCGCTCCTCGTACGGCAGTGCGGCGATCCCGAACAGTTCGGCGATGCCCTGGCGGCCTTCCACCTCTATCAGCAGCGTCCGCCGTCCCTCGGCCGCGAGCGCCAGTGCCAGCGCCGCGGCCAGGGTGGTCTTCCCGGTACCGCCCTTGCCACTGACCACGTGCAGCCGGACGCCCTCCCAGTCGGGATCACGCCGGGCCGCCTGGCCGGGGGTGCGTGCCACGCTCCGTCTCCGTCCGTCTCCGAGGGCCGAGGGCCGTTCCGAGGGCCGCCACCGCGCAGGTGCCCTCCCGCGAGGGTAACCAGGGACCGCGCCGGATGCCGGGAGCATCAGGGGGACCAGGCCTGAATCATGCCCGGATTGTGGGCCACCTCACACGCCCGCCAGCGGGCCGCGCCACTCGTCGTTGCCGCTCGTCTAGAGTCTGGCCATGACCAAGTGGGAATACATGACGGCGCCCCTGCTGGTGCACGCCACCAAGCAGATCCTGGACAACTTCGGCGAGGACGGCTGGGAGCTCGTCCAGGTCGTGCCCGGCCCCAACCCGGAGCAGCTGGTGGCCTACTTCAAGCGGGAGAAGAACGCATGAGCAAGGTCGAGGACAAGCTCGCCGAACTCGGTCTGACCCTGCCGCCGGTGGCCGCGCCGGTCGCCGCCTACGTGCCGGCCCTGCGCTCGGGCGAGTTCGTCTTCACCTCCGGCCAGCTGCCGATGGTGGGCGGCAAGCTGCCGAGCACCGGCAAGGTCGGCGCCGAGGTCACCCCGGAGGAGGCCAAGGAGCTCGCGCAGATCTGCGCGCTCAACGCGCTGGCCGCGGTGAAGTCGGTGATCGGCGACCTGGACCTGATCGAGCGGGTCGTGAAGGTGGTCGGCTTCGTCGCCTCCGCCCCCGACTTCACCGGTCAGCCCGGTGTCATCAACGGCACCAGCGAGCTGCTCGGCCAGGTGCTGGGCGAGGCCGGCGTGCACGCCCGCAGCGCGGTCGGCGTGACCGTTCTGCCGCTGGACGCCCCGGTCGAGGTGGAACTCCAGGTCCGGGTCAAGGTCTGAGCCTGATCACGAGGCGGGGTTGGCCCTGTCCAACCCCGCCCTCGTGCGCTTAGCATCCGGGCATGGACCAGCGAGCAACGACGCTCCCGATGCCGCCCGGCTGGCCTGCCCGGATCAGGGCGGTCGAGTCCGGCGAGGTGACCCCGCCGGTGCCCCGGCCCTCCGCCACCGTGGTGCTGCTGAGGGACACGGCGACCGGGCCGGAGGCCTATCTGCTGCGCCGGCGCAGCTCGATGGCGTTCGCCGCGGGCATGTACGCCTATCCGGGTGGCGGGGTGGACCCGCGCGACGCCGAGGCCGAGCTCGGCTGGGCCGGTCCCGGTCCGCAGGAGTGGGCCGAGCGGCTCGGGGTGGACGCCCGCACCGCGCAGGCGGTGGTCTGCGCCGCCGTCCGCGAGACCTTCGAGGAGGCCGGCGTCCTGCTGGCCGGCCCGGACGCCACGAGTACGGCCGAGCCCCGGGACTGGAGCGCGGAGCGCGCCGCCCTGGAGGCCCACGAACTCTCCTTCGCCGACTTCCTCCGCGCCCACGGCCTGGTGCTCCGCAGTGACCTGCTGGCCGGCTGGGCCCGCTGGGTGACCCCGGCGTTCGAGGAGCGCCGGTACGACACCTGGTTCTTCGTCGCGGCCCTGCCGCCGGGTCAGCGTGCCGCCCTGGAGGTCGGCGAGGCCGACCGGGTCGCCTGGCTCTCCCCGGCCGAGGCTGTCCAGGGCCATGAGGAGGGCCGGTTCGGGATGCTGCCGCCCACCGTGACCGTGTTGCGCGAGCTGCTGCCGGTGCGCAGCGCCGAGCAGGCGCTGGACGCGGCGGCGGGCCGTTCGCTGCACCCGATCCTCGGCACGGCCGAGGTCCGGGGTGATCGAATGACGGTTCGATGGTCGGGGTATGAAGAGCTGACCATCGATGGACACTTTCCCGAAGACCACTGAGGCCGAGGACCACCGAGACCGAGGAGCGCTGAGGCCCAGGACCACTGGGCTCCCCGGCGGTCCGCGGCCCGGAACACCCGACGTCCGGGCCGACCGATGACCCGAACACCGACCCGAGGAAGGACCGACGCCCGATGACCCACAACGACGTGGCTCGCCGGACGGTGCGCGAGATGCCCGCCCGCGACCTGACCCCCCGCCCGCTCGCCTGTGCGGCCGCGGCCGCCGACGACGCCCTGCCGGGCCTGCGCGCCCTCGTCCGGACGCTGCCCGCGCGCGTGCTCGATCGTGGCTGTGAGGGCGGCCGACTCGGTGGGAGCGGCCGGTGAGCGGAATCCTCCCGGGTGACCCCGCCACCGGCATCGACGGCGAGGCCACCCCCAGGGCGCTGTGCGTGCTGGCGCCGAACCCGTCGCCGATGACGCTGGACGGCACCAACACCTGGCTGCTCTCCGAGCCCGGCTCGGACCTCGCGGTGGTCGTCGACCCGGGCCCGCTGCACGAGGGGCACCTGCGCCGGGTGATCGACACCGCCGAGCAGCAGGGCAAGCGCGTCGCGCTCACCCTGCTCACCCACGGTCACGCCGATCATTCCGAGGGCGCCGCGCGGTTCGCCGAGCTGACCGGTACCGAGGTCCGTGCCCTGGACCCGGCGTACCGGCTCGGCGCCGAGGGGCTGACGCACGGGCAGCGGCTGGAGGTCGGCGGCCTCGACCTGCGGGTGATCGCCACCCCCGGGCACACCTCGGACTCACTGACCTTCCACCTGCCGGCGGACGGCGCGATCCTCACCGGTGACACCGTCCTCGGCCGCGGCACCACGATGGTGGCCCACCCCGACGGCAGGCTCGGCGACTACCTGGACTCACTGCGGCACCTGCACACGATGGCCTCCGAGCACGGGGTGCGCACGGTGCTGCCCGGCCACGGGCCGGTGCTCGCGGACGCGCTCGGCGCCGTCGACTACTACCTCGCGCACCGGGCCGGGCGGCTCGCCCAGGTGGAGACGGCGGTCGAGGCCGGCTGCCGGACGGCGTCGGAGGTGGTGGCCCGGGTCTACGCGGACGTGGACCGCGCGCTCTGGCCGGCGGCCGAGCTGTCGGTCCGGGCCCAGCTCCGGTACCTGGAGGACCACGGACTGATCTGAGCGGGCGCGGTCGCTCCGGACCTGCGCGAGGGCCCGTACACCGAGCGGTGTACGGGCCCTCGTCGTCAGCGGGCGGCGCGTCCGGCGGGCGGCGCGAGCGCTCCGGCCGGCCGGGTCAGCGCGAGCGGCGGGAGAGCCGCTCGACGTCCATCAGGACCACGGCGCGGGCCTCCAGCTTCAGCCAGCCGCGGCCGGCGAAGTCGGCGAGCGCCTTGTTGACCGTCTCGCGGGAGGCTCCGACCAGCTGGGCCAGCTCCTCCTGGGTGAGGTCGTGGGCGACGTGGATGCCTTCCTCGGACTGCACGCCGAAACGGCGCGAGAGGTCCAGCAGGGCCTTGGCGACGCGCCCGGGCACGTCGGAGAAGACCAGGTCGGACATCACGTCGTTGGTGCGGCGCAGTCGGCGGGCGATGGCGCGCAGCAGGGCGATCGAGACCTCGGGGCGGGCGTGCAGCCAGGGCTGGAGGTCACCGTGGCCGAGGCCCAGCAGCTTGACCTCGGTCAGCGCGCTCGCGGTGGCGGTGCGCGGGCCCGGGTCGAACAGCGACAGCTCGCCGATCATCTCGCTGGGGCCGAGGACGGCGAGCATGTTCTCGCGGCCGTCCGGCGAGGCGCGGTGCAGCTTGACCTTGCCCTCGGCGACGACGTAGAGCCGGTCGCCCGGGTCGCCCTCGTGGAACAGCGACTCACCGCGGGCGAGGGTGACCTCGGTCATGGAAGCGCGCAGCTCGCCGGCCTGTTCGTCGTCGAGTGCCGCGAAGAGTGCGGCGCGCCGCAGAACGTCGTCCACGTGCTTCCTCCTTCTCGGCCGCCCGGCGATCAAGCCGGTCGGCGCAAGTTCCGTACAGTGCTCTGCATCACCAAGCATGGCGCATGTCGCTCCGATCATATGAGGAGGGGGTGCGCCGAGGTGTGCTGCGCGGGGCCATTCGTACCGCCGGATCGGTCGGCGGGGCGCGCGTGCGGGCCTGCGGGGCGGCGCGCGGGGCGGTGGCGGCGGCGCGCGCGGCCGGTGTCGTGGGCCCGGCGCGGTGTTCGCAGGTCAGCCCCGCCGGGTGCGCTGCGGTGTCCGGGCGGTGTCCGGGGCGCTCCCGAAGGGTCCGGCAGGCTGCGGGTCGAGCCGGTCGAGCCGGTCGAGCCGGTCAAGGAGTCCGGTCCAGCTCGCGGCCCGGCCCCGCCAGGATTCGGTCGCAGCTTAATCAATGGAGCGGCCGAGGCCGGTGCCACAGGATTCGGTCCTGACGATCCGACGGCTCGAAAGACGGTGACCCCGTATGTCCGCCTCCCTCTCCACCGGCACCACCACCCCCGGGCTCCGCGACCGGGCGCTGCGACTGCGGGCGCTCGTGGCCGACGGGGTGCTCGTCCTGCCGAACGCCTGGGACGCGGGCAGCGCCGCCGTGATCGCCTCCGTCGGAGCCGCGGCGATCGCCACCACCAGCGGCGGTGTCTCCTGGTCGCTCGGCCGCGGCGACGGCCAGCGGCTCGGCCGGACCGACATGGTCGAGGCCGCCCGCCGGATCACCGCCGTCGTGGACCTGCCGGTCACCGTGGACGCCGAGGGCGGCTACGGCCCGGAGCCCGCCGACGTCGCCGACACCGTCCGGGCGCTGATCGGCGCCGGCGCGGCCGGCGTCAACCTGGAGGACTCGACGGCGGTCGGCGGCCCGCTCCTGTCGCCGGCCGAGCAGGCCGCACGGCTGCGCGCCGCCCGGGAGGCGGCCGCCGGGGCGGGCCTGCCGGAGCTGGTGGTCAATGCCCGCACGGACGTCTTCCTGTTCGGGATCGGCCCGAGCGCCGGCCGGTTCGACGACGTGCTGGCCCGTGCCGCGGCGTACGCGGAGGCCGGTGCGGACGGCCTCTTCGTTCCCGGCCTGCTGGATCTCGACCTGCTGGCCCGGCTCTGTGCCGCGTCCCCGCTGCCGGTGAACGCGATGGCGGGGCCGGGCGGGCCGACGGTCGCCGAGCTCGCCGCCGCCGGGGTGCGGCGGATCAGCGTCGGCACCGGGCTGGCCCAGGCCGCGTACACCGCCGCCCACCGGGCCGCCGCCGAACTGCTCGGCGCGGGCACCCTGGCGGAGCTGGACGGCGCGCTGGGCTTCGGGGAGCTGGACGCGCTGTACCGGCGCTGACCGGCAAGAGCTCACCGGCACGCACAGGGGAGGTGCCGGTGATCGGGGCCGGGCGGCGTCAGTGGTCGCCCGGCCCCGGCAGTGGAGCCAGCTCGGGCTGTCCGTCGAGTGCGGCGGGCAGCCCGAGCAGGCGTCGCATCGCCCGCCGGGTGCGGGCGGGCGCGGCCGCGTCCCGGTAGAGCCGGCGGGCGTGGTTGAGCGCCAGGACCTGCCCGGTCAGTTCGAAGACCACCTGGTCGGCGTCCGGGTCCGCCGGCAGCTGTCCGGCGGCGATCGCCAGCTCGGCCTGGTGCCGCAGCTCGCGCTGCCAGACGGCGTTCTTGGCGGCCACCGCCGACCGGACCGGCCCGTGCTCCCGGTCGTCGAACTCGGAGGTCACGGCGGTGAAGAAACACCCGCCGGGCAGCAGGTCGCGCTCCAGGTAGGACACCCAGGCCTCGCACTGGACGAGCAGCCGGGGCAGTCCGGGCTCCGCGCCGACGGCCGCCGCGCGGAGCACCACCTCGCGGACGAACAGGGCGACCGCCTCGTCGACCACGGCGAGTTGCAGGGTCTCCTTGGTGCCGAAGTGGCCGAGGACGCCGGATTTGCTCATCGACAGGTCGGTGGCGAGCCGGCCGATGGTCAGCCCCTCCAGGCCCTCGACCGAGGCGAGGTCCAGGCCCCGGCGCAGGATCGAGCTACGGGTCCGGCGGGCTTCGGCGACGGATCTTCTCGGGCTCACCGTGGCAGTGTAGCCAGCGCCGGCCATTTGGAGTCCGACCGTTCGGACGCCATCGCCCCGAGGTGACACCCCCTCACGGAGACGCGGACGGGTCGGGAGCCCGGATCGCGGCCCTGGGCCACCACCAACCCGCCAGGGTCCTCACCGACGACGACCCCGCCCGGCGCGGTGGCCGCCCGCGGTGGACCCGGCCTGACCGGGCGCCCGGCCTGTGCCCTCCCGCCCGCACTCCCCGAACCGCCTGCCGTCCCGCGCCGATCGACGATCACTGATCGCCCGCGAGGCCAGGGCTGTTCGGCGTAGCCTTCGTGCATGGCAGAGAGCAAGGTCCGGAAGGCGGCTGTGCCCAAGTCGGCCGCGAAGAAACCGGCGGTGAAGCCGAGGAAGCCGGAGTCCCACCTGGCGATGGTGCGGCGGGCCCGGCGGATCAACCGGGAGCTGGCGGAGCTGTACCCGTACGCGCATCCCGAGCTGGACTTCGACAACCCGTTCGAGCTGCTGGTGGCCACCGTGCTGTCGGCGCAGACGACGGACCTGCGGGTGAACCAGACGACGCCGGCGCTGTTCGCGAAGTACCCGACGCCGGAGGACATGGCGGCGGCGGTGCCGGAGGAGCTGGAGGAGATCATCCGGCCGACCGGATTCTTCCGGAACAAGGCGAAGTCGCTGATCGGGCTCTCGATCGCGCTGCGGGACGAGTTCGGCGGCGAGGTCCCGGGCCGGCTGGCCGACCTGGTCACCCTCCCCGGCGTCGGGCGCAAGACCGCGAACGTGGTCCTCGGCAATGTGTTCGGGGTGCCCGGGATCACCGTGGACACCCACTTCGGCCGGTTGGCCCGGCGGTTCGGGTGGACGGCCGAGGACGACCCGGTCAAGGTCGAGGCGGTCGTCGCGGAGATCTTCCCGAAGTCGGAGTGGACGATGCTCTCGCACCGGGTGGTCTTCCACGGCCGGCGGATCTGCCACTCCCGGAAGCCGGCCTGCGGGGCCTGCCCGATCGCGCCGCTCTGCCCCTCCTACGGGGAGGGCGAGACGGATCCGGAGAAGGCGAAGAAGCTGCTCAAGTACGAGATGGGCGGCCACCCCGGCCAGCGGCTGCGCCCGCCCGCCGACTTCCCGGGCGAGGCGGCGGCACGCGCCGACGCGGTGGCCCACCGGGGCGAGGTCGCGGACCTGGCGGTGGCCGAGTGACGGCGCACGATCACGGTCGGGGACCCGAGCGACGGCCGGCTCCGGACGGGCGGATCCAGCGGGACGGCCTGCCGGCCTGGCTGGATCCGGTCCGGGACGCCGCCGAGCGCGTGCTGCCCGAGCAACTGAGCCGCTTCCTGCCGCCCGCCGAGGGCGGACGCGCCTCGGCCGTCCTGATGCTCTTCGGCGAGGGCGCCTCGGGCCCGGACCTGCTGCTGATCGAACGGGCCCGCTCCCTGCGCTCGCACGCCGGCCAGCCGTCCTTCCCCGGGGGCGCGCTGGACCCGGAGGACGGCGACCCCGACGGGCCCGGCCCGATCGCGGCGGCGCTGCGCGAGGCGTGGGAGGAGACCGGCCTGGACCCGTCCGGGGTGCAGGTCTTCGCCGCCCTGCCCGCCCTCTACATCCCGGTCAGCCGCTTCGTGGTGACCCCGGTGCTCGGCTGGTGGCGCGAGGAGTCACCGGTCCGTCCGGTGGACGCGGGCGAGACCGGCGCGGTGTTCCGGGTGCCCATCGCCGAGCTGACCGACCCGGCCAACCGGGCCCGGCTGCGCCATCCGTCCGGCCACCTCGGTCCGGCCTTCGCCGTCGGCGGCCGGCTGGTGTGGGGCTTCACCGCCGGGGTGATCGACCGGGTGCTGCACCACAGCGGCCTGGAACTGCCCTGGGACCCGGCCCGGATCGTCGACCTCTCCGACGAGGCGCTGGCCTTGGTCCAGGGCGACCGCGACCGCTCCCGAGCGCTGCTGGGCGGCGACGCCAGGACCCCGTGAACGCCCGCCTGTGGGGCCCCGCCGCCCGTCATGGGAGGGTGTCGGAGTGAATGTCCTGGATCTGCTGCTGATCGCCGCCGCCGTGGGATTCGCCGTGTCGGGCTACCGGCAGGGCTTCGTGGTCGGCGTGATGTCGGTCCTCGGTTTTCTCGGCGGCGGCCTGCTCGCCGTCCAACTGCTGCCCCTGCTGCTCGACCACCTCAGCCCCGGCACCACCGCCTCGGTGGTGGCCGTCGTGGTGGTCATCGTGCTGGCGGCGATCGGCCAGGCGGTCACCACCCACTTCGGCTGGAAGCTGCGCGGCCACATCGACCGGCGCCCGGCCAAGGCGCTGGACGCGGCCGGCGGTGCGGTGGTCAACGTGATCTCGATGCTGCTGGTCGCCTGGCTGATCGGTTCGGCGCTCGCCGGAACGTCCCTGCCCACCGTCTCCAAGCAGGTCCGCACCTCGGCGATCCTGGGCGGCGTCCAGGACGCGCTGCCCTCCGACGCGCCGAACTGGTTCTCCGACTTCTCCAAGGTGCTCGCGCGCAACGGCTTCCCCCAGGTGTTCAACCCCTTCGAGCACGAGCCGATCACCCAGGTCGACACCCCCGATCCGGCGCTGGCGGCCAGCCCGGCCGTGGCCAAGGCGAAGCAGAGCCTGGTCAAGGTGGTCGGCACCGCGACCTCCTGCAGCAAGACCCTGGAGGGCAGCGGTTTCGTCTTCGCTCCGCACCGGGTGATGACCAACGCCCACGTGGTCGGTGGCGTCGACGAGCCCACCGTGCAGGTCGGCGGTGTCGGCCCGCTCTACGACGCGACCGTGGTCAGCTACGACTGGCAGCGCGACATCGCGATCCTGGACGTGCCCAAGCTGAACGCCCCCCCGCTCTCCTTCGCGGGCGAGGCGAAGACCAACGACAACGCGATCGTGGCCGGCTTCCCCGAGAACGGCGCCTTCAACGTCCAGCCGGCCCGTATCCGCGGCCGGATCCAGGCCAACGGCCCGGACATCTACCACCGCGGCCAGGTCGTCCGCGACGTCTACTCGGTGCGCTCGCTGGTCCGCCAGGGCAACAGCGGCGGCCCGCTGCTCACCCCGGACGGCCAGGTCTTCGGCGTGGTCTTCGCCAAGTCGTTGGACAGCGCGGACACCGGGTACGTGCTGACCGCCGCCGAGGTGCGCGAGGACGCCGAGAAGGGCAGCACCGCGACGACCCGGGTGGACACCCAGGGCTGCGCGCTCTGACGCGGCCGCCCGTCGCCGGTGCGGCCGATCTCCTCCGCGCCGGCGACCCCGGCTGGTAGCGTCGGCCGCGCTCACCCGTTCGGCTCAACCGGCGCCGTCCCGGCGTGGGCTGAGCGGAGGTCGGCGGCGTCCGATGATGGGTCACTCGCACGCGGTCAGTGGGGCGATGCTGTACGCGGCCTCGGCGCCGTTCCTGCCGCCGCTGCTGCTCGGCACCACCCTGCAGCCGGCGGACATCCTGATGGGCACGGTGCTGTGCGCCGGCGCCGCCCTGCTGCCGGACCTCGATCACCACGACGGGACGATCGCCAACTTCCTCGGCCCGGTCTCCAGGCTGCTCTGCCGCCTCGTGGCCTGGATCTCCGGGGGGCACCGGCACGCCACCCACTCGCTGCTGTTCGTCGCGCTGATGGGGGCCGGCACCTGGGCCGGCGTCACCTTCCTGGGCCGGAACTTCACCCTCGGAATGACCTTCTTCCTCCTGGCGCTCGCGATCCGCGCCCTACGACTGCACCCGCCGGGCGACGGCCCGACGATGTGGATCACCATCATCGGCCTCGCCGTGCTGGGCACCGCCGGGATGAACACCTGGATGCCGAACGCTCCCGGCTGGCTGCCGTACGCGGTGGCGCTGGGCACCCTGGCGCACCTGCTGGGCGACTGCCTGACGAAGAAGGGCGCGCCGCTGCTCTGGCCGCACAAGGAGCGCTACGAGGTGGTGCTGATCAAGCGCAGCGGCAACAGCGTCGAGACCAAGGTGCTGGTGCCGATCATGACGGTGGCGACCTTCGTGCTGCTCTGGTTCACCGCGCTGGCACCCACGGTGGTGAACTGACCCGGGCCCGCTGGACCCGTTGATCCGGGGCCTTGCCGGTCAGGGCCCGGTAATCCGGTGACTGTGCCGGGCTCCGCGGTGGTTGCGCCGGGCTCTCCGGTGACTGTGCCGGGCTCCGCGGTGGTTGCGCCGGGCTCTCCGGCGGTTGCGCCGCGGGGCCTCAGGTCTCGCGCCGCAGTCGCGCGCCCACCCAACGGGCCCGGCGGCCGAGGATGCGCGGGATGCCGAGCTGCCGCTGCGCCGTGCTCCGACGGTGGTCCGTACCGTCGCGGCCCAGGTCGTCCGCCCAGTCGGGGCGGTGGCCGGACCTCTGCGAGCTGTTGTGGCGTCGGCCGCGCGGAGCGTTGCCGTGATCGGGCATCCAGGTCATACCGCAATGGATGCCCCTGGGCCGGCCGGAGTAACCGCCCAGGGGGTCGTCAACTTGGCCTATGCGTTTGTCATATGAGCGCAATGTAAAGGGAGTTGAGTTCCACTTCCGTCCTCGGAGGTGGAGGTGCTCAGTCCTTGTGGCGGCCGATCCAGTCCAGCAGCTCGGCGGTGAACTGCTCCGGCGCCTCCTCGTGCGGGAAGTGCCCGATTCCGGGCAGCAGTCGCCAGCGGTACGGCGCCGCCACGTACTCACCGCCGCCCAGCGCGGTGTGCGACAGCAGGACCGGGTCCGCGGCGCCCTGGACGTGCAGGGTGGGCGCGGTGATCGGCTTCTTCATCCGACGGGCGAACTGGATGCCGTCCGGCCGGGCCATCGAGCGCAGCAGCCAGCGGTACGGCTCGATCGAGCAGTGCGCGGTGCTGGGGATCTGGATCGCCTGCCGGTACGCGGCCACCGCCGTCCGGTCCAGCTGGTTGGGGCCCGTCCAGGCGTCCAGGTAGCGTCCGACCAGCGCGGCGTCCTCGGCCACCAGGCGGCGTTCCGGTATCCACGGCCGCTGGAATCCCAGCACGTGGTCGAAGGCGGCGATCTGGCGGCGGTCCGTCAGCAGCGCTCGGCGCAGGTCCCGGGGGTGTGCGGCGGAGACCACCGTGAGGCTCTGGATCACCGAGGGCCGCATCACCGCCGCCACCCAGGAGAGCGTGCCACCGGAGGCGTGGCCCACCAGGTGCGCCCGCCGCTCGCCGAGCGAGCGGATCACCCCGGTGATGTCCAGCGCGAGGTTGCCCGGGTCGTATCCGCGGGGGGTGCGGTCGCTGCCGCCGATGCCCCGCAGGTCGAGTGCGACGGCCCGGTAACCGGCCTCGGCGAGCGCGGTCAGCTGGTGGCGCCAGGCCCACCAGTACTCGGGCCAGCCGTGCACCAGGAGGACCAACGGGCCCTCGCCCAGCTCGGCGATGTGGAACCGGGCGCCGTTGGCGGCGAGGTCGCGGTGGGTCCACGGGCCCGGCTGCCGGATGTCCCAGGGCGCCGCGGGCACGGCCGCCGGAGTGCCCGCGGTCTCCTCGGCGGCGTCCTGACCGTGGTCGACGGCGTCCTGACCGACCGTGCGGTCGGGGCCGGAGCTGGCGGACGGCTGCGCGGGCACGGGCTTCTGGTCGAGCGGCATACCGAGAGCGTGTCACATCGGCGCGCCGGGTACGCGTTCGGCACTCGCTCTCGGGGCGTCCGGACCGGACCGGACGCCCCGGCCGTCGCGGCGGGGACGCCGGGGCGCGGGTTCGCAGCCGCCCGGAGTGTCCGGACCGACCGGAGTGTCCGGTGGGTCTACGGGATGCGGCCGAGGGCCCGGTCGATCTCCTCCTGGGTGGCCGGGCGGGGCCGGGCGTTCTTGAGCACGTCGGCGGTCTTCTGAGCACCCTCGATGGTGCGGTGCGGCTTCTCGATCCGCTTGAACGAGCGCAGCGCCAGCAGCCCGAGCAGTACCGCCAGCAGCAGGTACGCGCCGGCCACGATCAGGAAGGACCAGCCGAGCGAGAGGCCCAGCGCGTGGATCCCGTACGCCGCCGCGGCGCTCAGCATCGGTACCGCGGCCAGTGCCACCACGCCGGCGACCGCCAGCGAGACGCCGCCGGAGACGCCGCGCTTGACGTCCGCGCGGAGCTCCGACTTCGCCAGCGCGATCTCGTCGTGGACCAGGGCGGACAGGTCCGCGGTGGCCGCCGCGAACAGCTGCCCCACCGAACGCTCGCCCTCGTAGGGCGCCCGGCCGTTGCTGGACGGGTCTGCGGCTCCTGCGGGCATCAGCGGTTCTCCTCTGCGGCTGTGCGGCATGACGCCGCCGTGCGGTGCTGCCCCCGGGACGTTCCGGGAGCCGTCTCCGGTGACCACTTCGAGGGATCGGAGCGGCCGGCGGTGTCTGTGGACTGTCGACAGCTCAGAATCATGCCCCTACCGGTCAGTCGCACACCACTCCGGGGCCCCGCAGGAGGGACGTGTCCCGTTCGGAGGGCCGCGGCCGTCAGCGGCCGGGACCGGATCCCGAGCCGGGACCGGTGCCGTCGTGGCCGCTCTCGGCCGACCGGCGGGCCGCCTCCGCCGCCCGGGCCTGCCAGGCCGGATCGTCCTGCTGGTAGACGTCCGGGATGCCGTCGCCGTCGAGGTCGCGGTCCTCTTCCTCGCACAGCGCGCGGTAGTGCCGGTTGCGCAGCTTCAGCAGCACGGTGGCGACCAGCGCGCAGAGCAGCGAGCCCACCAGGACGGCGGCCTTGGAGAGGCCGGCGAGGTCCGCGTCGTCGGGGAAGGCCAGTTCGCTGATCAGCAGGGAGACGGTGAAGCCGATGCCGGCGAGGACCGAGACCGCGAACATGTCGGCCCACTTGAGCTGCGGATTCAGCTCGGCGCGGGTGAAGCGGGCGGCCAGCCAGGTGCCGCCGAAGATGCCGACGGTCTTGCCGACCAGCAGACCGAGGACGATCCCGAGCGGGGTGGCCTGGGTGAACACGTCGGCCAGGGCCGGTCCGGAGATCGTCACCCCGGCCGCGAACAGGGCGAAGACCGGGACGGCCACTCCGGCCGAGATCGGCCGGACCAGGTGCTCGATGTGCTCGCCGGGGGAGGACTTCTCGTCGCCCACCCGGTGGCAGCGCAGGATCAGGCCCATCGCGACGCCCGCGACCGTGGCGTGCACGCCGCTCTCGTGCATCAGCGCCCAGATCACGAAGGCGAGCGGGACGAACAGGTACCAGCCGTGCACCCCGCGCCGGTGCAGGAACCAGAACAGCACCAGGCCGGCGAAGGCCAGCCCGAGCGCCCAGAACTTGATGCCAGAGCTGTAGAAGACCGCGATGATCAGAATCGCGATCAGGTCGTCGACCACGGCGAGGGTGAGCAGGAAGGCCCGCAGCGCGGAGGGCAGGTGGCTGCCGACCACGGCCAGCACACCGAGTGCGAAGGCGATGTCGGTCGCGGTCGGGATCGCCCAGCCGCCCGGGTGGCCGCCGCTGCCGGAGTTGGCGATCGCGAAGACGATCGCGGGCAGGGCGACGCCGCAGACCGCGGCGATGACCGGCAGCATCGCGGCACTGGGACTGCGCAGCTCACCCGCGACGAATTCGCGCTTGAGTTCGATGCCGGCCACGAAGAAGAAGATCGTCAGCAGGCCGTCCTTGGCCCAGGCGTCCAGGGTGAGGTCCAGGTGGAGCGGTCCGGAGGGCCCGATCGTGTAGTCGAGGACGCTCTCGTACGCGTGCGGCCAGACGTTGGCCCAGATCAGGGCGACCACGGCGGCGATCAGCAGCAGGACGCCACCGACCGTTTCGGTGCGCAGGGCGTCGGCTATGTAGGTCCGCTCGGGGAGGGGCAGTCGGCCGAGGAACTGGCGGCGCCGGGTCGGCTCGTTGGCGGGCTGCTGGTCGGCCACGCGGATCTCCTTGGGCGGGGGAACGGTGTGCGGATGCACCTGTGGTGCAGTGCCGACCAGACTTCCCGGCGCGCCCTGTGACGCGACCGATTTCCGGGGGAGATCTTGTCGCGTCTTTGACAGTCTAGCCGGAACCGGAATGGGGCATCCGTATTGTCATACTTCAGGACCTGGGGCCCGGTGTCCCGTTCTGCGCGCGGGTGTGGCACTCGAATGGAGTCGGCCGCATGCAGACGGGTGAACGCGTCCTTATCGTCGATCGCAGTGCCACCCGTTCGAGTGGCGCGATTTCCCGCTCTGCTGTGGAGACATGACGATGCCCAGACCGCCCCTCTTACCGCCCCCGCCGTTCGGCCGGCCGCTCCCGTGGAGCGCGGACCGGTGAACGCTGTGACGCATGAATCCGGAGAGGGGCTCACTGCCGGAGCCGGAGCCGGAGCTGTTGCCGGAGTCGCTGCCGGAGCCGTTGCCGGTGCTGCGGCCACCGAGCCCGGACCGGAACTCGACCGCCTGCTCCGCCCGCTGTTCCGGGCCGCCGCTCCGGGCGGTGGTGCCGTCGTCGTGGTGATCCGCGGCGACGAACGGATCGTCGCCTGCCGCGGTCAGTCCGACCGTTCCAGCGAGCGGCCCGTCCGCGCCGACACCAGGTTCGCGCTCGGGTCCGTCACCAAGACCTTCACCGGACTGCTGCTGGCCGAGATGGCCGCCCGCGGTGAGGTCCGCTACGACGACCCGATCGACCGCTATCTCCCCGCCCACGCCGTCCCCGGCTACCCGCACGAGCGGCCGATCACCCTGCTCCACCTGGCCACCCACACCTCGGGGTTGCCCCGGCTGCCGGTCGGACTGCTCCCGGCGATGGCGCCCCGCTGGTTCACCAGCCCGTACGCCACGTTCGGCCCGGCCCATCTGCTCAGGGCACTGCCCCGTACCCCGGTCCTCGGGACCCCGGGCGCCCAGGTGCGCTACTCGAACCTCGGCTGTGGACTGCTCGGCCTGCTGCTCGCCAACGCGGCCGGACAGCGCTACGACGACCTGCTGGAGGCCAGGGTCTGCGGGCCGCTCGGCCTGGTGGACACCTCCTGCGGCCCCGGTCGTGAGGACGCCGCCGGGTACCGGCGTGGCCGGCGGGTCCCGTCCTTCCGGCTGCCCGCGTTGCCCGGCGCCGCCGCGCTGCGTTCCACGGCGGACGACATGCTCCGCTACCTGCAGGCGCATCTGGCGCTGGACGCCGTCCCGCTGTCCGAACGGACCGACGCGGGGGCGTTGCGGACGGCCTTGGGTGAGGTCCGGCGACCGCGGGCGGGACGGCGGCGCGGCGGGACGCGGATCTGCCTGGGCTGGAACCACCGCTCGGTCCCGGCGGCGCCGGACCCGGGCCGGCCGGCGGGCGGCCCGGCCGCCGAATTGGCCGCCGACCTGGCCGAGGAAGTGGCTGGGCGATTGGCTGCCGAACTGGCCGCCGAATCGGTGGGCGACCCGGTGGGCGGGCATGGGCGTGGCGGGCCGGGCGGTGGCACGGGCGGTGGCGCGGGTGGTAGTGCGGACCGGGAGGTCGCCGACGAGGTGGTCTACCACGCCGGAGCCACTCGGGGGTTCACCACCTTCGTCGGGTTCAGCCCGCGCGCGCAGGTGGGGCTGGCGGTGATGGCCGGCACGCTGCCGCTGCGCAGCCGTGGCTTCGTCCAGAACGCGTACGACATCCTGCGCACCCTGGTCGTCGAGCGTCGGGCGCCGGCGGACTGACCCACCCCGCGGCACGGAGGCCGGGCGCTCGCGAGGTGCTCGCGCGGACGCGGACGGGTGCGTGCCGGTGGGGGCGGACGGAGGTGCCCCGGGTGGTCATGACCACCCGGGGCACCGTGCCGTTCGACGGGGTGTCAGCCCTCGCTGCCCGCCGGGGGGAGCTGGGACTGGATCAGGCTCATCACCGAGCTGTCGGCCAGCGTGGTGGTGTCACCGACCTCGCGGCCCTCGGCGATGTCACGCAGCAGCCGGCGCATGATCTTGCCGGAGCGGGTCTTCGGCAGCTCGCCGACGACCTTGATCTGCTTCGGCTTGGCGATCGGGCCGAGCGTGCGGCCGACGTGCGCGCGCAGCTCCTCGACCAGCTCGGGGCTGTCGGTGGCGCTGCCGCGCAGGATGACGAAGGCGACGATCGCCTGGCCGGTGGTGGCGTCGGCGGCACCGACGACGGCGGACTCGGCGACGGACGGGTGGCCGACCAGGGCCGACTCGACCTCGGTGGTCGAGATGTTGTGGCCGGAGACCAGCATCACGTCATCGACCCGGCCGAGCAGCCAGATGTCGCCGTCCTCGTCCTTCTTGGCGCCGTCACCGGCGAAGTAGCGGCCCGGGAAGCGCGACCAGTACGTGTCGATGTAGCGCTGGTCGTCACCCCAGATGGTGCGCAGCATGGACGGCCACGGCTCGGTGAGTACCAGGTAGCCGCCGGAGCCGTTCGGGACCTCGTTGGCCTCGTCGTCGACCACCGTGGCGGCGATGCCCGGCAGGGCGCGCTGGGCGGAGCCCGGCTTGGTCTCGGTGACGCCCGGCAGCGGGCTGATCATCATGGCGCCGGTCTCGGTCTGCCACCAGGTGTCCACGATCGGGGCCTTGCCGCCGCCGATGTGCTCGCGGTACCAGACCCACGCCTCGGGGTTGATCGGCTCGCCGACGCTGCCCAGCACCCGCAGCGAGGAGAGGTCGAACTTCGCGGGGATGTCGTCGCCCCACTTCATGAAGGTGCGGATCGCGGTGGGCGCGGTGTAGAGGATCGTCACGCCGTACTTCTGGACGATCTCCCAGAACCGGCCCTGGTGCGGGGTGTCCGGGGTGCCCTCGTAGATCACCTGAGTGGCGCCGTTGGAGAGCGGGCCGTAGACGATGTACGAGTGGCCGGTGACCCAGCCGATGTCGGCGGTGCACCAGTAGACGTCGGTCTCGGGCTTGAGGTCGAAGACCGCGTGGTGGGTGTAGCTGGCCTGGGTGAGGTAGCCGCCCGAGGTGTGCAGGATGCCCTTGGGCTTCCCGGTGGTGCCCGAGGTGTACAGGATGAAGAGCGGGTGCTCGGCGTCGTGCGCCTCGGGGGTGTGCTCGGTGGACTGGCGCGCGGTGATCTCGTGCCACCAGACGTCGCGGCCCTCGGTCCAGGAGACGTCCTGGCCGGTGCGGCGGACCACCAGGACGTGCTCGACGCCGTCGGCCTTGGTCAGCGCCTCGTCGATGGCGGGCTTGAGCGCGGACGGCTTGCCGCGCCGGTAGCCGCCGTCGGAGGTGATGACCAGCTTGGCCTGGGCGTCCTGGATCCGGGAGGCGACGGCGTCGGCCGAGAAGCCGCCGAACACCACCGAGTGGGTGGCGCCGATCCGGGCGCAGGCGAGGATCGCGACGACCGCCTCGGCGATCATCGGCAGGTAGATGGCCACCCGGTCGCCCTTGACGACGCCGAGCTCCAGCAGCGCGTTGGCGGCCTGCGAGACCTCGTCCTTGAGCTGGGCGTAGGTGATCGAGCGGCTGTCACCGGGCTCGCCCTCGAAGTGGATGGCGACCCGGTCACCATGGCCCGCTTCGACGTGACGGTCGACGCAGTTGTACGCGACGTTGAGCTTGCCGTCGTTGAACCACTTGGCGAACGGCGGGTTGGACCAGTCGAGCGTCTCGGTGGGCTCGACGGCCCAGGTGAGGCGGCGGGCCTGCTCGGCCCAGAAGCCCAGGCGGTCCTCGGAGGCCTGCGCGTACGCGGCCGCGGTGACGTTGGCGGCTGCGGCGAGCTCTGCCGGCGGGGCGAAGCGCCGCTCCTCCTTGAGCAGGTTGGCCAGGCTCTCGTTGCTCAACGCGCACTCCTCATCGAGTCATGATCGGGATCAATCCCGTGCGTGGGGATTGTCCCGTGTGTCCCAGCGCACAGCTCACCAGGCAAAGCGGTCGGTTGACAAGAGGCTCCGGGTAATTGGTGTAGACCTTTCACCGAGAGTCGAACGGCAGACCGAGGGATGAGGGCCTCGGCGGCGATGTGGGGAAGTGGGCCCGTGCCCCGGCCCGCCCGGCAGGGCACGGGCCCGGCTCTCAGGCGGCCAGCCTGGGGTCGCCCCCGGTGGCGGTGGCCGCGGCGAGGTCCGCGTCGGCCACGGGAACCTTTTCGAATTCACTCATTCGCCCGGGCGTGTCGCAGGGCGCGGGGCCGGCCGTGGCGCCCAGGGCCTCGACCGGGCTGAACCGGCCGCTCTCCCGGTCGAGCACATAGGCCTGGGCGGTGGCGAAGTCGAAGTACATCCCCACCAGGCGCAGGGTGCCTTCGGTGACCCGGCGTTCCACCGCGGGGTTCGCCAGCAGCTGATCCAGTTGCTGGACCACATTGGTGATGCAGAGTTGCTCCACCAGGTCGGCCACCGGGCGGCCGGTGAACTCGGCGGGGGCCCGGCGCAGCCGGTCGAGCGCGCCGCGGCCGTTGCGCAGCCAGCGGGTGAGCGGAGTCGGTGGCCCCGGCTGCTCGTGCACGCCGTCCAGCAGGGCCTTCATGGCGCCGCAGCCGGAGTGCCCGCAGATCGTGATGGAGCGCACCTCCAGCGCCTCCACGGCGTACTGCACCGCGGCGGCCACCGAGTCGTCGGCCGCGCCCGGCTCGAACGGTGCCGGTACGAGGTTGCCCACGTTGCGGACGGTGAACAGGTCGCCCGGGCCGCTGTTGGTGATCATGCTGGTGACCATCCGCGAGTCGGCGCAGGTCAGGAAGAGCTGGGAGGGTGTCTGCCCTTCCCGGGCGAGCCGGGCGAGTTCGGGCCGGACCAGCGGGGCGGTGTGCAGCTGGAACACCCGGACGCCGTCGAGCAGCCGGCCGTGCGGGTCCTCCTGCTGATCGATGCAGTGGTGGCCGACCCAGGGGGTCCAGGCGCGGCAGCGGTGCGGTCCGGAGGAGCTGCCGGCCCGGACGGTGCCGTCGGGATCGAGGACCTCGTCGTCCTGGCGTCGGGTCACCATCGAGACCCGGCCGCCGGCTGCCTGCCGGCCCGTTCGCCAGCTGTGCAGTGTTTCGTACGCGGCGTGGTCCAGGAAGGAGCCGTCGTGGACGACGGCCACGTCGGCGGCGGCGGGGATGCCGGCCAGCGCGCGGCTCAGCCGGGGCACGGCGGTGAAGGTGAGCGGTCCGTGCGTCTGAACCGTGTACGAGCCGTCGGGGCCGGCCAGGACGTCCACATGGGCACGGGTCAGGCGGTAGAGCGCGAGGAGGACGGCCGTCGCGGTGCCCAGCGCCACCCCGAGCAGGACGCCGAGCAGTACCACACCGAGCACGGTGGCGAGGTAGACCGGGAACTCGCGGTGCCGGTGCACCTTGCGGATGTGCGCGAAGCTGACCATCTGCAGGCCGACGACCAGGACGAGGGCGGCCAGCGCGGCGAGCGGGATCCGGCGGAGCCCGCCGGTGAGGGCCAAGGCGGCCGCGAGCACCCAGATGCCGTGCAGGATCGAGGACCACCTGGTCTGCGCGCCGGCTCGGACATTGGCGGTGCTGCGCACCGCGCCGCCGGCGATCGGCAGCCCACCGAGCAGGCCGCTGATCATGTTGGCCAGGCCCTGGCCCCGCAACTCGCGGTCGAGGTCCCCGGTGCGGTGCGACATCCGGTCGATCGCGACGGCGGAGAGCAGCGACTCGACGCTCGCCACGGCAGTGACGGTCAGCACGGCGGCCAGGACCGCGGCGAGCGGCCCGTGCGGCAGGTCGGGAACGAGGTCGTGCGGCTGCCAGGCGGGCAGTTCGACCCGGGCGAGCTGCAGACCGAGGCCCATGGAGAGCGCCGTGGCGGTGCCGACGGCGGCCAGCGGGCCCGGCACCTTGGTCAGCCGGGCACCGAGCACTCCGGCCCTGCCGGGAAGTCGGCCGAGCCTGGGCCAGGCGAGCAGGACGGCGGCGGTGACCGTGCCGACGACCAGCGCGGACGGGTGCGGGCCCGCCAGTTGCTCCGGCAGCGCGAGGATATTGGCCAGTGCGGAACTCTGCGGGGAGCCGCCCAGGACGACGCGCAGCTGTGCGATGGCGATGGTGAGGCCGACGCCGGCCAGCATGCCGTGCACGATGGCCGGGGAGACGGCGAGTGCGGTTCGGGCCACCCGGCGGACACCGAGCAGGAGCTGCAGCAGCCCGGCGGCGAGGGTGATGGCGCAGGTGGCCTGCCAGCCGTACTGGGTGATCAGTCCGGCGGTGATCACGGTCAGTGCGGCGGAGGGGCCACTGACCTGGAGGGGAGTGCCACCGAGGAACCCGACGACGATGCCGCCGACGGCCGCCGCGGCGAGACCGGCGGTGAGTGGGGCGCCGGTGGCCAGGGCGATGCCGAGGGAGAACGGCACGGCGATGAGGAAGACCACGAGGGAGGCGGAGAAGTCCTGCGCCCACCGGTTGTGCGAGTGCTGGCCGGGTGGGGCGTGGTCGTTGGTGTCGGAGGCGATGGGGGCGCTGGAGATGTCGAGGGTCATTGTCTTCCCGTCTTTCCGGGGAACGAACGCAGTCAGGTCCGGTGGTGAGTCCGGTTGTGGGGGCTCGGGGAGTCGGATCGGCTGTCGTGGGTTGCGACGGTGTGGCGGGATGGCGTGGGGCGCGGCGGGGATTGCGGGTGTCACCGGCCGGGCCGTGGACCATCAAGGGGCCTCGAAGAAGCCGTGGAGAACCAGGCCACAGAGAGGACCATCAAGACTCGGTAAACCGAGGGTAATGAAAGCTTTGCACAGCGTCATCTCGGAGGGTAGGGCCAGCGCGCTGGATTCACCCCATTGGGTGGTGTTCGAACCGATGGAAATCTGCTGGTGGCGTCCGGTCGACGCCGGACACGCGAAACGGGCCGCGACCTCCCGGGGGTGGGGGAGGTCGCGGCCCGTCGGCGGCGGTGGGGCGCGGTGGGGCGCGGTGGCGCTCCGGGGGTGCCGGAGCCGGCCGTCAGGCGCGGGCTCCGACCGGGGCGGGCTGCTCCTCGCCGAGCACGAAGTCGTGGTCCACCTGGGTGGCGAGGTCGATGCCGACCTTGGCGTTGGCCCAGCTCTCCGCATTGCGGAGGTGGAAGAGGACGGCCTGTTCGGTGTAGCGGAGGGCGTCCCGCCGGTCGTGGGCGGCGTCGGCCTCGGCGCGCAGCTGCTCCAGCACGGCGCGGTTGCCCGGCTCCAGGGTCCGCAGCGGCGGCTCGGCGCCCCGCTCCAGCCGGCGCACCCAGTCGGACTGCCCGAAGGTGGTCAGCAGGTCGTCCCCGACCTCGGCGCGCAGGAACTCCAGATCGTCGGGGCCCTGCACCTTGTTGCCGACCACGCGGAGCCGGACGCCGAAGTCCCGTGCGTAGTCCTTGTACTGGCGGTAGACCGAGACGCCCTTGCGGGTCGGCTCGGCCACCAGGAAGGTCAGGTCGAAGCGGGTGAACAGCCCGGACGCGAAGGAGTCGGAGCCCGCCGTCATATCGGTGACCAGGTACTCGTCCCGACCGTCGACCAGGTGGTTGAGCAGCAGCTCGACCGCGCCGACCTTGGAGTGGTAGCAGGCCACCCCGAGGTCCTCCTCGGTGAAGGCGCCGGTCGCCAGCAGTCGCACCGAGCCTTCGTCGAGCGCGATCGGGCGGGCGCAGGCGCCGTACACCGGGTTCTCCTCGACGATCCGCAGCAGTCGCGAACCCCGGCCGGGCGGCGTGGTCTTGATCATCTCCTCGGCGGAACGGATCAGCGGGTTGTCGCCGCGCAGGTACTGCTTGATCTCGGGCAGGTGGCCGCCGAGGGGCGGCAGCTCGGCGGCCTGATCGTCCGTCAGGCCCAGCGCGGGGCCCAGGTGCTGGTTGATGTCGGCGTCGACGGCGATGACCGGTCGGCCCGCGGCGGCCAGATGGCGGATGAACAGTGAGGACAGCGTGGTCTTGCCGCTGCCGCCCTTGCCGACGAAGGCGATCTTCATCTGGGACTCCCGCTCTCGCTCTGGGGCCCGACCTCGGGGCCGCCTGCTCGGGGCCTCTTCCGGGCCGCTTCCGCGCCGCCCTTCCGGGTCGCGTCCGCACTGCGCCGAGGCCGACGATCTCCGGAGTTGGAAATCGTTATCGTCTCCGATAGTGGCCATGCTATCCGCGGTTTCGGCTTCATCGACGAAGGGAAGTGAGGATTGCCTCTAACGGGTGATGCGGGGTTGCTGTTCCGGGAGGGGCCCCCTGTTCATTACTCTCGGGTAGGTGAGCACTGGAACAGATCCCCTCGCCCCGCTGGCCCAGCTCCCCGGGGTGCCCGACGCGGTGGCCGAGGTGCGCAAGGCCGTCGACCGGCTCTACGGCCACCGGGTGATGCGCCGCCGCGCGGCCGAGGTCACCTCCGAGTCCGCGCTGCGCGGTGCCCGCGCCTCGGCGGCGCTGGCCGGGGCCGACTGGCCGCTGGAGGAGGTCCGGCGCCGCAGCGATTTCAGCGCCGGCCACGAGTCCCGCACGGTGGGTGCCTCGCTGCGGATCGCGGCCGAGGCCGGCCAGCTGCTGAGCATCTGGCGGCACTCGCCGCTCCAGGTGCTGGCTCGGCTGCACCTGCTGGCGGTCGGGGACGCCGACCCCGCGGCGGGCCGGCCGAGGCAGGCCGGGGAGGGTGTGGAGGCGCTGTTCCCACTGGAGCTCAAGGCGGCGGAGAGCGTCGAGGTGGAAGCCGGTCCCGCCGGACCGGTGGCCGAGCTGCCGCCGGCCCCCGGGCCGGAGGAGGTCGCCGCCCGGCTGGACCAGCTCTCCCGGCTGCTGATCGCCCGTGCCGAGGGCCAGGGCGTCGGGACGCCGGCCCTGGTGGTGGCGTCGGTGGTGCACGGGGAGCTGCTGGCGCTGCGTCCGTTCGGCTCGCACAACGGTGTGATCGCGCGTGCCGCGCAGCGGATCGTCCTGATCGCCGAGGGGCTCGACCCGAAGTCGATCTGCCCGGCCGAGGTCGGCTTCGCGGAACTCGGTACGGACGCCTATCGGCGCGCGCTGGCCGGCTATCTGGCGGGCACGCCGGAGGGGTTGGCGGCCTGGATCGGCCACTGCGGCCGGGCACTGCGGCTCGGCGTTCGGGAGAGCACGGCGGTCTGTGAGGCGATGCAGCGCGGCATGGTCTGACGGGCCGCGGGCGGCGCGCTCCGGGCCGTCCCGGGCAGAGAGATGCGGCGGCACCCGATCCTGCCGGATGCCGCCGCTGGTACAGGTGCCGGGTGACCATGCATGCACCGGAAGTGCCCATCAGACGGGGATCCTGCCCGTTCGTCTGGTGCGGCGGCCCGACAGCGGGTCGGCTGCATGTGGGTGCTCGACTATCTGTACGTGCGGTCCGTGGGCCTGAACTGCGTTGTCGGTTTGACCTCTTCGGTCCTGACCGGGTCTCGCGGGCCGTGCTTCATTTGTATCGCGTTTCGGGGGAAAGGGGAACCCGAAACGAGAAGTCTTCGGCTTTTGCCCGTTTTGTCCCAAACGGACCTCTACGTCACCTTTGGTAGGGCGTGCGCCCATGGCCTCCGGGCGCACGCGGCGGGCGCGAGGACTGCCCGGCGCACCGGTTGCCGGCCGTGCGAGCCCTCAGGCCGCCGGGCGGCGGCGGCGCGCCGCGTACCAGATCACGCCGGCGGTCAGCACCGCGGCGCCGACCGCCACGGCGGTCAGTACCGAGCCGCTCGGCGCGGAGAATTCCGGGAGCCGCCGCCGCAGTTCGACCGGGCGGTCGAAGACCAGCACCGGCCACTCGCGGGCCACCGCCTCCTTGCGCAGCGCGCGGTCCGGGTTGACGGCGGAGGGGTGGCCCACCGCCTCCAGCAGCGGCAGGTCCGTCGAGGAGTCGCTGTAGGCGTAGCACTGGCCGAGGTCGTACCCCTCGACCTCGGCCAACTCCCGGATGGCGGCGGCCTTGTTCTCGGCGTAGGCGTAGTACTCGATCTCGCCGGTGTAGCGGCCGTCCTCGATCTTCAGCCGGGTGGCGATCACATGGTCCGCGCCGAGCAGGGCACCGATCGGCTCGACCACCTCGGAGCCCGAGCTGCTGACGATGACCACGTCGCGGCCGGCGGCGTGGTGCTGCTCGATCAGGGAGGCGGCCTCGTCGTAGATGATCGGGTCGATCAGGTTGTGCAGCGTCTCGGCGACGATCTCGCGGACCTGCTGGACGTTCCAGCCCCGGGTGAGCGCGGAGAGGTACTCGCGCATCTTCTCCATCTGGTCGTGGTCCGCACCACCGACCAGGAAGACGAACTGCGCGTACGCACTGCGCAGGACGGCCCGACGGTTGATCAGACCGCCCTGGTAGAACGGCCGGCTGAAGGCCAGGGCGCTCGACTTGGCGATGATGGTCTTGTCGAGGTCGAAGAAGGCGGCCGTCCTGGGGCCGGCCGGGCGCGGAACGGCCGCCGGGAGACCGGCGGCGGCGCGCCCGCCGGGCTCGTCGGCCGCAGGGGAGCCGTTCTTCCCGGCGGCCCCGGAACTCCGCTCCGCCCCGGCGCTCCCGGCCTTCTCGTCGGCCGCGGAGTTCTCGGTGTTCTCGGCGGCCTCGGCCGTCTCCGCGGTCACTGCGGTCTCGGCGGTGGAGTCCGGGGACTCGTCGGCGTACTCGTCGGCGTTCTCGGTGGTGTCCACGGGAACCGAGGATAGAGGGCACCGCAAAACCGCCCGCCATTCGGCGTACTCACGGGCGCGCGGGTTTGTGTTTCTGGCCGCTCGGGTACACCATGGAAGTCACGGATCGTTCGCGACCGTGCTAACCCGGTCCGGCTCCTCCCCCCCGAGTCGGGCCGTGGATAGACGACCCCCGCTCTCCCCCCCGGCGGGGGTCGTCGCACGTCCGGGGCCGTTTTCAGGGCTTGAACGGCTCTTGCGGAGTGCTCGGCGGCCGGCTCGGCGGCGATCTACAGGGGGTGTCGGGTCGAGGATGCACCGACCCACTTTCGTCACTCTCCGTCGCCAGTTGCTCAGAGTTGCCGATGGCCGGTCCCCGCTCCCGAAGACTCCTTCGTGGCGCTCCGAGGAGAGCGCGAAGAACACCGGAGTGTGTTCGGGGGGTCCGGGCGGATGCGGTTCGATCAGGCTCTGCGTGAGGTCCCGGTTCTTCTCGGTGAGGCCGTTTCGTCAATTCTTTGCGCAATAGCCCCCCTGTCCGGGTGAACGTAGTTATCCACAGCCCCGAGTTGTCCACAGGGAATCGGGAGCCCGCTGACGGAATCCGGATCACCCCCCACCGTGATGGACGGCAGCGGTTGCCGGGCGGGCCCGACGAGGCCGGCCGGGCGGTCGCCCGCCGCGTCCATCCGGATGTGTGCCCGTACCGCTCGACGCGGACGGGCGCCGCACAGGGGAGACCGTCATGTCGACACCACTCACCGACCACGCCGCCGCGCACGGCCCGGAGGCCGCCGGCCCGCTCGTCGTCACCGAGGACGAAGGCCTGGCCGAGCACATGCTTCGGCTCTGCGCGGCCGCCGGTACCGAACCACAGCTGATCCGGGGAGCGCCGCCGACGCGCGGGCTCTGGGAGAGTTCGCCGCTCGTGCTGGTCGGGGACGACCAGGCCGAGCGATGCGCCGGACTTCCCCGTCGCACCGGGGTGCTGCTGCTCGGGTTGGACCTGGACGACCCCGGAGTCTGGGTCAGAGCCGTCCAACTCGGCGCCGAACACGTGCTGTTCCTGCCGGACGCGGAGGCCTGGCTGCTCGACCGGATCGCCGACGCCACCGAGGGCGTCGGCACACCGGCGCTCACCGTCGCGGTGCTCGGCGGCCGAGGCGGCGCCGGCGCTTCCACCCTGGCCTGTGCGCTCGCGGTCACGGCCGCGCGTACGGGCCGGCGGACCATACTCGTCGACGGTGATCCGCTGGGCGGCGGGCTCGACATCCTGCTCGGCGGCGAGACGGCCGGCGGCTTGCGCTGGCCCGACCTGGCCGGCTCCCGGGGCCGGGTCAGCGGCGCCGAGCTGGCCAAGGCCCTGCCGGTGCTCAAACGGCTGAGCTCGCTCTCCTGTCTGTCCTGGGACCGCGGTGACACGCTCGCCGTGCCGCCCGAGGCCATGCGCAGTGTGCTGGCCGCCTCCCGGCGCCGAGGAGGGCTGGTCGTGGTGGACGTGCCGCGCCGGCTCGACCCGGCCGCCGGGCAGGCGCTGGAGCAGTCCGACACGGCGCTCCTGGTGGTCCCGGCCGAACTGCGCGCCGTCGCGGCCGCGGACCGGGTCGCGGCGTCCGTCCGGATGCGGCTCGACGACGTACGGGCCGTGGTGCGCCCGCTGCGGCCCTTCGGACTCCCGGCCCACCGGATCGCGCGGGGGCTGCGGCTCGAACTCGCGGGGGAGCTGGAGCCCGAGCCCGGACTGGCCGCCGACGTCGAGCAGGGCGTACCGCCCGGGATCCGTACGGACGGCCCGCTCGCGCGCTTCTGCGAGACCTTCCTGAACGAGGTGCTACCGCCGGTGCCGGCGGTCGGAGGAGGTGTGTACTGATGGTTCGTCTTCGAGGTACCGGAAGCGCGATCACCACCGGGCGGAGCCCCGGTGCGCGGGAAAGCCGGCCGCTGCGCAGCGTGGTGACGGCTGCCGGCCCGCCTGAGCAGGGCCCGCGGCCGGCACCGCCCCCCTACGGGCGGACGGTCCGGGAGGAGCGGACGGCGGCCCTGGTCGACGCCGTCCGGCTCCGGCTGGCCGAGTCGGGCGCCGCGCCGACGGCCGGGTCCGTCGCGGCGGTGCTGCGGGCCACCCGCCCGCCGCTCGGCGGCGACGAAGTCCTCGACACCGTGCGCTCGCTGCGCGCCGAACTGGTGGGTGCGGGCCCGCTGGACCGGCTGCTGTCGGCGCCCGACGTCACGGACGTGCTCGTCAACGGGCCGGACGAGGTGTGGGTCGACCGGGGCGGTGGTCTGCGCAGGGCCACCGGCGTTCGCTTCGCCGATGCCGAAGCGGTCCGCCGACTGGCCCACCGGCTCGCCACGGCGGCCGGGCGCAGGCTCGACGACGCGCGGCCCTGGGTGGACGCGCGGCTGCCGGACGGTACCCGGCTGCACGCGGTGCTGCCGCCGATCGCGACCGGGTGCACCCACATCTCGCTGCGGGTCTGCCGGCCCCGCCCGTTCACGCTCGACGAGTTGGTGGCCGCCGGGTCACTGCCCGCCGCCGGCGCCGAGCTGCTGGCCGGCATCCTGCGGGCCCGGCTCTCCCTGCTGATCAGCGGCGGCACCGGTACCGGCAAGACGACCCTGCTGGCGGCTCTGCTGGGGCTGGCCGGGGCCGGCGAGCGCATCGTCGTCGTCGAGGACTCCGCCGAGCTGCGACCGGACCATCCGCATGTGGTCCGGCTGCAGAGCCGGCCGCCCAACCAGGAGGGAGTCGGTGAGCTGACCCTGCGGGATCTCGTCCGCCAGGCGCTGCGGATGCGGCCCGACCGGTTGGTGGTGGGAGAGGTCCGCGGGGCCGAAGTGTCCGACCTGCTGGCCGCGTTGAACACCGGCCACGAGGGTGGCTGCGGCACGGTGCACGCGAACGCGGCGGCGGACGTACCCGTCAGGTTGGAGGCGCTCGGATCGCTCGCGGGGCTGGACCGGGCGGCGCTGCACAGCCAACTCCGGGCGGCACTCGACGTGGTGGTGCACCTGGTGCGGGAGCCGGCCTCCGGGCGACGCCGGATCGCCGAGATCCACACGCTGTCGGGGGACCGCGACGGGCTGGCCGTCACGACTCCGGCGGTGGCGTTCACGGCGGACGGCGTCACCGTGCCCGGGGCCGGGCGGGAGCGGCTTCTCCGGCTGCTCGCCACCCGAGGGGTGGCCGTGGGGGCGGCGCTCCCGGAGGGGCCGTCGTGATCACGGGCGAGGCCGAGCCGGTGTTCGACCTGCTGATCTGGGGGTGCGTGGTGGGCGCTGTGGCATTGCTGGGGTTGTGGCGCGGCCGGAGCAAGCGATGAAAGGGGCAGGCGATATGACGGTAAGTCAGAGTGAGCTTTGTTGGGTGGCGGTGCTCTGTGGGGCGGCGGCCGTGGGGTGGTGCGCCCTGCAGCGTCAGGTGGCGGGATCCAGGAGGTCCGGGCGCCTGCTCGCCGGCCACAGTGGGGGAGGTGGGGGCGGGAGCGGTGGTGCGCCGATGCCTCGGCGGCCAGGGCCGAAGGCGGCCGGTGGCGCCCCGGCCGCGCTGTTGCGACGGCCGGGGTGGCTGACGCCGGAACTACTGCTCCTGCCGGGCGGGTTGGGAGTCGCGCAGGCGACGGCCTCGCCTGTTCCGGTGCTGGCCGCCGCACTGGCCTTCCTGCCGCTGCGACGCCGGCGGCTGCGTCGCGCGGTGGCGGCGGAGGCCCGGCAGCGGGCCACCGCAGTGGTGGACCTCTGTACCGCGCTGGCCGGGGAGTTGAGGAGCGGAGCCACGCCCGAGCAGGCACTGCACGTGGTCACCACGCGTCTCGCGGAGGACGGCGAGGCCCTGCGCCGGATCGGCCTGGAGCCGGTGGCCCGGCTCGCGGCCGGCCGGTACGGCGGGGACGTGCCGGGGGCCTTCCAACTGCTCGCGGAGTTGCCGGGCGGGCGTGGGGCGACCGCGATCGCGGCCTGCTGGCGCGTCACGTCCGACGGGGGCGCGGGGTTGGCCGCCGGGCTGGACGGGGTCGCCGAGGCTCTGCGCGCCGAGCGTGCGCTGGCGGAGGAGATCGACGCCGAGCTGGCCGCGCCGCGAACGACGGTCGCCGTGCTGGCGGCGCTGCCCGTCGCGGGTTTGCTGCTCGGCGCGGCACTCGGGGCCCGACCGGTGACCGTCCTGCTGCATACCCCGGCCGGGCTCGCGTGCTTGCTGGGTGGAGCGGCTCTGGAGGGGCTGGGTGTGGCGTGGACGGCCCGGATCGTCCGGGCGGCCTCGCGGGGCGCCCTGGAGGACCCGCTGGGCGGTGGACGGACGGGCGCCGAGGCTGGGGCCGGAGTCCGTGCCGGGGGCGGCAGCGGAGCCGGAGCTGGAGCCGGAGACGGTGACCGGCGCGACGGCGGCGGGTGGCGGTGCGGTATCTCCCGGACACGGGCGCGGCCCGGTCGGCCGACCGGTTCGTTCCGGGCCGAGACGGCAACCGCGTGACGGCGGGGGTCGAGCAGGTCGCCCTCCTGGCGGGCCTGTCCGTCATGGCGCTGGGGGCAGCCGCGCTGGTTCCGTCCCGGTGGGCGAGCGGGCGTGCCGGACGCCGGAGGGCGGCGGCTGTGCTCCGTTCCGGCAGCCGCTTCGAGGTTCGCTCGCGGTCCCGCCGTCGAGCCGGATCGGTGGCTCCGCTCCGCCCGCAGACCCGGGCCGGGCCGCGCGGGCGGCCGGGTGGGGACCGCTCCGCGCGGTTGTCCGGCCGGCTGGTCGGGCGTGCGGTCTGGCGGCGGTGGCGCGCCCGATGGCGTGCCGGTGCCGGCGGGCCGGGCGCGGCTGCGGCGGGGTATGCGCGGCGGGTGGTGGTGGCGGGCTGTGCCGGGGTCGCCGCGGCCGTCGTGCTCGGTGGCGGAACGGGCCAAATGGCGGGCGTCCTGTTGGCCGTGGGCCTGTACCGGTGGCTGTCCAGGGCGCCCTCTCCGGCGGAGCGGCGGTTCGCGTGGGAGGAGGAGCGGCTCGTCCGGCAGCTCCCGTTCACGGCCGAGCTGCTCGCGGCCTGCCTCGGTTCGGCGGCCTCGCCCGCCTCGGCGGTGACGGCGGTCGGCCGGAGCGTCGGTGCTCCGATGGGCCCTCGGCTGGTCACGATCGCGGCCGAACTGGCTCTGGGCGCGCCTCCGGAGGTCTGCTGGAGCCGGCTGGGTGAGGAACACCCCGCCCTGGCGCCACTGGCACGCTGCCTGGTCCGGACGAGTCTGAGCGGTGCCCCGGCGGCCGGACCGCTGATCGGGCTGGCGCAGGCCCGTCGGAGTGCGGCCGCCCGCGCGGCGCACGCCCGGGTCCGCCGCTGCGGCGTGCTCGCCACGGCGCCACTCGGGCTCTGCTTCCTCCCCGCGTTCGTGCTGATCAGCGTGGTTCCGGTGGTCCTGGGGCTCACCACCGGCTTCGCACGTTCGATCTGACGTGGCATCGGAGGGGCTCGATGGACGCGTTCGACACAAGAGCCTCGGCTCAAGAGGGTCGCTCGCAGGGTCGCCGGTCGGCCCTGGGCGGCAGGGAATCCAAGGAGAGTAGCCATGACCGCAGTGATCACGCACAGGTCCGCCGACAGCGGGCGCCGGTACCGGAACCTGCTCGGGGTGTGTCGCCGTCGGGGCCGCTGGGCGGCCGTCCGGATCCGGCGGGTGGCCCGCGCCAGGGGCAGGTCGGATGCCGGGATGACCACCGCCGAATACGCAGTGGGAACGCTCGGGGCGTGCGCGCTGGCCGCCACGCTCTACAAGGTGGTGACCAGCCCGGCCATCCTCGACGCGCTGACCGGGCTCCTGGACCGGGCACTCCATGCGACGTGACGGTCCGTTCGGCAGGTCGGCCAGGTCGGCCAGGTCGGTCGCGGCGGCCGCGGCGCCCGGATCAGGCGGCTCGGCCAGGCCGGGACGGGCCCGCCGCGGTGACGCGGGCTTCGTGACGGCCGAGACGGCGGTGGCGTTGCCCGCGCTGGTCCTGCTCGCCGTGATGCTGATCTGGGGCGTGCTGGCGGCGGCCGCGCAGATCCGCTGCGTCGATGCGGCGCGGGTGGGTGCTCGGGCGGCCGCGCGCGGGGAGGCGGACGCCGCCGCGGTCGCCCGTGCGGCCGCCCCGCCCGGCGCAGCCGTCCAGGTGGCCGTCGAGGCCGACTCGGTCCGGGTCACGGTGGACGCGCTGTCGACGGCGCCGGGCCGGCTCGCCGGTCTGCTCTCCGTACGGCTCGGCGCGGCCGCCGTGGCGGCCCGGGAGGACACCCTGACGGGCACCGGAGGAGGTGCGGGTCCATGGCCGTCCTGAGGCCGGTCACGGTCGTGACAGCCCGGGTGGCGCGGGCCGGGGCGGCCCGGGTGGCGGCGGGGCGTCGGTCCGATGCCGGCTCCGCGACGGTCTGGCTGATCGCTTTCGCGGTGCTCGGCTGTGCGGCGTTCGCCGCGACCCTCTCGGTCGGCGCGGTGGTGGGTGCCCGCCACCGCGCCGAGTCCGCCGCCGATCTGGCGGCCCTCGCGGCGGCCGACCGGCTGCTGCTGGATCCGGACGGCGGGTGCGGCCGGGCGGCCGGGATCGCGCGGGCTCAGGCGGCCACCCTGGTGTCCTGCGTGGTGGACCGGGAGGCGGACGCCGTCGAGGTGATCGCGGAGGTGCCGATCGGCGGACTTCCGGTGGACCTGCCGATCGGACCGGCGCGGGCCCGCTCCCGAGCGGGCCCGATCCGCGCCGCGGCTGTCGCGACGGACGAGTCCGTCAGTGGAACGGCGGGCGGTTCATGAGGCCCCGGTGGAGGGCTCGTCGGCCCCGTCCCGGGACCGGCCCTGCTCCCGCTCCCCGTCGACTGGCGGCGCTCCGGCGAGCAGGACGTCCAACAGCCGGACGGCGGCCGCCTTGTCCAGCGGCTCGTTGCCGTTGCCGCACTTGGGCGACTGCACGCAGGACGGGCAGCCGCGCTCGCACTCGCAGGCGGCGATCGCCTCGCGGGTGGCCGTCAGCCACTGGACGGCACGCCGGAAGCCGCGTTCGGCGAAGCCGGCCCCGCCCGCGTGGCCGTCGTAGACGAACACGGTGGGCAGCTCGGTGTCGGGGTGCAGTGGCACCGAGACGCCGCCGATGTCCCAGCGGTCGCAGGTGGCGAAGAGCGGCAGCAGGCCGATGGAGGCGTGTTCGGCGGCGTGGGCGGCCCCGGGGAGCTGGTCGGGCGGGATGTCCGCGTCGAGCAGTTGGTCCTCGGTGACGGACCACCAGACCGCGCGGGTCCGCAGGGTGCGGGGCGGCAGGTCGAGTTTGGTCTCGCCCATGATCTCCCCGGTGGAGATCCGCTTGCGGAGGTAGCCGACCACCTGGTTGACCACCTCCACCGAACCGAAGCTGAGCCGTCCCTCGCCCCAGGCGAGCGAGGTGTCGGTCGAGAGCACCGAGATGGAGGTGATGTCGCGGGCGGCCGTCGTGTAGGGCGGGTCGGCCGGTTCGACCAGGGCGACGGAGCTGTCCAGGTCGAAGTCCCGGACGAGGTAGCTGCGCCCCTGGTGGATGTGGACGGCCCCGGTGTGGACGGTGGTGTGGGCGGCGGAGGCGTCCACCGTGCCGAGTAGCCGGCCGGTCGGGGCCTCGACGATCTGCACCGGGTTACCGCCGCTGCCGCGCAGGTCGACGGCGTCGGCGGCCCGTTCACGGCGGGTCCAGTACCAGCCGCCACCACGGCGGCGGAGCAGTCCGCGCCGCTCCAGGACGGGCAGCAACGGGCCGGCGGAGGGGCCGAACAGCTCCAGGTCGGTGTCCGTGAGCGGGAGCTCGGCGGCCGCCGCGCACAGGTGCGGGGCCAGGACGTGCGGATTGTCGGGGTCGAGCACGGTGGCTTCGACGGGCGTGGCGAAGAGCGCCTCCGGGTGGTGCACCAGATAGGTGTCCAGCGGGTCGTCGCGGGCGATCAGGACGGCCAGCGCGCCCTGGGCCTCCCGTCCGGCCCGCCCGGCCTGCTGCCAGAGCGAGGCGCGGGTGCCGGGGTATCCGGCCATCAGGACGGCGTCCAGACCGGAGATGTCGACGCCGAGTTCGAGAGCGGAGGTGGAGGCGACGCCGAGCAGTCGGCCGGAGTGCAGATCGCGTTCGAGCGCCCGGCGTTCGTCGGCGAGGTAGCCGCCGCGGTAGGCGGCGACCCGGTCGGCGAGCGGTCGGCCGAGCTGGTCCTGGGCCTGGAGCGCGACCACTTCGGCGGCGCGGCGGGAGCGGACGAAGACGACGGTGCGGATCTGCCGTTCGACGAGGTCGGTCAGCAGGTGGGCGGCCTCGGCGGTGGCCGTTCTGCGGACGGGGGCCCCGTGCTCGCCGACGTTCTCGGTGAGCGGCGGTTCCCAGAGCCCGAAGACCATCGGACCACGCGGAGAGGCGTCCTCGGTGACGGCCTCGGCGGGCAGCCCGGTGAGCAGCCGGGCGGTGGCGGCCGGATCGGCGGTGGTGGCCGAGGCGAGCAGAAAGGTCGGTGAGGAGCCGTACCGGGCACAGATCCGGCGGAGCCGGCGCAGTACCTGGGCGACGTGCGAGCCGAACACGCCCCGGTAGCTGTGGCACTCGTCGACCACCACGTAGCGCAGCGTCTTGAGGAAGGAGGACCAGCGCGCGTGGGCGGGCAGGATGCCGCGGTGCAGCATGTCGGGATTGGTGAGCACGTACGAGGCGTACTGGCGGACCCACTCGCGTTCCTCGGGCGGGGTGTCACCGTCGTAGAGGGCGGGGCGGACCCTGGGCGGGGCGAGTTCGGCGGCCCGTCGCCGCTGGTCGGCGGCGAGCGCCTTGGTCGGGGCCAGGTACAGCGCGGTGGCACCGCGGCCGTTGCGGGCCTCGGTGCCGTCCAGCAGGTCACTGAGCACCGGTGCCAGATAGCCGAGCGACTTGCCCGAGGCGGTCCCTGTGGCGATCACCACAGTATGGCCGCTTTTGGCCAGATTCATCGCTTCTGCCTGATGGGCCCAGGGACGTTCCACGCCCAGTGCCCGGGCGGAGGCGACGATCTCGGACCGGATCGAGTCGGGCCAGGGTGCATAACGGGCTGGTCGGGCGGGAAGGTGCTCCGTATGGGTGAGCCGGTCCGACCGCCCCCGGGTGGTGGACAGGGTCGTGAGCAGTGCCTCGGGCAGGCTGTGACGGGGCGGCATGAGGACCCAGTGTGTCACCGGCGTGACGGAGAATCGTCGTAAGCCATCGTGCGGGCATGGTCGCAGGTGGTTGAATGTGGCCGTGACGGCCGTACGGCCGGGGGTCGCAGCGCTGAGGCTCGCCACGCGTGGCTGGGTGCGCCCGGGGCTCGTGACCATGCGGTGGCGGCCGTCCGGCCGAAGATCGCAATGACGTAGCAAGGCAAGGTGCTGGAGGTTCCGTGGACCTGTCCCTGTCGACCCGTACAGTCGGCGATCGCACGGTCGTCGAGGTTGGCGGCGAGATCGATGTGTACACCGCCCCGAAGCTGCGCGAGCAGCTGGTCGAGCTCGTCAACGACGGTAACTATCACCTCGTCGTCGACATGGAGGGCGTGGACTTCCTCGACTCGACCGGTCTGGGCGTGCTGGTGGGCGGTCTGAAGCGAGTTCGGGCCCATGAGGGCTCGCTGCGCCTGGTCTGCAACCAGGAGCGGATTCTGAAGATCTTCCGCATCACCGGGCTGACCAAGGTCTTCCCGATCCACACCTCGGTGGACGACGCGGTCAACTCGACCGACTGACACGGCCGGGCCGGCCCTGTGCCGGTCCGCCCACTACACGCGTCCGGTGGTGCCGGGGCCCTCGTGGCCCCGGCGTCCCGGCCGCCCCGGGGCCGGTCGAAACCGGCCCGCCGGGGCCCGCATGCCCGGCCCCGGCCGGACACCCCGAGGGGGAGAGATGGCAACCGTCGAACTTCGATTCAGCGCGCTTCCCGAGCATGTCCGTACGGCCCGGCTGGTCGCCGCGGCTGTCGCAAGACGAGCCGGGGTCGACGAGTCGGTGCTCGACGAGGTCCGGCTCGCTGTGGGTGAGGCGTGCTCCCGTGCCGTCGGCCTGCACCAGCGCGGTGGCATCACCGGCGCGGTCCGGGTCGCTCTCACGGACCAGGAGAAGCGTTTCCTCATCGAGGTCGAGGACGAGGCCGGTCCCGCCACCGTGCCGACCCCGGGCGCCGCCGAGGCCGATCCGGACGAGGACACCCTCGGTCTCGCCGTGATCACCGGGCTGGTCGAGGAGCTCGAGGTCACCAGCGGCGCGAGCGGTGGCCTGATCCGGATGAGCTGGCCGGTCTCCGTCGACGCGATGGCGCTCTGAGGCTCGGACGCCCGGACGCGCGGCGGCAACCCTTCGTCTGTGCCGGTCCGATGTGCCGGTCCGGCATTCCGCCGGAGATCCCGGAGATTCTTGGCCGACTGCCGACTGCCGACTGCCCGGCCGCTGACCCGTGGCTGTCGCGGCCGCTGACGGGTGTCCAGCTGGCGGGAAAGCGTTGACAATGTGTTGAATTCAGCGGTTCCCTGCTCTCGGCACGACCGGGCCCGATCAGTGATCGGGCCTGTCGTAGAAGAGGGAACCCATGCGGATTCGCATCCTGTGGCCCGCCGGTCAGGCGCTCGCCACGCTTGAGGCCACACCCACCGCCGAGGCGCTCTGGAGTGTGCTGCCGATCAGCTCGTCGGCCAGTACCTGGGGCGAGGAGGTGTACTTCGGTACGCCGGTGAGCGTGCCCACGGAGGACGACGCCCGGCAGATTGTCGAGCCCGGCACGGTGGCGTTCTGGACGGACGGGGACAGTCTCGCGCTGCCATACGGGCCGACGCCGATCTCACGCGACGGGGAGTGCCGGCTGGCCGGCCCCTGCAACACCCTCGGCGCCCTGGACGGGGACCCCGCGGTGCTGCGGACCGTCCGTCCGGGCGACTCGATCAGGGTCGAGCGGGCCTGACTCCGGTCCGGCCGGGGCCGGATGAGGCCGACCGAGCCGGGGCGGGCGGGAACCGGGGCCCGGGTGGGAGCCGTGTAGGTTCGCAGTTCGACGACCGAAACCGAAAGGGCTTCTCCCGGTGAACAAGCGACTGCTGGCCGTACCCGCGCTCGGCGCGCTGCTGGCGTTCGGCGCCGTCGGCTGCGGCGACGACAACAGCAAGCAGCTGGAGTCCTGGGCGGCGAACGTCTGCGGCGCGGCCAAGGACCCGATCGCCCAGGCGCAGACCGCTCTGGCGGACACCGGCCAGGTGAAGACCGGTGAGGTTCCGGTCGACCTGCAGAAGCGGCTCTCCGCCGACATCGGGCGGCTGGCCAAGACCAACCAGGACATCGCCGCGGCCATCGACGCCGCCGGCGCGCCCAAGGTCGACGACGGCGGGACCCTCCAGAAGGACACCGTCGCCGAGCTCAACAAGGCGGCCGACGGCTACCTGGACGTCCAGAAGAAGCTGGACGCGTTGGGCAACGACGACCGGTCGAAGTTCGCGGACGGGCTGCGCAGCATCTCCGACCAGCTGCAGCAGCTGGCTTCGCTCTCCACCCAGGCGCAGGCCAAGCTGCAGCGTGGCGATCTCGGTGCCGCGATGGCCAAGCAGGAGGGCTGCAAGCCGGGCTCGGCCGCCGCGGCACCGACCCCGGGGGCCCCGGCCTCCGGAGCGAGCGGGACGCCGGCGGCCGGCGGCACCGACACCCCCGCACCGGGCGCCACGGGCAGCCCGGCCGCGACGGACCCGGCCGCGACCCAGGCTCCGTCCGCCCCCGCCGCGAGCACCCCCGCGCCCTCGGCGAGCTGACCCGACCGGTCCGCGCCCGACCGGTGCGCGCCCGACCGGTGCGCGCCCGACCGGTGCGCGCCCGACCGGTCCGCGCCCGACCGGTGCGCGCCCGACCGACCGGTCCGCGCCCACGCCCGACCGGGCCTCGGCCCGGGTCCGTGCCGCGCCCGGGCGGGCGACCGGCGGCGCGGCCGGGCCGGGCGGGGGGAGCGGGGCCGACGGCCAGGGGGACAATGGCGGGGTGATCAGTAGCCCCGTTCTCGACCCGACCCGCCTCGCCACGTTCCGCAAGGCGCTGCTCGCGGCCTCGTACACCGCCGACGGCTGCCTCGACCTGCTCGGGCCCACCGGCTACGCCGCACTGGCACGGAGCGAGGCCGTGCCGGCGCTGCGTGCCACCCGCGGCGGGAGCCCGCTGGAGACGCTGGTGCGGCTGTTCCTGCTGCAGCAGCCCGTGCCGTACCGGGCGGCCGCCGCCGCGCTGCCGGTCGAGGACTGCCTGGCCGACGGCTGGCTGCGCCCGGACGGCGATCTGGTGCGGGCCACCGTGGACGTCCGCCCGTACGCCAACGAGGTCTCCGGTCTGCCGAGTTCGGACGCCTGGGTGGTGTCCGACCTGGGCTGCGCGGTCGGCGGAGCGGGCGGGATCGGCTCCGGTGAGACCGCGCACGGCGTGTCCCGCAAGGACCTGGTACTCGGGGTGGGGGGTGCCTCCACCACGCTGGCCAACATCACGGTGCGCCGTCCGGTCCGGGCCGCCCTGGACCTCGGCTCGGGCTCCGGCGTGCAGGCGCTGCACGCCGCCCGGCACGCCCAGCGGGTCACCGCCACCGACCTCAACCCGCGCGCCCTGCGGTTCACCGAGCTGACCCTCGCGCTCTCCGGGTTCGACAACACCGATGCCGCTGCCGGCAGTCTCTTCGAGCCGGTCGGGGAGCGGAAGTTCGACCTGATCGTGTCCAATCCGCCGTTCGTGATCTCGCCCACCGGCCGGTTCACCTACCGCGACGGCGGGATGGCCGGCGACGATCTCTGCCGCGGCCTGGTCCGCTCCGCCGCCGCGCACCTGGAGCCCGGCGGCTACTGCCAGTTGCTCGCCAACTGGCAGCACGTCAAGGGCGAGGACTGGCACGACCGGCTGGCCGGCTGGGTGGCGGGTACCGGCCTGGACGCCTGGATCGTCCAGCGGGAGGTCCAGGACGTCGCCCAGTACGCCGAGTTGTGGCTGCGCGACGGCGGCGACCACCGCGGCCCCGGCGGCGACTACCAGGCCCGGTACGGCGAGTGGCTGGACGCCTTCGAGGCAGGCGGGGTCGAGGGCATCGGCTTCGGCTGGATCACGCTGCGGGCGGGCGGTGCCGAGCGGCCGACGGTCCGGGTGGAGGAGTGGCCGCACCCGGTCGAGCAGCCGCTCGGCCCGCACATCGAGGAGTGGTTCGACCGGCAGGACTACCTGCGCACGCACGACGACGCGGGGCTGCTCGCGGCCCGGTACGTGCTGGCCGACGAGGTGGTCCAGGAGCAGGTCGGCGCACCCGGGGCGGAGGACCCGGAGCACGTGATCCTGCGCCACAACCGGGGTATGCGGCGTGCCACCAAGGTGGACACGGTGGGTGCCGGGTTCGCCGGGGTCTGCGACGGGACGCTGTCGGCCGGCGAGATCGTGGACGCCATCGCGCAACTGCTCGGCGAGGACCGGGTGGTGCTGCGGGACCGGGTGCCGGAGTCGTTGCGCCTGCTCACCGAGCAGGGGTTCATCCGACCGGTCGGCTGATCGCCCGCGCCCCCCACCGGGCCCGCGTCCCGGCGTCTTTCGGCGACACGCCTTGCTGCGACCCGGTCGGCCGGTTCATCTCCCCGTATCCCCCGGTTCGCCCACCGGTCGCCGCTCAGCTGTCCCGCGTTGGCCCCCGGCTGTGAGGCTCTGTCCACAGGCTGTGGACAGAGCTGGGGGCAAGGGGTGGACACGACGACGGCCACGGTGGGCGGCACGGTGCTCGCGCTCTTCGGCGGCGCACTGCTGCTCTGGTGCGCGGCCGAAGTGCGCCTTCGCCACCTCGTGCGACGCCGGGGTGTGGCGACGGTGGCCACGGTGGTCGCCGAGGCCGACGCGCACGGCGAGCTGGACAGCGCGCCGCTGCTCTCCTTCTCCGCGCCGGCCGCGACCGGTGGTTCCGGCCCGGGGCGGTGCACCGAGCTGGTGCTCACCCGGCCCCGTGGCCACACGCCGTTGCGCCGCCCGGCCCGCTTCGCGCCCGGCGTGTCCGTCCGGATCTCCTACGACCCGCGGCGGCCGAGTCGCGCCGTCCTGGCGGCGGCGGAGACCGGCCGGGCCGCGGTGGCCGATCTGCTCTGGAGCTCACTCGGTACCGGTTGCGTGGCCGCCGGGGCCGTCCTGATAGCCGCCGGCCTCACGGGCTGAGCAGGGGTCTGTAGGGGTCTGGTGCGGACTGGCCGGATCCGGCGGGCGGCCCAGGGGGCGGAGGTGCGAACCTCCGGGGTATAGGGGCGCAAAGTTTCATTCAGCGGACATACCGGGACACAAGGGGCGGCGCCCCGGGGTCACGCTCCGCGTTGCCCGCCCCGTCCGCCCTGTTCGTCCCGCTTCGCCCGTTCCCAGCCCGCCCCCGCCCGCCCCCGCCCGTCCCCGCCTGTCCCCCCCGCCCGTTCTCGGCTCGTCGCCGCGGCGTGTCGATTTTCCGTTGACAGATTTTGAAATCCGTCATTCCATCCTTCGAAACCCGCCGAAGCCCCCCTCCACGGGGCGCGATCCTCCATCATCGGGTTACCGTTCGAGTGGCGTCGGTCGGCCTTGCCGGTGAAAAAGCAGGATCCTTCCGTTTGACAAGGGTGGCCGGGGTACGGTCACACTCCGCTGGTGGGGTCGTCGTGCAGCGGCAACCCCGGGACGGTGGAGGGGTCGGGCGGAGCGCAGCCCGTGCTGCCAGCGCCGACCAGCTCACATAACGACCGGGAGAGAAGAGCGAAGGTGTCCCCGAGCAGCGAGACCGCGCACGGACAGCGACTCGTCATTGTCGAGTCGCCGGCCAAGGCGAAGACGATCAAGGGCTACCTTGGCCCCGGCTACATCGTCGAGGCGAGCGTCGGGCACATTCGGGACCTGCCCAGCACAGCGGCCGAGGTCCCGGACAAGTACACCGGCGAGGTGCGCCGCCTCGGCGTCGACGTCGACCACGACTTCGCGCCCATCTACGTGGTGAACGCGGACAAGAAGTCCCAGGTCAGCAAGTTGAAGTCGCTGCTCGCGGAGTCCGACGAGCTCTTCCTCGCCACCGATGAGGACCGCGAGGGCGAGGCCATCGCGTGGCACCTCCAGGAGGTGCTGAAGCCCAAGGTGCCGGTGCACCGGATGGTGTTCCACGAGATCACCAAGACCGCGATCCAGGAGGCGGTGGCCAATCCGCGCGAGCTGAACCAGCGCCTGGTCGACGCCCAGGAGACCCGCCGCATCCTCGACCGCCTCTACGGCTTCGAGGTCTCGCCGGTGCTCTGGAAGAAGGTCATGCCGAAGCTGTCGGCGGGCCGTGTGCAGTCCGTCGCGACCCGTCTGGTGGTCGAGCGGGAGCGCGAGCGGATGGCCTTCCGCAGCGCGTCCTACTGGGACCTGGTCGGCACCTTCGGCACCGGCCGCACCCCGGCCGACGCCGCCAACCCGGAGACCTTCGGCGCCCGGCTCTCCGCCGTCGACGGCAAGCGGATCGCCAGCGGCCGTGACTTCGGTTCGGACGGCCGGCTGAAGGCCGGCAGCGTCAACACCCTGCACCTGGACGAGCAGGCCGCCCGCGCGCTGCTCGCCGCCCTGGAGCAGACCGCGTTCAGCGTCCGCGGCGTCGAGTCCAAGCCCTACCGCCGCTCGCCGTACGCGCCGTTCCGCACCACCACGCTCCAGCAGGAGGCCAGCCGCAAGCTGGGCTTCGGTGCCAAGCGGACCATGCAGGTGGCCCAGAAGCTGTACGAGAACGGCTTCATCACCTATATGCGTACCGACTCCACCACGCTCTCGGAGACCGCCGTCACGGCCGCCCGGGCGCAGGTCACCCAGCTCTACGGGGCCGACTACCTGCCGGACGCGCCGCGGACCTACGCGAGCAAGGTCAAGAACGCCCAGGAGGCGCACGAGGCCGTCCGCCCGTCCGGCGACCGCTTCCGCACCCCCGCCGAGACCGGCCTGAGCGGCGACGACTTCCGGCTGTACGAGCTGATCTGGATGCGCACCGTCGCTTCCCAGATGAAGGACGCGGTCGGCCAGTCGGTCACCGTGAAGGTCGGCGGCCGCTCCTCGGACGGCCGGGACGCCGAGTTCTCCGCCTCCGGCAAGATCATCACCTTCCACGGCTTCCTCAAGGCCTACGTCGAGGGTGCCGACGACCCGAACGCCGAGCTGGACGACCGCGAGCGCCGGCTGCCGCAGGTGACCGAGGGCGACCCGCTGGCCGCCGAGCAGCTCACCCCGGAGGGCCACGCCACCAAGCCGCCGGCCCGCTACACCGAGGCCTCGCTGGTCAAGGAGCTGGAGGACCGGGAGATCGGCCGCCCGTCCACCTACGCCTCGATCATCGACACCATCATCAACCGCCGCTACGTCTTCAAGAAGGGGACGGCGCTGGTGCCGTCGTTCCTCTCCTTCGCCGTGGTCAACCTGCTGGAGAAGCACTTCGGCCGGCTGGTCGACTACGACTTCACCGCGCGGATGGAGGACGACCTCGACCGCATCGCGGCGGGCGAGGCGCAGTCCGTGCCGTGGCTGAAGCGCTTCTACTTCGGTGAGGGCGAGGGCCACGCCACCGGCGGCGCCGCCGAGGCCGGCAACGGCGACGGCGACCACCTGGGCGGTCTGAAGGAACTGGTCACCGACCTCGGCGCGATCGACGCCCGGGAGATCAGCTCGTTCCGGATCAGCGACGACCTCACCCTGCGGGTCGGCCGCTACGGCCCCTACGTCGAGCGCGCCTCCACCGTGGAGGGCGAGCCCGGCCAGCGCGCCGACATCCCGGACGAGCTGCCGCCGGACGAGCTCACCGTCGAGCTGGCCGAGGAGCTGCTGGCCAAGCCCAGCGGTGACTTCGAGCTCGGTCAGGACCCGGTCAGCGGCAACCAACTGGTCGCCAAGGACGGCCGGTACGGCCCGTACGTGACCGAGATCCTGCCCGAGGGCACGCCCAAGACCGGCAAGAACGCGGTCAAGCCGCGCACCGCGTCGCTGCTGAAGACGATGGCGCTGGACACCGTCACGCTCGACGACGCGCTGAAGCTGCTGTCGTTGCCGCGCGTGGTCGGGAAGGACCCGGAGGGCGTGGAGATCACCGCGCAGAACGGCCGCTACGGGCCGTACCTCAAGCGCGGTACCGATTCGCGCTCGCTCACCAGCGAGGAGCAGATGTTCACGGTCACCCTGGAGGAGGCCCTGGCCATCTACGCCCAGCCCAAGCAGCGTGGCCGGGCCGCCGCCGCGCCGCCGCTCAAGGAGCTGGGCAACGACCCGGTCAGTGAGCGTCCGGTGGTGGTCAAGGACGGCCGTTTCGGCCCCTACGTCACCGACGGCGAGACCAACGCGACGCTGCGCAAGGACGACGAGGTCGAGACCATCACCCCCGAGCGCGGCTATGAGCTGCTCGCGGAGAAGCGGGCCCGCGGTCCGGTGAAGAAGACCGCGAAGAAGGCCCCGGCGAAGAAGGCGGCGGTGAAGAAGACCGCTACCACCAAGACCGCCGCCACCAAGACGGCGGCGGCCAAGACCGCGGCCAAGAAGACGACGACCAAGGCCGCCGCGAAGAAGACGACGACGACCAAGAAGGCCGCCGCGAGCAAGACCACCGCCACCGACGAGGGCTGACCCTCCACCAGTGGCACCGGGCCCGCGTCCTCTCCGGAGGCGCGGGCCCGAGGTCTGTGGACGACCGGTCCGCGGCCCGTCGCACGAGGCCCCCGGTGGACGGTGCCCGGCGGGTGCGCGGTGCGTCACAACCCTGCAATGACCGGTATCCGGAAGCCCGCACCCCTCTTTTCCGGGCGGTGCCGACCGCTACGCTGACCGTATGACGAGCGAGGAGCAGCCCACCCCCGGCGCCGGCGGTGCCGCCAGAGCCGGCACGCCCGACCTGCCCGAGGTCGCGCCCGCCGGGACCCCCGGCGAGCGGGCCAGGGCACTGCTGCGGCTGCGCCCGTACCGCCGCCTCTGGACCACTCAGCTGATCGGCGGCACCGCCGACCGGCTGGGCTTGCTGGTGCTGCTCGCGCTGACCGTGATCGCGGCCGCCCTCGGCGGGCAGTTCGGTGACCTGCCGCGCAGCCTGGCCTTCGCCGTCGCCGCGGTCTTCGCGGCCCGGCTGGCCGCCACCCTGCTGGTCGGCGCCACCCTGCTCGGCCCGGTGCACGGGCTGCTCAACGGCAGGCTCGACCGGCGCTGGACGCTGTTCGGCGCGGACGTGCTGCGGACCGTGCTGATCGGCATCGCGCCCTGGTGGATCGTCTGGCTGGGCTCCGGGTCCTCCGGTGCCGCGACCTACGTCCTGCTCGCCACCGTCTTCGTGACCGGTGCCGCCGAGCGGGTCTGGTCCATCGCCAAGGCCGCCGCCGTGCCCGGCCTGCTGCCGCCGGCGAACCCCTTCGCACCTCCCGGGGAGCGGCGCCCGTCCGCGGCCAACCTGGAGAGCGTCCGGACGCTGGACCGCCGTACCGGCTGGGCCACCGTGCCGCTCGCGGCCGCCGCGCTGGTCGCGCTCACCCTGGTCAACAACGTCTTCGCGGCGCTCGGCTCGGACTGGTTGCGGATCCACCAGACCACCTTCGCGGCGCTCGGCGCGGCCGCCCTGTTCGCGGTCTCGGCCGTCCGGGCGTACCTGCAGGAGCTGCCCGGCGGTCCGACGACGGCCGTTCCGCACTCCCCGCTGCGGGGCCTGCGCGCCCCGACCGACGCCACGCCCGGCCCCGCGCTGAGCAAGGGCCGCACCGGCGGCGCCCCCTACTTCACCTTCGCGGTCGCCGCGGCCTACGCCTCGATGGCGGGCGTCGCCTCGCTCGCGCTGCTGACCGCCGCCGAACACCGCGCCGGGCCGATCGGTTACGGCCTGCTGGTGCTCGCCGCCGTCGGTGCGCCCGCGCTCGGCGCCCGGCTCACCCGGGCCACCCTGCCCGCCCTCTCCCGCCGCCGGCTGCTCGCACTGGCGCTGCTGACCGCGGGCGTCGCGCTGATCCTGGCCGGCCTGGTGCTGGACTTCGTGCTGGTGCTGCTGCTGACCGTGCTGGCCGGCCTGGCCGCCGGGATCGTCGTCTCGGCCGGGCGCACCCTGCTCGCCCAGGAGGTGGAGGAGGCCCGGCTGCCGACGGTCACCGAGCACCTGTACGCGGTGCTGCGGGCCGTGGTGGGCGGCGCGCTGATCGTCGTCCCGCTGATCGCCGCGGCCTACGGCGAGGTCGAGTACGGCACGGTCGAGCCCGGCTCGTTCACCTTCATCCACGGCGGCGCGGCCCTCGCGGTGGCCACCGTCGGGCTGCTGACCCTGGTGCTCGCCGCCGTCGTGCTGCTCAAGACCGACGACCGGCGGGGCACCGCCCCGTTCGGCCGGGACCTGGTGGACGCCGTGCGCGGCCTGACCGGACCGGCCCCGCACCGCACCACCGGCACCGGCTTCTTCATCGCCCTGGAGGGCGGCGACGGCGCCGGCAAGTCCACCCAGGCCCAGGCGCTCGCCGAGTGGATCCGGGGCAAGGGCCACGAGGTGGTGCTCACCCGCGAGCCCGGCGGCAGCCCCGTCGGGCAGCGGCTGCGCGGTCTCGTCCTGGACGTCGGCAACACCGGTCTGTCGCACCGCGCCGAGGCGCTGATCTACGCCGCCGACCGCGCCGAGCACGTGGAGAACGTCATCCGCCCGGCGCTGGCCCGGGGCGCGGTGGTGATCACCGACCGGTACATGGACTCCTCGATCGCCTACCAGGGCGCCGGGCGCGATCTGGCCGCCACCGAGGTGGCGCGGATCTCGCGCTGGGCGACCGGCGGGCTGGTGCCCGACCTGACCGTCGTCCTGGACGTCGACCCGACCAGGGCGCGGGAGCGGTTCACCGAGGCGCTGGACCGGCTGGAGTCCGAGCCGACCGAGTTCCACCAGCGGGTCCGCTCCGGGTTCCTCGCGCTGGCCGCGGCCGACCCGGCCCGGTACCTGGTCGTGGACGGCAGTCAGCAGCCCGGCTTCGTCACCACCGCGATCCGCCACCGGCTCGACCGTGAGCTGCCGCTCTCCGAGCAGGAGAGGGCCTCCCGGGCCGAGCAGGAGCGGCTCGCCCGGGAGGAGGCCGAGCGCCGCGCCGCCGAGGAGGCCCGTCGGCGCGCGGAGGAGGAGGCCGCCGAGCGCAAGCGGCTGGAACTGCTGGAGCAGCTCCGGGCCGAGCAGGCGGAGAAGGAGCGGCTGGCCAAGGAGGCTGCCGAGCGGGCTGCCGCCGAGGTGGCGCGCAAGGCGGCCGAGGAGGCCCGGCGCAAGGCGGAGGAGGAAGCCCGCCGGCGGGCCGAGGAGGAGGCCAGGCAGCGCGCGGCGGAGGAGGCCCGGCTGGCCGCCGAGGCCGTCGAGCGCCGACGGATCGCCGAGGAGGCGGCCGCCCAGGCGGAGCTCCAGCGGCAGCGGGAGCTGCAGCGGGAGGAGCAGCGCCGGCGGGCGGAGGAGGCACTGCAGCGGGCCGAGGAGGCCAGGCTGGCGCAGGCCGCCGCGCTCGCCGCGGCCGCTGCCGCCGCCGAGAGCGCGGCGGTCCGGGCGGACCGGCCCGCTCCCGCCGTCGACGACGTGACCAGGGAGCTCCGGGTCGTCCGGGAGGCCGACGACGCGACCCAGGAGATCTCCGAGCGGGACCGCCGGGCGGCCGTCCGGGCGGCCGAGGCGGCCGGTGCCGCAGGGACCGGTGGTGCTTCGGCGAGCCGGACTCCGGAGGTCGACGCGACGGCGAAGCTGCCGGTCGTCCCCGCCGCCCCGGCGGACGAGACGGCCGTGCTGCCCCGGGTGCCCTCGGCGGACCAGACGGCGGTGCTGCCCAAGGTGCCTCCGGTGGACGAGACGGCCGTGCTGCCCCGGGTCGAGCCGGGCCGCCCGGCCGACCAGGTGCCGCCGGGCCCCTGGCGTGAGGACCGGAGCGGTCGGTCCGGCTCGACCGGTCCGGCGGGTCGCGGCGGTCAGAGCGGTCAGAGCGGTCAGGGCGGTCAGTCCGGTCGGGAGGCGCAGGTCGACGGCACCCGGGAGCTCCCGGTGGTCGAGGATCAGCCGGCCGCCGAACCCCGCCCCCGGCCCTCCTGGGCCGAGGAGACCCCGATGGACGACCTGCCGAGCCTCACCGACACCCTGCTGGGCTCGCGCGACGAGTGGGCCCGCCGGCAGCAGGACGGCCCCGCCGACCGCGCGCCGCAGGACCCGCGCGGCGGCGCGGCTGCTCCGCCGGCGGCAGCCGACGGGCAGGGCGACGACCAGGGCAGTGGCAAGGGCAAGGGCCGGCGCTGGGGGCGCCGGAGCTGACTGACCGGGTGGGCAGCGGCTGACCAGAGCCGACGGGACCCGACCGGATGACCGGCGGGCCCGGTCCGGGCCGGTCGGCGGTCGGCGGACGGCGGGCGGTGCGGCCGGGGCGGTGCTCCGGCGGCACCGCCCGCCGTCGTACCGGCCACGTATGCTCGACGGCGGGTGACCGTGCCCGGCGCGCCGTACGCCGCGCGGGTGAACGGGAGCCGGCGCAGTCCGTACCGAGCTTGGGAGCAGCAGTGGCCGTCTGGGACGACCTGGTGGGCCAGGAGCGGGTGGTCGAGCAGCTGACCGCCGCGGCCCGGGCGGCCGGGGCGACGGCCGCCGCCGGTCGCGGGGCCGCGACGGTGCCGGGCGGCAACGCCTCGCTGATGACGCACGCCTGGCTCTTCACCGGCCCGCCCGGGGCCGGTCAGATCACCGCCGCCCGCGCCTTCGCCGCGGCCCTCCAGTGCACCAGCCCGGACCTCGCGCTCGGCGGCACGCCCGGCTGCGGCTTCTGCGACGGCTGCCACACCGTGCTGGCGGGCAGCCACGCGGACGTGAAGTACGTGCGTACCGACGGTCTGTCGATCGGTGTCGGCGACATGCGCGCCCTCGTGCTGCGGGCGTCCAGCTACCCGACCGGCGGCCGCTGGTCGGTGATCCTGGTCGACGCCGCCCACCGGCTCACCGAGGCCGCCGCCAACGCCCTGCTCAAGGGCGTGGAAGAGCCCTCCCCGCGCACCGTCTGGCTGCTCTGCGCCCCCTCCGTGCAGGACGTGCTGCCCACCATCCGCTCGCGCTGCCGCCTGCTGGTGCTGCGCCAGCCCGCCGCCGAGGCCGTCGCCGACATGCTGGTGAACCGCGACGGGGTCGACCCCGGGACGGCCCGGCTGGCCGCGCTCGCCGGGCAGGGGGACATCGAGCGCTCCCGCCGCCTGGCCGTCGACGACCAGGCCCGGACCAGGCGGACGGAGGTGCTGCGGATCCCGCTGGAGGTCGCCGACATCGGCGGCTGCCTGGCCGCCGCCCAGCGGCTGGTCGACACGGCGAAGGCCGATGCCGAGGCGCTCGCCGAGACCCAGGACGCCAAGGAGACCGACGACCTCAAGGCCGCGTACGGCGCGGCCGAGGGCAGCAAGGCCCCGCGCGGCATGGCCGGGGCGGTCAAGGAACTGGAGAAGCGGCAGAAGAGCCGCGCCACGCGGACCCGCCGGGAGACGCTCGGCGTCGCCCTGCTCGACCTGCTCGGCTTCTACCGGGACGTCCTCGCCCTCCAGCTGGGCGCCGGCGGGGCGCTCTCCAACGAGGACCAGCGGCAGGCACTGAACCGGGTCGCCCAGGCCGGTCCGCCGGAGGGGACGCTGCGGCGGATCGAGGCGGTGCTCGCCTGCCGACAGGCGCTGGACCGCAACGTCGACCCGCTGCTCGCCGTCGAGGCGATGACCGTCGCGCTGCGGGCCGGCTGAGCGGGGGCCCGTCGCCGGTAGGGCTTCCCGCGCTACCCGGGTGTCCCACCTTCGAGTGAACGAGCGGTACGCGCCGGGCACACCTGCGTGTGACCGTCGGGTCGTCTTGCACGCTGGGGCCGACTGCGCCCCGACGCCGGGGCCGTCGCGTCCCGTCCGGCACCGGCCCCCACCGGTCGTCCGGCCCTCCTCCCGAGGCGGTGCGTCCCATGGTCCATTCGCTCCTGGTCGTTCCCCTGCTGGCCGCCGCCGCAGGCGGCATCTGGCTCGCCCGCGGCGCCCTGCTGCGCTGGCGTGACCTGCGCGCCGCCGAGACCTACGAACTGACCGGAGATCAGCGCCCGATGCTGCTGCGGGCGGCCGGCGCGATGGTCTGCGGCGTCTGTGTGACGGCGCTGACCCTGCTGACCGCCCTGGGCACGTTCGGCGGCTTCGGCGGGTCGGCGTCGCGGTCCGACCCCGCGGAACTCGCCGCCGACACCGCGATCGAGGGCGGGGTGCGGCAGGCCGCGCCGCCTGCCGTCGAGGCGCCCGCGCCGGCCGCTCCGGCCGTCGCGCCCGCTCCGGAGCCGGCTCCGGTCGCCGCGCCCAGCCGGTTCGACAGCGTCGGTCACCCGGGCGGCGGCGAGCTGCTGCAGTCCGCCGTCCCCGGCCCGGACGGGCACCCGCGCAACGTCCGGGTCTGGCTGCCCGCCCAGTACGCCAAGGAGCCGAACGCCCGCTTCCCGGTGGTCGTGATGCACGCGGCCACCCCGCGCAAGACCGCCGACACCGAAGTCCCGGACATCTTCGAGGGCCTCGGCTCCGCCGCCCAGACCGGCAAGGCCCGCCCGTTCATCCTGGTCGCCCCCGAGGCGCCGAACGGCACGGCGCACCCGTGCGACCTGGTCGCCGCCGCCCCGCTGGCCGTCGCCGACGACGCCGCGCTGCGCACCACCATCGCGGCCACCTTCCGCACCCTGCCGCCCGGCCCGGCCTCCTGGGGCGCGCTCGGCGTCGAGGGCGGCGCGCCGTGCGCGGCGGCCGCCGGTCTGGCCCGCCCCGACCTGTACGGGGCGGCCGCGGCGGTCTCCGGCCGGTACGACACCGTCGCGCTGACCCGGACGGGGGCCGAGGCCCCCGCCAACGTCGCCCCGAAGCTGCTGCTGGCCGCCGCCAAGGCCGACGCCGCGGGGCTCGACGCGGCCCGCAAGCTGCAGGCCGCGCTGCGTGGCGGCACCGGCGCGGCGGCCCGCGCCGACGTCCGGATCTCCGAGAACGTGCAGGACTACACGGCCGACCGGGAGCGGCTGCGGTTGGTCCGGCAGGCGGCCCAGTACCTGGCCGAGACGCTGGCCAAGGCGTCCTGATCAGGGTGTCGGCGAGGGCTACGCTTCGCGGTACCCGGGGCATCGGCGGCGGTGCCCCCGCACCCGAAGGGGACCGGATGAGGGCGGCGCGGGGCGTGCGCGGGCGGGCGGTGGCGGCCGCGCTGGCCGTCACCGGGTTGCTGATCGGCGGGTGCGGCTCCTCCTCGTCCACCCCCGGGGCGGCCTCCTCGGACACCAGCGGGCCCGGGGCCCCGTCCTCCGCCGGGCCCTCGTCCGGGGCCTCGTCCGGGACCCTCGTGTGGGGCGGTCCCGCCTCGGGCGGCTCCGCGTCGGCGGCCGCCTCCCGGCCCGGTGCCACGCCGCTGGAGCCGCTCCCGGCCGCCGTCCCCGCCGCGCTGGCGCCGTACTACGGGCAGCGGCTCGCCTGGCAGCCGTGCGACGACGGCTTCGAGTGCACCACCTTCACGGCGCCGCTGGACTACGACCACCCGGGCGGTGGCGACCTCATGCTCGCGGCGGTCCGCGCGGTTGCCGTCCCGACCGGTTCGGGCGGGGCGGGCGGGGCGGGGGGCGCCCGGCTCGGTTCGCTGCTGCTCAACCCGGGCGGACCCGGCGGCTCGGCGATCGAGTACGTGGAGGCCGTCGCCAAGACGTACGACAGTGCCGTGCGCGACCGGTACGACCTGGTCGGGCTGGACCCGCGCGGGGTCGGGCGGAGCAGCCCGGTGACCTGCCTGAGCGGTGACCGGATGGACGCGTACACCGCCGTCGACATCACCCCCGACGACCAGGCCGAGATCGACGCCCTGGCGGCCGCCGACCGGGAGTTCGCCGAAGGCTGCCGGCAGCGGGCCGGTGACCGCCTGGCCCACCTCAGCACCGTCGAGGCGGCCCGCGACATGGACATCCTGCGGGCGCTGCTCGGCGACGAACGGCTCAACTACGTGGGCAAGTCCTACGGCACCTTCCTCGGCGCCACCTACGCGGGGCTCTTCCCCGGCCGGACCGGCCGGATGGTGCTGGACGGCGCGATGGACCCGTCGCTCGACGCGCTCAGCGGCAACCGCACCCAGGCCGGCGGCTTCGAAACCGCCTGGGCCGCCTTTGCCGAGGACTGTGCCAAGCGCGAGGACTGCCCGCTCGGCCGCACCGGGCAGCAGATCGGCGACCAGCTCACCGCCCTGTTCGCGGCCATCGACGCCAAGCCGCTGACCACCGCCGACGGCGCCCGCCGGCTCACCGAGTCCCAGGCGACCACCGGCGTCATCCAGGCCATGTACGCGGACTTCCTCTGGCCCCGACTGCGCACCGCGCTCGCCGACGCCAAGGCCGGCGACGGCACCGGCCTGCTCAAGCTGTCGGACTCGTACTACGAACGCGGCTCGGACGGCTCGTACCCCAACCTGATGTTCGCCAACATGGCGGTGAACTGCCTGGACCTGCCCGCACCGTTCGCCGGCCCGGCGGATGTCCAGCGCGCGGTGCCGGACTTCGAGCGGACCTCGCCGCGCTTCGGGCGCGACATGGCCTGGATGGCGCTGACCTGCACCTACTGGCCGGTCCCGGCCACCGGTGCGGCGCACACCGTCCGGGCCGCCGGCGCCGCGCCGATCGTGGTCATCGGCACCACCCGCGACCCGGCCACCCCGTACGGGTGGGCGCGGTCCCTGGCCGGGCAGCTGGAGTCCGGCCGGCTGCTGACCTTCGACGGTGACGGTCACACCGCGTACGGCCGGCACGACGCCTGCGTCGACGGGGCGGTCAACGGCTACCTGCTGGGCGGTGCGGCGCCGGAGCAGGAGAAGCGCTGCGGTGGGTAGGGCGCGGGCACGAGGGTGGCGGGGCGCGGGTGATTTCGGCTTCAACTGTCGACCGGTGCGACGTTACGATGAGCGCCCCGCCACCCCTGCCACCACCTCACCGGAGCCCACCGTGCTCGGAGTCAACGACCTGGCGACGTACATACTCGGCGCCCTCGTGATCATCCTCCTCCCCGGCCCCAACTCCCTGTACGTGCTGTCCGTCGCCGCCCGCAAGGGCGTCCGGACCGGCTACACCGCCGCCGCCGGCGTCTTCGTCGGCGACTTCACCCTGATCAGCCTCACCTCGCTGGGCGCCGCCTCGCTGCTGAAGGCCAACCCGGCGGTCTTCGCCGTGGTGAAGTTCGGTGGCGCCGCCTACCTGCTCTGGATCGGCGTCGGCATGCTCCGCGCCGCCCGCGGGCTCTGGCGCGAGCACCGCGCCGCTGCGGCCGCCCCCGACACCGTCGAGGCCGCTCCGGAGTCCACCGAGCGTCCGTTCCGCCGGGCCCTGGTGATCAGTCTGCTGAACCCGAAGGCGATCCTCTTCCTGCTCTCCTTCTTCACCCAGTTCGTGGACCCCTCCTACGGACAGCCGGCCCTCTCCTTCGCCCTGCTCGGCGGCATCCTGCAGACCTTCAGCCTGCTCTACCTCTCCATGCTGATCTTCGCGGGCACCACCCTCGCCACCGCCTTCCGCCGCCGCAAGCGGCTCTCCGCCGGTCTCACCAGCGGCGTCGCCGTCCTCTTCGCCGGCTTCGCCGCCAAGCTGGCCGTCTCCTCGGCCTGAGCCCCGGCTCCGGAAGCCCGTTACGGATCACCCGCGAACCTGTGTAGACTGGCGCGCGTTGCCACCACGTGCGGCAACGGTGCCGCCTTAGCTCAGTTGGCCAGAGCAACGCACTCGTAATGCGTAGGTCTCGGGTTCGAATCCCGAAGGCGGCTCTGTAGAAGCCCCAGGACTCACTCGCCGTGACCTGGGGCTTTTGCCATTCCTTGGCACATGGGCAGGCGTCAGCGCCGCGCTACAAGATCGCTTGCGTGAGCGATGCGTGAGCGCGGGTGTTGATGGGGGCGCTTCTCTTGAGGTGACAGGCGTGTCCGTGGTCGCTGTTGGTTCGCTGCCGTTGCGAAGTTGATCGTCTGCTCGGTGAGGGGCTGGTGGGCTGCGGAGCGGTGGGGCAGGGGAGCGTGACCAGGACGAGCAGGTGGTCGAGCAGGTCCACTTCGACGAGGCCGCCCCCGAGGAGCTTCTGGGGGAGCGGCTTTGAGGGATGGGGCCAGTTGGGAGCGAACCCGCTGAAAGCACACGTGGAGTCGACGAGCTGGTTCTAGGGTGGAGTCCTCACCTCTCAACGTGGGGTCCCAGAGAAGGCCCGACCACCCTCGTGGTCGAGACGTCTCCCACTCTTCGGCCAACCTGGAGGCGCTGATCATGGATGCAAACCGAGTTCTTGAAGCGCTCGAGGCGGGCGAGTTCGACGGCGTCAGCCACACCTATCAGCCATATGACGGCTACGGAAACCAGACCCATCAGGTTGCGATGAGGGTCTCCGGTGACACCATCGAGGTCGCCAAGACCACTAGCGGGAAGTTCTTCGACGGGAAGGAGAACACCCGCTACTCCGAGACCAGCACTGACCGTCTGACCGGCATGGATGCGGTGGGCTTCATCGCCCAGCGGCCGTACTACTTCTCGCAGGTTCGCCCCGACCTCTTCTAAGAGCTGAGGACTCGGCGCGTCTCGCTGGGCTCGATCTTGCCTGCCGGGAACTGCCAGGAGAGCTGGCCCTCGCTGACTCGGCGCCGGACCATCAGCACCCGACTCTCTCGGATCACGATCGCGGCAGCGATACCTGGCCGTCCGTCTGAAGCCGGGTGCATCGGCTAATCCCTCTCCGTCGCTGAGGCCGCCGCGGGGCGGAGAAGGTCGAGGACGTGGGTCCAGTTGTACTTGTCGCGACCCCCGCCGGCCTTGGGCTTGTGGGGGACGTAGTCACCGATCAGGACGCCCATCGACCGGAGCCGGGCCAGGCTCTCCCCGTACGCGGGGTGGGCAGCCTGGGCGGAGTTGACGTAGGGCTGGACGGCCACGGGGATACCGAGGCCGTACGCCTCGCAGAGGATGCCGAGGGCGAGGGTGTCGGAGATGCCGGCGGCCCACTTGTTGATGGTGTTGAAGGTGGCCGGGGCGACCGCGATGGCGTCTGCCGGGGGCAGCGGTTGGGGGATGCTGGGGGTGCGCCAGGCGGAGCGGATCGGGTAGCCGGTTTGGGCTTCAATGGCTTCCTGGTCTATGAATCCGAGCCCGCTCGGGGTCGCGATCACGCCGACTCCCCAGCCCTCGGAATGGGCAGCGGTGATCAGTTCGCCCACTCCGTCGGCGATGCCCGACGCGCAGACGACGACGTAGAGGAACGGCTCGCGGTGCTCGGTCAAACCTGGACTCCCAACTCCTGGCAGAAACGGCGAAGCTCCGGGACGGCGCCGCGCCGGTCGCGAGCGGCCATGTCACCGGCCAGCTCCAGCACGCTGGGCCGTCGGCGGATGTCCTCCGAGGCACAGCTCTCCGCGATCCTGAGCGCTTTGTATCCCTCGGCCAGTCTGCCCTGCTGGCTGTAGGCCCGTGCAGCCTCAACCCACAGTGCCGCTCGGCGCTCGGGGACCGGGATGCGCCTGCGCATCAGCGGCTGGGCGGCGTCCAGCGCCGCTCCGGCGTCGCCCAGGACGACCGAGGCGCTCACCGAGTGAAGTGCGACGTTGGTCGGACTAAAGTTCGCCCACGCTTCGGGGCTGTCGAGGTCGACGTAGCGCGCGACCTCCTGGGCCTCGGCGAGGAACTCAGCGGTCGTGGCGCGGTCGCCGCCGGCGCTTGCGGCCGTCACCCCGCGAAGGAGCATGAGCCCCAGCGCGGCGAGGTACTCGGGTGGGCGCCGGTCGTAGCTGCCGGAGAGCTGGTCGGCGGTGTGCCGGATGAGGGTGACGGCGGGCGCGGTGTGCCGGTCGCGCGCGAGGACGTGCGCCTGGACGCGGACGCTGGAGGCCATCACGACGGGGTCGGCGCTCCGTTCGGCCTCGGCCATGGCACGGCCGACCGCCAGCCAGGCGTTGCCGTGGTCGCCGAGCTTGAGCAGCAGGCTGACCGCGGTCTGGTACGCCGTGGCGAGGAGGCCGGACAGGACTTGATCGTCGCCGCGGGAGGCATCCTGGGCCTGGCGAAGGTCGGCGATCAGCGAGGGCAGAGCGCCTTCGAGTTCGGCGTACCGGCAGGTGTAGAACAGCCTCCGAGCCTGGGAGAGCCGGGCCGCGAGTGCGGCCTGGGGTTGTGGCGCGTGATCGGCTGGAACAGGTCCAGGCAGCAGCGCCTGGACCAGCTCTGTCCCCACGCGGGGACGGGGCGTCGGGGTCGCGAGCGCGGCGACGCTCGCGGCCAGGAAGTTGCGACGGTGCATGTCGTCCGTCCTGCTGTCCGCACTGGTATGGGAGGACAGGCCGAGGCTTTCCAGTGGGATGTCGAGCACGGCTGCGACAGCGCGCAGGACGTCGATGTCCTGCGTCCCCTTGCCGCTCTCCAACCGGCTGATCTTCGACTGGTGGTAGCCCAGTTCGGTGGCCACGTCCGCCTGCGACCGGCCGCTCAACACTCGCGCGCGGCGGATCACCTCTCCGATCCCACCCGCAGCGGAGTGTCCTGTGGCCGTCCGCGACATGGCTTCTCCTGCCAATGCTGATCCTGCCCTGGCGAGCCGAGCGTAGCCGCACCAGGACAACCCGTCATGCACGATCTGCATGGATCATGCACGCGGAGCCGTTGCCCTAACCGTGGTGCATCGAGATGGAGTTGTCTGGTCGTCAGCAGCTCGACCATCTCGCAGCTTGCGGTTCCCCGCTCCCGCATGACCGAGGCCCATCTGCGGTCTCTCGCATGCGCGGCTCTACCCAGTGGCTAAGGAGAAGCGCCGATGACCCTCCGCTCGGATGCCCAGAGAGGCGCTACCACGCATCAGCGGGACGCGGACGCGGTGGCCGTTCCTCTCGCTTCGGAAGACGGCCGGGCGTCGAACGCAACCGCGAGCCCCTCAGATCACGCCGCTGAGCGTCGCGCGCGCCTCGCCACCGCCAGCACCCACGCCCGAGAGGTCCTCGGCCGCCACCAGTTCGAGGACGGCCGGTGCAGCGACGGCTGCGGCCCCTGGCCGTGCAACAGCGTTGTCGACGCGGTCCAAGCCTGCGACGGTGATCAGTGATCGCCTCCACTCACGCTCGGCGTATCTCGTTCATCGGCACCAAGCGCGACCACGTCCCGCCGGCCCGGGAAGCCGTCGTCCGAGTCGCCCGCTCGTGGGGGATCGACCCGACCTCGCTGGGCGACATCGCGCTGGTCGCCGACGAACTGCTCGCCAACGCGGTCATTCACGCGCCAGGAAGACTGCTGGTCGGCATCTACCTCTCCCCGGCCGGCGACCGTGTGGTGATCGAGGTCTACGACCCGTCGCGCCGGATGCCCACCGAGGCCGCCAACTTCGGCAACGACGAACTGACCACCGGTCGAGGCATGTTGCTGATCGAGGGCCTGTCGGAGACCTGGGGCGCGGAGCCGACGACCCATGGCAAGAAGGTCTGGGCCGAACTGGCCGTGCCCGCTGCCGCGGTACCCGAGCACCCTCGCTTGACCCGCAGGGCGGCACTCATCGCCAGCCTCGTCCGCACCGACCGTCCCAGGCCCCGTCCCCACGCGCCAGCCTGGCCAAGCGGTCGCGCGTACAGGTGGTTCTCGCAGCACCGCTCGCCGCGTGCCCAACGACTCCGCCCGTACCGATACAGGCACACCGGCCGGGTGGTGACGGGGCCGGTCGCCCTTTCCCCCGAGGGCGGCCGGCCCAACCCCAAGCGAACTGCCCGACCCAGCCGTATCTGCTCCACGCCAACTCGGCGCCACGGAAGGATGGATGGATGAGCAACTGGGAGTTCGTGAAGGACAGAACCGCCACCCAAGGCGCGGTGTGGAGGTCCGCCGATGGTCTGCTCTACAAGCGGACCGGCGGCGAGGACCTGCGGGCGGAGACCGAGTTCCAGCAGCTGGCCGCAAGCCTGGGCTACCCGGTGCCGGAGATCACCGACAGCGGCTCGGAGGACGGGCGGTACTTCGTCATCGAGCGCGCCATCGGCGACACCTCGTTGCACGAGGAGGCATTGGCCGACGCCGGGCAGGACGGTCAGGTCAGCTACCAGGTGATCAGCACGGCGGCGGCCGTCGCATCGAGGCTCCTGCAGGCCCAGGCGAGGCACCCCCTCCCCGCCACGCCGTGGTTCGAGAAGGCGGCCTTCGCGGCAGAGGTCTTCGAGGAGAACCCGGACCTCGACACCCCGCGCGTCCACGAAGCGGTCAAGCATGCCCTCGACCGGCTGGCCCAGCTCCCGATGGTGCACGGACATCTCGACTACGGCCTGCCCAACGTCCTCCAGGCGGGCGTCATCGACTGGCAGCACCACGGACCGGTCCCGCTCGGCTACGACGTCTACCCCGCGCTCGACATCGTGGCCTTCAAGGGCGGCGGCAAGGGCTACAGCATCACCCCGGAACAGTGCGCCGCGTACACCGGCGCACTCGACGAGACCACCGCATCCCTGATCGGGCAGCGGGTGAGCGAGCACCTGGGCGACTTCCTGCTCGCCAAGTGCTTCTTCTTCCTTGCCCTCATGCGGCCCACCGACCCCACGCGGCACGACAAGCACATCAAGTGGCAGTACCGCCGCACCCTCTTCACGATGGGACTTGATCAGTATGAGTCGTCCAACACGATCGACACCGGCACCTTCCCCACTCTGGAACGGTTCACCGCTGAACACCGGTAGGCCGGTTCCCACCGTTCGCGACCGCGACTACCTGATGGACCACCACGGAGTCGTCTTCAAGGTCATCGGCGACAGCCACCCCGGCAGCCACTACCTCGGCTACGTCAAGTACCACCCTGACGAGAAGGGCGACCGGCGGCTCTTCGACCGGACCTACCGGCAGAACAGCGTCGTGTCGAAGTCCTTCGGCATCCTCGCCGGCAGGCCGGAGTGCTACGTCTACTCCAACACCCTCGGCTGCGTCATCACCGGCATCCCACGCGAGGACGTGGCCGTCCACTACTCCTGCCGCCAGGCCCTCGCCGCCATCCACGAGGACCCCGGCGCGGTCGCCGACAACCCGGCCGGCAAGGACCTCCTGGCCATCACCGAGTGGATCACCGCGAACGACGCCCAGGGCCTGATCGGCGTCACCGGCTCCTTCCTCGTCGGCTGCTTCAACGAGCGCTCCGACATCGACCTCGTCTGCTACGGCCCCGAGGGCTACCAGGCCGCACAGGAGCTCTTCCAGCAGACCGACCTGATCCGGCCGTACGACGGAGACGACCTCACCCGGCTGTACATCCGCCGGGCCAAGTACATGGAGGGCAGCTCATTCGACGCCCTCATCAAGCAGGAACGCCGTAAGCTCCAAGGACTCACCGCCAACGCTGGCGCGCACATCAACTGCGAACCCATCCGCTCCGACCGCGACAAGACCTTCGCTCGGATCTCCTCCAAGGAGATCGGCGAGATCTCGCTCCTCGCCAAGATCACCGACCACGCCGAGGGTCTCACCACCCCGGCCGTCTACGGGATCAAGGTCAAGACCATCCTCAGCTCGACCATCGACGAGGCTGACTCCTTCGCCCGCCGGATCACCCACATGCGCTCGTACCTCGGCGCCTACACCGGCGCCTTCAGGTCCGGCGACACCGTGCACCTGTCCGGCAAGCTCGTCCACACCCAGGACGGCGAACACAGCGGCTTCGGCATCGAACTCACCCCTTGGACCGTCAGCGGCTCCTACGTCGCCAACCTCGCCGGATAGGAGCCTCGTCTTGCCCCTGCTCGTCATCCGACACGCCGAGTCCGTCGAGAACGCCGACAAGTACAACGGCTTCTACCAGGACCCCCGCCCCTACAGCGGAGCCGCCGCCCATGCCATCTCCCGCACCATCGTCGGCCTGACCCCGCGCGGCTTCCGGCAGGCCCAGTGGCTCGCCGAGGTCCTCCCGCAGCTCGCGAGCTCCGACCTGCACGTCTACACCTTGACCTACCGCAGGGCGATCGACACCGCCGCGATCGCCCTGCCGACCCTCCCAGATGGTTGGCCCCGGCAGACTGCGCTCCTGGACGAGCAGCACTACGGCGACGCCACCTACATGACCAAGCGCGAGCTCTATGACAGTTACCCCGCACTCGCCGAGGACCGCCGCGTGCTCAAGCGGGCCGCCGAGTTCGCCGCCATCGCCCAGGCCGAGCTTCAGGGAGCCCGCACCGTCGTCGCCTTCACCCACCAGACCGCCGCGGTGGCGCTCCGATCCCTGCTCGAGCTCCGCACACTGCCCGAGATCCTCGCCGAGGAGCGGAAGGGCAAGATGCCCAACGCCACGATCCTCCACTACGAGCTGCACGACGACCGGTTCACCCGGACGGGAACCATCACCCCGCCGATCTAGGAGGAGCCCGTGCGACACCTGTTCCTCAACGGGCCCGTCCAGAACGGCCCCTTCACCTTCGCCTCCCGCCCCGGCAAGGCCGTCGGCATCCGCCTTGCCGCCGCCCTCAACGCCATCCTCGGCTTACCGCCCGCACCTCACCTCTGGAACACAGTCACTCTCGCCGGAGACCTCCGCCACCGCCAGGCCGACGGCCCGAAGATCCCCCGCCAGCGGTTCGAGGCCGACCTGATAGCCGACAAGTACCCGCCCGGACAGTCCCCGGTGGGCGGCATCATGACCGACACCGACGCCGAGGTTGCCGGCCTGGCGCTGGAGATGATCGAGAACAACCTCCGCGCCGGCACCCTCACCATCAGCCGCGAGACGGTCCCGACCTGCCGAGCCTGCGGTCACATGACCGGCACCGGCAACCACCCCTGCAACGCCTGCGGCAGCACCGAAACCCGGGAGCGCACCGGCCTCCACCTCGTCGCCGAACTCGCGAAGGACCGCCCCGTCCTCGACCGCTCGGACATCCACGCCAGCCACCGCCAGCAGCCCAAGCACCTCCAGCACACCGCTGCCAACGTTGCCCAGCGCCTGATCCTCTCCCGAACCCGCGACCACGGCATCGACCTCTCGCCCATCGGCCTCAGCGGCCTCGTCCTCGACCCACGCGTCGGTATCCACGCCACCGTCCTCGCCGCGGCGCGCCGGCACGAGGCGGACACGGCCGTCATGACCATCACCGAGAACGCGGCCAACCACATCGCCGCCCACGGCCAGCACTTCCGTGAACACGGCGGCACCCGGCTTCAGTACGCCCTGCACGGTCACCTCCCGTATGACCACACGGCAAGCCTGCAGCCGCTGCACGACGCGTACCGAGCCACCCAGGCGATCAAGGATGACTTCGAAGCGTGGTTCCTCCCGCTCCTCTCCCTGAAGATCAAGACCGCCACGGGCCGGGACCAACTGCCCGCGCTCTTCAAGCACTACATGCGAGCACACCTGGCCAAGCCCGTTGCGGCCGACGGAGCCGTCCTCGAAGCCGTACAGCGCTCGGTCTACGCCGGTGACACCGAATGGATCACGGACAAGCAGGCGCTGGCCACCGTGATGGCTGCCCGCGCGACAGTGTCGGTCGTCGCTATGGAGATCTGACAAGCAGGTCCGGCGAGCCCACTACTCTCGGCTTGAATATGTCTGGAGGGGGATCGCCGCCCATGGGAAGGACCGAGTACTACAACGACCCGAATGCGCCGAAGGCCAACACCCTCATCCCCGCCAGCAACATGCTCGTCGTCGACGCCCAGGGCGCCATCCTGCTCCAGCGACGCCGCGATACCGGCCAGTGGGCCTTGCCTGGCGGGGCCCAGGACATCGGCGAGACCGCCGCCCAGGGCGCGGGCGCCGTGCGCGAGTTCCTGGAGGAGACCGGTATCGTCGCCGAGATCACCGGCTTCCTCGGCGTGTACACGAACCCGAACCACATCGTCGCCTATGCCGACGGCGAGATCCGCCAGCAGTACGAGAACACGTACGTCGGCTGCCCCGTCGTCGGCGTGCCCACGGTCAACGACGAGGCCGACGGTGTCCGCTTCATCCAGCCTACCGACCTCGACCAGTACGACATCCACCCCAGCATGCGCCAGCAGATCGGCGATTACCTCGCCGGCGTCTGCCCACACCTCGGCTAAGCCAGGCGCGGAATCTCCCTGCACCCTCACGCGCGTCAGCGAGACCGGCATCCGTGCCCGGGACCGCGACTGGTACTACCTGCCAGCCCAGCGCATGGATGCGATCCGGAGTGATTCGTTGTCAGTCTGAAGAGGGCTCCAGGGGCTCCTGCATCACATCGGATGGTAAGGCGAAGCGCATGGGGTCCCCGTCTAAGTTGGCGGGGCGGCATGATCCCAGTTCGGCCGTTCGTCCCTGGAGTGCAGCTTCACGATCTACGCTAGGTGGCAAGCTATCGCCCGAGCGTCACTACCCTTGTCTGGCGGTGACTCAGCGGTATGTGGCGGGGGAGGAGGTGGTGTCGAGCGTGGAGGGGATGGCACGTGGCGGGTCGGTGGAGGTGCTCAGACATCTACACTTGCAACTCGATCACCACTTTCGGATACTCCACGAGCGTCGCCGGGCCTTGCATCCGCCAGCGCCCGTATTTGCGTTGGAGCACGACCTCGGTGGTGAGGAACTCGAACTTCTCCTGGCCGCAGTGCGTGGGGCTGTCGCCGATGGACTCGACGCGCGGTATCGCGCCTGGTGGTTGCCCTTCGTCGTGTTCGCTGCTGAGATCGGCTACGACTACGACGGGGGCGAGTTCTGGCCCCTTTGGGGGCAGAAGGCGCCGGGATGGGAAGGCGGACCCCACTGGAACGTTCCGCTCAACCGGAAACGCATCAGGCAGTGGTTCAGGCGATTTGCGGACGACTACGGGGGCGCGGAGCCGAGAGGCGGCTTCGCTTCGAACTTCACCATCATTGCGTGGCCGATCACACATGCCGTGATGCCGGCGGACCTTCAGCGGCAGATGGCCCAGCTTCTGTTCGAGTCGCGCGGAGTGTTGAACGCGGAACTGCTGGCTGACCCTGACGCACTCGGTGGTTGTCTGGCCGCGCGCACGGTGGGATACAGCGACCGCTTCCGCATCTTCTGCGCCAACCAGAGCCTCCTCGGCCAGGTCGCCGTTGCGCTGCTCTCCGGCGACGAGGAGGAGTCCCCGTACCTGGTGCGGTCGACACTCGCTCGTCTGGTCTCTGACTTGAGCAATGAACAGGCCTCCCGTAGTTGGCTCTTGCGCGCCAGACACTCCGCTAACCAGATCCGCTCGAGAGGTTTCCTTCCGACGGGCACGGGCGCCACGTCCGTACAGCGCAGGAATCTCGTCCCAGGTGTGGTCAGCCCCAGGCTGCTCTTGCGCCACCAACATGGTGGCTGGCAGCCGTATGTGGAACTGCCTGATCTCACGCCACTGCAGGCAATCAACGCAGAGGTCGAGCACGAGCTCCGGAGTCTGCGCGCAAGGGTCGAGGGTCACCCTCGCCCGCTGGCCCGAGGTCGACTGCTGTGGCCCGACAAGGTGCTGCTGTCCGCCTGGCCTCGACCCGGCGCCCGAGTCATCGAACTGGAGCGCGGATCCGAGGCCGTCAACAGGCTGATCGCCGAGCACTGCGCCCTCAACACCGGGCCGTGGTGGCTGTTCAGGAAGCGGTCTGTCGGGGAAGCCCTGGAGGTTAAGGGCAAGTTCGTTCGACCCGGAAGCGAGTACTGCCTGGTTGGACGGGCGGGCAACAGACCTCCGTCTTTGCCCTGGATCGTGCCGACCGTGATCCCGGTTGAAGGCGTGCACGCCTTCGAGTTCGCGGTGCCAGAGATGATTGGCGCGGCGGACGTCGAGCAACTTGGATCTCTCGGGCTGGCAGTGGCGTCCGACGTCTCGATTCGACCGGTTGGACTGGTGCCAGGATCCTGGGATGGGGACGGCGCCATCGAGTGGCTCGCCGGGGAGCCGGCCATGTTGGCCGTCCAGTCTGCGCACGCCGCGGACAAGTGCGCCGTGACCGTGAACCGAGGCCTTCCCATCGTTCTGGAGTTCCCAGCGGGCCAACCCGAGCTGTTCTTTGCTCTCGAGAACCTCGCAGTGGGTAAGCACGATGTGAACGTTGCCCTGCTCACTCCGGAGACGGATCGGCCCCTCTTTAGCGGCTCCCTGACGATCACGATCCGTGACCTGCACACCGGCCGCGAAGCGGCGACGGAAGGTACTGCGATCCGGCTCTTCACCACACCGGCGCGCCCAAAGATGACTGAACTGTGGGATGGCAGGGCCAGTCTCTCGATTGACGGTCCACTGGAGACAAGGGCCGAATTGTCGATCACTCTTCGCGACGAGGGGGGTAGGGATCTCGAACGACAGCTTTGCGGAATTTCTGTGCCCTTCAGCGATGGAGCGTGGGCGAAGCTAACGGAACAGGTCTTGCGCAAGAAGAAGATGCTCAGCGCGTTCGAAGAGGCCGAGTCATGTGAAGTGTCGGTATCCCGCAACGGAGTTGGGTTCGCATCCCTGGTCTGCGAACGCGGCTTCGACCCGCTTCGCTGGGTACTCGTCAAGCGGCACAACGGGCGACACGATGCGAGGCTGATAGACCGAACAGGCAGCGACGACACTCAGGTGCACATGTTCTCGGTGGAGGACCCGCTGGTCGCCAAGGAGCAGGATCCTCGTATGCCCATCACTGTGCCGGCTACAGGCGGACTTCTCCAAGCGACCTCCGGCAAGTTGGAAGCAGCGGTCATCCTGCCGCCCGAGCCGAACCTGCTGCGCCACGCCCATCTAGCCGTGCGATCTTCGGGTGACGGGCTCCATGAGGTCCAGCGGCTCATCGAAGGCCACCGTCGGTGGCTCGATGCCCATGTTCCGGCTGACCTGTTTGCTCGTCACCAGCAGGAGCAAGTCCTCGAGGTGATCACCACGTCGCTTGTGTCGCTCGTTGCCGGGCACCGGTGGGCGAACCTTGAGCGCAAGCGCAAGACAGCAGGTGCGCACCGGCAGATCGAGTTGCTCGATGAAATGGAGGAGCTCGTAGGCGAGGGTTTCAAACAACGCGCCGCAGCCAAGCAGATCGCTCGTCATCTTTGGGAGTGGACGGATTCACCGGCTGCGCTGAGTGACGGATTTTCTGACGCCATTGAAGCCATGGCGACGTCCAGCGGCATGGGTGAGCCTCATGCGGCAGCTGACTTCCTTCTGGCGCTCGCGAGCAACCCGGGGGCGGTCGCGAACTGGGCAGAGACCGAAAGGATCCGGCTCCTGAAGTGTGTGCTGATTTCCCCCGCGCTCATCCGGGCGGGAAGGTTCGCGGTCTTGGGTACTGAAGCCCTCCGGGAAGCACCGGACCAGTCGGCTACCGGGGGTCGTCGATGAGTGTTTCCGCGCTCAGTTGCCATGAGGTCGCCAGGCGTGCCGTCCACATGCTTGGCTTGGACGAGACGTTGATCGATCTGAGCGCACCCGAGGCGATCTGCTCGTCACTTCGCCGAGCGGCTTCGTTCTTGTGCCCGACGACACCGCGTGAACTCGTTGACGCGGTGATGGAGGTTCTGGGTCCGCTCGATGTCTCGTCCGCGGCCACTCGTGGACAGCTAGCGACCCAATTGGATCTGCTGGTGGCAATCGGCGACCTGGTCGAACTCCCGAACCGAATGGATCTCGGGCGCAGGAAGCTCTATCTTGCTCCGCCCTCGTATGTGACGCAGGCCCCCGGGCGCTACCTCCTGCTAGGTGTGCGGCCCGACGGCCTCCCGCTCCTGGACGAGTCCGTCGGCGGGGACGTGCGCCACGAGGGCCATGTCCGGTCCATCGAACTGGATGCCACGACGGGTCCGGCTCGGTTGCATGCCGCCGGACTCCATGCGATCAGCATGCACGACTGGCGCAGGCAGCCGAGCGTGGCCAGCGCCACCAGTGTCGTCGGCGGGATGCGTCAACGCCTGGACAGGGCAGCACAGTCAGGTCTCGTGAGAGATCTGAAGCTCCTCGATCCTGAGTCGTCGATCCTTCACTATCGGGCCCGGTGGCGGCGTCCAGTCGACGGTGACTGCGGAGACTACGTTGCTCGTCGACCGCAGGCATATGGCGCTGACTTGTGGTCTTTTGTTCGCGTGGAGAGCGGCCAGCCTCTAGCCCTCATCGATCTGCCGACTGACGATCCTGCGGGCTCAGCGTGCGACGAGGCGTGGCGGCTTCAGGCGGCGATCGACGCCACACGGGGAGAGCCGCAAGCTGTGCGCATTCGGCCTGCCGGCGGAGCCCCAGGGAGTCGCACGCTCGATCTCTTCGGCCCCGTGCCTGGGTGGGCGCAGCGTTACCTGGAGCTCGTGGCCGTTCCTGTCCCGCCGGCCAGGGATGCGCTGATCACCTATCGCGTGCCGCTCTGGGCGATCGGTGAACTTACGGAGTTCTTCACTGACATGCTGTGGATGCACGTCAACGATGAGGGAGGGGTGGCGTGACCACGGAAGCGCCTACGATCGCAGAGACGGTCGCCAGCATTCAGGCGGCTCTTCGGGACTACATCGAGGCCACGTACCACGTGGGGCACCCCACCGTGATCGAGCAGCGTCGCGAGTTGTTGAACCGGGAGGGCGTGCTCTTCCGCGCGCCATTCATCGAGAGTACCCCGCGCTACCAGACTGGCCGGGGCTTCGCCGATCTCGAACTCGATGCAGCGGCCAAGACACTCCTTGGTGCCCTGAGTGCACGCGTCGGTGGTCACCCGCCACTCCTCTATGACCCGCCGTACACCCACCAGGCAGAGGCCCTGGAGTGGACGGCTCGCGACGGCCTCAGCCTGGCTGTGACGACCGGCACGGGTTCTGGAAAGACGGAGACGTTCCTCGAGCCGATGCTGGCGAAGCTCGCAACGGAGGCCGCACACAAGCCTGAGTCGTTCGCAGCCCCCTCCGTACGCGCCCTGATCCTCTATCCGATGAACGCGCTGGTGAACGATCAACTGGGACGTCTTCGGTTGCTGCTCGGTGATCCGCGAGTCACCGCACAGTTCACCGCGTGGGCCGGACGTCCAGCACGCTTCGCCCGCTACACGAGCCGCACGCTGTACCCCGGTGTTCGGCGGGTCGAGAAGGATCAAGAGCGGCTGCGGTCGATTGAGGACTTCTACATCGACCTCATTGACCGGGCGTCCAACCCCTCGGCACAAGGACATAGTGAAGCCACCGCTCTCATTGAGAAGTTGCAGTCGCGTGGAAAGTGGCCGGCCAAACCGGACCTGAAAGCCTGGTACGGAGAACGCGGCTCCCGCTGGAAGAACAGGGAGGGCAAGTTCATTCGTGCGGTCCTCCGGCATGAGGACCCCGAGCTCCTGACGCGCCATGAAGTGCTGGACACGCCGCCAGACGTGCTCATCACGAACTACTCGATGCTTGAGTACATGCTCATGCGTCCGCTCGAGCGGCCGGTCTTCGATGCGACCCGGGCATGGTTGGAGAACAACCCGGACGAGAGGTTCCTTCTGGTTGTAGACGAGGCCCACCTCTACCGCGGAGCGGCTGGCGCCGAGGTAGCCCTCCTGCTCCGGCGACTCCGCGCAAGGCTTGGGATCACGCCCGATCGGCTGCAGGTGATCTGCACAAGCGCGAGCTTTGCCAGCGCGGAGTACGCGCGCCTGTTTGCCGCGCAGTTGAGCGGCAAGTCTCCAGACGACTTCAAGACGGTGGAAGGACGACTCGCCCCGCGGGAACCCGCCATCACCGGGACCATCCAGGACGCAGAGGCCCTCGCTGCCGTACCGATGCACACGTTCTACGAGGCGGAGTCAGACGCTGGCCGCATTGACGCGGTCCGCGGGTTGCTGGACTACCGGGAGGTCACTGAGAAGGCGCCCGGAGTCAGTGCGGGTCAACTGCTCCACCAGGCCCTTGTCGACTTCGCCCCGATGAATCTGCTCGTCAACCAGACGATGCAAAGGGCTCATCCGCTCGATGAACTGGGTACCAGCATCTTTCCCGCTGCGGAGAAGGAGCTTGCCGATAGAGCGGCCTCAACGCTGGTAGCGCTCGGAAGCGCCGCCCGCCGGTCAACGGATGACGCCGGGCTGCTGCCGTGCCGAGTGCACGCGTTCTTCCGAGGGCTGGCAGGATTGTGGGCCTGTCTCGACCCCGAATGTTCAGAGGCCGACCAGGAGGCGAGCTCGGAACCTGGTCCGGTCGGCAAGCTCTACGCCCAGCCGCAGGCCACATGCGGATGCGGAGCCCGTGTCTTCGAGTTGTACACCTGCCGGCACTGCGGCTCCGCTTATGCGCGAGCCTATACGGACGATGTACTTGAACCATCCCATCTCTGGCACGAGCCAGGTGCGGATTTCTATTCCTCCACTGGCTCCATCCCCGAACTCCAAGCGCTCGATCTACTGCTGGAGGCCCCGTCGCATGACGCGGCTAACGTGGAGCCCGCGGACCTTGATCTCATCACCGGTCGACTCAATCCACCAGGGGAGCCTGGGCCACGCACGCGCAGCGTCTTCATCCCTCGGCTCCGTGGGGGAGAGTCCGTCGGAAGTGACGATGATGGCGAAGAGGGTGAGGCGAACGGAGAGTTCAAGCCCTGCGGCGTGTGCGGGCGACTCGCTGGCTTCGGTCGATCATCGGTACAGGATCACCAGACGAAGGGTGATCAGCCCTTCCAGGCGTTGGTGACTCGTCAAGTCGAGGTTCAACCGCCTGGCGCGCAACCGTACAGCGACTTCGCCCCGTTGCGCGGGCGCAAGGTGCTCGCATTCTCCGACTCCCGGCAGGTTGCCGCGCGACTTGCGCCCAACCTGCAGACCTACTCGTTGCGCGATGTCATGCGGCCGGTGATCCTGCGGGGGTGGCGGGAGCTCGCTAATCACCAAGTTCTGGGGCCGATTCTCGCTCTGGACAGGCTGTATGTGGCGGTTATGGCCGGATCACATGTGCTGTCAGTGCGGCTGCGTCCAGAACTGCGCCCGACAGAGTCGCTCCAGGTGATGGGCACGGTCGCACGGGCAATCGACAAGGGCGCGCTCACAGGCAACCTCGCTGAAACGGGTGCGCTCTTCACCACCGCCTTGCCGCCGCAGTCGCTGTTGCGCGCTATGTATGCAACGCTCACGGACAAGTACTACGGGCTGTCATCGCTTGGATTGGCCTCGATCCGTGAGCGGGCGAACCTCACGGACGAGTTGCTCGCGAAGTTGCCGGACATCGGCGGCGTCGCAGAGGGTGCCGAAGCCAAGCTGGCTTTTGTCCGGTTGTGGCTGGCCGCTTGGAGTGGCCCTGGCATCTGGTTCCCGTCGATGACTGACGGGGACTGGTGGAAGCAGAAGGGCGGCGTCCAGCCACACGCGGGAAGGTTCAAGTCCGTCGACCGCTTGCTCGGATCGAACGCCGCAAGGAAGAAGTTCAGAGAGGGGTGGCTACCCGCACTGCTCACAACCTTCTGCGAATCGGTAGGTAGCGGTAACTACCGCATGCTGGCCTCGAATTTGGCTTTGGAACTCGGTGGGCAGTGGGGCTACTGCGAGCGGTGTCGCTTCACGCAGCGGCCACTTCCTGGCAGTTGCAAGTGCGGCAGTTGTGGCGCCGATCGAGTCCGCACCCTGGACCCCGATACCGATCCGGTCTTCCAGGCCCGGAAGGGCTACTACCGAGCCAGTGCCGTCCGGGCTCTCAACAGCCCGCCTGAGCTTCCCATGAGTATCATCGCCGCCGAGCACACGGCGCAGCTCAACGCCGCGCAGTCGGACGCCGTCTTCTCTAAGGCCGAGGAGCACGAGTTGCTCTTCCAGGACGTTGATCTCGGCCGGTCCTCGCAGGGAGAGCAGTCGCGCGCCGCCATTGACGTGCTTTCCTGCACGACCACCATGGAGGTCGGCATCGACATCGGCAACCTGACCGGTGTGGCCCTCCGCAACATGCCGCCGTCTCGTGCCAACTACCAGCAACGAGCGGGCCGCGCCGGCCGCCGTGGCAATGCGGTCGCCACAGTGCTTGCCTTCGGCAGCGCTGACACGCACGACGACCACTACTTCCGCCAGCCAGACCTGATGATCCGCGGCAAGGTCGATGATCCGGTGTTGACCATGGACAACGAAGAAATCGTGCGGCGCCATGTCATCGCCTATCTGCTGCAGCGTTACCACCAGGATCGACTGCCAGCAATCCAGCCCGAGGACCAGCCTCAGCTCTTCGAAGTTCTGGGACAGGTCACCTCATTCACAGGGACGACATCCCCGCTCAACCGAACGGACCTGGAAGAGTGGCTGAAGAGCAATGAGAACGTGCTTCGCGAAGAGGTCGCGGCCTGGCTTCCCGACGAACTGAGCGCAGACGCCCGTACAGAAGTCCTACAAGCCATCGTGACGCGAACGCTTTTCGAGATCGACAGAGCTCTCGAGCTTGACCTTGACGGGTCGCCCGTAGAGGCGAATACGGTCGAAGACCCGCTGCTGAGCTCTGAGGCGGAGGTTGAACCCCCGGTAGAGCTCGACGCGGAGGAGCCGAACGCCCGACGGAGCCAGAAGAACCTGCTCGACCGTCTCCTGTACAAGGGCGTCCTGCCGCGCTACGCGTTTCCGACCGATGTGGTCGCCTTCCACGTCTTCGATGTCAACTCGTCCACGCGGTTCAACACTCAGTTCCAATATGCTGCCAGTCAGGGTCTCACGGTGGCGCTCAGCCAGTATGCGCCGGGCAAGGTGGTGTGGATCGACAACAAGGAATGGACCTCTGGGGCCATCTACTCACCGGTCCAGAAGGAGCGCTATCAGGCATGGCAGGAACGGCTGCTCTACTTCGAATGCCAGGACTGCCACTATGCCAAGCACTTCCCATTCGATGAGGCAGAGCGCGGAAAGGAGCGCAACTGTCCGGCCTGCGGCGCCGAGGGTAAGTTCGGCAAGGCCAAGACCTGGATGCGACCGCCCGGGTTCGCGCACCCGGCAGACCAGGATCCGGGAACGAGCCCGGACGACGCCCCGGCGCGCAGCTACGCGACGCGCGCCAAGCTCATGGCACCTGGGCCGACGGAGGAGACCGCCTGGAAGCGAGTCACTGAACGCGTGGCTCAGACGTACCGCAGAGAGACTCTGCTGGTCACCAACACCGGCCCCCGCAACGAGGGATACACGTACTGCACCCGCTGCGGCCTCATCGAACCGACCGCTATGGCCACGGGAAGGCTGCTCGCTACCCACAAGAAGCCTTTCCCCGACCTGAAGGCACCAGAATGCCCCGGCACCGGCTCAACCCGGGGGATGGTGTTGGGCACCGACTTCATTTCCGACGTGCTCTTGGTGCGCTTGAGGGTCGACTCGCCGATCACGCTGAGGCCAGCGAATCTCTCGACGCACATCGCACTGCGCTCAGTTGCCGAGGCGCTCACGATCGCGGCGACCCTAAAGCTCGGCATTGAAGCCACGGAGTTGCAGGCGGAGTACCGGCCGGCGCTGACTGCCCTAGGTAACGAAGGCCTGGAAGCCGAGATCTACCTCTACGACACGCTTGCGGGCGGAGCCGGCTTCGCTCGAAGGGTCAACGACTACGGTGTGGAGATCCTCGAGGATACGCTGAAACTTCTTGAGGACTGCCCGGAGAACTGCGACCAGTCCTGCTACAGGTGTCTGCGCAGCTTTCGGAATCGCTTTGAGCACAGCCTCCTCGACCGTCATGTCGGCGCCAGCCTTCTGCGGTACCTGATCCACGGGACAGCACCCACCCTGAACGACGAACGGCTCGAGCAGTCGGCCGACACCCTCTACGAGGACCTCAGTAGTCGAGGGAGCGACGCGCACTTCACGCGTGGCGCCAAGATCGAAATCGAGGGTGTCGGAGCAATCACCGCGCCGATTCTGGCCCAGCGCGGCAACCAGCAGTGGATCTTCGGCGTGCATGACCCGCTGAGCCCCGATGTGGCACCCACCGAAGAACTGCGCCGCGCGAAGGAGGCGGGCAGCGTGCCGGTCCATCTGATCGACGACACGGTCATCTCACGTAACCTCCCGTTCGCCAGCAATCAGGCGCTTCAGACACTGAGCTAGGCGAGAGCGGATAGTGGCCCGCCGCCCCATCGCAATCCGGCGGCGGGCCTTCTGCGACTACAGCATGGTTCGCGTCGAAGTGGCAGTCAGAGCGACAGTGGCGGACCGCCGTCAGGAGAAGCCAGGAGGGGGTATATGTCAACAGACGGCAGCGAAGACAAGATGGGTGAAGACGACCTTGCGGAAGGCCAGGTGCCCATCACCGCACTACAGGAACACTTCAGCGTTTCGTTCACGCGGATGATCGCCTATGCGGCCGGATGCTCTATCAAGCCTCACGAGACCGACTACGAAGGCGTCGACATTACGATCGTCTCGTCGACGGAGTACCGTGGCTACTACGGTCCTCAATTCGAGCTTCAGTTGAAGTGCACCTACCAAGAAAGTCTACTCAAAGACGACAGTATGACTTGGCGGATGAAGGCGAAGCCCTTTCGGAAACTGACGCGCAGCAAGCGGTACATTCCGGCGTACCTCGGCGTGCTCCTGATACCTCGCGATCCGGAGCCATGGATCGATGTGAATGAATGGGGACTTTTCACGCGTAGCCGCATGTTCTGGGAATCCGCCGAGAACCTCCGATATGACGGACCAATCAAGGACTACCACACTGTCCATCTGCCGCGTCGGAATCTGTTCACGGGCGATCAGCTCCAGGGCATCATGAAGTCCATTGGCGATGCAGAGGAAGAGCAGAGGTGAGTCGGACGGCATTTGACGCGTACCGTGAGATCGCATCCTCGCTGACTCCGGCTGCAGTGTCTCAGTTTCTCGCTTCCCAAGATTGGGAACTGGAACAGCGTCAGTCGAAAGTCCGCGAAGTCTGGCGCTACCGCTCGGATGGTCCACTTCTGGCAGCGCCGCGGGTCATGATCCCTTTGGCTACGGATTTCGCCGACTTCACGCCGCGTTTCATCGATGCACTGGAATCGCTGGGGCACATCCACGACTGGGATGCAGGTCAACTTCTCGAGCATGTCCTGGCCACGCGCGCCGACCTGTTCTTCGTCCGCCTCGACCAGCGCATGACCGACGGCACGATCCCCTTCAAACAGGCCGAAAGGACCCTGCAGGGGATCCACAAGATGATGAAGGCATCGGCCACGACAGCCGCGGACCCCAACCACTCGCACAAGGGGCGCCGCCCGCAAGCGGTGGGAGAGTTCCTGGAGGAAGCTGTACGGCTCGGCCACACTAAGCGGGGCAGCTTTGTCTTCACCGTGGTGACGCGCCTGGGCGACGCCGATTCCCAGTCGGCGAATGGCCCCGAGCGGCTGACCACCACCTTCCCGCGGCGAGTAATGGAGACCCTAGCCAGAGGCCTGGAGGCCACAAGACTGTTGGCGCAAGCTGGGGGGCATCAATCCCTCATCTCTCCGGGCGGTTTGGGGCTCAGCGTGGGCCTCATCGAGTCGCTCGAAGACTTGTCGGCGCCGGAAAATCTGCAATCACTGGATTTGTCCTTTGAGTGGGCTGCTGCAGAACGAAGGCCGGACGTCGGGCTGGCAACGATTTCGTTCGACCGGGACTTGATTGTCGAATTCCCGCATATCCGGGAGCAACTCATCCGGAGGGATGAGCCCGTCCGCCGCGAAACGCTGGTGGGACTCGTTAAGTCCCTGGCACGAGACGAATCCACGCCTAGCGGCGAAGAGACGGCGATCGTCACCATCGCGGCGGAGGTGAATGGCAGGGCTCTGCGGGTTCAGGTTCCTCTTGCAGGGGACGACCACGGCTGGGCCATCATGTCGTACAAGCGTCAACTCCCCTTCACAGTCACCGGGGACTTGTCATACGAGCGCCGTGCTTGGCGCCTGACGGGCGACATCGTGGTCGATTCGAGTTTCCTGCGTCACATCTCAGGGTCTTCAGCTCCGGACTTGGGAGAAGCCTAGGGCTGGCGCGCGCATTGCCCGAACGGTTCCCGATCGATGCCCTCAGCACACCGATGCTCGCTGGCCGCTGGTTGCCGCACTATTGGAAGTTCGGGTGCGACAGCCAGCGACGAGGGCGATGCGCCGGCAACTGCGTGGACGCAAGCTAGTCGGCGAGAGGGAGCATCCCCTCGCCGACGGGCAGTTCTACGTCTCTGTGGGGGAGCGGCACGCGGGCACCGTGCTCAACTGGACGGACCAACCGGTGAGCGCGCATGGACTCAACGACTTCCTTGCGTCGTGCGCGTGGCCGACACCAGCGTTCGAGCCACCATTCGGCGACCTTGGCGTCAGCATCCGGGAGTTCTGGATCCAGCAGGTACTGCGGTTCTCCGTCGAGGCCGAGTGAGTAGTCGCGGAGGTTCTCGACCAGCGGAACACCGTAGAGGATGCGTTCCCGGCCGTGCCGGAGGAGTTCGTTGGCCGGCCATCCGAGTGCCGCGAGCCCCAGCCGCACCTTACGCAGACGAGGACTGACGCCCTCGCCGAAGAGGCTGTTCACGCGGACGAGCGAGCCGCGCAGCGCCGGCAGCCGGGTTAGGGCGTCGACGGTCTCCTCGGAGAAGTGGGAGGTTCCGAACGAGCGGGAACGTCCGAGTTCGTGGAAGCCCATCCGGGTAGTGCTGTCGCCCCCCATGACCTCGGCCGGCCAGAACAGCCGGTTGTACTGACTCGAGCCGGTGCCGTAGAGAGACGTGGTTCCAACAAAGGAGAGACGAGCCTCGCGCATGATCGGACGGCCTGCCATCGCGGATGCGATCTCACTCGGTCGCGCGTACTTCTCGCGGTATGCCGCGATCACAGGGGGTGAGACGGCCAACGCTCCTACCAGTTTGCCGGCGGCCAGTGCGCTGTACGGTGCCACGGCGCCACAGACCGTGAGGTCGGCGATGACAGTGCCAACTCGCTCTCCTCGTGCGCGACGGACCACACGACGCATCTGCGTACGCGCCTTCGGATCCGAGAAGGCCTTAGCGAGCCCTTCGGCGGTGGGCGGGGACAGGTAGGCCCCCAGCAGGGTCTCGATTTCCAGCGCATCTGCGAGGGCTGCCGAGCGCTTGCTCCGAAACAGGTCTGATTTGGCGCGCTCCACCCACGCATTGCGTCCGATATTGCGGACCTCACGGATCGTGGTTGTCTGGTGATGCCTCTGACGGTGCCGCTCAGCATCATCCCGCAGCCGCTTAACGGCCTCGGGGCCTGGTGCTACCAGGTCAGTGGGTTGGAGGACCCCGTCACGCAGGAGGTCGTCGAGGTAGATCTCACTTCGCTGAGCCTCAATCCGTTGAGCTAGCCATGAAGCGCCATCGTCCGTGGGCTCAGTGCGCAGGTGCTCAAGGAACTGATCGGTTTCCCAACCCATCCAATGGTCGCGCTCGGCAATCTGGACGATCGGGCTGGAGATCGCCGCCAGACCGATCACTGTATGAAATTCGGTGGCCGCGTCACGGATCAAGATCGGCATTGAGCGCCCGGGGACGGTGGCATAGGCGTTAGACCACGTGTGCCGGAAGTAGCGCCAGATGTCATGGAGCTTGAATCCGGTTCGTTCACACGTAGAGGAATCGACGACCTGCACGTAGGGCTTGATGGCGTCCGCGGCTGTAGCCGCGCCCTGAAGGGCGTCTGCCAACTCCCGGCCGTCTCGCATCAAGTTGAAAACGGAGACCAGCCGGTCGCCGTGCTCGTGCGCGCGCTCCATCCCCTCGACGAATCGTCGAACGCTACTTCTGCTGAGCTGTTCATCTCGACGGAGAAGTTCCTGGCGCCGGATCCGGGCCTTCTCCTTCGCGCGGTCAACATGTGCTGACGGGGGAGCGAAAACTGCCTTGGACCTCTCCACCTTGACCGTCCAGCCCTGGTCCACGAGATCGATGACGCAGTGAGCGGCCGCCGCGAGCATAGGCTGCTCATAGAGCTTGGTGATCTTGGCGGCTCGGATCCAGCGCTCATGGTCACCCACGTCCTTGCCGTCGGCCGCAACGCTCTCCAGCAGGGCGCAGAGGCGGGCGAAGCCTTGGTGTTCCTGGCGAGAGGCGTCGGTCGGCAGGCTGAGGGTAAGGAGTGCGGCCTTTTCTTTCATGACTTCTGGAGCATCCGTCCGTAGGTCCTGCTCCAAAGTTGCAGGAGAGTATCGCAGTTCTGGCCATCCCGGCCCAGGAGCGTCGTCGTGCGAGCGAACGACAAGAGGAAGAGTTCGAGGGCGACGCGCAGTTCTCCTGCCGCCTCGTCGCTCAGTGTCTGCAGCGGGTGGTAGAGCGCTGCAAAAGCAGGATGATCAACGTTCAGCGTCACGTCGAGCGTGCGCCGCTTCAAGGCCGAGGTGAACATGGTCCCGGCTGGGAGTTGCTGTGATCCAATCCGGTAGGACAAAGAGCCTGAACCCCTCCCTGTCCTCCGGATCACGGGCAGGTCGAGATCAGCGGCCTCGGCAATCCGGCACGACGTCTCCGTCGCCGCTCGGAACTTGACCTCCTCGAAGGCCTGACGTGCACGCGAGTTCAACAGTCGGGCAATCGACTCCAACTCCGGCGCGAGTGCTTCTTGGAGCACCTGGGAGGGCCGCACGCCTTGCTTGTTGATGGTGATGCCGAAGTGCTCATCGAGCACAGGGTCGAACTCGATCTCGCAGCGCCACCAGTCGTCATAGTTCTCCTTTCGCTTCCCGCCCATGAGGTGCCAGCCGCTTGCGATCTCGCGGCCAGCGCGGAGGATCGAGACACCAGCGCCGCCCACGATGCCGACACGTCGCTTGGTCATGTTGTCGAGGTGGTGCCAGTGATGAACTGGAAGCATGGCGAACCGAACTGTGACGAAGGCCGTTTCGCCTGAAGATGATGCGAGTTCGTAGCGGAGCGGCTCGAAGGCCATGCGTGCGCTGTGACCCTCGATATTGGCTGTGAGGAGCAGGGGGTCGACCGGGTCGACTTGCTTCCCGTTGATACTCAAGGTGACATCGCCGTTGCTGAGGAACCTTCGATACATGCGACCCAGGTCGCGGCGCAAGGCGCGCTCGAGCCAAGCGAGACGCTTGTACTCGATGCGGTCACAGTTCTGCCAGACTACAAGGCAGCCTGACCCCGTGGTGTCACCGCTCCGGCGGCGAGCACGAAGGTCGACCGGAGCGCCGGCGACGATCGCATCAACATCCAAGCAGACCTGGTGAGCGGCCTTGTTGCCTTGCCACGAGGTCACCTCGACTCGCCGAGCCTGGCTAAGGGACGCGGCAGGCAGGCCCATTCCGAACCGGCCGAACGACTTCCGCTCGTCGAAACGGGACGAACCGCCGAACCGTAGGCACGCCTCGAGTTCTGCGCGCGACATGCCCACCCCGTTGTCCTCGACCCGGATCTCCGGGAATCCGCCAGCCACGGGACGCGTGATTGTGACTGAGATCACCGTGGCGGCCGCCTGCAGGGAGTTGTCGACGAGTTCAGCGAGGGCCGTCGAGAGGCTGACGTAGCCCGACTCTCGGACTGCACGGATGAAGTTGTAGGAGACCAGGAGGTCGTCCTTGCGGTGGTTCTGCTGGGCCATGGCTCTCCCGATGACGTGCTCGATCCCTGCGTCGAGAGTAGCTGCACCGATGCCGCCTGGGAAGTTGATCGTTTCGATGCGGCGCAGATCATTCAGGCTGGGCTGAGATCGTGGCCGTGATCCGCTTCGTCTTCGCGGGCTCGGTGAGATCCAGGCCCGATCCGTCGTCCATGAGGAGGCGCACGGTGGGACGGGCGGTCCCGGCCACCAGACGAAATGGTTCCGCGGCCTCGTGCAGGATGACACGACCGGTCCGCTGAAGATCGAACGTGATGAGGTGGCCGGCAGTGTTGATGTTGATGGTTCGCTCGACGATCTCGACCGCCGTTACAACTTCACCAGCGAGTGCTTCTGGCGGCGGTGAAACGGACTTCAACGAGTTGATGCCGAGCACCTGCAGCGCTGTGATTGTCCGCCCCTTGAGGTGCGCCAAGAGGGGGTTGATCTCCGCTGCGGACTGGATGGTAGCCATGTGAGCATCATGGCTGAAGCCGGGGGACGTGTGCGCAACCCTCTGTGACAAATGGTGAAGATTCAGGCTCGCTGTTTGCTTTCGCAGGGAGTGGTCGGTGATGCGTCTCCTTCCGGTGGATGCCATCTGGCTCGGGGCGTTGCTGCACCAGAGGACCCGGGAGGGAGTGGGGGAGCGAAGTCGCGGGTGGGGTCGGCGCCGCCGGGCAGGGCGTAGTCGCGGGCGTCCAGGTAGCGGCCGGCGTAGTAGGCCTCCAGGACTGGGTGCCGCGGGTCCAGGCGGTCAGGTCGCTGGCGTCGATGGCGGCGGCGAGCGGGAGGGCTTCCTGGCTGTTGGTGCGGGCGACTGGCAGCCGTCCGGCGTCGACGGACATGTAAGCGAGTAAGCCCCGAGGTCTGCGGCGCGCGGTGGGGGTGAGGGAGGGCTGCCCCTCGGCCTCGTAGCAGGCGACGATGTCGTCGCAGCAGACGGCCAGTACGCCGAGGGCGGTGTCGTTGACGTTCTCGGCAACCAGGGTGCGAGCCTGACCAGCGACGCCGAGGGCGTTCTCCCGCCCGTTCACCGGCCGGAGTGGCTTGTGGGGGTCCCGCGGTCGGGGTAATGGGCGACAGGGGGAAGGGTGGCCCGCCGACGGTCTGCTGCCAATGAAGCTCAATTCAAGGTGCGTGCCTCGGACGCGGGCGTTTCTGCGTGAGCGATGCGTGAGCGGATGGGGCAGCATGTGCCGGTTCGGGCTGGATCGTGGATCACGGCGCAACGCTCTGACCTGCGGGTTCATCACCAAGTGATCTATAGCGGCAGCAGTCAGCATGATCACTCCCGGGCTCGTAATGCGTAGGTCATGGGTTCGAATCCCATAGGCGGCTCCGTGAAAGCCCCAGGACTCACTCGCCGTGACCTGGGGCTTTTGCCTTTGCCGCGGCCAGGGCGGGTTGGCCGTTCGCCCGGCCGGCGCCGGCGCCTCCGCCTGCCGGTGTTCCCACAGCACCGACTGACGTTGACCCAGGCTTCGGAGCCGTCGGGTTCGGCGTACCGGCAGGTGTGGAAGAGCCTCCGGGCCTGGGAGGGTCGAGCTGCGAGCGCGACCTGGTGGTTTGGCGCGTGCTCGGTTGGAGCGGGTCGGGCAGCAGTGCCTGAGCAGCCCCTCCCCGTGGGGGGAGGGGCTGCTTGCGCCGGAGCGTTCCGGTCCTCCGGGAGGTCAGTGCAGCGTGCCCAGTAGGCCCACGTGGAAGGGCTTGAGCTCGTCCGAACGGTCACTCAGGACCTTGGCCAGCCAGTCGGGGTCGCCCAGGAGCGCGCGACCGACCGCCGCCAGGTCGAACTCGTCGCGCTCCATGCGGTCCAGCAGCCCGTCGATGCCGGTGACGCTGCCCTGCTGGCCCTGGAAGACCTGGAGGAATTCGTTGTCGAGGCCGACCGAGCCGACGCTGATGGCGGGCTTGCCCGAGAGCTTCTTCGCCCATCCCGCGAGGTTGAGGCCGGAGCCCTCGAACTCGGTGAGGTGGAAGCGGCGGGTGGAGCAGTGGAAGGCGTCGACGCCCGCGTCGGCCAGCAGCCCGAGGATGATCTCCAGCTCCTGGGGCGTTTCGGCGATCTTCGCCTGGTAGTGGTGCATCTTCCACTGGGACATGCGAAAGAGGATCGGGAAGTCCTCGGACACGGCCTCCCGGCAGGCTCGGACGACGTCGGCGGCGAAGCGGGTGCGGGAGGCCGTGTCGCCGCCGTACGCGTCGGTGCGCCGGTTCGTGTGGGCCCAGAGGAACTGGTCGATGAGGTAGCCGTGGGCGCCGTGGATCTCGACGCCGTCGAATCCGAGCGCCTCGGCGGCCGAAGCGCCGGCGGCGAAGGCCCCGATCACGTCGTCGATGTCCGTCCGGGTCATCGACGTGCCCGGCGGTGAATCGTCGAGGGGGGTTCCGGAGGGACCGATTCGCGGGGCCCCGGGGACCGGCGGTGCGCCGGCGGCGCGGTCCATGCCCACGTGCCACAGCTGCGGAACGATCCTGCCGCCCGCCCGGTGGACCTCGTCCGCCACCGCGGACCAGCCCGCGAGCGCCTCGTCGCCGTGGAACCGGGGGACCCGGGCGCTGGTGCCCGCCGACGCGTGACCGACGTACGTTCCCTCGGTGATGATCAGACCGACACCGCCCGCCGCGCGACGGGCGTAGTACTGGGCGACATCGTTGCCGGGAACGCCGTCGGGGGAGCACTCACGCGTCATGGGTGCCATGACGACGCGGTTGGGCAGCGCGAGGCTCCCCAAGGCGAAGGGACGCAGCAGTATGTCCCGGGCGCGTTCGGCAGATTGTGCGGACATCAGGTATTCGCCTTCGGTAGGTGGCTGCGGCCGGCTTCGGGGCGCAGCTCGTCAGTCGGATCACGCAGGGTTCCCGGGGCAGCGGGGGCCCGTTCCACGGTGCCGTCCGCACCGCTGGCGGTGGTTCCGGAGCTCCCGGAGCCGTCGGCCGTCGGCTCGACGGCAGGGGTCGCACGCACGAACCACGCCGTGGCGAAGGCGACGACGGACAGGGCGGAGGCGCTGACGACGACCCCGTGCAGACCGCTGGTGATGGCTTCCTGGACGGCGTCGCGGACGGTCGAGGCCATGTCCTTCAGCAGCGCGGGGGTGAACTGGCCGCCGGAAGTGAGGCTCTGTTCGGCATCGGGACCGAGCCGATCGGCCAGCACCTCGCTCATGCGGCTGGTCTGGACGGCCCCGAGCAGGGCGACTCCCAGGGAGCCGCCGATGGTGCGGGTGAGGGTGACCGTCCCGGTGGCGGCACCCATGTGGCGCTTCGGGGCGTTGTTCATCGTGGTCAGCAGGGTGCTCTGCATCAGGACGCCGACGCCCACCCCCAGGACGGCGGTGAGACCCGAGGCGAGGGCGACCGGGGTGTCCGTACCGAGCAGGAGCAGCAGTAACGCGCCCAGGACCATGACGGCGCTGCCCGCGATCGGCAGGATGCGGTCGAGGCCACCCCGGTCCAGCATCCGTCCGGTGGCCAGCTGGGCCGCCAGCATGCCGATCATCATGGGCAGGATCAGCATGCCGCTGGCCGTGGACGAGGCGCCCTGGACGAACTGCATGTACTGCGGGAGGTAGTTGAGCACGGCGACCATGACGGCGCCGACCAGGAAGCTGATCACCTGGGCAAGGGTGAACTCCCTGTTGCGGAACAGCCCGAGAGGTGTGATCGGCTCCTCCGCGCGCCGTTCCACGCGGACGAACCAGGCCAGGGACGCGATGGCCAGTGCGCCGAGTCCGAGGATCTGGAGCGACAGCCAGGCGTAGGTGCCGCCGGCCCAGGTGCCCACCAGGGTGATGGCCAGGATGCCCGTGGTCAGCAGAGCCGTGCCGAGATAGTCGATCCGCCCCTTGGTGCGTTCGCTGTTCACGTGCACGCCCCGGGCGACGGCCAGCAGCACGATCGCGCCGACGGGGACGTTCACGTAGAACGCCCAGCGCCAGTGCAGGTAGTCGGTGATGAATCCGCCGAGCAGGGGCCCGCCGACGAAGGCGACCGGCAGCATCACGCCGATCATCGACTGGATGCGCCCCCGCTCGTTGGGGGCGGCCAGGGCGCCGATGACCGAGAGCGCCCCGACCATCAGGCCGCCCGCGCCGAGACCTTGGAGTGCCCGGAAGGCGATGAGCTGTGGCATGTCCTGGGCCAGGCCGCACAGGATCGACCCGGCCAGGAAGAGCCCCACGGACGCCATGAAGGCGCCCTTGCGGTTGTAGAGGTCGCCGATCTTTCCCCAGATCGGCGTGGCGGCGGACATCGCCAGCAGGTACGCCGTCACCACCCAGGAGAAGTGGTTCAGGCCGCCGAGATCGCCCACCACCGTGGGCAGCGCGGTACTGACGATCTGTCCGTCGAGCGTCGCCAGGACGATGCCGAGCATCAGCCCGAAGAGGCCCAGGCGCGGTAAGCCTTGGTGGGCGGGTTCGGCCGGCTCGGCCGCTTGGTCTTTCATCGCTGCCCCCAGAGGTGCGCGTGACGGGACGTCAGACGGTGTACGGGCGAACGCGCTTGGCGTCGCGCAGGGACTCGCCCCACCAGGCCAGCTGGTCGAGCATGCCCTTGGCCGCGACGTCGGACGCGGGATCGGTCGTCCGCCCCTCGGCGTCGAAGAGCTGACCGTAGTTGTGGAAGCTGACGGTGTTGCGAATCGTGGTGGCGTGCACCTCGGCGAGGACGACCCGCAGCTGCTCGACGGCGCGCAGGCCTCCGCTGAGGCCCCCGTAGGACACGAAGCCGACCGGCTTGGCGTGCCACTGCTCGTTGTGCCAGTCGATGATGTTCTTCAGCGGAGCCGGAAAGCTGTGGTTGTACTCCGGGGTGACGAGGACGAACGCGTCGGCCGCGGCGAGCCGGGGCGCCACGGCGCCGACCAGGGAGGTGACCTCCTCGGACGGCGGCTTGTCGAAGGCCGGGAACTGCGTCGGCAGGGGCGTCTCCACGAGGTCGACGAGGTCCGCCGTCATGTCCTCGCGCTGCGAGATGTGAGAGATCAGCCAGTTGGCGACGACAGGGCCGAACCTCCCGTTCCTCGTGCTGCCGATGATCACCGCGACCTGAAGGGGGCTGTTCTGTTCGGTCATTGGAGTGTCTCCAAGGTTATGGCTGCCACGTCTGTGTCGTACAATGTACACAGCAGTGTGTACGTCGTCCACTCTAGATACCTTGTATACAACAATGCGGAGTAAAGGAGTCCCTGATGACCGACCGGGACAAGCCGGAGCAGGACGAGGAGAAGGTGGGCGTCACGCTGTGGGAGCGGTTGGAACGCCCGGCGCCCGCGCCCCGCGCGCCGTTGAACCCACGGCGGATCGCCGAGGCCGCGGTGGCGATCGCCGACGCCGACGGCCTCGATGCCGTCACCATGCGGCGCCTGGCCTCGGCGCTGGGTGTCGCTCCGATGGCCGCGTACCGGTACGTCTCCTCCAAGGACGAACTCCTGGAGCTGATGGTCGACCATGTGTACGGCGAGCTGGAGCTTCCCACCGGCCGGTGCGACTGGCGGAAGGTCATGCGGGAGCTCGCCATGAGCCTCCTGGAGGTGGGGCGGAGGCACCAGTGGATGACCCGGGTGAACTGGTGCGGGCCGACCCCGAACCAACTCGCCGTGCCTGAGGCGGCGTTGGCCGCACTCGCCGGTGGCGATCTCGACGCCGACGCGGCCATGGCCGTGTACAGCACCGTCACCTCCTACGCGTGGGGCGCCGTCAGCTCGGAGATCAGCCTGACGCAGATGCTGCAGGCGCGGGGCTGGTCCAGCTTCGAGGAGGCGCGCTCCGGCTTGGCTCCGCAGATGACCTGGCTGGTGAAGACCGGCCGGTATCCGATGTACACGCGCTACCTGGGCGAGGCCACGCGCAAGGGCGATCTGCAATGGCAGTTCGAGATCGGCCTCGATTGCGTCCTCGACGGCATCGCCTGTCGGCTGAACATCGACTCCACGTCGACCGACGCGTGATGCGGGGCGCTTCGCGCCCGCTGATCGACATCCACGGGAAAGCTTCATCAGATGGACTGAATGTCCACTACAGAGAAACGACAGAGGCCGGACATTTCCTTGCCCGCCGCTGAATCCGCGAAATAGATTTGCCGCCTCCGAGACGGCGGGAAATATGACACGCGAATCCAGCGGCACGGCACGGATGATCGACGCGACAACGGATCTCGCGGTGTGCGAGGGCATCGCATGCCGCAGCGGCGAGGCGGCCGGGCGCCCCAGGCAGCTCGCGGTGGCGGGGACCAGGTTCTGTCCGGCCTCTCGCCTCCGCCTCACGAGCGGTCTGCTGCAGTTGCCCCGACTGTACGACGACTGCGGTCTGCTCCTCGGTGGGTCCGATCGGCCACGCGACCGTGCGTCCGGCGGGTCGTTGCCGGGGCTGCCCTTCAACACCGCGGCAGCCGAGGCCCGCTCCACGATCCTCGGCGTGCTGCGGGCCTGGGCAGGGCTGGTGGCCGGGGAACGGGCCTTCGCCGTCCCGCGGGACACGGCAGCCGGTATCGCCGAGTTCCTGCTACGCCACAGCGAGTGGCTCGTCGCCCACGAGGCCGCGGGCGAGCTGTCGGAGGAGGTGGCGCGAGCGGTACGCCGGGCGCAGCACGTGATCGATCCCTCCCAGCGCCGTCACCTGCGCGTCGGGACCTGTGTGGAGGCGGACTGCGGCGGCACTCTGACGGCCACGGTGCTGAGCGACCGGTCCCGCCCCGGGGTGGAGGTCGCCTGCGACGCCGACACCTCGCACCGCTGGTCCGCGCAGGAGTGGATGCGATCGAGCCGCGCCGTGCCGGTGTCCCGGACGGAGCCGGCCGGCCCCCTGCCCCTCACGTCGGCCGTGCGGTGGCTGGGGGTCCGCGACATCTCCCTGCTGTGGGGAATCGCCTCCGGCAGCGTCTACCGCCACGCCAGCCAACAGCGGTGGCGGCGCCGTACGGACAACGGCCGCGTCTCCTACCACGAGGAGGACGTCCTCCGGTCGCTCGGCGCAGGCGCCGTCGGCCGGGGCTGACGGTCGGCCGGGAGCGGCACTGCGCGGGAGGCGCCGCGTGCGGTGCCCGCCGGGTGGCGGGCACGGCGACGACGGGTGGGCACGGCCTGGAGGCCGTGCCCACCCGTGTTTTCGGTCCGGCCGCGTGCACGGACGGACCGGCACCCATCCGTGCCCTGATCTGGTGGGGCCTGCGATCCGAGGAGCGGTGTCTGACCATTCTCTGACTCGGCTCTGTCATTGCGTCGGAAAACTGACGTTGACATCTGCGGAGCCCTCGAAGAAGCTGTTCACTAACTTCCTCAGCACTGTGTCGACCGACCGGCAGGGGGCTCCAGAGAGAGCTTCACCCCCCCTGTCGAAGACAGAATCAATTCCTTCTTCAGCGGCGCACCGATGACGGATTCCGGTGCGCCGCTTTTGCGTACCGTCCCATTTCGATGTCCCCGGAGGACACATCCATGGACGCATCAGTCATCGTCGCCGGAGCGGGTCCGGCCGGTCTCATGCTCGCGGGGGAACTGCGACTCGCGGGGGTCGACGTCATCCTGCTGGATCGCCTGGCGCGGCGCACCGGCGAGTCCCGCGGGCTCGGCTTCACCACACGGACGATGGAGGTCTTCGACCAGCGCGGACTGCTGCACCGCTTCGGCGACATCGGCACCAGCAACGCGGGTCACTTCGGCGGCCTGCCGGTGGACTTCGGGGTGCTCGACAGCATCCACCAGGCGGCGAAGACCGTACCGCAGTCCGACACCGAGACCATGCTCGAGGCGTGGGTCCACGAGCTGGGGGTCGATCTCCGGCGCGGCCACGAGCTGGTCACCCTGGACGACTGCGGGGACCACGTGGAGGTCGGGGTACGCGGCCCGAGCGGCCAGGAGATCCGGCTGACGGCGTCGTACCTCGTGGGCTGTGACGGTGGCCGCAGCGTGGTGCGCAAGGCCGCCGGCTTCGACTTCCCCGGTACCGCGGCCACCCTGGAGATGTACCTGGCCGATATCAGGGGAGTGGACCTGGAACCGCGTCTCATCGGCGAGACGTTCCCCGGCGGCATGGTCATGTGCGGTCCGCTCGGCGACCGCGGTGTCACCCGCATCATCGTCTGCGAACGCGGCACCCCACCCCGCAGGCGCTCCGAGCCACCGACGTACGCCGAGGTCGCGGCGGCCTGGCAGCGGATCACCGGCATCGACATCTCGCACGCCGACCACGAGTGGGTCAGTGCCTTCGGCGACGCGACCCGGCTGGTCACCGAGTACCGCCGGGGCCGGGTGATCCTGGCAGGGGACTCCGCGCACATCCATCTGCCGGCCGGCGGCCAGGGGATGAACACCGGTATCCAGGACGCGGTCAACCTGGGCTGGAAGCTGGCCGCCGTCGTCAACCGCACCGCCCCGGAATCACTGCTCGACACCTACCACCTGGAGCGCCACGCAGTCGGGGAGCGGCTGATGATGAACACCAGGGCCCAGGGCCTGCTGTTCCTCAGCGGCGAGGAGGTGCAGCCGTTGCGCGATGTGCTGGCCGAACTCATCAGGTACGAGGAGGTCAGCCGTCACCTCGCCGGGATGGTGAGCGGTCTGGAGATCCGCTACGACGTCGGTGCCGGAAGCCACCCCCTGCTGGGTCTGCGCATGCCGCACGTGGAGTTGGTGACCGGTACCCGAAAGACCAGCAGCACCGAGGAGCTGCGCGCGGGGCGAGGCGTCCTGCTCGATCTGGAGGACAACGCCGTCCTCCGCGGCAGGGCATCCGGTTGGTCCGATCGCGTGGACATCGTGACCGCCGCCCCGCACGGCCTGCGGCCCGGCAGTCCGGTCGTGGGGACGTCGGCCGCCCTCGTACGTCCTGACGGGCACGTGGCCTGGGCGGCGCCCGGCAGCCACCACGACCTGCCCGCAGCACTCGAGCGCTGGTTCGGACCCTCCCGAAACCGTTAGTCCCGACAAGGAGATGTGGATGCACAGCACGTTGATCGTCGCTCGGATGGAAGCCCACTCGGCCACGGAGGTCGCCCACCTCTTCGAGGCGTTCGACGGCACGGAGATGCCCCATCGGATGGGAACCAGGCGCCGGCAGCTCTTCTCGTACCGCGGCCTCTACTTCCATCTGCAGGACTTCGAGGGTGAGGACGGCGGCGAGCGCATCGAGGGGGCCAAGACGGACCCCCGGTTCGTCGGCATCAGCCAGGACCTCAAGCCGTTCATCAGTGCCTACGACCCGACCACCTGGCGTTCTCCCGCCGACGCCATGGCGCAGCGCTTCTACCACTGGACAGCGCGGTGAGCGGCCCGACCGGCCGGCGGGTCGTCATCACCGGTATCGGGGTCACCGCTCCCGGCGGCGTGGGTGCCAAGAACTTCTGGTCCCTGCTGACCGACGGTCGGACCGCGACCCGGCGCATCAGCTTCTTCGATGCGAGCCAGTTCCGTTCGCAGGTCGCCGCGGAGGCCGACTTCGACGCCGAACTCCTCGGGCTGAGCGCCCAGGAGATCCGGCGGATGGACAGGGCGGCGCAGTTCGCCGTTGTGACGGCACGTGAGGCGGTGGCCGACAGTGGGCTGAACTTCACCTCCCTCGAACCGCACCGCACCGGCGTGACGATCGGCAGCGCGGTCGGTGCCACGATGGGGCTGGACGCGGAGTACCGGACTGTCAGTGACGGCGGACGGCTCGAACTCGTCGACCACAACTACGCCGTCCCGCACCTCTACAACTACCTGGTGCCCAGCTCCTTCGCCGCGGAGGTGGCGTGGGCCGTGGGCGCCGAGGGCCCCGCCAGCGTGGTCTCCACCGGCTGCACCTCGGGGATCGACGCGGTCGGCTACGCCACCGAGCTGATCCGCGAGGGATCGGCCGACGTCATGGTGGCCGGCGCGGCGGATGCCCCCATCTCGCCGATCACGGTGGCGTGCTTCGACGCCATCAAGGCGACGACACCGCGCAACGACGACCCCGAGCACGCCTCGCGCCCGTTCGACGGCACCCGCAACGGGTTCGTCCTGGGCGAAGGGTCGGCCGTCTTCGTCCTGGAGGAGCTGCACAGCGCCAGGCGCCGCGGAGCACGCATCTACGCCGAGATCGCCGGTTACGCCACCCGCAGCAACGCATTCCACATGACCGGCCTGCGCCCCGACGGGCGGGAGATGGCCGAGGCGATCCGGGTCGCCCTGGCCGAGGCCAGGCTCAATCCCGACGACATCGACTACGTCAACGCGCACGGCTCGGGCACCAAGCAGAACGACCGCCACGAAACGGCGGCCTTCAAGCGCAGCCTGGGCGAGCATGCCTACCGGGTGCCGGTCAGCTCGATCAAGTCGATGGTCGGCCACTCGCTGGGTGCCATCGGCTCGATCGAGATCGCGGCCAGCGCGCTCGCGATGGAGAACGGCGTCGTGCCACCGACTGCCAATCTGCACACGCCCGATCCCGAGTGCGACCTGGACTACGTGCCGTTGACGGCCCGGGACTGGAAGACCGACGCGGTGCTCTCGGTGGGCAGTGGCTTCGGCGGGTTCCAGAGCGCGATCGTGCTGGCCCGCCCGGAAAGGAGCGCGGCATGAGGGACGGTACGGTCAGGGCCGTCGTCACCGGTCTGGGGCCGGCCGCGCCCAACGGCTGCGGCACGGAGGCGTACTGGGCGGCGACCCGGACGGGGACCAGCGGCATCGGCCGGGTCACGCGGTTCGACCCCGCCCAGTACCCGGCCCGGCTGGCGGGCGAGATCGCCGGGTTCATCGCCGAGGACCACCTGCCCGGGCGGCTGCTGCCGCAGACTGATCGGATGACCCAGATCGCTCTGGCGAGCGCCGACTGGGCGTTCGCCGACGCCGGTGCCAGCCCGGGCGAGCTGCCCGAGTACGACATGGGCGTGATCACGGCCAGCTCGTCGGGCGGGTTCGAGTTCGGCCAGCGGGAGTTGCAGGCGCTGTGGAGCAAGGGCAGCCGGTATGTCAGCGCCTACCAGTCCTTCGCCTGGTTCTACGCGGTCAACAGCGGCCAGATATCCATCCGCAACGGCATGCGCGGCCCGAGCGGGGTGGTCGTCAGCGACCAGGCCGGAGGGCTCGACGCGATCGCCCAGGCCCGACGTCAGATCCGGAAGGGCACCGCGCTGGTGATGTCGGGGGGCGTGGATGCGTCCATCTGCCCGTGGGGCTGGGTGGCCCAGATGGCCGGCGACCGGCTGAGCACCAGTGACGACCCGGAGCGGGCCTACCTCCCCTTCGATGCCGCCGCCCGGGGGCACGTACCCGGGGAAGGCGGGGCCCTGCTGGTCCTGGAGGACCTGGAACGGGCACGTGCCCGTGGTGCCCGGCAGGTGTACGGAGAGATCGCCGGGTACGGCGCCACCCTGGACCCCCGGCCCGGCAGCGGCCGGCCCCCGGGGCTGCGCAAGGCCATCGAGCTGGCCCTGGCCGACGCGGGGACGGCGCCGGAGGAGATCGACGTGGTGTTCGCCGACGCGGCCGCGGTCCCCGAACTGGACCGGATCGAAGCCGAGGCGATCGCCGGCGTCTTCGGTCCGCGGGCGGTGCCGGTCACCGCGCCCAAGACGATGACCGGACGCCTGTACTCGGGTGCGGCGCCCCTGGACGTGGCCGCTGCGGTGCTCACCATCCGTGACGGGGTCATCCCGCCGTCCGTCGGCGTCACTCCCGTGGCCGCGTACGACCTCGACCTGGTCGTCGGGAGGGAGCGGACCGCGACGGTGCGCTCCGCTCTGGTGATCGCGCGCGGTCACGGCGGCTTCAACTCCGCACTGGTGGTCACCGCCGTCTAGCGCCCGGAGCCCTTGCCCCGTCGGCGGCGGGCAGCCACGCGTCATCGGGCCGGTGGAGTCCGGAACCCGCCGTCGCCCGCCCTTGAGCGTGCCGGTGGCCGCCACGGGCTCTTCGATTTTCAGTGCTTCCGGGTCGTCTCCCGCCCGCGGAAGGCCACCCGTGGAAGACCCCCACCGAGAAGAAAGAGGACAGTCAGCTATGTCTGCTCAGGCATTCACCCTGGACGACCTCAAGCGCATCCTGCGCGAGGGAGCCGGCACGGACGAGGGCGTCGACCTCGACGGCGACATCCTCGACACGGAGTTCGACGCGCTGGGCTACGAGTCGCTGGCGATGCTGGAGACCGGTGGCCGCATCGAGCGCGAGTTCGACGTGACCCTGGACGACGGCGCACTCATCGACGCCAGGACGCCCCGTGCCCTGATCGAGGTCGTCAACACCCTGTTGGTCCCGGCCGGGATCGTCTGAGGCCGGCCCCCTGATCGCGCACCGCCGGTTCGCCGATCGACTGTCGATGCCCCAACGGGTTCCGGCGGTGCGCCTGCTCCACTCACCCACCCGTACGCCCATGCCGCTGCCGCCGCGCACCCCGTTCGTGGCGGCGGAGGCAGGGGCGGTGCGTTGCCCATCAACGCCTTCAGGAGAGACATATGACGGAGCTGAACCCGAAGGTCGCCATCGTCACCGGTGCGACCAGCGGCATCGGCCTTGAGTCGACCAGGCTGCTGGCGCGCCAGGGCCACCGCGTGTTCGTCTGCGCCCGTACCGAGGAGAACGTGGCCCGGACCATCAAGGAGCTGACCGACGAGGGGCTGGACGTGGACGGCGCCTCGTGCGACGTCCGCTCCGCACCGGACATCCAACGCTTCGTCCAGCGGGCGGTCGACCGCTTCGGCCGAATCGACGTGCTGGTCAACAACGCGGGCCGGTCCGGTGGTGGGGTCACCGCGGACATCACGGACGAACTCTGGCTCGACGTCATCAACACCAACCTCAACAGCGTCTTCATGATGACCCGGGAGGTGCTCACCGCCGGCGGCATGCGGCACATGAACCGCGGCCGGATCATCAACATCGCCTCCACCGCGGGGAAGCAGGGTGTGGTTCTCGGCGCCCCCTACTCGGCCTCGAAGCACGGCGTCGTCGGCTTCACCAAAGCGCTGGGCAACGAGCTGGCTCCGACGGGCATCACCGTGAACGCGGTATGTCCCGGCTACGTCGAGACGCCGATGGCGCAACGCGTGCGCCAGGGATACGCGGCGGCCTACAGCACCGACGAGGAGGCCATCCTCCAGAAGTTCCAGGCGAAGATCCCGCTGGGCCGTTACTCCACTCCCGAGGAGGTCGCCGGTCTGGTCGGCTACCTGGCCTCCGACATCGCCGCCTCCATCACCGCGCAGGCACTGAACGTCTGCGGCGGCCTGGGCAACTTCTGACACCCCCGGAGAAGAGAAGACCATGACGACCCGACAGGTCGAGCACGAGATCACCGTCGGCGCCCCGGCCGCCGCGGTCTACCGGCTGATCGCCGAGGTGGAGAACTGGCCCAGGATTTTCCCGCCGACCGTCTACGTCGACCGTCTGGAGCGAGGCGTCGGCGACGAGCGGATCCGGATCTGGGCCACCGCCAACGGCACGGCCAAGCAATGGACGTCGTACCGCACCCTGGACCCGCAGAAGATGCGGATCACCTTCCGGCAGGAGGTTTCCAGCCCGCCGGTCGCGGCCATGGGCGGGACCTGGATCGTCGAGTCGCTGTCCGACTCGGAGTCCCGGGTGCGACTGCTGCACGACTACCGTGCGATCGACGACGACCCCGAGGGCCTGCAGTGGATCGACGAGGCAGTCGACCGGAACTCGCGGACCGAGCTCGCCTCGTTGAAGCAGAACGTCGAACTCGCCCGTGCCACGGAGGAGGTCACCTTCTCCTTCGAGGACACCGTTCAGATCGACGGCCGCGCCAGGGACGTCTACGACTTCATCAACGAGGCCGGGCTGTGGGCGCAGCGGCTGCCGCACGTGGCGAGTGTTCGCCTGGAGGAGGACACTCCGGGCCTGCAGGCCCTGGAGATGGAGACGCGCGCCAAGGACGGCTCCACGCACACCACCAAGTCGTACCGGGTGACGTTCCCGCACCACAGGATCGCGTACAAGCAAGTCACCCTGCCGGCGCTGATGACGCTGCACACCGGCTACTGGACCTTCGCGGAGAACGAGCGGGGCATCGCCGCCTCCTCGCAGCACACCGTGGTCCTCAACACCGACAACATCACCAAGGTCCTGGGGGCCGGGGCGAGCGTCGCGGACGCACGGGAGTACGTCCGCAACGCCCTGAGCACCAACAGCCGCGCCACACTCGGCCACGCGAAGGACTACGCGGAGAGCAGGCGCTGAGCATGGCCCCGCACTCTTCGGAGAACGAGATGATCGACACCGATGTGATCGTCGTGGGCGCCGGGCCGGTCGGGCTGCTGCTCGCCGGGGAACTGCGGACCGGCGGAGCACGGGTGATCGTGCTGGAGCGGCTGGCCGAACCCACCACTGAGTCCCGGGCGTCGATCCTGCACGCCCGCACGATGGAGATCCTGCGGGACCGGGGCCTGGTGGAGCGGCTCGGGCCGCCACCGGACGCCGGGCCCGGGCACTTCGGCGGGATGCGGCTCGACCTGACGGCCGCCGGGCCGAGTCCGTACGCGGGACAGTGGAAGGCTCCGCAGACCCGCGTCGAGGCGGTGCTGCAGGAGTGGGCGACCGGCCTCGGCGCCGAGGTGCGGCGCGGCCACACGGTGACCGGGCTGGTACCGGCCGCGGACCGGGTCCACGTCGTCGCGCACTCGCCCCGGGGCACCCGGCTGCGACTGAGCTCCTCCTACGTCGTCGGCTGCGACGGTGAGGAGAGCGAGGTACGACGGCTCGCCGACTTCGAGTTCCGCGGGCCGGGCCCCACAAAGGCACTGCTGCGGGCGGACCTCGCAGGAATCGAGATCCCGGAACGGCGCTTCGAGCGGTACCCGAACGGCGTGGCCAACGCCCGCCGGGGTGCGGACGGCATCACCCGGATCATGGTGCACGAATTCGGCCACCCGCCGGAAAGCCGGCGGGATCCGGGCTTCCCCGAGGTCTGCCGGGCGTGGGCGCGGGTGACGGGCGAGGACATCGGCGGCGCCGAGCCGATCTGGCTCGACGCCTTCCACAACGCCCGTCGTCAGGTGACCCGTTACCGCAAGGGGCGCGTGTTCCTCGCGGGTGATGCCGCCCACGTCCAGTTGCCGGTCGGCGGCCAGGCGCTGAACCTCGGGCTGCAGGACGCCGCGGACCTCGGTCCCAAACTCGCGGCGCGGACGACGGGTCGGGGCGACGAGGAGTTGCTCGACACCTATCACACCGTGCGTCATCCGGTGGGCGCACGGGTGCTCGGAAACATCGAGGCACAGGCCCTGCTGCTGTTCGGGGGCCCCGAAACGGACGCGCTGCGCTCCGTGTTCGAGGAACTCCTCGCCCTCGGAACGGTCCGAAGCCACCTCGCCGCCGTGATCAGCGGGCTCGACGGTGGCCGGCCCGAGGCGCTGGCCACCGAGCCGGCCGGCGCCCGCCCCGACTCACCGGGACGACGACACACCACACACAGGAGGACGGACATGGGCCAGCTCACCGGAAAGACCGCACTCGTCACCGGGTCCAGCCGTGGCATCGGCCGGGCGACGGCCGTCCGGCTGGCGCGGGAGGGCGCGCTCGTCGCGGTGCACTGCTCACACAACCGGGAGGCCGCCGACGAGACGGTGGTCAGGATCGAGAAGGAGGGCGGCCGAGCCTTCGCGGTGTCGGCCGAACTGGGAGTCCCCGGCGACGTCCACGAGCTCTTCCTGGCCCTGGAGAAGGGGTTGAAGGAACGCACGGGCGGGACGACGCTCGACATCCTGGTGAACAATGCCGGCGTCATGGGTGGCATCGCCCCCGAGGAGGTCACGCCCGAACAGTTCGACCGGCTCTTCGCCGTCAACGCAAAGGCCCCGTTCTTCATCGTGCAGCGGGCCCTGGGGCTGATTCCCGACGGTGGACGCATCATCAACATCTCGTCCGGGCTCACCCGGGTCGCCAACCCGCAGGAAGTGGCGTACGCCATGACCAAGGGCGCCGTCGACCAGCTGACACTGCACTTCGCCAAGCACCTGGGCCCCCGCAACATCACCGTGAACAGTGTGGGGCCCGGCATCACGGACAACGGGACGCCCATCTTCGACAACCCCGAGGCGGTGGCGGCGATGGCGGGCTACTCGGTGTTCAACCGGGTCGGACAGACCCGGGACGTCGCCGACGTCGTGGCCTTCCTCGCCGGGGACGACTCCCGCTGGATCACGGGTTCCTACCTCGATGCCAGCGGTGGCACCCTGGTCGGCTGAGCCGGCCGATGACGACTCTCTCCTCCCACCCCGGCCCGCCCGCGCCCGCCTCCGACGGACGGCGCCACCGGGCGCTGCTGGCCGTGCTCGCCGGGAACATGCTGATCGACGCCCTGGAGGTCTCGGTCCTGCTGGTCGCGCTGCCGGCCATCGGCGACGACCTCGGTCGGAGTCCCTGGCAGACCCAGTGGGTGATGAGCGGCTTCGCCCTCGGGTTCGCGGCCATGCTCGTGCTGGGCCCGCGCCTCACCGCCCGCTGGGGGCGCCGAAAGGTCTATCTCGCCGCGCTGATCGTCCTCCTGGGCGCGTCGGTGGCGGGCGGACTCGCCGACAACGGCGGGCTGCTCGTCCTGGTCCGCGTGGTCAAGGGCATGTGTGCCGCGCTCACCGCCCCGACCGGACTCGCGATCATCAGTGCGACGTTCCGCGAGGGAGCCGACCAGCGCAGAGCGGTGTCGACGTACTCCCTCTTCGGCGCTGCCGGGTTCACGATCGGTCTGCTGTCGTCCGGAGCGCTCACCGGCCTGAGCTGGCGCTGGGACCTGGTGCTTCCCGCACCGGTCGCTCTGCTCCTGCTCGTCGCCGGGTGGCGGCTCGTCCCCGACGACCGCGGCCGGCTCCGCGAGGGTGCGGGTGCGCGGGTGCCCCTCGCCGCCCTGCTGGGCAACGGCCGGCTCGTCCGCGGCGCGGTGTGTGCGGCCACGCTCAACGGCACCTACCTCGGCCTGCTGCTGTTGGTCACCTACCAGCTGCACCGGGAGCACGGTTGGGACTCCTGGGCGACCGCTGTCGGCTTCCTTCCCGCGTGCGTGCCCCTGGCTGTCTCCTTGCCCTTCGCCGGGCGCATGATCGGACGATTCGGCACCGACCGGCTGATCGTGACCGGTGCGGTGACGTCGGGCCTCGGCTGCACGGCCTACGCGCTGCGGGGTGCGCCGGACTCCTACGTCCTCGGGATACTGCCGACCCTGCTGCTCATGGAGGCCGGCTTCGTGCTCTCCTTCGCGGCGCTGAACATGAGTGCCGTCAGCGGGGTGCCCGACGCACAGCGCGCACGGGCGGTACGGCTCTACCAGACGGCCGTTCAGCTCGGGGCGGTGCTGGTGCTGCCGGCGGTCGCTGTGCTGATCGGCCCGACGGAAGGCGGCGGCGGATACCGGGCGGCGGCGCTACTGCTCATGGCGGTCGGGGGCATCGGCGCGCTGGCGGCCCTGACGGGGGCGCGGTCGCGTCCGTCCCCGCGGCCCGGCCGCTGACCCGCCGGTCCCGGGTCTCCGCGCGCCGGCCCGGCCCGGGCGAACGGACCTGGACGGTTCGGCCGGTGCACCGGCCGGGACGAACAGCCCTGAACGAACTCACGAGAGAGGCCGACCAAGCGTGCGAATCGAGGAGATGAGCATCTCCGGTACCTTCCTGATCACGCCGGACCACCTGCCGGACGAGCGCGGCTCGTTCTACGAGTCCATGCGCTGCGACGAACTGGAGCGCGCGACGGGTGCCTCCTTCCAGCCGAAACAGATCAACTATTCGGTGTCGAAGCGCCACACGCTGCGAGGTGTCCATAGCGTGAGCATCCCGCCCGGGCAGGCGAAGTTCGTCACCTGCGTGCGGGGCGCGCTGCGCGACATCGTGGTGGACCTGCGCGTCGGATCCCCGACGTTCGGCCGGCACCAGGTGAACGAGATCGACGCCGATTCGGGCCGGTCCGTCTACGTCCCGGAGGGGGTCGGGCACGGATTCCTCGCGCTCACCGACGACGCCTGCATCTGCTACGTCGTCTCCAGCGCCTATGTGCCGGGCACCCAGATCGACATCAACCCGCTGGACACCCAACTCGACCTGCCCTGGAACTGTGCCCAGGAACCGCTCATCTCGGCCAAGGACGCGAAGGCGCCGAGTCTGGCACAGGCGCTGGCCGCAGGAATCCTTCCTCGATTCCAGGGGCGTTGACCCCGCGTTCACAGGAACGACGTACCCCCCACCTCCTGCCTGGAGTACTCGAAAGAGGCCGAGAGACCGTGAGAATTCTTTTCGTTGCCGCCGGCAGCCCGGCGACGGTGTTCGCCCTGGCCCCGCTGGCCACGGCCGCCCGCAACGCCGGGCACCAGGTCGTCATGGCCGGCACCGCGGACATGGGACCCGTCATCACCTCCGCGGGGCTGGCGGGGATCGCCACCACGGAGCTGCCGATCCGGCACTTCATCACCGCCGACCGGAACGGCGACCCCGAGGCGATTCCCACCGACGGCGCCGAGCAGGCCCTGTTCACCGGGCGGTGGTTCGCCCGCATGGCCGCCTCCTCGCTGCCCCGCATGCTGGAGTTCTGCCGAGGCTGGCGGCCCGATCTCATCGTCGGTGGCACCATGTGCTACGTCGCCCCGTTGCTCGCACTGCACCTGGGTGTGCCCCATGTGCGTCAGGCCTGGGACGCCGTCGACGCCGGCGGCATCCACCCCGGCGCCGATGCGGAACTCGGGCCGGAGCTGGCGGAGTTCGGTCTTCCAAAGCTCCCCGATCCGGACCTCTTCATCGACATCTGCCCGCCGAGTCTGCGCCCTGCGGACGGTGCGCCGCACCAGCCGATGCGCTACGTCCCGGCGAACAGCCAGCGGCCACTGGAGCGGTGGATGTACGAGCGCGGCGCGCGCCGCCGCATTCTCGTGACGTCCGGCAGCCGGGTCGCCAAGGAGAGTTACGACAAGAACTTCGACTTCCTGAGAGGGCTCGCCAAGGACGTCGCCCGGTGGGACGTCGAGCTGATCGTCGCCGCCCCGGACGGGGTGGCCGACTCCCTGCGCGCCGACCTGCCGGACGTCAGGGTCGGTTGGGTGCCGCTGGACGTCGTGGCCCCCACCTGCGATCTGCTCATCCATCACGCGGGTGGCGTGAGCACGTTGACCGGACTGAACGCCGGAGTGCCTCAACTGCTCATTCCCAAGGGTTCCGTTCTGGAAATACCGGCCCGCCGCATCGCCGCGTACGGGGCGGGCGTCACCCTACTGCCGGGCGAGGAGTCGCCCGAGGCGATCGCCGACGCCTGCCGGGAACTGCTGGAGAAGGACGAATACAGCCGCCGGGCGCGCGCGATCTCGTCGGAGATCTCCGGCATGCCGTTGCCCGCAGCGGTGGTCACCGTGCTCGAACAGCTGGCATGAACACCTGAACCGAGAGGACCTCCCAATGAAGGCTCTGGTACTCGCAGGCGGATCCGGTACCCGTCTGCGACCTTTCAGCTATTCGATGCCCAAACAGCTCATCCCCATCGCCAACGAGCCCGTCCTCGCCTATGTGCTGCGCGCCGTCCGGGAGCTCGGGGTGACCGAGGTGGGCCTCATCGTCGGCACCCGCCGGCCCGAGATCGAAGCCGCACTCGGTGACGGATCCCGTTACGGCGTGCGCCTGACCTACCTTCCTCAGGACGCGCCACGTGGGTTGGCCCACACGGTGTCCATCGCCCGGGACTTCCTCGCCGACGACGACTTCGTCATGTACCTCGGCGACAACATGCTGCCCGACGGTGTGGTCGACATCGCGCGGGAGTTCACCGCACGCCGGCCGGCCGCCCAGGTCGTCGTGCAGAAGGTGGCGGACCCCCGCTCGTTCGGTGTCGCCGAACTGGGCCCCGACGGTGAGGTGCTGCGGCTCGTGGAGAAGCCGCGTGAGCCGCACAGCGACATGGCCCTGATCGGTGTCTACTTCTTCACTGCGGCGATCCACGAGGCGGTGGACGCCATCAGGCCCAGCGCCCGCGGCGAGCTGGAGATCACCGACGCCATCCAGTGGCTGGTCTCCTCCGGTGCCGAGGTCCGCGCCAGCCAGTACGACGGGTACTGGAAGGACACCGGGAACGTCGAGGACGTCCTGGCGTGCAACCGGCACCTGCTCGACGGTCTGAGCTCGCGCGTCGACGGCGAGGTCGACCAGGAGAGCGTCCTGGTGGGCGAGGTCAGGATCGAGCGAGGCGCCCGCGTGGTGCGCTCCCGGGTCGAAGGGCCGGTGATCATCGGCTCCGACACGATCGTGGTGGACAGCCAGATCGGCCCGTACACCTCCATCGGGCGCGGCTGCGTGGTGACGGACAGCCGGCTGGAGGAGTCCATAGCCCTGGACGAGGCGTCGATCACCGGCGTCCGCGGCCTGCGCGGATCCCTCATCGGACGGGCCGCCACCGTCGGCATCAGCGACCAGGGCACGGACCACTTCCGCCTGGTGGTCGGCGACCACGCCCGAGTGGAGGTCGCGGCATGAGGATCCTGGTCACCGGGGCGGCCGGCTTCATCGGCTCGCACTTCGTCCGAAGCCTGCTGGCCGGCCACTACGCCGGCTGGGAGGAGGCGCGGGTCACCGCATTGGACAAGCTGACCTACGCGGGCAACCGCGCCAACCTGCCGGCGTCGCACCCGCGCCTGCGGTTCGTCCGGGGCGACATCTGCGACCGCGCCCTGCTTCGCGAGCTCGTACCCGGCCACGACGCCGTCGTCCACTTCGCGGCCGAGTCCCACGTGGACCGTTCCCTGGAGGGCGCGGGCGAGTTCTTCCGCACCAACGTCCTCGGAACCCAGACCCTGCTCGACGCCGTGCTGGAAGGAGGCGTCGAGCGGGTGGTGCACGTCTCCACGGACGAGGTGTACGGCTCGATCGGGGAGGGCTCCTGGACCGAGGACTGGCCGATGCAGCCCAACTCGCCCTACGCCGCGTCCAAGGCCGGTTCGGACCTCGTCGCCCGGGCCTACTGGCGCACGCACGGATTGGACCTGTCCATCACGCGCTGCTCCAACAACTACGGTCCGTACCAGCACCCCGAGAAGGTCATCCCGCTGTTCGTCACCAACCTGCTCGAAGGGCATCGGGTCCCGTTGTACGGCGACGGCCGCAACGTCCGCGAGTGGCTGCACGTGGACGACCACTGTCGGGGCATCCACCTGGTGCTCACCCGGGGGCGGGCCGGTGAGATCTACAACATCGGCGGCGGCAACGAGTACACGAACCTCGCCCTCACCGAGAAGCTGCTCGAACTGACCGGCGCGGGCCGGGACATGGTCCGCCGGGTCGCCGACCGCAAGGCGCACGACCTGCGGTACTCCATCGACGACTCCAAGATCCGTGAGCAACTCGGCTACGCGCCCCGGACCGGCTTCGAGCAGGGACTGGCGGAGACCGTCGCCTGGTACCGCGACAACCCGGCCTGGTGGAAGGTCACCAAGTACGGAGCGGACCGTGCGGGGAACTGACGTCGGGGCGAGGAGCGGTCCGTCGGTCGTCGTCCTGGGAGGTACCGGCTTTCTGGGCCGGCACCTCGGGGAGGCGTTCGCGGCACTGGGCTCCCAGGTGCACCGGGTGGCACGCGGTGGCCCGGACCGGCCGCCGGGGGACGCCGGGATCGTCCGGCTCGATCTGCTCACCGCCGCGCCGCAGGAGATCGCCGAGTTCCTCGGCTCGGTGCGCGCCGAGGTGATCGTCAACGCCGCCGGCCGGGCCTGGCAGGCCGACGAGGCCGAGATGACCGCCGGCAATGCCGTGCTGGTCGAGCGGCTCGTCGACGTGATCTCCCTGCTGCCCGGGCCGTCGGTCCGGCTGGTGCAGCTCGGCAGCGTCCACGAATACGGGGCCGGGGCGTCGGACGCCGGAACCACCGAGGAGCACGAGCCGGCTCCGGTCACCGCCTACGGCCGTACCAAGCTCCTCGGCACGCGTGAGGTCCTGCACGCCGCTGAGCACCGCGGCATCGACGGGGTCGTGCTCCGGCTCGCCAACGTGATCGGGGCCGGGGCCCCGGCGGGCAGCCTCTTCGGGCGGGTGGCCGCACACCTGGCCGAGGCCGCACGTGCCGACGCCCGCGGGGAAAAGGCCGCCGCGCTGCGACTGCCCCCGCTCCGGGCCGCCCGCGACGTGGTGGACGCGGGCGACGTCGCCGCGGCGGTGGTGGCCGCGGCCACCGCGCCCGGAGCACGGGTCACCGGCCGTGTGATCAATGTGGGGCGGGGGCAGGCCGTCCCGATGCGTCGGCTGATCGACCGGATGGTGGCGCTCAGCGGGCTGGAGGTTCCGGTGACCGAGGACGACGCGGTCGGGACGTCACGCACCGATGTGGACCGCCAGCGGCTGGACATCTCGCGCGCCCGCGAACTCCTGGGCTGGCGGCCGCGGCGAAGCCTGGACGCTTCGCTGCGCGAGCTTCTCGCGGCCGGACTTCCTCCGCACGACACACCTTCAGGCACGCACACCGACATGCCGGTCAACGAAAGGGAACGACCATGAGCGACCGCAAGGAACTGGTCCTCGACGAGGTCCGCCGGTATCACCGGGAGGCCTCCGTCCCACGGGAGTTCGTTCCCGGGACCACGGAGATCTGGCCGTCCGGCGCGGTACTGGAGGAAGCCGACCGGGTGGCCCTGGTGGAGGCCGCGCTGGACCTGCGCATCGCCGCCGGGACCAGCTCCCGGAAGTTCGAATCGGCCTTCGCCCGCAGGCTCAAGCGCCGCAAGGCCCACCTGACGAACTCAGGCTCCTCGGCGAACCTCCTGGCCGTGTCCGCCCTCACCTCGCATGTCCTGGGGGAGCGCCGACTGCGGCCGGGCGACGAGGTGATCACGGTGGCGGCGGGCTTCCCCACCACCGTCAACCCGATCCTGCAGAACGGCCTCGTCCCGGTGTTCGTGGACGTGGACCTGCGTACCTACAACACCACCGCCGACAGGGTGGCGCAGGCGATCGGCCCCAAGACGCGGGCCATCATCATCGCGCACGCCCTCGGCAACCCCTTCGAGGTCGCCGAGATCGCACAACTCGCGGTGGACCACGAGCTGTTCCTCATCGAGGACAACTGCGATGCGGTGGGAGCCACCTACGACGGCCGACTCACCGGTAGCTTCGGCGACATGGCCACGGTGAGCTTCTACCCGGCCCACCACCTCACGATGGGCGAGGGTGGCTGCGTCCTCACCTCGGACCTCGGGCTGGCCCGGATCGTGGAGTCGCTGCGGGACTGGGGCCGGGACTGCTGGTGCGAGCCCGGTGAGAACGACAGGTGCCTCAAGCGCTTCAAGTACCAGATGGGCACCCTGCCCGCCGGATACGACCACAAGTACATCTTCTCGCACGTCGGGTACAACCTGAAGGCGACCGACATCCAGGCGGCCCTCGGCCTGACCCAGCTCGCCAAACTGGATGACTTCATCGAGGCACGGCGGCGCAACTGGCGCAGGCTGCGCGAGGGCCTGGACGGAGTGCCCGGACTGCTGCTCCCGGAGGCGACCCCGCGTTCCGAGCCCAGCTGGTTCGGCTTCGCGATCACCGTCACCCCCGACGCCCGGTTCAGCCGAGCGGAACTGGGCGACTTCCTGGAGGGCCGGAAGATCGGCACCCGCCGGCTGTTCGCCGGCAACCTGACCCGGCACCCGGCCTACGTGGACCAGCCGCACCGCGTCGTGGGTGACCTCACCAACAGCGACATCATCACGGAGCAGACCTTCTGGATCGGCGTCTACCCGGCGCTCACCGACGAGATGATCGATTACATGACCTCGTCGATCAAGGAGTTCGTGGCGGCGCGCGGCTGAGGCGCCGCTCTTCCTTCCAGAGATCAGGACGACACATGGACATTGTGGGAAACGGGTTCCTGGCACGGAACCTGCGTCCGCTGACCGACAGGCACCACGACGTCGTCGCCCTCGCGGCCGGCGTCTCCTGGGCGAGCGGCACCTCGGAGGCCGACTTCGCCCGGGAGACGGCACTGCTGCGGGACACGGCCGAGAAGTGCGCGGCGGACGGGCGGAAGCTGCTGTTCTTCTCGACCGCCGCCACGGGCATGTACGGGCTCGCCGAGGGTCCCGGCCGCGAGGACGACCCGGTGACGCCGTGCACTCCGTACGGCGCGCACAAGCTGGCACTGGAGGAACTGCTCCGCGACTCCGGTGCCGACCATCTGATTCTGCGGCTCGGCCATCTCGTCGGACCCGACCAGCCGGATCACCAGCTCCTGCCGACGCTGGTGCGGCAGTTGCGCGAGGGCGCGGTGCGAGTGCACCGAGCGGCCGCCCGCGACCTCATCGACGTCAGGGACGTGGTGGCCGTCATCGACCGGCTGCTCGCCCTCGACCTGCGGGCCGAGACGGTCAACGTGGCGTCGGGATCGGCCATGCCCGTGACGGACATCGTCGACCGCCTGCGCAGCGGCCTCGGCCTGGAAGCCGTCTACCAGTTCCAGGACGCGGGGGGCCAGCACGTCATCTCCGTCGAGAAGCTGCGCGCCCTCGTGCCGTACGTCGACAGCCTGAACTTCGGGGCCGACTACCACCGGCGGATACTCGCCGACTTCACCCGAACCTTCGTGTCCGGCCACGGCGGTCCGGTGCACGGGACCAAGGGAGTCATCTGATGTTGTCTCCGTCTCTTCCCCGCCCGCTCCAGCCGCGCGCCAACGAGGTGCTGCCGGCCCGCCTCGCGCTGTCCGCGGCCGCCGCTGCCGAAGGCATCCAACTGCTCACCCGGGACTTCGCCCCGTGGCTGGCCGAGCGCGGCCGGGCCAACGAGTTCCGGGTGGACCGGATACCGTTCGCCGACCTGGACGGCTGGTCGTTCGACGAGGAGTCCGGCAATCTCGCGCACCGCAGCGGCCGGTTCTTCAGCGTCGAGGGGCTGCACGTCACGGAGGAGGGCCAGCCCTACGGGGACGGTCCGTACGCCGACTGGCACCAGCCCATCATCAAACAGCCCGAAGTGGGCATCCTGGGCATCCTCGTCAAGGAGTTCGACGGCGTGCCGCACTTCCTCATGCAGGCGAAGATGGAGCCGGGCAACCCGAACCTGCTGCAGTTGTCGCCCACGGTGCAGGCCACCCGCAGCAACTACACCAAGGTTCACCGGGGAGCCGACGTGAAGTACATCGAGTACTTCGTCGGCCCGCGCCGCGGCCGCGTCATCGCCGATGTCCTGCAGTCCGAACACGGATCGTGGTTCTACCGGAAGTCCAATCGCAACATGGTCGTGGAGGCGACCGGGGACGTGCCGTTGCGCGAGGACTTCTGCTGGCTCACGCTCGGCCAGATCAATGAGCTGCTCCACCGGGACAACCTGGTCAACATGGATTCGCGCACCGTGCTGTCCTGCCTGCCCCACCCGGACGCCGGCGCGGGCGCGCTGCTCAGCGACGTCCAGCTGCGTTCCTGGGTCACCGGCGAGCGGGCCCGGCACGATGTGCGGGTCGAGCGCGTCCCGCTCGCCGGCATCCCCCGCTGGAAGCACGGCGAGAGCACGATCGAGCACGAGGACGGCCGCTACTTCAAGGTGGTGGCCGTGTCCGTACGGGCGGGGAACCGCGAAGTCACGGGCTGGACCCAGCCGCTCTTCGAACCGGTGGGACTGGGCGTCACCGCCTTCCTCACCCGCGAGTTCGAAGGAGTGCCCCATGTTCTGGTGCACGCCCGGGTCGAGGGCGGGTTCGTCGACACCATCGAACTCGGCCCCACCGTCCAGTACACCCCGGACAACTACGCCCACCTCGGGGAGCAGGGCCGGCCGCTCTTCCTCGACACGGTGCTGCGGGCGCGCGGGGACCGCGTTCGCTACGAGGCCGTGCACTCGGAAGAGGGTGGACGCTTCCTCAACGCCGAGAGCCGCTACCTGATCGTGGAGGCGGACGAGGCCGACGCACCACAGGATCCGCCGCCCGGGTACGCCTGGGTCACCCCGGCGCAGCTCACTTCCCTGGTCCAGCACGGCCACTACGTCAACGTGCAGGGCCGTACCCTGCTGGCCTGCCTCAACGCCACGGCGGTGAAGGGCGCATGAGCGACCGCGTGCGGATCGGGGTGATCGGTTGCGCGGGAATCGCCGTGCGCCGGATGCTTCCGGCCTTCGCCGCCGATCCCGGCGTCGAGATCGTCGCGATCGCCAGCCGCACCCGGGAGAAGGCGGAGCGGGTCGTGGAGCGCTTCGGCGGCCGAGCGGTGCAGGGCTACGCCGCGCTGTTGGAACTCGACGAGGTGGACGCCGTCTATGTGCCGCTGCCCGCTTCGCTGCACGCCGAATGGGTCGAGGCGGCTCTCGGTGCCGGTAAGCACGTGTTGGCGGAGAAGCCCTTGGCGGCGGATGCCACACGAACCGGGCAACTCCTCGCGCTGGCCGGGGAGCTCGGGCTGGCACTGATGGAGAACGTCATGTTCGTTCACCATCCGCAGCACGAGGCGGTCCGGCGGCTGGTGGCCGACGGGGCGATCGGAGAACTCCGGGCGTTGCACGCGGCGTTCACCGTCCCGGCGCTGGCAGAAACCGACATCCGGTACCGGGCCGAACTCGGCGGGGGTGCGCTGGCGGACGTCGGTGTCTATCCGCTCCGTGCCGCCCTGCACTTTCTCGGACCCGGGTTGGAGGTCGTCGGAGCCCGGCTCGCGCGGGGGCACGGCCGCGGCGTCGAGACGTCGGGCGCCGCGCTGCTGAGCACGGCGGAGGGCATCGTCGCGCAGCTCACCTTCGGCATGGAGCACGCCTACCTGGCCAGGTACGAGCTGTGGGGCAGCGAGGGCCGCGTCACGGTGGACCGTGCCTTCACACCGCCGGCGGACTTCGTACCGGCGGTCGGGCTGGACCGCGGTGGGGCTCGCGAGGAGATCCGGCTGGATCCCCACGACCAGGTGGCAGCGCTGGTGACCGCCTTCGTCGCCGCCGTGCGCGCCGGAGCGGCTCCGCACGAGGAGACACTGCGGCAGGCCCGGTTGCTGGACGACGTACGCCGCCTGGCCGCATGAGCGCTTCGTGGGCGTCGAGCACCACCGGAACGAACTGACGCACTCTGGCCGCGCGGCCCGAGCGCGGCCCCGTGGCCGAGGTCATCGACCGGGCCCGGACCCGCCGGGCCCGGACCCGCCGGGCCCGGACCCGCCGGGCCCGGACCCGCCGGGCCCGGACCCGCCGGGTCCGGGCCCGGTCGCCGGCCGTGCCGCCCGGGAACCGGGCGCGGACCCGCCGAACCGCGGGCGCGGCAGCCTGTCGCGAGACCACGGCCGAGCCGTGCCCTGACGCCGTGCCCTGACGCCGGGGCCGACTCCGCCGGGCCCGGCTCCGCGCGCGTATGAACGTGGTGCGCTTCCTGGCGGAGGCCCCGCGACCACCATCGTCACCGATCCTTGGAGCAGACAGATGCGTGTCCTGATGATGTCGACCCCGGTGCCCACGCACTTCACCCCGCTGGTCTCGCTGGCATGGGCCTTGCGGGCCGCGGGGCACGAGGTGATGGTCGCCTCCCAGCCCGATGCGATGGGGGCGATCGCGTCGGCCGGACTCAACGCCGTGAGCATCGGCGACTGGTACCACGTCAACGACATCCTGATCGCCGGGCTGCCCGAGGGGAAACGCCCGTTGGAGGTCCGTCCCCGCCCGGTGCCGGAGGTGGTGAGCGGGTACGGGCACCTGTGGATGACGCACGCGCGCTACATGGTCGGGCAGTATCTCGACTTCGCCCGGTCCTTCCGTCCGGATCTGATCGTGTCCGATCCGCTGGAGTACAGCTCGCTGCTGGTCGGGGGAGTGCTCGGAGTGCCGGTGGTCCAGCAGCGCTGGGGCGTCGACATGATCTCGGGCCCGGCCCGCCGGGAGGTGCGGCCGAAGTTCGGGCCGCTGTGCGAGCGCCTGGGGCTGCCCGAGCTGCCCGATCCGACCCTCCTGCTCGACCCGTGCCCGCCGTCGTTGCAGGCACCGGACGCCGACCCGGGACGGCCGATGCGGTTCGTTCCGTTCAACGGTAACGGAGCGCTGCCCTCCTGGCTGCAGGCGTCGCCGGCCACGGACCGCCCCCGCGTGGTTGTCAGCCTGGGCAGCCAGACCCTTGCCCTGAGCGGTGTGCCGCTGATGCGGGGCATCCTGCGGGCGTTCGAGGCCTTCCCGGGCGTGGAGGCGGTGGCCACCGTGGACGAGGCCTTCCGGGCGGAGATCGGCCCGGTGGCGCCGAACGTGCGCATGGTGGACCCGGTTCCCCTCCACCTGTTGCTCGATGGCTGCGCGGCCGTCGTGCACCATGGCGGCGCGGGCACCACGATGACCGCCTGCGCCTTCGGGTCGCCGCAGTTGGTGCTTCCCCAGGTGGCCGACCAGTTCGCGCACGGCGACCGGGTGACCGCGACCGGGGCCGGCATCGCGTTCGACGATGCGGAGAGCCAGAACGACCCCGGCCTGCTGGCCGTGGAACTGAGCCGGCTGCTGAGCGAGCCGGACTTCACCAAGGCCACCCGGGTACTGGCCGACGAGATCCGGGAGATGCCCACCCCCGCCGAGGTCGTCACCGACCTCACCCGCCTCGTCCGCTACCCGGATGCTCCCTCGCGCCGCTGAGCGCCGGGCACTCCGTGGCCCCTGTCCTCCCGTGGACGTGCGAAGTCTCAAGTTTCGCTTCGACGTACGACAAGTTGACGTCAACCGTGTGATCGCGAGCCCCGCCGACTGCTTGGCTGCAACCGCTCCGGGCCCTCCAGGCACCACACGGCGCTAACTTCAGAAAAGGCAGGTGCAACATGATTTCCCGACGCAGACTCCTGGTCTCGGCGGCCGCGGTGGCGGGTGTCACCTCGGGTTTCTCCCTCTCGGCCGAGTCCGTGGCCCGAGCGGCGCGGAACGTCGCTCCCGAGCTGATCGTCAGACCGGGTGATGCCCGATACGCGGAGCTGTCCGGCCGGGGGCACAACACCCGCTTCCTGGCCGCGCCGGACGAGATCTGGCTGGTTCACAGCGCCGCCCAGGTGGAGAAGGCGGTGAACCAGGCGACCGCGAGGAATCAGCGCATCACCGTGCGCAGCGGCGGCCACTGCTTCGAGGGCCTGGTGGACGACCCGCAGTTCCGTCTCCTGGTCGACACGTCGGAGATGAAGGGCATCACCTTCGACTCGACGATGAACGCGTTCGCGGTCGAGGCCGGCGCGACACTCGGTGAGGTCTACAAGGCCCTCTACGAGGGCTGGGGCGTCACCGTTCCCGGCGGTGTCTGCCCCGAGGTCGGTGTCTCCGGCCACGTCTCCGGTGGCGGGTACGGCCCGCTGTCACGCCGGTTCGGACTCTCGGTGGACCACCTGTACGCGGTCGAGGTCGTCGTGGCGGACTGCGGCGGCAGGGCGCGTACGGTGATCGCCACGCGGAACGCCGGCGACCCGAACCGGGGTCTCTGGTGGGCCCACACCGGCGGCGGCGGTGGCCAGTTCGGGATCGTGACGCGGTTCTGGTTCCGTACGCCGGGTGCCGTGGGCGCCCCCACGGCGCTGCTTCCCAAGCCGCCCCAGCGGATGCGCAAGACCCTCGTGTCCTGGCCGTGGGCGCAACTGACCGAGGCGAACTTCACCCGTCTCGTCCTCAACCACGGCGCCTGGCACGCCGCGAACAGCGCGCCGGGATCCGCGTACTCGGTGATGCACAGCTCACTGCAGCTCAACACCCTGAACGTGGGGTCGGTCAAGATGGAGATCCGGATCGACGCCACGCTGCCCAACGCCTCGCAGCTCCAGGACGATTACATCCGTGCTCTCTCGGTCGGCGTCGGGGTGGATCCGACGATCACCGTCCAGGAGGGGACATGGCTGGCGATAGCCCTGGAGCCCACCCCGTCCTACGGCCCCTTCACCCGGAACAAGTCCATGGGCGGACACCTGCGCAAACCACTGACCGCCGGCCAGATCGACGCGGTGTACCGCTCGCTGACCGATCCGAACCGCACCGGCTTCGGTCTCGTGTACCTGGCGGCCTACGGATGCGCGATCAACTCGGTGGGGTCGGCCGACACGGCGGTGGCCCAGCGGGACTCCGTCTTCAAGCTCTGGTACTCCAACAACTGGGCGGATCCGGCGCAGGATGCGAACGAGGTCGAGTGGATCCGGACGCTGCGGAAGGCGGTCCACGCCTCGACCGGGGGTTTCCCCGTTCCCAACGACCAGCAGGGCGGCGGCTACATCAACTACCCGGACGTGGACATGCGCGATCCCGGGCAGAACACCTTCGGCGTCCCCTGGTACACGATCCTCTACAACGACAACTACCCCCGGTTGCAGCGGGTGAAGAGCACCTACGACCCCGGGAACGTCTTCCGGCACGCCCTGTCCATCACGCCGTCCTGACGGCCGCCCGGTCGGCACGCGTGCGTGCCTGCGCGCGTGCCGACCGGGCGAGTGCGCCAGTTCGCGGGCCGTGCGGCGTGCACGGCTGAAGATCGGAGATTCTGATGCGTGTCCTCTTCACCGTCATGCCGGCCGCCGCCCACCTGCAGCCCGTGGTTCCGCTGGCCTGGGCGTTGCAGAGCGCCGGCCACGACGTGTGCGTCGCCAGCCACCCGAACATGGCCGATCTCATCACCGCCGCGGGTCTCACCGCGGTGTCGGTGGGCCAGGTGGACGACCTGGGTGCCCTCATGCGGGGCGCGGCCGACGACCAGGTGCTCGAATCGATCACCGCCTCGTTGCGGGCGGACCCCGAAGACCTGAACATCCGAAACGCCTTCCGCTACTACCAGTTGGCCGCCTTCTCGCTGTACTACCCGACCCGCCCGCGCGACCACGGCTACCGGCCGATGGTCGACGACCTGATCACGTTCGCCCGCGCCTGGCGGCCGGACCTGGTGCTGTGGGATCCGCTGAGCTTCCCCGGGCCCATCGCCGCGCGCGCCTGCGGAGCCGCGCACGGCCGCCTCCAGTACGGGCTGGACTACACCGCCTGGGCCAGGCAGCGGCTCGCCGAGCTGAACTCCGCCTCCGACGGGCCGGCGGTCGAGGACTTGATGGCGCTGGCCATGCTCCCCGAACTCGAACGTTTGGGCGAGGAGTTCGACGAAGAACTGGTGCAGGGGCAGTGGACGGTCGATCTCGTCCCGCCCGGGATGCGACTGCCGCTCGATCTGTCGTACGTACCCATGCGCCGCGTGTCGTACGACGGCGCGCATGTCTTCCCGACGTGGCTGCGGCGGCGACCGGATCGGCCCCGGGTGTGCCTCACCCTCGGCCTCAGTACCAGGAAGTTCCTGGCGGCCGACAGCGCGGCACTCGTGGGGGACCTGCTGGAGATGGCGGCGCAGACTGATGCCGATTTCGTCGCCACCCTGAACGCGACGCAGCTGGAGTCGGTCAGCAGCGTCCCCGCCAACGTGTCAGCGCTCGACTACGTGCCCCTGAGCCTGCTGCTGCCCACGTGCTCGGCGATCGTGCACCACGGGGGTGGCGGCACCTTCGCGAGCGCCGTCGCGCACCGTGTCCCGCAGATGGTCCCCGCGCCCGGCGAGGGCGGCGACCGACTCGCCTTCGCCAGGTACGTCCACGAGCGCGGAGCCGGCCTGATGCTCGGGCGCGAGGAGGTCACGGTGGAGACGCTGCACCGGCAGATGGCACTTCTGTTGCACGATCCCACCTTCCGGCAGGGAACCGACCGACTTCACGCCGACATGGTGGCCATGCCGACACCGAAGGAAGTCGTGCCCGTGCTGGAACGGCTCACCGCCGATCACCGAAGCTGACGGCTACTGTCCCGGAAGGCCAGGCACATGCGGGTTCTCTTCGTTGTCTTCCCCAGCGTTTCCCACCTCTACCCGGTCGTGCCGCTCGCACGGGCCCTGTGGGCGTCCGGGCACGAGGTGTGCGTCGCCTCGCACGCCGGTATCGCTGAGGGCGACATGTCCGACGCGATCAGGGCCACGGGTCTGACCGCCGTACCGCTCGGGCCTCGTGAGGAGTTGCACGAGGCGGTGGCCGCGCATCGGCGGTCCGCTCCCGGGGCGGCGCGGGAGGTCCTGGCGTTTGACCCGCAGGGCGGCGGGGACTGGCGCACCGTCAGGAACGTCCTCCTGGGCATGTTCGACATGTACTACCCCGCTCGCTCCGAGGCGGATGGGCCCTGGCCGATGCTCGACGCACTGGTGGAGTTCACCCGCGACTGGGAGCCGGACCTCGTACTGTGGGACCCGCTGTGTCCTCCTGCGGCCGTCGCGGCGCAGCTGAACGGGGTTCCCCATGCCAGGGTGCTGTGGGGTCTGGACAGCGTGGGCTGGATCCACGGTCAACAGGGCCCGGGCGACGACCGGTTCGCCGAGTGGATCCGGCCGCACCTGAAGCGGTACGGCCTCGGCTTCTCCTCCGAGCAGATACTGGGTCAGTGGAGCCTGGACCTGGTCCCGTTCGGGACGCAGCTTCCCTTCGAAGGAGTCTCCGTACCGGTCCGACGCGTGCCCTACACCGGCGCCTGCACCTTGCCCGAGTGGCTCCACGCCCGGCCCGAACGACCCCGGGTGGTCCTGTCCCTCGGTATGAGCGCCCGCCGTGACCCCGAGGGAATGAGCGGTCTGCCGCTCACGGAGATCCTGGAGAAGGCCGCGGGGCGGGACTTCGAGCTGGTGGCGACGCTCGATCCGGCGGAACTGGGCTCCGGCGTACTGCCCGACAACGTCCGGGCGGCGGGATACGTACCGCTCGATGTGCTGCTGCCCGGGGCCTCGGCCGTCGTGCACCACGGTGGCGGCGGTACCTTCGCGGCAGCGGTGGCCCATCGTGTGCCGCAGATCATCGTCCCCGTTCCCAAGTGGGACGAGCGGGTCACCGGGCGGTACGTCCAGGAGCACGGCGCCGGAATCGTGCTCGATCGCGCGAACCTGTCCGTGAACGAGCTGTACCTCGGTATCGAGCAGGTGGTGAAGGACCGCGCGTTCTCCGAAGGGGCCCGCGCGCTGCGTCGTCAGTCGCTTGCTCTGCCGGGTCCGCTGGAGGCGGTGGCACTGCTGGAGCGGCTCACGCAGGGGCGGTCGCGCCGCTGAGACTGCGCGGCGCGGGGGGGGCCCCCCCCCCCGGGGGGGGGGGCCCGCCCCCCCCCCGCCGGGGGGGGGGGGGGGGGGCCCCCCCCCCCCCCGCCCCCCCCCCCCCCGGGGGGGCGGGGGGGCCGGTTGGTGGGGGGGGCCCGGCGGGCGCGGCCCCCGCGGGGGGGGGCGGCCGGGGGCGAGGGCGCGGCGCCGGGCCGCAAGCCGACGAGGGCTTGCGGCCCGGCGCCGCGCAGTCGTGGTCGAAGGTGTTGTCACCGACCTACGCGGAGTCCGCGACCGGGCTGGTGCTTCGGGGGCGCGGAGGAACCCCCAAACGGAATCCGACGCCGCGCACGGTGGTGATCCAGTTACTGGAACCGAGTTTGCCCCGCAAACTGCTGACGTGCGTGTCTATCGTCCGCCCCGGCTTCGACCCCGCGTCACTCCATACCTGGGCCATGATCTGCCGGCGCGAAACGACGCTTCCCGGACGTGAGGCGAGCAGGTACAGCAGGTCGAACTCCTTTCGGGTCACCTCCACCGGCATGTTGTCCAGAAGGATCTCCCGGGCGTGGAGGTCGATGCGCAGCGAGCCGACCGTAATGATGTCCTCTGCGGCGGACGACTGAAGTCGGACTCGGCGCATGACGGCTTCGATTCGGGCGATCAGCTCGGCCAGGCTGTACGGCTTGACCACGTAGTCGTCCGATCCGGCGCGCAGACTGAGGACTCTGTCGAGTTCCGTGTCACGAGCGGTCACGACGATGATGGGGACGTCGCAGGAAGCTCGAATGATTCGGCACAGTTCCACGCCTTCCAGATCCGGAAGATCCAGGTCCACGAGGAGCAGGTCGGCCTTCTGGTACTGCTGGAGAGTCTCGGCGCCGGTGTCGACCGCCACGGCGTGGTACCCGTGTCGACGCAGCCCCATCATGAGGAATTCCGCCGCGTGGGGCTCGCTCTGCACGGTGAGTACGCGTACGGCCGTACGAGGGTCCTGGAATCCCGTGCGTGGTGACGTAATCACTCTGGGTAAGTGGCGCGAGATGCGCGGCTCCATAAGCCTTGTCGACTGTTGGTCCATACCGAGATACCCTCCACTTTCATCCAATGAAACGGAGCTTGAGTCAGCATCTTCAAACGCGCATGGGGGATGCACATCGACCCGTTTTGGATCGACGGCGGGCGGTTGACAAACGGTGAGGACCGAAGTGCCGGTAATCCGTCGGCAGGGCGCGAATGCCGACGGAAATCAGGGTCGGGAGGTGATCTACCCGCGCCGATCGACATGTCGGTAATAGCCCATGAAACAAGACATTCCCCGTGACCCCCGTCGGCCGAGCACTATGCTTCACTCTACATTGACTACGAATACAATAGTACAGTGGAGCATCTCGTACAAACAGTGTACAGGTAGGGGGTACGTTGTACACGGGTGTTATGGCGCGAGAATGCGACTGCGCTGGAACATCGCCTGTGACCTGCCGGAGGAGCGCCGTGTCGCCCGTGCGCCGGACGCCCGGGTCGACGAAGTGGTGCTCGCTGCCGGGGGGCGGACGCGCGCCGGCGCCCCCGTCGACGTCCTGGCCGCCGCTTCCGACAAGTCGGGAAGCGGCGCGGGCGACGAGGCCGGGCCCCGGGAACCGCTCCGCGACGGAAGGCCCGGTCGGATTGGTCCGGCCGGGCCTTTTGTGTTCTCCGGGGGTGGGTGGGGGGGGTGATGCGGCGTCATGGGGGCGGTGGTCAGGGGGTGGGTAGGGGTGGGGCGGGGCGTATGAGGGGGATGGGCATCTGGTCCCGGTGCGGCGGCGGGGCTTGAATGGCAGCCAGGTGGGCCGTCTCGGGTGGCCCGAGGGAGGGTGAGGGATGGGAATGCCACGGTACGCAGCGGCACCGGAGCGGAGCAGTCTCTGGATCCGGCGGTTCCAGCCGGCGCCCGCCGCGCCGGCGCAGTTGGTCTGCTTTCCTCATGCCGGCGGTTCGGCAGGGTACTTCCTGCCGGTGGCGCGGGCGATGCCCACGTCGGTGGACGTGCTCGCGGTGCAGTATCCCGGGCGGCAGGACCGGGCGGGGGAGGCCTGCGTCGAGGATGTGCACCAGCTCGCGGACCAGGTGGTGCGGGAGCTGCTGCCGTGGGCGGACCGGCCGTTCACGCTGTTCGGGCACGGCCTCGGGGCGTCGGTGGCGTTCGAGGTGGCGGTCCGGATGGAGCGGGCCGGGATCGTGCTGCAGGGGGTGGTGGTCTCGGGGCGGCGGGCGCCCTCGCGGCCGCGGGACCCGGCGCAGGACGTGCACCGGGCGGACGACCGGACGCTGATCCGGGACGTGGAGCGGTTGAGCGGGACGGATCCGCTGATGCTGCGGGACCCGGAGCTCCTGGAGATGGTGCTGCCGTCGGTCCGCGGCGACTACAAGGCCGCCGAGACGTATCGCAGCCGTCCCGGCCGGGATCGTGTCGGGCAGCCCCTCCTGGTGCTGACCGGGGACGCGGATCCGCAGGTCACGGCGGTGGAGGCGGAGGCCTGGGCCGAGCACACCACCGCCGGCTGCTCGGTGCGGACCTTCGCGGGTGGGCACTTCTTCCTCAATGACCACTCGCTGTCGGTGCATTCGGCGATCAGCGCGTTCATCGCCGGTCGGAACCTGCCGGCGCGGCTCGGGCAGGGCCGGCTCGGGTAGGGCGCGGCTCGGGTGGGGCCGGGGCGGGGCCCGGTGCCTCCTGCCGGGGTCGCGCCGGCCCCGGGCCGCCCCGGGGCGGTGGCGTGGGAATGACATCGACAGATCCTCTGATCCGATGATGAGAATTCCCGGCGGAATTCAGGCGGCCCGCAGGCGGGTTATTCGACTGCTTATAATCCGACAAATGGCGCAGCTTGTGATTCTTTTCAAAAATGCCTCGCGTCCCCTTCCGGCCACCGTTAGTATCAGAACGAATGCTTTCGGTGATCGTTCGATGGTGGATCGCGAAGGGGGTGGCCATGGGCGAGCAGCTGCGCTCCGTGCTGCGTCACGTCGCCTACCCGTTCCTACTGGTCACGCTGGTGTCGATAGCGACGGCGGCCTTGCGCTGGCGCTGGGATCTCGGTCGGGTGAGCCAGTTCTTCCTGATCGGAACGATCGGCTATCTGACGGTTCTGGAATGGTTGATTCCGTACGAACCTGAATGGCGGCCGAGCGCCGGCGAGTGGGGCTGGTACGGCACCTACTTCGTGCTGACGATGATCGGCGGGGCACTGTCGCAGGTGCCGGTGTCGGCCGTGGTCGGGTGGGCGGCGCCCTTGCATCCGGTGCTGCCGCTCCAGGTGGAGATCCCGGCGGCGCTGCTGCTCGGCTCGCTGGCCAACTACCTGATGCACCGGTGGAGCCACGCCAATCGTTGGCTCTGGCGGCTGCACGGAGTGCACCACGTGCCGGACAAGGTCAACGTCGCCAACAACGGGGTCAACCACATCGTCGATGTGGTGCTCACCCAGGGGGCGGTGCAGCTCTCGCTCGCGCTGGCGGGTTTCTCGGTCGAATCGGTCTTCGTCGTGGGTCTGTTCGTGGTCGCCCAGGGCTACTTCGTGCACGCCAATGTCGATGTCCGGATCGGTGCGCTCAACCATGTCTTCGCCGGCCCGGAGCAGCACCGGCTGCACCACAGCGTCGACCTGGCGGAGGCCGGGCACTACGGGTCCGACCTCTCGGTCTGGGACCACGCCTTCGGCAGTTTCACCTGGCAGCCGGGTCGCCGGCCGGCCGCGGTGGGGCTGCGGTACCCGTCCGACTTCCCCCGGACGCGTGAGGTGATCGCCAGTCATCTCCAGCCTTGGCGCCGCCCGGTGCGGGCCGACGACTCCCCGGCCTGACGTCCCGCTGCCCGTGCCTCCCGTCCGGGACTTCTCCGACATTCGCCCGAGATCCGATCCGACCTTCCGTTCGTAGCTTCCGACTTCTGCCGGCCTTCGCGATTCCGAACGCGTTCCGGTGGTGCCGTCCCGCGCTGCCGCCGTCCATCTGTCCGCTCACTCCCCGGCCCTCGGCCTGTCCCCTTCGGCCGGTCCGGTCTCCGGCCTGCCCGGAGCCGGTCCGCAGCCGCCGTCCCCACGCCCGTGCGGTGCTCCCACGCCCGTGCCGCGCGCGCGAACGCAGCGACACAAGGACTCGACCATGACGGATTCATGCCCCGCCGCCTTCCCCGATCCCACTGACGCATCGACCGCCTCCGACACCCTCTACGCCACCGCCGCCCCTGCGGCCCTCTCCGCCCCGACCGGTGCCGGGCCGCTCGCCGGTGAGCCCGGCGGTGGTCCGGAGAAGATCGCGATCATCGGAATCGGCTGTCGGTTCCCGGGCGGTGCCGGCGACCACCGGTCGTTCTGGCAGAACCTGGTCGAGGGCAAGGACTGCATCACGCCGACCCCGCCCAGCCGGTACGACGTGGCCACCCTGGGCAGCCGGGACAAGGCCAAGCCCGGCCGGCTGGTCGGCGGCCGGGGCGGCTACATCGACGGCTTCGACGAGTTCGACCCGGCGTTCTTCGGGATCAGCGGCCGGGAGGCCGACCACATGGACCCGCAGCAGCGGAAGCTGCTGGAGGTGGCCTGGGAGGCCCTGGAGGACGGCGGGCAGAAGCCGGGCGAGCTGGCGGGGCGTGACGTCGGCGTCTACGTGGGCGCGTTCACCCTGGACTACAAGATCGTCCAGTTCTCGGACCTCTCCTTCGAGACCCTGGCCGCGCACACCGCCACCGGCACCATGATGACGATGGTGTCGAACCGGATCTCGCACTGCTTCGACTTCCGGGGGCCCAGCGTCTCCCTCGACACCGCCTGCAGCTCCTCGTTGGTCGCCGTCCACCTCGCCGCCCAGAGCCTGCTGCGGGGCGAGACCGACCTCGCGCTGGCCGGCGGCACCCTGCTGCACATCGCGCCGCAGTACACCATCGCCGAGACCAAGGGCGGCTTCCTCTCCCCGGAGGGGCGCTCGCGCACCTTCGACGCCTCGGCCGACGGTTACGTCCGGGCCGAGGGTGTCGCGGTCGTCGCGCTCAAGCGGCTCTCCGACGCCCGGCGCGACGGGGACCCGATCCACGCCGTCATCATCGGCAGCGGGGTCAACCAGGACGGCCGCACCAACGGGATCACGGTGCCCAACGCGGATGCCCAGGTCACCCTGATCGAGCGGGTCTGCGCCGAGGCCGGCATCACGCCGGGCACCCTCCAGTACGTCGAGGCGCACGGCACCTCCACCCCGGTGGGGGACCCGATCGAGGCGAACGCCCTGGCGCGGGCGCTGGCGGTCGGCCGCCGCCCCGGCGACAAGTGCTACGTCGGCTCGGTCAAGACCAACATCGGGCACACCGAATCCGCCTCCGGCCTGGCCGGGCTGATCAAGTCCGCGCTGGCGCTGAAGCACCGGCTCATCCCGCCGCACATCAACCTGGAGCGGCTCAACCCGGCGATCGACCCGGCCACCCTGCCGTTCGAGATCCCGACCGAGCTCACCCCCTGGCCCGCCCACCGGGGGCCGGCCCGGGCCGGGGTGAACTCCTTCGGGTTCGGCGGCACCAACGCCCACGTGCTGCTGGAGGCGGCTCCCGAGCCGGCGCCCGCCGAGCAGCGGCCCGCGCCGGCGGGCGGTCCCACCGTCCTCCCGCTGACGGCCCGGGACGCCGCCGCGCTGCCCGAGCTGGCCGCCGGGATCCAGGGCGAACTGACCGGAGCGCGCGGCGGCGTCCCCGCCCGGACGGTCGACCTCGGTCACACCCTGGCCCACCGCCGCCAGCACCTCGACGCCAGGCTCTCCGTGGTCTACGACTCGCGCGAGTCGTTGGACGAGGCGCTCACCGCCTATCTGCGCGGCGAACCGCACCCCCGGGTGCTGACCGGCCAACGGCGCGAGGCCCGGCACCGCCGGCTGGCCTGGGTCTTCACCGGCATGGGGCCGCAGTGGTGGGGGATGGGCCGCCGGCTCTTCGCGACCGAGCCGGTCTACCGCGAGGCCGTCGAGCGCTGCTCCGAGCACCTGGCCGAGCTCACCGGCTGGTCGCTGACCGACGAGCTGGCCGCCGACGAGGCGCACTCCCGGATGGCCGAGACCTGGCTCGCCCAGCCGGCCAACTTCGCCGTGCAGGTCGGCCTCGCCGCCCTCTGGCGCAGTCGCGGGGTGCGTCCGGACGCCGTGGTCGGCCACAGCACCGGCGAGGTCGCCGCCTTCCACGAGGCCGGCGTCTACGACCTGGCCGACGCGGTCAAGGTGGTGGTGCACCGGAGCCGGCTCCAGCAGAAGCTGGCCGGCACCGGCGGCATGCTCGCGGTCGCCCTCACCGAGGCCGAGGCGGTCCGCCGGATCCGCCCGTACGGCGACGCGGTGTCGGTGGCCGCGATCAACAGCCCGGCCTCGCTCACCCTCGCCGGGGACGAGACGGTGCTCGCCGAGCTGGCCGCCGCGCTCACCGCCGAGCAGGTCTTCGCCCGGTCGCTGACCGTCGAGGTGCCGTACCACAGCGCCCGGATGGAGTTGATCAAGGACGAGCTGCTGGAGTCGCTCGCCGACCTCAAGGCCCGCCCCGCCCGGGTGCCGCTCTACCTCACCGGCCGGGAGGGCACCGCGCACGGCACCGAGCTGGACGCCGCCTACTGGTGGCACAACGTCCGGGACAGCGTCCGCTTCCAACAGGCCGTGCAGCGGCTCGGGGACGACGGGTACAGCCTCTTCCTGGAGGTCGGGCCGCATCCGGTGCTGGGCCGCTCGATCCAGGAGACGCTGGAGGCCCGCCCCGGCGGGGCCGACCGCCCCGAGGTCCGCACCCTGCCGTCGATCCGCCGTCAGGAGGACGAGCGGACCACCTTCACCGCCTCGTTGGCCGCCCTGCACAACCTGGGCGTCGAGGTCGACTGGTCGGTGCTGCAGCCCGCCGGGCGCCCGGTGCCGCTGCCGCGTTACCCCTTCAAGCGGGACCGGCACTGGGTCGAGCCCCGGTCGGTGGAGCAGGTCCGCCGGGGCCGGCTGGACCACCCGCTGCTCGGCCGTCGTCTCGCCGGTGCCGAGCCCGCCTGGGAGGCCAGGCTGGACGCCGAGGCGCTGCCCTACCTGGAGGACCACCGGATCCAGGGGCAGGTGCTGTTCCCCGCCGCCGGGTACCTGGAGATGGCCGTCCAGGCGGTCCGCGCGCTGACCGGCGGTGCCGACGCCGCGCTGGCCGGCATCGAGCTGCGCAAGGCGCTCTTCCTGCCCGACGAGGAGAGCCGGGCCGTCCGGCTCACGCTCTCCGCCGAGAACGGCTCGTTCACCATCAGCACTGGCACGGCCGGCCCCGCGGACGGCACCGGCGGAGCCGGGCCCGAGCGCACCGTGCACGCCGTCGGCACCGTCCGCCCCGGCCAGCGCCGCCGGCCCGGCCACCGGCTGGACGCCGAGCGGATCCGCGGCCGTGCCGCACGCCACCTGGCCGGTCCGGACTGCTACACCGCCCTGGCCGGCCTCGGCTACCACTACGGCCCGGCGTTCCAGGGCATCGACGAGGTCTGGATCGCCCCGGGCGAGGCGCTGGCCGTGGTCCGGCCGACCACGGCGATCGCCGGGCAGGGCGCCGGGCACCAGGTGCACCCGGTGCTGATGGACGCCTTCTTCCAGACCCTGCTGACGCCGCAGCTCCTGGTCGACGGCCCGGCGGGCACGGGCATCAAGCTGCCGCTCGCCGTCGAGGAGGTCCGCCTGGAAGCGGTCGGTGAGCAGCCGCTCTGGGTGCACGCCACCGTGACCCGCGACGACGGGGACGAGATCGTCGGGGACATCGCCGTCTACGACGGGAGCGGCGCCCCGCTCGGCGGGATCACCGGCTTCCGGGCGGCCGACGTGGAGAAGGCCTCCACCGCCGTCGGCCTCGCCACCATCGACGGCTGGCTCGTCGAGCCCTCCTGGGAGGCACTGCCGGACGCGGTGGACACCCCCGACCTGCTGGCCGAACACCCCGACCACTGGCTGCTGTTCGCCGACGGCCAGGGCGTCGCCGAGGAGCTGGCCGCCCGGATCGCCGGGCGGGGCGGCAGTTGCCACCTGGTCCGTCCGGGCAGCGGCTACCGGCCGGCCGCCGACGGGGGCGCGTCCACCGTCGAGCCCGGCTCCGCCGCGGACCTCGGCCGGCTGCTGGCCGACCGGCGGGCCGCCGGCGCGCCCGACCCGGCCGCCGTGGTCCACCTCTGGAACCTCGACCGGCCCGCGCTGGCCGGCGCCGATCACGCCACCGTGGCCGGCCACACCGGCGCCGGCGCGTACAGCCTGATCACGCTGGCCGCCCTGCTCGGCGCCGAACTGCCCGACAGCAGGCTGCACATCGTCACCCGGGCCGCCCAGGCCACCGCCCCCGGCGAGCCGGTCGAGCCGCTCGGCGCGCCCGCCTGGGGGATCGGCCGGGTGCTGCGCCACCAGGAGCTGCCCGGCCACCCCGGCAAGCTGATCGACCTCGGCCCGGCCGGTCCGGCGGCCGAGGAGGCGGCCGCGTTGCTGCGCGAGTTCGCGCTGGCCGACGAGGACGAGATCGCGTTGCGGGCCGGGCGCCGGCTGACCAACCGGCTGCGCCCCGCCGAGGGCCTGACCGGGCCGCTGCCGCCCAGCCTGCGCCCGGACGGCAGCTACCTGGTGACCGGTGCGTTCGGCGCGCTCGGCCGGCTGCTCTGCCGCACCCTGGTCCGCCGGGGTGCCCGGCGGCTGATCCTGGTCGGCCGCAGTCCGCTGCCCCCGCGCGAGCAGTGGCGCGGGCTCGACCCGGCGAGCCCCGCCGGTCGCAAGGCCGCCTTTCTGCGCGAGCTGGAGGCGCTCGGCGCCCAGCCCGTTCCGGTGTCGCTGGACATCACCGACGAACGCGCGCTCGCGGACTGGCTCGCCGCGTACCGGGCGCTGGACCCGCCGCCCGTCCGGGGCGTGTTCCACCTGGCCGGCCAGGTCCGCGACACGCTGGTGCCGGAGCTGGACCGGGAGGTGTTCGACGCGGTGCACGGCCCCAAGGTGCTGGGAGCCTTCGCCCTGCACCGGCAGCTGGCGGGGGAGCCGCTCGACCACTTCGTGCTGTTCGCCTCGATCGCCTCGCTGCTGACCACCGCCGGCCAGACCAACTACGCGGCCGGCAACGCCTTCCTGGACGCGCTGGCGCACCACCGCCGGGCCCTCGGCCTGCCCGCGCTCAGCCTGGACTGGGGGCCCTGGGCCACCGGCATGATCGAGGAGCTCGGCCTGATCGAGCACTACCGCAACAGCCGCGGGATGAGCTCGCTCGCGCCCGAGAGCGGGATGGCCGTGCTGGAGCGGGTCCTGGGGCAGGACCGTGCCCAGTTGCTGGTCGCCACCGTGGTCGACTGGCCGGTCTTCCTCTCCTGGTACCCGGCGCCGCCGCCGCTGGTCGCCGGCCTGGCGGCGGCCGCCCGGGAGAACGCCCCGGCGCCGCGGCAGAGCAGTGTGCTGGAGGCGCTGCGGGCGGCCGACGAGGAGGAGCGCCGGGCCCTGCTCACCGAGCGCTTCGTCGCGCTGGCCGCGACCGTGCTGCGGGTGCCGGCGGAGCAGATCGGGCCCGGGACCGGTCTGAGCGCGCTCGGCCTGGACTCGCTGCTCGCGATGGAGCTGCGGGCCCGGCTCAACACCGAGCTCGGTACCGCCCTTCCGGTGGTGGCGCTGCTCTCCAACGCGCCGGTGGCCGAGCTGGTCGCCCAGCTGTACAGCGGCCTGGCCGAGCTGATCGAGGACGAGGACAGCGGTGCCGCGACGGCCGAGGTCGAGCGGTACGAGGACGAGGCGTACCACCCGCTGACGCAGAACCAGAAGGCGCTCTGGTTCCTCAAGCAGCTCAACCCGGACGGCTTCGCCTACAACATCGGCGGCGCGGTCGAGGTCCGGGTCGAGCTGGAGCCGGAGCTGATGGCCGCCGCCTTCCGGACGCTGGTCGGGCGCCACCCCAGCCTGCGGGCCAACTTCGTACTGGACGGCGGGCACGCCGTCCAGCGGGTCCGCGCCGAGGTCGAGCCGGACTTCGGGGTCTTCGACGTCCAGGGCCTGGAGTGGGCCGACGTCCACGACCTGATCGTCCGTGAGTACCGCAAGCCGTACGACCTGGAGCGCGACCCGCTGGTGCGGTTCCGGCTGTTCAAGCGCGGGCCGGAGCGCTGGGTGATCATGAAGGCCGTCCACCACATCATCTCGGACGCGATCTCCACCTTCACCTTCATCGAGGAGCTGCTCGCCGTCTACGAGGGGCTGCGGCAGGGCCGGGCGCCCGAGCTGCCGCCGGTCACCGCCCGCTACCTGGACTTCCTCAACCGGCAGAACGAGTTCCTGGCCGGCCGCGAGGCGCCGCGGATGCTCGACTACTGGCGCTCGCACCTGCCCGCCGAGGTGCCGATCCTCAGCCTGCCCACCGACAAGCCGCGTCCGGCGGTGCAGACCCACAACGGCGCCTCCGAGTTCTTCGTGCTGGACGAGGAGCTCAGCGCCCGGGTGCACACGCTCGCCCGGGAGCACAACGTCACCGTCTTCATGGTGCTGCTCAGCGCCTACTACCTGCTGCTGCACGCCTATTCCGGGCAGGACGACATCATCGTCGGCAGCCCGGTGACCGGTCGCACCGACGAGGAGTTCGCCTCCGTCTACGGCTACTTCGTCAACCCGCTGCCGCTGCACGCCTCGCTGGCCGGGGCGCCGACGGTCGCGGAGCTGCTGGCCCAGGTGCGCACCACCGTGCTGGGCGGGCTGGACAACCAGGAGTACCCGTTCGTCCTGCTGGTGGAGAAGCTCGGGCTGCAGCACGATCCGAGCCGCTCGGCGGTCTTCCAGGCGATGTTCATCCTGCTGCACCACAAGGTGGCCACCGAGAAGTACGGCTACCACCTGGAGTACATCGAACTCCCGGAGGAGGAGGGGCAGTTCGACCTCACGCTGTCCGCCTACGAGGACGAGGCGGAGCGTCGCTTCCACTGCGTCCTCAAGTACAACACCGACCTCTTCCTGCCCGAGACGATGGCCCGCCTGGCCGGGCACTACCGCCATCTGCTGGAGGGGCTGACGGCGGCGGACGCCGACCAGCCGGCCACCCGGCTGGAGCTGCTCGGTCCGGTGGAGCGGGCCCGGACGCTCCAGCGGTGGAGCGGTGCCGATCGGCGGGTGGCCCACGAGGAGCCGGTGCACGAGCTGATCCTGCGGGCCGCCGCCGCCGACCCGGACGCCCCGGCGGTGGTGGTGCCGGCGGAGTCCGGCCCGACCGCCCGGCTGAGCTACGGCGAGCTGGCGCGGCGTTCCCGGACGGCGGCGGCCCGGCTGCGGGCGCTCGGCGCCGGGCCGGGCTCGGTGGTGGCGCTCTGCCTGGACAAGTCGCCGGAGCTGGTGGTCGCCCTGTTGGCGGTGCTGCGCACCGGCGCGGCCTACCTCCCGCTGGACCCGAGCCACCCGGCGGACCGGCTGGCGGACATGATCGAGCGGGCCGGTGCCGGTCTGCTGGTCGGCGATCCGGAGCGGCTCGGCGGGCTGCCGGCCAGGATCGTCGGGCCGGCCGAACTCACGGGGCCGGCCGGACTCGCGGAGCCCGGCGAAGCGGCTGAGCCGGGTGGGCCCGCCGGGTTCACCGACGAACCGGTCGACCCCGACAGCCCCGCCTACGTCATCTACACCTCCGGCTCCACCGGCCGGCCCAAGGCCGTCCAGGTCTCGCACCGCAACCTCGCCTCGGCCTTCCAGGCCTGGCGCGCCGAGTACCGGCTGGACACCGACGCCCGGGTCCACCTCCAGATGGCCAGCCTCTCCTTCGACGTCTTCACCGGGGACTACGTCCGCGCGCTCTGCTCGGGAGCGACCCTGGTGCTGGTCGGCCGGGAGCTGCTGTTCAACACCGCACGGCTCTACGAGGTGATGCGGACCGAGCGGGTGGACGCCGGCGAGTTCGTGCCGGCGGTGGTCCGTACCGTGGTCGGCCACTGCGAACGGTCCGGCCTCCGGCTGGACTTCATGCGGTTGCTGGTGGTCGGCTCGGACGTCTGGAAGGTGGAGGAGTACGAGCGGCTGCGCGCGCTCTGCGGGCCGCGGACCCGCCTGATCAACTCCTACGGCCTCACCGAGGCCACCATCGACAGCGCCTACTTCGAGGGTCCGGCCGACGGCCTGGAGCCGAGCCGGATGGTCCCGATCGGGCGGCCCTTCCCGAACAGCGCCTTCTACCTGCTGGACGGGCACGGTCGGCCCGTCCCGCCCGGCGTACCGGGGGAGCTGTGGATCGGGGGCTCCGGCGTGGCCCTCGGCTACCTCGGCGACGAGGAGCAGACCGCGCGCCGCTTCGCCACCCTGCCGCTCGGCGGGGCCGACGGCAGTGAGCCGGTCCGGCTCTACCGCACCGGCGACCTGGCCCGCTGGGACGCCGGGGGCGGGGTGCACCTGCTCGGCCGGGCCGACTCCCAGATCAAGGTGCGCGGCCATCGGATCGAGCTCGGCGAGATCGAGACCCAGCTCGCCGAGTGGCCCGAGCTCGGCCAGGCGGTGGTCACCGTCCGGCCCGACCGCAGCGGTGAGAACGTGCTCTGCGCCTACTGCGTCCCCGCCCCGGGCCGGACGCTCGACCGCCGGGAGCTCCGCCGCCACCTGGCCGGCTACCTGCCGACCTTCATGATCCCGACGTACTTCGCGGAGCTGCCCGCGCTGCCGCTCACCGCCAACGGCAAGGTGGACGTCGCCGCGCTGCCCGAGCCCCGGGCGGAGGCCGGGGGCCGGGTCGTCGAACCCCCGGTCACCCTCTACGAGATCCGGATGGCCGACCACTGGCGGGCGCTGCTCGGCGTCGAGGAGTTCGGCCTGGAGCACGACTTCTTCGAGTCGGGGGGCAGCTCGATCAAGCTGATCGAGCTGATCCACGGGCTGCAGGCCGAGTTCAACATCCGGATCCCGGTCAGCCAGCTGTTCAAGGTCACCACCCTGCACGGGATGGCCAGGACGCTGGAGCACATCATCACCGGTCGGCTCGACGGTGCCCAACCGTACCTCTGGTTCAACCAGGAGCAGCAGCAGACGATCTTCTGCTTCCCGCCGGCCGGTGGCCACGGTCTGGTCTACCGGCAGTTCGCGGCGCACCTGCCGGAGTACCGGATGGTCGCGTTCAACTACGTCGCGGGGGACGACAAGGTCGTCTGCTACGCCGATCTGATCGACACCATCCAGCCGGACGGGCCGTGTGCCCTGCTCGGTTACTCGCTGGGCGGGAACCTCGCCTTCGAGGTGGCCAAGGAGCTGGAGCGGCGCGGCCGGGCGGTGCCCAATGTGGTGATCATGGACTCGCACCGGATCCTGGAGTCCTTCACGCTCGGCGACGAGCACGTCCAGGCCTTCGAGCACGAGCTGGCCGAGCACCTGCAGCGGCACACCGGTTCGGAGATCGTCGCCCAGGAGACCCGCGAACAGGCCAGGGACTACCTGCAGTTCTGCAGCCGCACGCCCAACCTGGGGGTGATCGCCGCACCGGTCAGCGTGATCTCCGACGACGCGAAGGTGGCCCTCTACGCGGCCGGCGAGAACGGTGCCTGGCACGGCAGTTCGGCCACCGGCACGGCGGTGTTCCGCGGCTTCGGCACCCATGCCGAGATGCTCGACCACGAGTACATCGCGCGCAACGCCGGACTGGCCAGGGAGATCCTCACCGGGGTGGCCGCCGATGTGTCCTGAGGCCCGCGTCGCCCCGCCCGGGCCCGGTGACCCGGGCGGCCCCGACGGCGTTCGCACCAGCAGTGGTTCCGGCAGTCCCACACGAGAGGTGGACCACGTCATGCTCAGGCAGCATCAGCCGCTGTCCTACCCGTTCGAGGCGCGCGGCCTCGATCTCCACCCCCGCTACGCCGAGTTGCGGGAGCAGCCACTGCCCCGGATCCGGTTGCCCTACGGCGACGGGGCCTGGCTGGTCACCCGCTACGAGGACGTGCGGACGGTGCTGGCGGACCCGCGCTTCAGCCTCGCCGAGGCGATGGGCCACGACCAGCCCCGGATGCGTCCGGTCGCCCGCAGTGGCGCCGGTCTGTTCTCCACCGAGCCGCCGGAGCACACCCGGCTGCGCTCGTTGGTGGCCAGGGAGTTCAGCGCGCGCCGGGTCGAACGGCTGCGGGTCCGGGCCCGGGAGCTGGCCGACGAGCTGGTCGACGGCATGCTGGCGGCCGGGCGGCCGGCCGACCTGGTCGAGGACTTCGCGATCCCGATGCCGACCACGATCATCTGCGAGGTCCTCGGCATCCCCGCCGAGGACCACCGGATGCTCTGGCAGTGGGCGGAGACGGTGCTCTCCGCCGTCACCCCGGGCGAGGTGCTCGCCGTGGAGGGCCAGGCGTTCATCGAGTACATGGCCGGCGTGCTCGATCTGCGCGGCCGCGAGCCCGGCGAGGACCTGCTGACCGTCCTGGTCCGGGCCTGCCGCGAGCAGGAGCTGATCGGCGAGGACGAGCTGCTCTCGATCGCCTGTGACCTGCTGATCGCAGGGTTCGTCTCCACCACCAACCAGATCGGCAACTTCTTCCACCAGCTCCTGGTCAACCCGGAGGAGTTGCGACGCCTGCGGGAGAAGCCCGAGCTGATCCCGAAGGCCGTCGAGGAGCTGATGCGGTACGTGCCGCTGCTCACCGGCTTCAGCCTGCCCCGCTACGCCACGGCCGACGTCGAGCTGGGCGGGGTGACGATCCGGGCCGGTGACGCGGTGATGATCGCCACCGCCGCGGCCAACCGCGACCCGGAGGTCTTCGAGGAGCCGGAGCGCCTCGTCCTGGACCGTCAGGCCAATCCGCACATCGGCTTCGGGCACGGCGTGCACTACTGCATCGGCGCGCATCTGGCCCGGCTGGAGCTCCAGGTGGCCATCGAGACGGTGCTGGACCGGCTGCCCGGCCTGCGGCTGGCCGTCCCCGAGGACGAACTGCGCTGGAAGGCGGACGCGATGGTGAACGGGTTGCAGGCGCTCCCGATCGCCTGGTGAGCGACTCCGCCCGACAGCGGCCCACGGCAAGCGACACGCGCGACAGCAACGGCACGACCACGAGGAAGGCCAGGGAATTGGCACGGCAAACACCGTCGGCGGGGCGCCGACGAGAAACGATGATCATCGTGGGCGGCGGCCTCGGCGGCCTCTCCACCGGCTGCTACGCCCAGATGAACGGGTACCGCACCCAGGTCTTCGAGATGCACGAGATCCCCGGCGGCTCCTGCACCGGCTGGGACCGCAGCGACTTCACCTTCGACTGGTGCATCAGCTGGCTGCTCGGCAACGGCCCGGGCAACGAGATGTACCAGATCTGGCTGGAGCTCGGCGCCCTCCAGGGTAAGGAGATGCGGCACTTCGACGTGTTCAACATCGTCCGCGGCCGGGACGGCCGGGCGGTGCACTTCTACTCCGACCCCGACCGGCTGGAGGCCCATCTGCTGGGCATCTCGCCGGCCGACGCGGCCCCGATCCGGGAGTTCTGCGACGGCATCCGGACGTTCCGCAAGGCGTTGGCGGTCTACCCGTTCCTCAAGCCGGTCGGGCTGATGGGCCGGGTCGAGCGCTGGCGGATGCTGGCCTCGTTCCTGCCGTACTTCACCACCATCCGGAAGTCGATCACCGTCCTGATGACCGACTACGCGCAGCGGTTCCGCGACCCGCTGCTGCGCGAGGCGTTCAACTTCATCCTCTACGAGAAGCACCCGGCCTTCCCGGTGCTGCCCTTCTACTTCCAGCTCGCCTCGCACGCCAACCAGGCGGCCGGGGTGCCGGAGGGGGGCTCGCTCGCGCTGGCCCGGTCGATCGAGCAGCGCTACCGCAAGCTCGGCGGCGAGGTGACGTACAACGCCAAGGTCGAGGAGATCCTGGTCGAGGACGACCGGGCGGTGGGCGTCCGGCTGAGCGACGGGCGGGAGTTCCGCTCCGACATCGTGGTCTCCGCCGCCGACGGCCACACGACGGTGATGAAGCTGCTCAAGGGCCGCTACCTGAACGACACCTACCGCCGGCTCTACACCTCGCTGATCGACGAGCCGGGCCAGCTGTCGCCCGGCTACGTCTCGCTCTTCCTGGGCCTGCGCCGGCCCTTCCCGGAGGGCGACCCGTGCACCACCTACCTCCTGGACGAGCGGCAGGCCGCCGAACTCACCGGCATCCGCTGCCCGAGCATGAACGTGCAGTTCCGCACCCGGCACTACCCGGAGCTGGCGCCCCGGGAGTCCACCGTGGTGTTCGCCACCTACTTCTCCGACATCGACCCCTGGCGGGAGCTGCACGACGGCCCCGAGCAGTCCTCCCGGGTGCGGCGCGGCGAGGAACTGCACACCCTTCCGGTCAAGCACGGGCGGGAGTACATGGCGGCCAAGCGCAAGGTCCGCAACGGCATCGTCGCCTTCCTGGACGAGCGCTTCCCCGGTTTCAAGAGCGCCGTCTCGGTGGCGGACGTCTCGACCCCGCTCACCCAGGTCCGCTACACCGGCGTCTACGACGGCACGTTCCCGGGCTGGAACCCGTTCGTCGAGGGCAGCGAGACGGTGGAGCAGGAGATCAAGAAGAACGGTCCGGTGCTCCCCGGGCTCTCCGACTTCTACCTCTCCGGGGTCTGGGCCACCATCGGCGGCCTGATCCGGGCGGCCGCCGCCGGCCGGCACGTGGTGCAGTTCATCTGCCGGGACGACGGGCGGGACTTCCACGCCGAGATCGACGTGAGCGCGCCGCCGCCGACCCATCTGATCCTCCCCGTCGGCCGGCCGCCGAAGCAGCAGAGCGGGCCGGTCGAGGAGATTCCGTCCACCAGCACCGTCGCGACAGGGGCCCTGGCATGAAGATCGAGAAGTGGGTGGTCCGCGAGCACCTCGACGGGGTGCCGGACGTGAACCGGATCTACCAGAAGGTGGTCGAGGAGGTCGAGATCAGGCTCCGGCCGGACGAGATGCTCTTCCGCACCCGGTACGTCTCGGTCGACCCGTACCAGAACGGCCTGGCACTGGAGACGCCGATCGGTCACCACATGGGCGCCGACTCGATCATGGAGGTGCTGGAGGCCGGGCCGGAGGCGGCCTTCCGGGTCGGTGACCTCGTCCAGGGCTTCGGCGGCTGGCGCAGCCACGTCGTCCACAACGGCGCCGAGGAGCTGTGGAAGACCGGCATCTTCCCGATGCTCTTCCCGGCCTACCGCCGGCTCGACCCGGCCCACTACGGCGAGGGGCTGCCGCTCAGCACGGCGCTCGGCATCATGGGCGCGCCGGGGATGACCGGCTGGGGCACCATGACGAAGTTCCTGGAGGTCCGGCCGGGCGACACCGTGGTGATCAGCGGCGCCTCCGGCTCGATCGGCACCCTGGTGGCCCAGTTGGCCAAGCGCGCGGGCGCCGCCCGGGTGGTCGGCACCACCGCCTCGGAGGGCAAGGCGGCGTACCTGAAGGAGCTCGGCTTCGACGAGGTGGTGCTCTACGACCAGGCGGACGACGCCGAGAAGGTCCGCGAGGCGCTGCTGCTCGCCGCCCCGGACGGCGTCGACCGCTACTTCGACAACCTCGGCGGCACCGTCACCGACGCGGTGTTCACCATGCTCAACGTGAACAGCCGGGTCGCGGTCTGCTGGCAGTGGGCGACCACGGTGAACGGTGAGCTGACCGGGCCCCGGCTGCTGCCGTACATCATGTTCCCGCGCACCACCATCCGCGGGATCTTCGCCCAGGAGTGGTTCGACGAGCCGCAGTTGGCGGCGATGCACGAGGACCTCGGCGGGCTGGTCCGCAGTGGTGAGATCCGCTACCACCAGACCGTCCACAAGGGATTCGACGAGATCCCGAAGGCCTACCGGAGCCTCTACGTGGACCGGGAGGCGAACCGGGGCAAGGTGTTGGTCGAGGTGTGACGGCGGTGGGGGAGCGGGCGGCCCGCCCGCTCCCCCACCCGGTGCTCACTCGTCGTCGAGGTCCAGGCCGCCCGGGTCGCTGCCGTCCGGGGTGCCGCTGATCGCGTACCCCTGGCGGCGCGCCTCGTAGCAGGCCACCGTGGCGGCGGCGGAGACGTTCAGCGAGCCGACCCGGCCCAGCTGCGGGACGAACACGACCTGGTCGCAGAGCGCGAGCGCGTCGGGGGTGATGCCGCGGTCCTCGTGGCCCAGCACGAAGGCCACCGCCGGGGTCAGCTCGGCGGCGAACATCGGCACCGCGTCGTCGGCGAGCTCCAGCCCGACCACCTTGAAGCCGTCCGCCTTGGCGGCGGCGACCGCCTCGGCGACGGTGGGGAAGTGCTCCACCTTCAGGTACTTGTCGGTGCCCATCGCGGCCTTCTGGGCGCCGGAGGAGCGCACCGACGGGGTGTCGCCGGTGAGGTACAGCTTCTCGGCGCCCATCGCGGCGCCGGTCCGGACGACCGAGCCGACGTTGAACGGCGACTGGAGGTTCTCCAGGATCAGCGCGAGCCGGAACTCGTTGCTGCGCCGCCACTGGCGGTGCAGCCGCTTCAGTTCGGTCCCGCGGAGCTGCTTCACGACGTCGTACCTCGTCCACTTTCGGGGCCCGCGCCCTCCGGGCGGGGCCGCGCTTCCAGAATTCGGAACCCGTTGACCGACGTGACGCGGGTGGTCGGGTAGCCCTGGTCGTTCAGCCACTGCTGCAGCGAGTCCGAGCCCAGGTGCTTCTGGACCACCAGGAACGCCGAGCCGTCCGGGGTGAGCCGGCCGAGCCACTGGTGCAGCAGCCGGCGCAGTTCGGCCTTGCCGACCCGGATCGGCGGGTTGGAGTAGATCGCCGCGAACCGCTGGTCCGCGGGGACGTCCTCCGGCAGCGCCGCCCGGACGTTGCCCAGGCCGAGCGTCTCCGCGTTGAGCCGGACCAGCTCCAGCGCGCGGGTGTTCACGTCCACCGCCCAGACCGGCAGCCGCTTGCGCCTGGTCGCCCAGGTCAGCGCGATCGGGCCGTAGCCGCAGCCGACGTCCAGGATCGGGCCGCGCACCCGGGGCGGCGGCGCGTGCTCCAGCAGGATCCGGGTGCCCGGGTCGAGCCGGCTACGGGAGAACACACCGGCGTCGGTGGTCAGTTCCAGGGTGACGTCCGGCAGGGAGACCGTGATCGGACGGCGCTCGCTGGCGACCTCGGGTGCACCGGTGAAGTAGTGCGAGCCGGACATGATTTCCCCGTCGTTCGGTAGGGCTTCGGGGCCACCGGGTGGGTGTGGGTAAGCCCTGCTGGTACGGCACTGATCGTACCCCCGGTGGCCGGGGCCCCGTTTTGCCCGCCGACGGCGGGGCAGGCGGGAGCCGGTCCGCGACCCGCGGACCGGGACCGGACAACACGCCGAAGGCCGGGCGGCGCATCGCGTCCGAGCGGCCGCCGACGGATACTTCCAGTACCCCCCAACGGGCCCCGTGGGAGCCTCCGAGCAGCGAGGACGGACGCCATGCCGCAGAATCACGAGGACTACCCGGCCGAGGTCGCCGAGGCGGTGGAGCCGGACGACGAGCCGGGCGAGGGCGACGAGTACGACGAGCTGGCCGAGCGGCGGGCACTCGGCGCGGATCCGGCCACCGAGGTCGCGGACGTCGCCGAGCAGAGCCGGGTCGTCGAACTCGACGAGGACGAGTACCGGGAGTAGCCGGGCCGCGCGAAGGGCCCCGAGAAGGGCCGCGAGCCGGGCCGCGCGAAGGGGAGCGCCGCCGCGTGGTCCCGGGCGGTCAGAGCGCCCCGCGCCGCTGCAGCCAGGCGAAGGCCGCCCAGCCCGGCAGGACCGGCAGCACCAGGGTGAGCAGGCGGAAGAGCGCGACGGCCGCCAGCGCGCCGCCCTCCTCCATCGACGCGGTGTGCTCCAGCAGCGTCACCAGGGCGCTGTCCACGGCGCCGGCCCCGCCCGGGGTCGGCGCCGCGTTGCCGACCGCGTTGCCGATCAGGAAGACCACCGCCACCGAGGCGAAGGCCGGTTCCCGGCCGACCGCCCGGACACAGCAGTACAGGCAGGCGACCAGGCAGAGCGAGACCAGCAGCTGCCCGGCCACGCCGACGGCCAGCCGCCCGGGGCTGCGCAGCAGCTCCAGCAGCCGGGGCAGCACCTCGGAGGTCAGCGGCCGCAGCCGGGCGGCCAGCCAGCGGCGGGCCGGCGGCACCGCGGAGACCCCGGCCAGCAGCACTGCCGCCCCGGCCAGGCCGCTCACCACGGCGGGCAGCGCGTCCAGCTCGGAGCCGCCGGGCTCGGTGTCCAGCAGGTAGACGAAGGCGCCGAGCTGGAGCAGGTGCAGCACCAGCCCGAAGAGCTGGCCCACGCCGACGCTGGACAGCGCCTGGGCCGTCGGGATGCCGGACCGCTGGAGGAACCGGGTGTTGAGGGCCACCCCGCCCACGCCGCCCGGCGAGACCAGCTTCACGAAGGAGCCGGCCAGCTGGGCGAGCACGGCGTGGCGGAAGTGCAGCCGCTCGGGGACGAAGCCGACGAAGCCCATCGCGGCGGTGAAGTGGCTGGCGGCCGCGGCCAGGACGGCGAGTGCCAGCCAGAGCGGGTCGGCGTCGCCCACGGCGGCGATCGGGTTCTGCTCGGACGCGAACAGCTGCGGCAGCAGCAGCCAGCCGGCGACCACCCCGCCGCCGACCGCCAGCAGGGTCCGGGGCCGCAGGCGCTCCACCTTGACCGCCCGGACGGGCGCCTGCGGCCGGGTCCGCAGGACCTCGGCCCGGATGGCGTCCAGCAGCTCGCCGGGCGGCGGGGGTGGGGGAGCGGCCGGCCGGGCGCGGGCGGGGGATCCGGTGGTGCCCGCCCGGCCGGCCGGGGCGAGGGCGGCGCAGTGTGCCCGGGCGGCCTGCTTGAGGGCGGTCCGGGTGGAGCGCGCGAGGGCGATCGGCTGGAGGAGCGGAAGGGCCGCGCCGACGACGTCCGGGCCGAGGACCGCGACCGCGGTGCGCACCGACCGCTCGGCGCCGACCCGCAGGGCGAGGGTGGTGAGCAGCTGGGCGATGTCGCAGCGCAGCACCAGTTCGCTGGCCGCGATGTCGCCGTCCGCGAGGTCGACCAGGTGCACCGCGCCGGCCCGGTCGACCAGGATCGAGGAGGGGACGAGGGCCCGGTGCGAGATCTCCCGCCGCTGCAGCAGGGCGAGCTGGGACCAGGCGTCGGTGAGCAGGTGGTCGGTCAGCTCGTCGTCGGCGAGCTGGTCCAGGGTGCGGCCGGGCAGGTACTCGTACGCGACCAGGGCGTTGTCGCGGCCGAGCCCGGCGGTGGCGGCGATCCGGCGGGTGCGGACGCCGGCGGCGACGGCGGCGTAGGAGACCAGGGCCTCGTGCTCCAGCCCGGTGCGCAGCGAGCGCAGGGCGCGGGGGTGCGGGGCGGTGCGCAGCCGCAGCCGGCGCCAGGCGCGCTGGACCAGGGCGGCGGTGACGGCCTGCCGGTCGAGCAGTTGGACGTCGAGGTCGGGGTGCCCGGCCTCCTGGCGGACCAGGTAGCGGTCGGGCCCGGCCGGGTGGGCGGCGACGGGGCGCAGCCCCGCCTCGCGCAGGCTCTGCAGGAGCTGGGCGGGTCGCGGCCGGGGGTCGGGTGTGCCGACGGCGTAGAGGGTGCCGTGGGCGGCCGTCCAGCCGATCAGCAGGCCGAGCAGCAGGGCGGTCGGCGTGGCGTAGCCGGCGGCCAGCCCGGCGACGGCGGACACCGACAGGACGATCCGGGGGACCCGGTGCTCCCGGGCGGCGGAGGCGGTCAGGAAGGCGAGCACGGGGGCGAGGTAGCCGTAGACCGGTTCGGTGTGGGCGAGGTCGTGCCCCGGCAGCGGCTGGGTGAGGGCGGCGATCAGTGAGGCGGGGGCGAGCTCGTCGACCCCGAGGTCCACGGCGACGGAGGCCCCGTAGGCGAGGACGGCGGCCAGCAGGCCGTCGGAGAGGTGCTGGAGGACGCGCCGCCGCTCGGGCACCGCGGAGAGCAGCCGGCGGACCGCCGACCAGACCGGCACCAGCAGCAGGGCGGCGGTGGAGAGCCCGCCCGCGATCGCGGCCAGCGGGCGGGGCACCAGCCGGGCGAGCTGGGCGACGTCGGCGGCGATGCCGCTGGTGGTGGCGCGGGCGTAGTCGGCGAGCAGCAGGGTCAGTGTGATCGCGGCGAGGCCGACGAGCAGCCGGATCAGGGCCACCGGCTGGCGGACCCGGCCGGTGGGGGCCGGGCCGGGTGTGCCCGGCCGGGGCGCCGGTATGTCGGGCGGGAGCGCGGACCCGGCCGAGCCGGGTGCGGCGGCCGGCCCGGGTGCGCCGGTCGCCTCGGTCGCCTCGGTCACCGCGGTTGTCCCGACGGTCCCGACGGTCCCGCCGGTCCCGACGGGCCCCGGTGACCGGCCCGGTCCGGGTGCGCCGGCGTGCCCGGGCGGGCCGTCCGCCCGGGCACCGCCGGTGTCGCTGTTCGTACTCCCCGCCACGATCGCCACGGTTGGCATGCTCCCATGGCGCCTCGCCGGCCCGTGGGGGAACCCGGGGCGGGGGCGCCGCGGCTCAGGCCTGGCGGGTCGGCAGGGCGACCAGGTGGCGCAGGTTGACGTGGCGGGGCCGGGTGACGGTGTAGGCGATCAGGTCGGCGATGTCCTCGGCGGTCATCGCCGGGATCGCGGCGAACATCCCGTCCAGCTGCTCGCGCAGCACCGGGTTCTCGACGTGCCCGCTCAGCTCGGTCCCGGTCAGTCCGGGCTCGATGACGCTGACCCGGACGTCGCGCGGGCCGAGTTCGGTGCGGAGCGCGCCGGAGAGCTGGGTGACGGCGGCCTTGGTGGCCCCGTACACGGCGTAGTCGGGGAACAGCACGTGCGAGGCGATCGAGGAGATGTTCACGAGGTCGGCGGTGCGGCCCTCGCCGCCGGCGGCGGTGAGGTCGGGGGTGAAGGCGCGGACGATCCGCAGGACGCCGGTCAGGTTGGTGTCGATCATGCGGGTCCACTCGTCGAGCCGGCCGTCGGTGACGGGGTTGGGCTGCATCACGCCCGCGTTGTTGACGACCAGGTCGACCGCGCCGTAGGCGGCGTGGACGGTCGTGACGGCGGCGTCCACCGAGGCCTGGTCGGTGAGGTCGGTGGTGACGGCGAGTGCCTGGCCGCCGGCCGCCGCGATCTCGGCGGCCAGCGCGTCCAGCCGCTCCGTCCGGCGGGCCAGCAGGGCGACCCGGGCGCCGCCGGCGGCGAGCAGCCGGGCGGTGGCCGCGCCGATGCCGCTGGCGGCTCCGGTGACGACGGCGGTGCGGGTGGCGAGGGCTGCGTAGCTCATGGGGTTCTACCTTCGGGTCCTGACGGTCGGGCTGACGGGGACCACTCTGCGCGGGTCCGCGCGGGCCATCCAGGGCCGCGGATGTCCTGGGAAAGGGCTTCCGGGGAAGGGACTTCCCGGGACTGCCGTTCCTGGGAACACCGGTACCACCCTCGGGCGGCGGGGCCGGGGCTACGCTGCGGGGATGGAGAACACCGTCGGGGACTTCCTCCGCTCGCGCCGGGCCCGGATCCGGCCCGAGGAGGTGGGCCTGCCCTCGTACGGCCGCCGCCGGGTGCAGGGCCTGCGCCGGGAGGAGGTCGCGCAGCTCGCCGGGGTCAGCGTCGACTACTACATCAGGCTGGAGCAGGGCCGGGGCAGCAGCGCCTCCGACACGGTGCTGGCCGCGGTGGCCCGGGTGCTGCGGCTGGACGAGGTGGAGGCCGCGCACCTGCGCGTGCTGGCCCGCCCGCCGGGCGCGGCCGCCGCGTCGCGCGGCGGGCGGCCGATCCGGGAGGGCACCCGGCTGCTGCTGGACCTGATGACCGGGGTGCCGGCCTTCGTGCTCGGGCGCCGGATGGACGTGCTCGCCTGGAACGCCCTCGGCGACGCGGTGCAGGGCTTCTCCGCCGCCCCGCCGGAGCTGCGCAACGCCGCCCGGCACACCTTCCTCGATCCGGCGGCGCGCGCGTTCTACCCGCGGTGGGAAGCGGTCGCGGCCGAGACGGTGGCCTATCTGCGGCTGGACGCCGGCCGGCACCCCGAGGACGCCGAGCTGGCCGCGCTGGTGGGTGAACTGTCGGTGCGCAGCGAGGAGTTCCGCCGGCTCTGGGCGGACCACCCGGTGCGGCAGAAGACCCACGGGGTCAAGCTGATCCGCCATCCGCTGGTCGGCGAACTCGACTTCGGCTACGAGACCCTGGGCGTCAACGGCTGCGCCGAGCAGATGCTGGTCACCTACACCGCCCCGCCGGGCTCGCCGACCGCGCAGAAGCTCGCGATGCTGGCGAGCTGGACGACCTCGGGGGAGCCGGTCGCCGCGGAGTGAGCCCCCGCGCCCCGGGCCGGGGTGCCGGGGCCCCGGGCCGGGGTGCCCGGGCGTGTCTTGGGCGTCCGGCCGGGGCGGCCGTCACTACTCTGCGTGCATGAGCGCGTGCGAAGACCTCACCGCGGCACCCCAGGAGATCGCCCCCCTGCCGCCCACCGACGGCTGCGCCGACTGCCTGGCCGAGGGCCGCCGGGACTGGGTGCACCTGCGGCTCTGCCTGGACTGCGGTCATATCGGCTGTTGCGACTTCTCGCCGCGGAAGCACGCCACCGCGCACTTCCACAACAGTTCCCACCCGGTGATCCGCTCGTACGAGCCGGGGGAGGACTGGCGCTGGTGCTTCGTCCACGAGGTGATGGGCTGAACGCCCCCCGGAGGATCGGCTCCGCGCGGCCCCGGAGTAGCCGTCGCGACCCGGCGTCTCCGGCCGCGGGCAGGTGTAATCCTGTCGAATTGCGGACATAACGCCCGTACGGTCCTCCCGGCCGACGCCCCGTGCCCGGCCGGTGACCGCCGAAGGGAGGTCGACGATGACCAAGCGCACACCGGGCAGTACCGACAAGCTCCGCCGGGGCACCCAGGAGCTGCTGGAGCGCCGGGGCATGGCGATGAGCCCCAAGCCACTCGCCCCGAGGCTCGGCACCCACGCCCCACCCGCCGCCGCTGCCGGGTCCGGCTCCGGCGGGGTGTTCCGGCACGGCGGGCAGGGCGCCGCGACGGCGTCCGTGCACGCCGCCCCCGCGATGCACGCCGAACTCAAGGGACACCGCCACCGGGGCGCGGAGAAGCACTCCGCGCACTGAGGGGGTCGCCCTTCGTCAGGGGGCGGGCGCCGGTCCCGGCGCCCGCCCCCTGACGTGTGCCCGGGAGCGGCCCGGGGGTTTCTCGGGGTCGACTCCGGGGCCGGTGGGGGACGGTCCCGGATGGCCGGTGCGCCCGGCTCCCACAGACTCGGTTCCGGACAGGGCGTCACCCGCCGGACGAGCCACAGTTGGAGAGCGAACCGATGAAGACCCCCGTACGCGAACGCCGTTGGAGCACCATCGCCGTTTCCGGCGCCCTGCTGGTGGCCGGTGTCGCGGCCGCGACGACGCCGGCCCTGGCGGCCGACCGCCCGGCGGGCGGCGCTGGTTCGGCCGCCGCCGCCGTCCGGCAGGCCGGTCCGCCGGACGGGGAGGCGCTGGCGCGGACGCTCGCGGACCTGCCGAACGAGGGCATCACCGGCGCGCTGGTCCGGGTCGGCGGCCGGGGCGGCCAGTGGTCCGGGACGGCGGGGGCCGGGGTGCCGGCCGACGCCCGGTTCCGGATCGGCAGCATCTCCAAGGTGTTCACCGCCACCGTCGTCCTCCAGCTCGCCGCCGAGCGGCGGATCGACCTGGACGGCACCGTCCAGCAGTACCTGCCGGGGCTGCTGCCGGCGTCCTACCCGCCGGTCACCGTCGGTCAGTTGCTCGACCACACCAGCGGTCTGCCGATGGGTGGCGGTCTGACCTCCGGGGACGGCACGGAGAGCTGGTTCGTCGCGCACAAGGCCGACTCCTGGACGCCCGCCCAGGTGGTGGCGGACGCCGTCACGCAGCCGATGGGCTTCGCGCCGGGCACCGCGCAGCAGTACAACGGCGTCAACACCCTCGTCGCCGGGATGCTGGTCGAGAAGGTCACCGGCCGGTCCTTCGCCCGGGAGGTGCGGACCAGGATCGCCCGTCCGCTCGGCCTGCGCGACACCGTCGTCCCGGACCGCGACGACCTCGCCCTGCCGGGCCCGCACGCGCCGGCCTCGCTGGACGTCACCGGCCCGGACGGCGTCCGGCGGCGGGTGGACGTGACCGAGCAGAGCCCCTGGCCGTGGGCGGAGGGCGGCATGATCTCCTCCGCCGCCGACCTGGACCGCTTCATGACGGCGCTGCTGCGCGGCCGGCTGCTGCCGCCCGCCCAGCAGGCCGAGCTGTTCGACGTGCCGGACGTGCCCAACCACCGCAACAAGAACTGCGAGGTCGGCCCGACCGCCGGCCACGCCTGCTTCAGCAAGGGCCTGATGAGCGCCACCCTGCCCAACGGCACCCAGGTCTGGGGCAAGACCGGCTCCCGGCCCGGCTACACCAGTGGTTTCTTCGCGACCAAGGACCTCAGCCGCAAGGTGGTCTACTCGGTCAACCCGACCGGCATCTCCGGCGCGGAGTTCCCGAAGGTGTGGCAGATCGTGACCACCTCCTTCGGCTCGGGCCAGGCGTACCCCACGAGCGGATGACCGGCTGTCAGTGCCCTGCGGTACGTTCCTGGTGATCATTGGTGATCCGAGGACACGGGGGCGCGCGATGGCCGACCTGATGACGGACGAGCCGGTCGAGCTCCAGCTGGAGCGGTACCGGACGGAACTGACCGGTTACTGCTACCGGATGCTCGGCTCGGTCTTCGAGGCCGAGGACGCGGTGCAGGAGACGATGGTCCGCGCCTGGCGCGGCCACCGGGGCTTCGAGGGCCGGGCCGCGCTGCGCTCCTGGCTGTACCGGATCGCCACCAACGTCTGCCTGGACGCGCTGAACGGCCGCAACGGCCGGGCCCGCCCGATGGACCTGGCGGGGCCGTCCACGGTGGCCACCGCCACCGACGCGCAGTTGCCCGAGGTGACGTGGATCGGGCCGGCGCCGGACGGCCGGATCCTGCCCGAGACGGGGGACCCGGCCGAGGTGGCCGCCCAGCGCGAGTCCGTGCGGCTGGCCTTCGTGGCGATGCTGCAGCGGCTCGCGCCCCGGCAGCGGGCGGTGCTCGTCCTGCGGGAGGTGCTGGGCTGGAAGGCGGCCGAGGTCGCCGAACTGCTCGGGGTCACCGTCGCCTCCGTCAACAGCGCGCTCCAGCGGGCCCGGGCGGTGCTCGCGGCGGACGCCTCGGCCACCCGCCCGGCGCCCGCGCTGGACGACGACCACCGTGCGCTGCTGGCCCGCTACGTCACCGCCTTCGAGGCGTACGACATGGACGGGCTGGCCGCGTTGCTGCACGAGGACGTCACGCTCAACATGCCGCCGTTCGCGCTGTGGCTGACCGGGCACGCCGACATCCGCGAATGGATGCTCGGCCCGGGCCACGGCTGCCGGGGCTCGCGGCTCGTCCCGGTGGAGGCCAACGGCAGCCCGGCCTTCGGGCAGTACCGGCCGAGCCCGGCGGGCGGGCACGAGCCGTGGGCGCTGATCGTGCTGGAGGTGTCAGCGGGCCGGATCACCGGTCTCACCAACTTCCTGGACACCGACACCCTCTTCCCGCTGTTCGGCCTCCCGCCCCGGCTGGACGGGTAGCGCCCCCTCGACCGGCAGCACGCCGGCCAGGCCGGTGAACGCGAGCAGCTCCCGCAGGGGGCTGCTCGCGTTCGTCAGGACGACCCGTACGCCGTGGCGCCCGGCGGCGAGCCGCAGCCGGGCGAGGGCGTCGACGACGGCCAGGTCGGGGCTGGTGAGGGCGCGGACGTCGCAGGTCAGCGGCGGGCCGGTGGTCGGACCCCGAGGGGTGTCCGGCTGGGGGCCCGGTGGGGTGTTCAAGCCGGTGTTCAGGTCGGTGTTCATACAGGGCAGACCGGTTCGGCGGCCCCGGCTCATCGGCCCGCGGCGAAGTTCTCCGCGGGCGCCCCGAAAAGATTCTCGAAAACTTCCCGGTGGAGCGATGAGTTTCGCGGCCGGCCCCGGTCTACCCCTCTGTCAGGCAAACGCACCGCACCGCGAGCACGGAGGACACACCATGACCGAGAACCTCGGCGAGCTGACCATCACCCGCGAGCTGCCCGCCGCCCCGGCGGTCGTCTTCCGGGCGTACACCGAGCCCGAGCAGTTCGTCCGCTTCTGGGGCCCGGTCGGCACCCACGTCCCGCTGGACACCGTGACCATCGAGCCGAAGGTCGGCGGGCGCTACGACAGCACGATGGTCATCGAGGCCACCGGGGACCGCTACCCGGTGTCGGGCGAGATCACCGACATCCGGCCGGGCGAGCTGCTGGCCTTCAAGGAGGACAGCGTCGGGCTGCGCTCCACGCTGACCCTGACGGACCTCGGCGACGGCCGGACCGAGGCCGTCCTGCACCAGACCGACGTGCCCGCGATGTACTGCGGTCCGGAGGCGGAGGCGGGCCTCAACTCCAGCTTCGACCGCCTGGTCGAGCACCTGCTGGCCCAGGCCTGACCGCCCGCCCGCTGCCCCCGGGCCTCACCCGCGCCGCTCGTCGGGCGGGGCCCGGGGCAGGTGGTGCGGCCGGGGGCGGGGCCCGGGATCCGGGGTGGTGGCAGAGTGGGTGCGGAGATCCCCGAGCCGTAGGAGGCCCGTTGTGTCGGCTGAGCCGTTGAAGTCACGCGAGGACTGGCTGGCGTCCCTGCCGCGGGTCTACGCCGCCGCCGGTTGTGTGCTGCGGGACGAGTCCGGCCGGATCCTGATCGTGAAGGCCGGGTACCGGGAGCACTGGCAGTTCCCGGGCGGCACGATCGATCTCGGTGAGGGCCCGGTCGAGTGTGCCGAGCGGGAGCTGACCGAGGAGACCGGGCTCGTGCGCCGGGCCGGCGAGCTGCTCGCCGTCTCCTGGACCCACCCCTCCGCCGAACTCGACCACCCGGCCGAGCACTTCCTGTTCGACTTCGGCACCGTCCCGGACGACACCCCCGTGGTCCTCCCGGCCGGCGAGCTGGACGACCACCGCTGGGCGACCGACCAGGAGGCGCTCGAACTCCTCGGCCCGGCCCGTTCGTCGCGGCTCCGGGCGGCGCTGGAGGCGGCCGCCGACGGGCGGGTGCGGATCATCTCCACCCACGTGTCCGGCTTCTGAGCGGTCGTGGGCCCCGGGGGCCGGGGCCCACGGCGTGCGGGCTCACTCCGGTGTGGCGGCACTCGCTGCGATGAAGGCCGCCACGGCCTCCGAGGTGAAGGTCTCGACCTCGGTCTTGTCCACGCCGAGGTCGGCCAGCGGGCCGGTGTCGTTCGCCTGCTCCAGCAGCGCCAGCAGGATGTGCTCGGTGCCGACGTAGTTGTGGCCCAGCTTGAGCGCCTCCCGGAAGGTCAGCTCCAGCACCTTCTTGCCCTCGGTGTCGTAGGGGATCAGCCCGGGCACCTCCTCGACGGCGGCCGGCAGCGCGGCGGCCGAGGCGTCCCGGACGGCCTGCGGGGCGATGCCCTGGGCGGCCAGCGCCTTGACGGCCAGGCCCTCCGGCTCGACGAGCAGGCCGAGCAGGAGGTGCACGGCGCCGATCTCGGCGTTGCCGGCCGTGCGGGCCTCCTCCTGGGAGGCCATCACGACGTGCCGGGCCCGTTCGGTGAAGCGGCTGAAGCCCTGGCTCGGGTCGAGGTCGGTGGGCGCGCCCGGGTCCTTGGGGACGAAGCGCTTCTGGGCGGCCTGCTTGCTGACGCCCATGCTGCGGCCGATGTCGGTCCAGGACGCGCCGGAGCGGCGGGCCTGGTCGACGAAGTGGCCGATGAGGTGGTCGGCCAGCTCGCCGAGGGCGTCGGCGGCGATCACCGCGTCGGAGAGCTGGTCGAGCGCGTCGGTGTGGACCTTTTTGATCGCGTCGATCAGGTCGTCGAGGCGCATGGGAGTGGTCTTGGGAACGACGGGATTCTCCATGCGTCAACCGTAGGTTGTCGACCCGAGAGTCGTCAACCATCGGTTGACGATGGTGCGAGTTGCGCCCCCGGGGGCCGTGCGGGCCCTCAGGCGGTCTTCTCCCAGACGTACGCGGCCGAGACCGGGTGGCTGCGGTACTTCTCCCACTTGGGCTTCAGGGCGATCCAGGCGTCGTCCACCACCGCCTCGGCCATCTCGACCAGCCGCCAGCCGGCCGCCAGTCCGGCGCTCAGGTGGTCGGAGACCAGGTGGACGTGGGTGGTGATGGCGATGTCCTCCCCGGCCGCGCTGGTGAAGTGGGTCGGCATGCCGGCCGCCATGATGAAGTACGGGTGCAGGCCGACCAGGACGCAGCGCCCGCCCGGTCGGGCCAGCCGGAAGGCCTCCCGGTAGAGCGGGCCGAGGTCGGCCAGGTGCTCGTCGATCAGCGAGGAGATCACCAGGTCGTAGCCGCCGCCGGGCAGTCCGGTGGCGGCCACGTCGGCCCGGGTGAGGCTGTCGTGGACAGCCTTGCCCTCGGCGACCGCCAGCATCTCGGGGGTGAGGTCCACGCCGTCCAGGACCAGTCCGGCGGCGGCCTTTCCGCGTAGCCAGGCGCCCGTGCGGCCGGTGCCGCAGCCGAGGTCGGCCGCGCGGGTCACCTCCGCCCAGGCGGGGGCGGTCAGCCGGTCCAGCACGGCGAGGTCCATGGCGTCCTCGACCGTCGTCTCGTAGGTCTCCACCCATTGTGCGTAGCCCGTACGGACGTCCACGGTCGGATAGTTGCGCGTGTCGAAGTCGGAGAAGTGCACCATGGCGCGAGTATCTCCGCCGGGCTCGGGCGGTCGCGAACGATTAATCGCGCGCCGCCGGGCCGGGTGCGCCGGGCCGCCCCGGCGGTCTCAGAGCGACAGCTTGAACCCGTCGTGGCTGCGCGCGAAACCGAGCGAGGCGTAGAACCGGTGCGCCCCGGTGCGGCGCTTGTCGCTGGTGAGTTGGACCAGGGTGCGGCCGCGCCCGCGGGCCCGCCCGACGGCCAGGGTGAGCAGCTCGCGCCCCAGGCCGGCGCCCCGGCGGTCCGCGCGCACCCGGACGGCCTCGATCAGCGCGCGCTCCGCGCCGTGCCGGCCGAGACCGGGGATGTGGGTGAGCTGCAGGCAGCCGAGCACGGTGCCGTCGCCCTCGTCGAGTACCAGCACCTCGTTGCGGGCGTCGGCGTCCACGGCGGCGAAGGCGCGGGCGTAGGCTTCGTCGATCTGGACGGTGGCGGGGTCGGTCACCCCGTCCTCGTCGGTGAGCAGCGCGATGACGGCGGGCAGGTCCTGGCGGGTCGCGGTTCGGAAGATCACGCCCGGAGTCTGCCGGACCCGGCGGAGGCGGCCCTGGGAGGGACATGCGGATAGTCACGCTGCCGGAGACCGCGGTGCCGGGCGAACTCAAGCTCCAGGTGGCCGAGTTGCAGGAGCAGGCCTGGCCCGGTCCGCCGGCGCCCTCCACCGCGCCGGTGCACGATCCGGTGCTGCGCCCGGTGTCGATGCTGCTGCTGGACGACGGCCGGGTGGTCGCGGCGCTCGACCTGCTGTCCAAGCGGCTGGACCATGCGGGGCGGACGTACGCGGCGTGCGGGCTGAGTGCCGTGGTGACCGACCGGGTGCGGCGCGGCCGCGGGTACGGGCGGCGGCTGGTGACGGCGGCCCGCGCCGTCGTCGCGGAGGGCGGCGCGGACCTCGGCCTGTTCACCTGCGACCGCGTGCTCCAGCACTTCTACGAGGGTGCCGGCTGGGAGCTGCTGCCGGGTGCGGTGCTGGTCGGCGGGACACCTGAACTGCCCTTCCCCAGTGACCAGGAGGGGTTCGACAAGGTGACGATGGCCGGGTTCTTCACCGAGCACGGCCGTCGGCATCGCACGGACTTCCCGGGGAGCCGGATCGCCCTGCATCCCGGCGAGATCGACCGGCTCTGGTAGCCGGTCGGTCCGGTCGCGGCCCGTTCGGTCGTGTCGTGTCGTGCCGGCCGGTCCGGTCGTGGCCTGGTCGGTCCGTTCACGATTCGGCGGGCGCGGACCCGGTGGGCGCGCGGGCCCGGCGGGTGGTCAGGGCCGGGTGGCGTCGCCCGGTCGGGGCCCCAGCAGCCGGGCGCGGACGGCGGCGAGGTCCGCCGGGTCGACACCGGCGGCGAGCAGGTAGCCGGCCGGGTCGAAGCCGTCCAGGGTGGCGTGCAGGGCGGCCTCGGCGGTGGTGCCGGCCTCGGCGAGCACCGCGTCGATCCGGCGGTACTGGTCCGGCAGGCCGAGCATGCCGTACAGCGGGCGGACGTTGGCCGTGCTGAGCAGGTAGTCGGCGACGATCTCGGACGGCTCGACGCCCGCGAGGGCGAGCAGCAGCAGGGCGGCGAGGCCGGTGCGGTCACGGCCGGCGCCGCAGTGCACGACCAGCCCGCCGGGCCGGGCGCCCGCCACGGTGGCGACCAGTTCGGCGGCGGCGCGCGGGCAGTGGTCGAGGTAGGGGCGGAGCGCGAGCGGGGTGCCGTCCAGTTGTCCGTACGTCTCCCACCAGGCGGGGCCGGCGAGTTCGTCCAGCGGAACGCGGACCAGCTCGACGTCGTCGGGGAGCGGGAGGAGCGGCCGGTACTCCTCGATGTTGCGCAGGTCGACGACGGTGCGTATGCCGTGGTCGAGGAGGGTGTCCCAGCCCTCGGCGGTGAGGCGGTCGAGGTTGTCGGCGCGGACGACGGCGCGGTGGGCGGTGCGGGTGCCGTCGCCGGTGCGCAGGCCTCCGAGGTCGCGGACGTTGAGGCAGCCGTCCCAGACCAGGGTGCGGTCCTCGGTGGTGGTCAGCGCGTGCGTCCGGCTCATCAGACTCCCCGTTTCTCGCCGGGGGCCCGTTACCCCCTCGTTATATGAGGACTCCGGGGCCGGCCCGATGGTTCCTCGGCTGTGCGACCGGACGTCAGCAGGGAGTCGGGTGGTGCGGTTTCGGCCAGTGGTGCCAGTGGTGCGTGTGGTGCCTGTGGTGCCTGTGGTGGGGGGCTTCAGCGGCGGGTCGGCTCGGCGGCCTCGGCGCGGACCAGCTTCTCCATCGGGTCGGCGGCGCGGTGGCCGAGCACCGAGCCGGCGCCGATCGCGCCGATCAGGAACACGGTGGACAGCCAGGCCATGGTCGACACCGGCAGGGTGAAGGCGCCGACCACCCGGGCGACGCACTCGGCCAGCAGGGCGGTGCCCCAGATGCCCGAGAACAGCCGCTCGTAGCGGCGGAAGGAGCGCGAGCGGGCCGCCCGGCCGTCGGCCAGCCGCTGCCAGGCGGCGGAGCGGGCCTGGTCGCCCTTGGTCAGGAAGGGCATCAGCATCGGGGACATCATCGGCCGGCCGAGCACCGTGGAGGCCAGGATCGCCAGGGCGATGCTGCCGCTGAGGGCGCCGTCCTTGGCGAGCATCAGCCGGGCGTCGCCGGTCACGGTGGTGAGCGCCAGGCCGATCAGGTTCACGCCGAGCATCATCGAGGCCCACAGGTTGAGCTTCCGCTCGCGGACCAGCCCGACGACCGTCCGGCCGGCCGGGATGACACCGCTCCAGGCGAGGGCGGCGAACTCGCTCATCCCGAACGCGGAGTGCAGCAGGTAGTAGCCGGCCAGTGGGGCGGCGACGTCCAGGGCGAGCGGGCGGAGCGTGGCGGCCAGCGGGTTCGGGGCCTTCGTGCCGGCGGCCTCCCCGGTGGCGTTCCCCGTGGGGGCGTGCGCCGTGGTGGCGTTCCCCGTGGCGGTGGTGGAGGCGGTGGTGAGGGACTGGCTCATGGTGGGTTGCTCCCCGGAGTGGTGGTCGACCCGCGGGCCGGTGCCCGCGTCGTGCCTCCAGTCTCCCGAGCCGACCCTCCGTCAGAGCAGTGTCGTCCGTTGCCGGAACGGCATGACAGGTGTCACGGCGCGCACCATGACAGCGCCGCTGACCTGCGTGTTCATTCGGTCGACGGGTCGACGGTCCACAGCGCGCGGCCGAGGGTGTCCAGGCAGCGCACCGCGCCGAAGCGCTCGTCCCCGGCGGAGAGGAACCCGTGCGCGACGCCCTGGAGGACGGTCCGCGCGACCGCGTCCGCCCTGGTCCAGGCGCCGGTCAGGACGAGCTCCTTGTCGACCAGCTCGGCGCGCTGGATCCGGGCCACCGAGGCGGCCAGCAGGACGGCGTTGACCTGTTCCAGCTCGGCGGGGCCGAGATAGGTCTCACCGGTGCCGCCACGGTCCCGGTCGACCCGGCGCAGCAGTTCGGGCAGGCCGTAGTGGCGGACGGCGGCGACCGAGTCGTCCAGGGTGACCCGCCAGCGCGGGCCGGGCAGCACCTCCCACCAGACGTCCTCGCCGACGGGCAGCACCTCGCCGATCCGGGCCCGCCAGATCTCGATGCCGTAGACGGCGCGCGGGTCGGGGCGCGGGCCGGGGAAGGCGGCGAGCGCCCAGTCCGTCTTGCGGACGAGGGAGAGGTCGAAGGTGTAGCGGACCGGGCCGTCGGCGGTGGGCCCGGCCGGTCCGCCCTGCTCGACCAGGCCGAGCAGGGCCCAGTGGGTCTCGTCGGGGAGGCTGAACGTCCGGCGCCACCCGAGCAGGCCCAGGGCGCGCAGCGCGGGCGCGAGGTGGTCGCGCAGGCCCTTCGCGTAGAGCTCGTGGGCAGTCGTCATCGCGTTCTCATCCCTTGTCGGGGTCGTGACCGGGGCGCGGGTGGCGCCCTGCGGGTCGTGGTGGCCGGTCCGGACGCGGCAGCGGCGGCCGGCGGTCCGCCGGCGGGGCACGGCGCGCCGGGGTGGGCGCGGGCAGGGCCGGGCGGAGCCGTGGGCGGGGTGGGGCCCGGCCGGCACGGACCCGGCCGGGCCATGGGGGCGGGCGGTTCCGGCGGGGTCGGTCCGGGACCGCGGTGCCCTTCTTCCACGGTCGCAGGCGGGGCCCGGCCGGGCCGCGGGCGAAGGGCAGCGGCGCGCGGGACCTTGGGCCCGGCGCGCTGCGCCCTTGGTCGGGACCGGTCCTACGGGGCTCCGACGGCGGACCGCGCTCCGGCTGCCCCGCCCGGACCCGGCCGGGGCGCACCGCGGGGAAAGGGGGCGCGGCCGGTCGCCCGCGAGCGGGGGAGTGCGGGAGCCCGGGAGTGCGCACCGGGGACCCCGGAAGGTCGGACGGACGGCGCACATGGCGCATGATGTGGCGGGTGCAGAACGCAGAGCGCCCCGGAGCGGGCACCGACAACCCCGTCGGCCGATCCGGTCCGGCAGCACGGACGTCCGGCCCGCCGCCACCCCCGTCCCGGGACGCGGCCAGTGCCCCCGCCGACCTGTCGGAGGCCGTGCGGGCGGCGCAGGGCGGTGACGAGGAGGCGTTCCGGCTGCTGTTCCGGAGCGTCCAGCCGGGTCTGCTCCGCTACCTCCGGGTGCTGGTCGGCGGCCGGCCCGAGGACGTCCAGGACGCCGAGGACATCGCCTCCGAGGCCTGGCTGCAGATCGCCCGCGACCTGCGCGGCTTCTCCGGCGACGGCGACGGCTTCCGGGGCTGGGCCGCCACCATCGCCCGCAACCGCGCGCTGGACCACCTGCGGGCCCGGCGCCGCCGCCCGGTCGCCGACCTGCCGTTCGACTACCTGGCCGAGCTGGCCGCCGGGGACGACACGGCGGGCTCGGCGCTGACCGCCGTCGGCACGGCGGACGCGCTGGCGCTGATCTCCCGGCTGCCGCCGGACCAGGCCGAGGCCGTCCTGCTGCGGGTGGTGATGGGGCTGGACGCGGAGAGCGCCGCCCGGGTGCTCGGCAAGAAGTCCGGCAGTGTCCGGATGGCCGCGCACCGGGGGCTGCGCCGGCTCGCCAAGCTGCTGGAGCAGTCCTTCCCGGCGGGGGCGGGCATCCCGGCCCGGCCGGCCCGGCCGAGAGCCGCCGGACCGGCCGGAAAAGAAATTCCTCCGCAGGGTGTGACAGAACGCCGGGCCGCGACGCTGAAGGACATGAGATGAGCACCAACCGATCCCGCCGGATCGACCAGGACACGGCCGAGCACCTGCTCGGCGGTGCCGTGGGCGGACCGTCGGCCGGACGGGACGCCTCGCTCACCGGAGCGGACGCCCGCACCGGGCCGGCCCGGCCCCTCCAGCCCGAGAACGGGCCGGAAGAGCGGGTGGCCCGTGTGCTGGCCGCTGCCGCCGCTCCGGCGACGGCGGGCGAACTGGCCGGGGAGGAGGCGGCCCTGGCCGCGTTCCGGGAGGCCCGTCTCGCGCCCGCCCCTGCTGGACCCGCCGTACCCGCACCCGTCCGGAGACGATCGATGGCAACCGCCGCGCTGGCCAGGGCCTTCAGTACGAAGGCCGTTGCCGTCGTGCTCGGCGCCACCGCGCTCGGCGGGGTGGCGGTCGCCGCCGGCACGGGCAATCTGCCCTCGCCGCTCGGCGGCGGTACCGAGGAGCCGAGGCGTCCGCTGCTGGCGCCCGCCACCGCCCCCTCCGCCCCGGCGGCCGGCTCCGCCGCCCCGGACGGCAGTCCGTCCGCGCGCCGGCCCGGCTCCGGGCCGTCCACCGGCGCCTCCTCCGGCGGGCCGTCCTCCGGTGCTCCGTCCACCGGAGCGGTGGCGCCGCCGTCACCGGGGGCCCCGCCCTCGCCCTTCGCCCCGGCGGAGACCAGGGGCTCGCAGGCCAGGGCCCTCCTGATCGCCCTCTGCCAGGGCTACACCGACCGGAAGGGCAAGGGCGAGCGCCAGCGGCTGCTGGTCGCGGACCCGCAGTTCGGCGCGCTGGTCGCGGCGGCGGGCGGCCCGGAGGAGGTGGAGGCGTACTGCGGCGACGTCCTGCGGCACAAGGACGAGCCCGACCCGCAGGGCGCCACCCCGCCGTCCCGCCCCGGTGGCGACGACGACGGCGGCGGCAACGGCGGCGGCAAGAAGGACGACGGGAAGAAGGACGACGGGAAGAAGGACGACGGCAGGAAGGACGACGGGAAGAGCGGCACCGGCACCGGTCGGACCGGGCCCCCCTCGCTGCCGACCGCCCTGCCGACGCTCCCCGGCGTCCTGCCGAAGCCCGACCGCTCGGGACAGTCCGCCGACGCCTCTCCCAAGAGGTAACCCCAGAACTCCGGATGAGCGGCGAGCGAAAACCCCCCGGGCTCGCCGCTCATCCGGACCGAACCACCCGCTCCACCGCAGGACAGCTCCACCCCCAGACCCCGGGTGGACGATCGGCCCCCCGTGCCGACCGCCCGCCCGGCCGGCCCCGGCCGGACCGTACGGCGCACCCCGGACGCGCCGCCGGTCCGGCCAGGGCCGAACCCGTCGGCCCGCCCGCCCGCAACGGGCGGGCCGCACCCCGCACCACCGGCCCGTGCCGGGCCCGGACCTGATCGTGACCGGCACCCGGCACGACCACGAGCCGGCGGCCGGGGAACCGCTGCCCGGTTCCCCGGCCGCCACCCCGTCCGGCGGGCCGCCTTCTCCCGGCGGCCCGTCCGGTCCGGGGCCGGGGCACCCCGGGCGGCCGGGCGGCCGGACCCGGGGAGGCGGCCGGCGCCGGCGGCTATCGTGCACACGTGCACGAGGCGGTCCGTGGGCCGCGGGCAGGGCACGCGAGGGGAGCGGTTCCAGGTGATCGGACGGGCGCTGAACGGGCGTTACGAACTCGTCGAGATACTCGGCGTCGGCGGCATGGCCACCGTCTGGCGGGGCGTGGACCACGTGCTGGGCCGCCAGGTGGCCGTCAAGGTCCTCAACGGGGGCCTCGCCGACGACCCGCGCTTCGCCGAGCGGTTCAGCCGCGAGGCGCAGCACGCGGCGATGCTGGTGCACCCGCGGATCGTCATGGTCTTCGACTCCGGGGTGGATCAGGGCTCGCCGTACATCGTCATGGAGCTGGTCCAGGGGTGGTCGCTCGCCGCGCTGCTGGCGCAGCAGCCCGGCCTGCCCGTCGAGCGGGCCGTCGGCATCGCCGCGGCGGTCTGCGAGGCGCTGGAGGTCGCGCACGGCGCGGGGCTGGTGCACCGGGACATCAAGCCCGGCAACATCATGATCACCAATGACGGCGGGGTGAAGGTCGTCGACTTCGGCATCGCCCGGGCCGGTTCGTCCAGCAACCTCACCCAGGCGGCGATGGTGCTCGGCACGGCGGCCTACCTGTCGCCCGAGCAGGCCACCGCCGCCGAGCTGGACGGCCGCACCGACCTGTACGCGGTCGGCTGCGTGCTGACCGAGATGCTCACCGGCGCACCGCCGTTCACCGCCGAGACGCCGGTGGCGATCGCGTTCAAGCACGTCACCGAGCTGCCGCTGCCGCCGTCGGCGAGACGGGCCGGGGTGCCGGCGGCGCTGGACGCGGTGGTGCTGCGCCTGCTCGCCAAGAACCCGGCCGACCGGCCCGGCACCGGTGCGGCCGCGCGCGCCGAACTGCTGGCGACCATTCCGGGGCTGGCCTTCTCCGACCCGACCAGCGAGCTGCTCGCCACCGGTGCGGCCACCCAGCTGCTGCCGCCCGTCGCCGCCCGGCCCGCGCCCGCCGCCACCTCGGTGATGGCGCCGGTCCCGGCCGCCCCCTTCACGGCCGCCCCCTTCACGGCGGACGACGAGCCCGTCCGGGAGAGCCGGCGCAAGCCGCTGGTGTTCGGCGCGCTGGGCCTGGTGGGGATCGCCGGCGCCGCGATGCTCGCGCTCACCGCCTTCGACGACCCGACCACCCCTGCCGCCGCGCCGCCGCCCAAGCCGACCAAGGTCGCCTCGGCCGCCCCGACGTCCACGGCGCCCACGCCGTCCGCGGCCCTCACTCCGACTCCCACGCCGACGCCGACCCCCGCCCCGACGGCCGCCCCGACCCCGCCGCGCGGCCAGACCCCCGCCGTGCAGCTCAACGCCCTGCGCCAGGCGGTCGTCCAGACCCAGGTCGGCAAGGAGCGGGACCGCCAGCTCGACCTCCTGCACACCCTCGACGACGCGGCCTCGCGCCTCAACCAGGGGAAGGAGGAGGACGCCGCACAGGAGTTGAAGAACGCCCAGCGGACGGTCCGGGACCTCGCCAAGAAGCACGCGATCGACGGGCAGACGGCCGCGAACTGGAACACCCGGCTGACCGTGCTGATCACCTCTCTCAACGCCTCCGCCGAGCAGGACCAGGACGGGTGACACGGCGGGCGGCCCGGTTCACGGGCTAGAAGAGGCCGGCCGGATGGTGCTGCGCGAGACCGTCGAGGAGCGTGCGGAGCCACGGGGCGCGCACGGCGGGCAGCCGCACCAGGGTGTGCCGGAACACCGCCAGGTCGATCCGGAACAGGCGGTCGGGGCGCACCGCGGGCGGGTCGAAGTCGTCACGGAGGACGCCGTCGGGCAGTCGGCCCGAGGTGGGGGCGGGGAGGTCCGGCTCGGGGTGGACCAGCCGGTGCCAGACCCCGAACGGCAACGGCACCGGGTACGCCGCCGTACCGGGCGGGGACCAGCTCTCCCCGGTCCGGGGATGGGACGGCACGAGGAGGATGTCGGCGTCCCCGTCGGGGGCCGGCAGGCCCGGTCCGGCCAGGACGGCGCGGCGGGCGGGTGGGCCCGCGGGCAGCAGGGCGTCGAGCGCGCGTTGGAACACCTCCCCGGTCAGGCCATCCGGGACGGTCACCGGCCGGCCCTCCGAGGCCACCAGCAGGTGGGCGAGCGCGCGGCCGGCCGCCGCCTCCCACCGCGGGCTCCATGCCCACACGTGGTTCGACCAGTGGCCGGCCGTCGTCCGGGACCCCCAGGTGAGGACCGGCTCGAACGGGGGCGTGCTGTTCCCCTCTGCCAGCAGCTCCCCCCAGGAGAGCGGTGCCGCGTCGGTGCCGTCGACGGGTTGGCGGCGTACGGCGTTCGGGTCGAGCCACAGCGCCTGCCAGAGCGAGCAGTCGTCGATCCGGCTCGCCACGGGCAGGGCGCACGCCACGCAGGCCACGTTGGGGCCGTCGGCTCCGTCGAGGCCGCAGCAGGAGCCGCCACCGCGATTCTCCGGGATCAGCACGGTGCCGTGGGCGTCGCCGGGCGCGATGACGATCGCGCCCGGCGCGCCGTCGGAGAGCGCCCAGACCGGTGCGTAGACGCCGCGGGCGGCCGCCTCGTCCGGCGGGATCTCCTCCCACCGCCGCCACGGTGGGCCCGAGGGTTCCGGGTCCACGGCGAAGGTGCCGGACTCCATGAGCACCGGCAGCTGGATCCCGTTCCCGTAGGACTGATGGGCGTGGACCGGCAGGGCGACCTGGGACAGCGGGGCGGTCAGCTCGGCGCCGCACCCCGCGCACACGAAAACGAACAAGCGTCCTCCGAGGGAATCGGAGGCATCATCACAGCCCTTCGTCGGTCCGCCAATCGGTTTTCCGGACGGCGTGCCGGAGTGGGACGTCGGACCCGCCGACTTCTCACGTCGGAGCTTCGAGCGTAGTGCTGATCGGCCATCACCTCATCCGTGCGGCGCGGAGCTTGGGCGCCTGGGCCCGGCAGGCTTCCGATACGAACACGAAGACCTCACCGGTTTCGGCCGCGCCATATTTGGGGGTTCCACCAGTACGCCGCCCCGGTCGGCGGAAGGGAGACTTCCGGCCAAGGGGCCGCGGCCTGTTCCGAAGGCCGACGCCGAGGACAGATGGGGGAGAGCCACGATGAGTGGTCAGCTGTATGACGAGATCGGTGAGGCGTTCGAGGGCTTCAAGACCCTTCCGCTCACGCGGTTCGGCGAGGTGCCGGGCTTCCTTGCCCTCGTCGGCGACGTGAAGGGGAAGTCGATCCTCGACCTCGCCTCCGGAACCGGCTTCTACAGCCGGGAGTTCAAGCGACGCGGTGCGTCCGACGTGCTCGGCGTCGACATCTCCTCCGCGATGGTCGAGGCGGGCCGGGGCCTGGAGGCCGCCCAGCCGCTGGGCGTGCGCTACGAGGTCGGGGACGTCGCCGAACTGCGGTCCTTCGAGGAGCCGTTCGACATCGCGATCGCGGTCCAGCTGTTCAACTACGCCGAGGATGTCGCCACCATCGAGCGGATGTGTCGCACCATCCACCGCAGCGTCGCGCCGGGGGCCGAGTTCTTCGTCTTCACGCAGAATCCGGACCTCCGGTTCGAGGGTCCGGGCCTGGCCAAGTACGGCTTCCTGTGCGAGTCGCTCGGTGAGCGGACGGCGATCGGGCCGCGGGTGCGGATCACCGCGCTCCTCGACCCGCCGATCTCGTTCGAGGCGAACCCGCCGAGCCGGGAGGTCCTGGAGAAGTCCCTGCGGGCGGCCGGGTTCAGCGAGATCACCTGGGTGCCGCTGGAGATCTCCGCCGCCGGCGTGCGCGAGCACGGCGAGGAGTTCTGGGCGGACTACCACGCCAACCCGCCGCTGACGATGCTGCGCTGCCGCGCCTGATCCGGCGGCGGATCGACCAGGGCGGCCCTCGCTCGGGTGAGCGGGGGCCGCCCGGTCGAGTCGTGCTCACCGGTCCGACGGGACTCCAGCGCCGAACGCCCGGTGAGGAGTGGCGAAGTGCCAAGCGGCATCGCGAACCTGGCAGGCACGGGCGACCTGCACCGGGTCGGTGATCAGTTCCACGCCGGTCAGATCGTCGTCGGCGTCGAAGTGCAGCAGGGCGATCACACGCGAGTCGAACAGCCAGGCGTCCTCGTTCGGGAGGTCCAGACGGTCGGCGTCCGCGCGCCAGAGACAGCGGATGTCCTCCCCGACGGCGCTGTTCCGCTCGGCGTTGTCGAGCAGGTACCGCTGCCCCGGGGTGGGCGGGTTGTCCATGATCCGCACCCGCTCGAACCGCTTTCCGAGACTGACCTGCTCGCGACGCGAAAGGCACCAGGGATCGTCCAGGTCCCATCCGACCGCTTGCCCGGCGGTGAAACGGCGGTAGGTCTCCGTCTGCTCGTCGGAGCGGTACCGGCGACGGGTCTCCAGCCGGAAGGCCGTGTGCTGAAAGCTCTCGAACATGCCGTCGAACTCGTCGAAGCTGATCAACACGGGTTCCCGGTCCACGTCACGGGGGGAGAAGTCGGCGAGCAGGGCGCGCGGCACGATCACGAACCCTTCGCCCGGCTGGACATTGCGGAGTTGGGCCACCTCCTCGGGGTCGGTCACGAGATCGCCCTGCACCAGTACGTCCCCGGTCTCCACGACTTCGTAGAGCGTCGGGCATCCGTTGTTCCCCGAGTTGCTTCCGATGTAGCGCAGTCGTCGGCTCACAGCTGTTCCCCTCGCCGTCGTCGCAGGTTGTCTCAGGATGCCGCCCGGTAGTGAGGGGGAGGACGTCGATTCTCGAAAATTCTCCGAGGCGGCGGAAATCCCCCGTCCGGCCCGATGAAGGGCCGGACGGGGGTCAGAGCCGGGTGGTCTTGGCTACGCGGTGGGAGTGGTGAGGCGGTCGAACTCGCTGGCCTTGGCGCCCGCAGCGCCGCCCCGAGCTGTGTCCTGTTCACTCGCCGTGCTGTGCCCACCATTCGGCGAACGGTACGGACCGCGCCATCACGATGTCGCGGTACGTCTTGAATCCGGCGATCCGGCTGTCGGAAAGGAGTTCGACCCCGAGGTACCTTCCGTTGTCGTCATAGCTCATCACGGCCGCGGTCTCGTCGTCGAACAGCCAGAAGTCCGGCGCCTCCGGAATCGGGTTCTCCTGACCGGTGGTGTCGAGGATGAAGAACTCCTCCCCAGCCGCCATGTTCCGGTGATAGCCCCAGGCAAGCTCGAACCGGAGATAGTCGGTGAGCGGGCGCGAGAGGATGTGGACCCGGTACATGCGCTTGCCGGCCCGCGTGGCGTCGGCCACCGTTTTGACCCACCCGGCTGTCTTGTAGTCCGCGGGCTGCTCCTCGCCCGCGAGGAAGGCATGGTAGGCGTCCACTCCACCGGATTGGCTGTAGTCGTCCAGCGTTTCCAGTCGGAACGCCTCCTGGCCGAACTCCGAGAAGCAGTCTCCGAGCGTCCTGGATGAGGTTGTCATGGACGGCCTTTCGAATGAGTTCGATGGGGACCTCTACCAGCGCCTCATGAGCGGGAATCCGGAGATCGTGCTCGCTCACCCGCTCGCCCTGAACGGCGAGCGTGCCCCGATCCGTCAAGTACAGGGTCGGGCACTCGCCTTCATCGCAGGAACCTACAAGCCGTGTCAGCTCCACTGGTGCCTCCTTGCTCGCGCGGTCTCCCCACGATCCTCCCGAGGCAAGCGGGACGCAGGCAAGAGGTTCGCGTTTCCGATACTGGAAACCGGACCAACTTCGTTCAAGCGATCGGAGGTTCACAACCCATTGAGTTCTTCGCCCGGCGAGAGGCCGCCTGCGTGGCACGATCACGCGCCTTTCGCGGCAGCCCTTCGTGAGAAGCAAGGGGCCCGCCGAAACGTTTCGCTACGCGTTGGTGGCGGGGCCGTCGAACTCGGCGGCTGCGGTGACATGCAGGAATGTGGCGAAGTCGGTCGGGGCGTGAGAGCGGGGTTGCGGTCGGAGTGGGAAGTCGGCGGGTCCGACTTCCCACTCCGGGGAACACGGAGCATGGCAGACAGCGCGGGTTGGGGCCGGTCGACCTGAACGGGGTGAACCAACGATGGCGGCCCTCGCTCGGGGGAGCGAGGGCCGCTTGGTCATGTGGTCGGGGCGGTGAGGTGGTCGAACTCGCCCACGTTCAGCAGTTGGTGATCGGCGCGCTCGCGGATGTTCACGGGAAATGACGGCATTTCCGTCAGTGAGGACGTTCGTGCCGATCACCAAGTCGGCCGTGCCTCCAGGGAATCCGGGACGGTAATCTCAGGTCATGCCTGAGACATCGGTGGCGCACTTCTATGACGACCTGGCCGACGACTACCACCTGATCTACTCAGACTGGGACGCGGGCATCCGTCGGCAGGGGGATGCCCTGGACGCGCTGATCGGCCAGGAGCGCGCGGCGGTGCTCGACTGTTCCTGCGGCATCGGCACCCAGGCCATCGGCCTGGCGCTGCACGGGCACCGGGTCACCGGGACGGACATCAGCCCCCGCGCCGCCGCCCGCGCTGCCCGGGAGGCCGCCCGCCGGAGCCTGAGCCTGCGCACGGCCGCCGCCGACATGCGGCGCCTCCCGTTTGCCGACGGCCAGTTCGACACGGTCGTCTGCGCCGACAACTCACTGCCCCACCTGCTGACAGCGCAGGATGTGAACGCCGCCCTGGCCGAGATGCGCCGGGTCCTGCGCCCAGGTGGCCGGCTGCTGATCAGCACACGGCCCTACGACGACCTGCTGCGCGATCGTCCGGCTTCGACGCCTCCGCAGGTTTCCAGGGCCGCTGACGGCGGAGAGCGAACCGTCTCCTTCCAGCTCTGGCACTGGCACGACGACGGGGAGCACTACGACTTGGAGCACTTCCAACTCCTCCCGGCAGGCGGAGAATGGCGCGTCCAGGTCCGCCGGACGACCTACTGGGCACTCGGCCACGACCGGCTGGCCGGCCTCGCGGCCGAGGCCGGGTTTGTCGACCCCCAGTGGCGGATGCCGCAGGAGACAAGCTTCTTCCAGCCGCTGCTTGTGGCCCGCGCCGGCGAGTAGGTGGCTCCACCGCTCGGCGCGGGCCTTGGCTGCCTGCTCGGCCCTCGCTCGGGGGTGCGAGGGCCGCTTGGTCATGGGGTGGGGGTGGTGAGGTGGTCGAACTCGCCGGCCTTGGCGCCTTGGAGGAAGGCGGCGAACTTGGTGGGGGTGGTGCGGACGATGACGTCGCCTTCGTCGGACTCGCGTAGCTCGACCAGGCCGCGTAGCCCGCGTACCTCGACGCAGTCGTCGTGCGCTGCGGAGTAGCTGGACTTCTGCCATGCGGAGCTAGACATGCCTACTCTTCCATTTCCTTCTTCATAGATCGGAGGAATTCTCGGGACTCCTTCGCCGGGAGCGCAGTCGAGTCCATCTGGGCGAGGATGGCCCGGAACCGCGCAACGTGCGCCGGGGCATCGAGGAGCTGGCTACCAAATCCCGTGTCCGTCTGCACAGTGTCCAGGTCGGAGATCGTTCCTGTGGCGTAGGTGAAGTTCTCGATGGGGCTTGGCAAGCCTGTGATATCGAAGGGCAGGACCCGAACGGAGATGCCAGGAGCTTCGGAGTCCTCAATCAGGGCATCGAGCTGATCGGCGCGTACCTGCGTGCCGCTGAACTGCATCCGCAGCGCCGCTTCATGGATGAACGCTGAATACGGTGTCGTGCCGGAGTGGACGACCCGTTGCCGCTGAATGCGGAATGCCGTTCTGAGATCCACCTCGTGCCGCGGGAGGGGAGGGTAGGCCTGCGAGAAGACAGCGGAAGCGTAGCTGCTGGTCTGGAGCAGTCCGGGGACGAAAGTGATCGTGTAAGTCGAGAGCGCTCGTGCAAAGTGTTCGAGCTCTGCGACCTCTAGAAAGTCTGCGGCCAGGGTCTCGCGATACTCCTCCCACCAGCCGGGCTTCCCACGGTCAGTGATGATGTCGGCGAGGGCATCGATCAGTGGCTGGTTGGCGCACATGCACGTTGCGGCGATGGTGCGCAGGCGCTCCACGCTGATGCCGATCTTTCCCGACTCCATCTGCGTCACCTGGGCCGGGTTCATCCCGACGGCTCTGCCGAGTTGACTCCCGCCGAAACCGGCCTGCTCACGCATCCTTCGCAGCTCAACGCCCAGCCTGCGTTGACGGAGTGTTGGGTTCGTGCGGGCCATGAGTTCCTTCCGGGGCAAGGGTGGTCCCAGTCTGCCGCGCTGGTCGTGCGCGGGTCCATCCAGTCCGGCGGTTGCCACGTTAGAGGGAATATCTCGAATCCATGGAAAAGTTACCATGATCGTGCGATACGGTCGTGGCACCTCGATCCGATGGATCGTCAGTAACGCCTGTTTCCAGGGCAGTAGGCGCCTGCTGCCCGCGCACCGCAGAGCAGCCATGCGTGGCATCCCGGTCCCGTTCTGGCTTGGCTCACGGCGACGACTCCTTCGCTGGTCGACGAAACCACCACACTCCTCTTCTCGGAGGTCCCTCATGTGTGCCTTCACCATGCCCGAACCGCCCGACTGGTCCGCCGCCCGTGAGGAGCTGCGGGACGCCCTCGCCCTCGCCGCCTGGCCGGACGACCTGATCGCCGACGCCGAACTCGCCCTGTGCGAGCTCTACGTCAACGCCTGGCGCCACGGCGCCACCCCCGCCCCGACCGTCGTGGTCGTCCTCCTCCCGAACCGCACCCTGCGCGTCTCGGTCGCCGACGACAGCCCCGTCCTGCCCGAACCCCGCACCTCCACCGACCCCTACGAGCTGTCCGGCCGGGGTCTGCACCTGGTCCGCTGCCTCACCCACCGCTTCGGCGCCGACCCCCGCAAGAACGGCAAGCGGGTCTGGTTCGAGCTGGACGCCGCCGCGTGACCATCAACCGCGAACCGATCGCGCCCGACGACCCCCGCATGCGCGACTACACCCCCACCCAGATCACCACCCTCCTGCGCGAACTCCACACCCGGGGCGCCAGGTTCGGCATCCAGTGGGGCTCCGCCACCACCCACCACAGCACCGTCGACGGCCGGATCCTCGTCGACTTCGGCAACGCCCCCACCGCCACCCTCCTCAACCTCCTCCACCTGCTCCGCGACACCGAGAGGAACGAACCGTGGGAGTCCTGATCCCCCTCACCCCCGACGCCATCCACACCGAACGCACCACCGTCGCCTACCTCAGCGTCGAGCACGCCCCCGACGCCGCCGTCCAGCTCCGCCTCGCCGTCGACCTCGACCTCCACACCGGCCCCGGCGAACAGCTCGCCCTCCCCCTCACCCACGACCAGGCCCACGAACTCCTGAACGGCCTCGCCGCCCACCTCGGCCACCGCGTCCTGGACATCCACCGATGAGAACCGGCACCGCCAACTTCCTGATCGGCGCCGCCCTCCTCACCCTCCTCGCGCTCGCGCTGACCACCGTCGCCCTCGGCGTCATCACCGCCCTCAAGGTCAACGACGACCCCCACACCCAGGCACCGAAGCCCATCACCCGCCACGGCCGCTGGGAACTGCGCCAACTCCCCGACGGCACCACCGAATACGCCTGGATCGCCCGCCAGGCCGGCCACTACGGCCCCGAGATCCGGGAACGACCCACCAACCCCGGCCGCCACCGCATACCCACCTGAGCGGACACCGCAGAGGCCCCCGCCCACCCCGGGCAGGGGCCTCGCCGCCACCCGGAAAATCCCCGCCGGCCGGACCGCGCGACCAGGCAGAATCGGCCCATGCTGACCATCGGATCCATCGTGTTGGGTGTCGCGGACGTCCGGCGCGCGGTCGCCTTCTGGACGGAGGCGCTGGGCTACGTCCCCCGTGACGAGGGCGAGGACCACTGGGTGGTCCTGGTGCCCGCGAAGGGGCCCGGTGTGCAACTGGCGCTCGGTCTCAGCGAGTCGCCCGTTCAGGAACAGCCCCGCGTCCACCTCGACCTGTACACGGCGGACGCCGCCGAGCAGGCGGCCGAGATCGAGCGGCTGGTCGCGCTGGGGGCCCGGACCGTCGACTGGGACCGCTATCCGGAGGACCCGGACTTCGTCGTCCTCGCCGACCCGGACGGCAACCGCTTCTGCGTGATCGACACCACCCACGGCTGACGGTCGGCCGGAGCCCGCGTCACTCGTCGTGGCCGCCTCTGCGGTGCCGGCGGCCACTGCCCGGCTCCCGCATCCGGCTTTCCAGTCCGCTGCGGACCCGCTGCGTCAGGGTCCCGGCGGCGGCCGCCAGGAAGACGAAGTTGTAGACGATCTGCAGGATCACGATGAGCCGGGGCCACTGCCCGGCCGCCGTGATGTCGCCGTAGCCGACGGTGGCCATCGTGACGATGGTGAAGTAGAGCGCGTCGAGACGGGTGCTCAGGCCGATGAACTCGCCCTCCGAAGCGGCCAGCACGTAGTACGTCGCGGCGAAGACGGTGAGCGAGAGACAGATCAGGAAGACCAGCCACACCCCGGGCCGCCGGCCCGTCCCGCGCAGGACGTCCCGCACCCGGGCCAGCAGGAGCCCGCTCAGCAGGGTCAGGCCGGCGATGAACACCAGCCAGCTGAACACCGGGCGGTTTTCGCCGAAGTAGCGCAGCGGCAGGGTGAAGTACGCGAGCATCAGCAGGGCGAACGAGCCCAGCAGGAGGAGCCAGGCCCGCAGGTCGATGCGGGCCTCGGTGGGCGGCGGGGGCGGGGTCGCGGACATCCCGCTCAGCCTGCCGCAGCGCCGCCGGACCCGCCCGCCGGGCTGCTCCGAACGGGCCCCCGGACCGGGGGAGCCGCGGGGCCGCCCGTACCCCGGGTACGACGAAGCCCCCGCCGTTTCCGGCGGGGGCTCGGTCGAAGGAAGGACCTCAGGCCGTCGTGCGCGGGGCCTCGGTGGCCTTGGTCACGTTGGTCGGCGCGACCGCCTGCGCGGCCACCGGCTGCTGCGGCGCGGCCTGCGCCTGCGGGGCGGCGGTGCTCTGCGCGGTACCCGGCGCGGCGGCGGCAGCGGCGTCCGCGGCCGGAGCCTCGTCCTCGCGCAGCGCCTTGGTCTCCGCCTTCAGAATGCGCATGGACTTGCCGAGGCCACGGGCCATCTCCGGCAGCTTCTTCGATCCGAACAGCAGGATGACGACCGCCAGCACCACCAGGAGGTGCCAGGGCTCAAGACCGTTCCGCAGCATCCCTGGCCACCGGTCCCTTCTTGTCTAGAGTCACGGGAGGGCAAAGCGCCCGACCTGGCCAGTATGCCTGGCCGTGGCGGCGAACGTATACACCGGCTGGGAAACGCTGGTCAAAAACCAGGTGCCGCCAGGGCGGACGGCGATGAGTGGTGGAGAACAGGCGATGAATTCCAGCCACCGGGATCAATTGGCATAACCGATGATGAGGACGCAGAACACCAGCGCCACCGCCGCCACGGAGACCGAGAGCACCAGGAGGACGGGCGTCCCCGGCAGCGGTTCTCCCCCGCGCATCGCCGCCTGCACCCGGGTCCACCGCCGGTACGCCGCCACCCCGAGGGCCGCCCCGCCGAGCGCGCAGACCGCCGCCAGGGCGATCCGCAGCGGCGCGGGGGCGACACCGGGGGTCAGCTGGTCGATGGCGATGCCGCCCGCGAGCAGGCCGAGCGCGGTGCGGATCCAGGCCAGGAAGGTCCGCTCGTTGGCCAGCGAGAAGCGGTAGTCCGGCTCGTCGTCGTCCGGCGGCCGCGCTTCCGGGTCCGCTTCCGGGTCCGGCTCCGGCCCCAGGTCCGCCATCCGCCCTCCCGCTGTGCTCCGGGTGTCCCGTCGCACCCAGGCTGCCCTGCCCGGCGTCGGGGCGCAGCTCGGACCGGGGGAACTCGGATGCGTCGACCGGCGGGCGTCCGCCAGACTGCGCCGATGAGCATCGACGCGCCCGGCCCCGCGACCCCTGGCCCCGCGACCCTTGGCCCCGTAGCCTCCGGCCCCGTAGCCTCCGGCCCCGTAGCCTCCGGCCCCGTAGCCTCCGGCCCCGTAGCCTCCGGCCCCGCGACCCCCGGCCCCGCGACCCCCGGCCCCGCAGCCTCCGGCACCGCCCGGGAGCGGGCCCTGCGGCACGTCGCGGCGCTCGCCACCGGCGGGCCGCTCGACGCCGGGCTGCGCGTCACCCTCAACTTCCACCCCGACCGGGCCGACGGCGGCCGGGACATCCTGGAGGCGCTCGCGCGGGACGGCGTCTACCGCTCCCAGTTCGTCACCGGCACCGGCAACGGCGGCCTGACCGCCCACCCCGGCGGTGACCGCCGGCGCTGGGAGAGCCGGATCTTCGGCGGCGCCTACGACGAGGCACCCGCCGAGGAGCGCCCGGTGTACGGGGCGCTCGACTTCCGCCGCAAGCCCCTCGGCGCGGCGCCGCGCTTCGGCTCGGCCCACTTCCGGCTCACGCCGAAGGCCCTCGCCCGGGCCACCTTCTGCTACCCCGACAGCTTCCTCGACCCGACCGACTTCGGCACCGCCGACCGGATGGCGCTGATCGCCCTCGCCGAGGCCGACGACACGGACGCGCTGGACGACTACATCGAGGCCCAGGTGCACGGCCCGGTCCGGCTCGACACGGACGTGGAGGCGCTGGTCCTGGACCCGAGCTTCCGGGGCACCCCGGTGGAGGAGCGGGCCCGCCGGCTGCCGTGCCCGCTCGCGTGGCACCCCGGCCTGCGCCTGTCCACCGAGGAGCTGAGCCGCCACCCCGACTACCGGGGCCCCGAGTTCGTCGCCCTCGGCATCGCGATCGCCGAGGACGGCCTGCTGGACCCACGCATCATCGGCGAGGCCGTCCGCGCCGGCCGGCACGATCCGCAGGACCTCAAGCGGGTCTGGCACTACCTGGCCCGCTTCGGCTCGCCGGTCGGGTAGCGGCCCGGTCGCTCCCCGGGGACGTCGTACAGCCCGTCGTGCAGCACGTCGTGCCGTGTGTCGTGAACGGGCCCGGCGGCGGGTGCCGGTCCGAACGGCCGCGGCGAATCCGGGGCCGGTCCGGGGGCGGGCACGACCGCCGCGTGCCGCGGCCGGACGTCATCGGTCGGCCTCGGGCGGAGCGGCCACCAGATCGCCCGGCCGAGGAGGGCGGCGAGGGCGGGGACCAGCACCAGGGACAGGACGAGCGCGGAGAGCATGATGCCCAGCGCCATCGCGAAGGCGACCTGCTCGCTGCCGGGAGTCGTGGCGAGGGTGCCGAAGGAACCGGCCAGCACCAGCCCGGCCATCGTGATGGCCGGTGTCGTGTACCGCACCGCACGGGCCACGGCGTCGCGGGCCGGGCCCGGTCGCCGCATCTCCTCCCGGATCCGGTCGCTGATCAGGATGTTGTAGTCGGTGCCCAGTGCCACGACGAACAGGAACAGCACCAGGGGAAGGGTGAAGCTGACACCCGGCTTGCCGAGGAGGTGCTGGAACACCAGCGTGGCGGCCCCGAGGGTGGCGGCGAAGCCGAGCCCGACGGCGAGCATCAGGACCAGGGGCGCGAGGAGGCTGCGCAGGAGCAGCAGGAGGATCAGCGCGATCAGCGCGGCCGCGACCGGGAACACGATCCTGAGGTCGCGGCCGACGGCGGTCGAGACGTCCGCGAAGATCGCCGCCGTCCCGCCCACGTGGGCGCTCGTCCCGGCGGGGGTGTGCTGGGCGACGGCGGCCCGGATCGGTCCGGAAGCCAGGTCACGGGCCTGTTGGCTCTGCGGGGCGGCGGTCGGGTAGAGGTCGATCCGGGCGGCCCGCTGGTCCGCGTTCAGGACGGTCGGGGCGACCTGGCCCACGCCGTCGACCCCGGTGAGGGCGCGGGAGAGGCCGTCCAGCCGGGCCGTGCTCAGGGCGGAGCCGTCCGTGCTGGTGACGTAGACGCTCGTCGGGTCCGACACGCCGGCCGGCAGCGCGCGGGAGATCTCCACCGCGGTGGCCGCGGCGGGGGTCCGGGCGCCCGAGTCGGCCTGGCCGTAGTCCATCCGGATGCCGGCCAGCCCGGCGGCCAGGGCGGCGAGCAGGGCGATGGAGGCGGTCAGCATCGCCAGCGGCCGTCGTGCGACCAGCTCGCCGAAGCGGGCGGCCCGGCCGTCGCGCGGCTGGTGGCGCAGGGTCTTGGAGGGCCAGAACATCTTGCGCCCGGCGGCCGCGAGCAGCGCCGGCATCAGGGTGAGGCTGCCGAGCAGCATCACCAGGACGGCGACGGCGATCGCGGGCCCCAGCGAGCGGAACTGCCCGAAGGTCGCCAGCCCCAGCGTGGCGAACGCGGCCACGATGGTCAGCGCCGCCGAGGTGATCGCGGTGCCCACCCGGGCGGAGACCTGCGCGGCCGCCTCCCGGGCGGGCTGCTCGGGCCGGGCGCGCAGCTGCTCGCGGAAGCGGAACAGCAGGAACAGCAGGTAGTCGATGCCGATGCCGAGCAGGACCACGTTGATCAGGCCGGGGGTGCCCGCGTCGAGCTTGCGCCCGGTGAGCAGCGCGGTACCCGCGACGGCCCCCACCGCCACGCCGCCGATCACGGTGACCGCGAGCAACGGCAGCAGGGCCGCCAGCACACTGCGGAACACCAGCACGTTGAGCAGGACGATGAGCACCAGGACGAGCGCGCCGCCGACCTTGGCGGCGGTGTCGTGGGCATCGGTCGTGTCGACGGTGTCGGCGAGGCCGCCGGTGAAGCCGGTCCGCATCCCGGCCTCGGCGAACTGTGCCCGGGCGGCGTCCCGGAAAGCCCGGTAGACGCCCTGGACCCCCTGGTCCGCGGGGCTCCCGGTCAGCTGGACGGAGAGCAGTTCGAAGCTCCGGTCGGGCGCCGTCATGGCCGGGGCGACCCGGGGCGTCTGGGAGCGGTCCGGGATCAGGAACTGCGGGCCGTCGTCCTTCCGGGGCATCGTCACCCGGCGCTGGGCCAGCTTCGCCGCCTCGGCCGCGACCCGCTCCTGGTCGGCCGGTTCGAGGGCCCGGCCGTCGGTCCGGGCGACCAGCACCGTCACCGTGCTGGCGTCGGGGTCCACCCCGAACTGCTCCTCGGCGATCCGCAGCGCGGCGGCCGAGTCGTAGCTGCGGGGCAGGAAGTCCCCGGTCTGGCTCTGGGTGACGCGGCCGAGCAGGGTCGGGGCCAGGCCGATCAGGACGAAGCCCAGCACCCCCCAGAGGGCGATGGTCTTCCACGGATGTCTGGTGGAGCAACCGGTCAGGGCGCGGATCACGATGTCCTCCGGCGGACGGGCGACTGCGGATGTCTGCCGGGGTCTCCCGGCCGGTCTCCAGACCATCACCGCGAGGGGCCCGCGGGCGTCGTGGCGGCGGATGATCCGGAGCGGGGCCCTGGGGCCCGCCCGGGGCCCTGACCAGGACCCTGGTCCTGGTCAGGGCCCCCGCGCGGGGGTGGCCCGCCGGTTGCTGTGCGACCCTGTCCCGGGGCCGGGAGGCCGGCCGCACGAGGCCGCACGAGGCCGCACGAGGCCGCACGAGGCCGCACGAGGCCGCACGACCAGGCCGGACGACCAAGCCGTGCGACCAGGCCCGACCAGGCCGGACACGAGAGGGACGGGCATGACCAGGAGTCGACACACCGGGCCGGGTGCTGCCCCGGAGCCGCGGCTCGTCGACGGCGCGGAGCCGTCGCGGCCCCGCAACGACGCGTTCGTGGCCGCCGGGGCCTGCGCGCTGAACCTGCTCAGCTACGTGTTCTTCGACAGCCCCGACGCCAAGTACGAGGTCAACGCGGCCGGGTTCCTGCTCGTCGCGCTGGCGGCCGTGCCGCTGCTCGCCCGGCGCAGCCACCCGGTGGCGGCACTCGCCGCCGTCCTGGCCCTCGACGCGACGGCCGCCGTGACCGTCCCGCTGCCCACCCACTTCGGCGCGGTGCTGGTCGTCGCCCTGTACTCGGTCGTCAGGGGCTGCCCCGGCCGGGTGACGGCGGTCGTGGCCGCCGTGACGGCCTTGGTGACGCTGCTGAGCCAGAGCGGTGGCCGGCTCCCATATCCGCAGACCGCCCTCACCGCGTCCCTCTCCACCCTGATCGTGGTCGGCACCGGGTTGGCGGTCAACCGCTGGCAGCGGGAGGTGGCGGCCAACCGCAGACTCCTCGCCGACCGTGCCGTGGCCGACGAACGCCGCCGCATCGCACGGGAGTTGCACGACATTGTGGCCCACCACATCACCACCATGCAGCTGATGGCCGGTGGGGCCCGGGCCAACCTCGGCCGGCCGGAGGTGGTCCGGGAGGCCCTGGTCACCCTGGAGTCCTCCGGGCGGCTGGCCCTGCGTGAGATGCGCCAACTCCTCGACGTGCTGCGGGCCGGCGACGAACCGGAGACCGCGCCGCCGCTGCCCCAGCCGGGTGTCGACGACCTCGACCGGCTGGCGGCCGAGTCCCGCCTCGCCGGGCTGCCGACCACGTTCGAGATCCTCGGGACGCCGCGTCCGCTGCCGCCGACGGTCGGTCTCACGGTGTTCAGGATCGCGCAGGAGGCTCTGACCAACGCCCGTAAGTACGCGGGGCCCGCCCGCGCGTCCGTCCTGCTGACCTACCGTCGGGACGGCGTCGGGGTCGAGGTCCGGGACGACGGCGGGGGCGCGCCGCCGCAGGAGGCGGCCGGCGCGGGCGGGTACGGCCTGATCGGCATGCGCGAGCGCGTCGCGCTGCACGGCGGCACCCTGACCGTCGGCCCGCAGGCCGCCGGAGGGTTCGCGGTGGTCGCCGACCTGCCGCTGGGCACGGACGAGACGGCCGAGGCGGGCGTCCAGCACGAAGGGGTGTACCGATGACCGGGACGGGGCCGAGCCGGCCGAGGATCAGGGTGCTGATCGCGGACGACCAGCCGCTGGTCCGGCGCGGCCTGTCACTGATCCTCGCCCCCGACCCGTCCTTCGAGGTGGTGGGGGAGGCCGGGGACGGCGCGCAGGCCGTCACGCTCGCGCACCGACTGCGGCCCGACGTCGTGGTGATGGACATCCGGATGCCCGTCCTCGACGGGGTCGGCGCGACCGGGGAGCTCGCCGCCACCCTGCCCGGCTGCCGGGTCCTGGCCCTCAGCACCTTCGACCTCGACGAGTACGTCGTGGGCGCCCTGCGCGCCGGCGCCTACGGCTTCCTCCCCAAGGACAGCTCGCCGGAGGACCTCGCCGCGGCGATCCGCACCGTCCACGCCGGTGAGGCCGTCGTGGCGCCGCGGCTGCTCACCCGGCTGATCTCCACCTACGTACGGGCCCCGCGCGAGGCGCGGCCGGTCCCCGCCGGCCTGGACGAACTCACCCCGCGCGAGGTCGAGGTGTGGCGGCTGATGGCCACCGGCCTGGACAACGCCGGGATCGCCGGCGATCTGGACATCAGCCTCTCCACCGTCAAGAACCACATCACCAGCATCTTCGACAAGCTCGCCGTCCGTGACCGGGCCCAAGCGGTCATCGCGGCCTACGAATCGGGCCTGGTCACCGCCCGGCCGGCGGCCGGCGGCCGACCTGCCGGTTAGCGGCAGCTCCCGGGCCCGGCAGCGGGCCCGGTTCAGCGCCCGGCCGGGCGGGCCTCGCGGCGGGCCAGCAGGTAGCCCCGGCGGGTCGCCGCCTCCTCCGGGAGACCGGCCCGCTCCAGCCGCGCCTCCACGCCGAACCCGGCCTCCTCCAGCAGGGCGGCGACGCGTTCCGACTCCAGGAAGTGGAAGTCGATGGTGACGGGGTGCCCCCACCACTCGTCGAGCCGCCGCACCTCGGTGCCGAGGTGGAAGGAGACCAGCAGGGTGCCGGACGGCCGCAGCACCCGCCACATCTCCTCGAACGCGGGCCGCAGCTCGTCGGGTTCGAGGTGGATCACCGAGTAGAGCGCGACCGCCGCCGCGAACTCCCCGTCCGCGGCGGGCAGTCGCAGCAGGTCCCCTTCGCGGAACTCCGCCCCCGGGTGATCCCGCCGGGCGATCTCCACCATCGCCGGCGACAGGTCGATCCCGACCACCGCCGCGCCCCGCTCCGCCAGCCACCCCGCCACGTGGCCCGGCCCGCACCCGAGGTCGGCCACCGGCCCGCCCCGGGCCGCCTCCACCACCACCCCGAGCAGCGCCCGGTCCACCGCCTTGTGGGCCAACTCGCCGCCGATCCGGCGCCGGTACTCCGGTGCGACGTTGTCGTAGCCGGCCCGGACCCGTCCATGCTCAGCGCTGTGTGGCATGCCCGGCAGCCTGGCACGCCGCCGGGCCGCGGGGAAGCCGCCCCGGCAGCCGCGAGAGCCCCCGCCCGGGGGCGGGGGCTCTTGATGACGCGCGGGGGAGGGGAGCGGGCTTCCGGTCAGACGGCGGCGGGCTCGGCGGCTTCGGCGGCTTCGGCGGGCTCGGCGGGCCGGGCGGGGAGGTGGGCCATCAGGCGGTAGGCGAGCAGGGCGGCGCCGACCGCGAAGACCAGGCCGACCACGGCGGCCACGTGCAGGCCGTCGGTGAAGGCGGCGCGGGCGGTGTCGAGCAGCTCGGTGCCGACGCGGCCGGGCAGCCGGGCGGCGACGGTGACCGCGCCGCCGAGGGTGTCCTGGGCGGTGCGGGCGGCCTCGCCGTCGAGCCCGGCCGGGAGGGCGCCGTCCAGCCGGGAGCGGTAGACGGCGGCGCCGGCCGCGCCGAGCAGGGCGATGCCGAGCGAGCTGCCGAGCTCGACCGCGGTCTCGGAGGTGGCGGAGGCGGTGCCGGCCCGCTCGATCGGCGCGGCGGAGACGACCATCTCGGCGGTGAGGGTCATGGTGCCGACGGTGCCGGCGGCCAGGACGCCCGCCGCGGTGAGGATGAGGGCGAGCGGCGAGTCGGCGCCGACCTGGGTCATCATCGCGAAGCCGACCGCGCCGACCAGGAAGCCGCCGGCCATCAGCACCGCCGGACGGACCTTCCCGGCGAGCGCCGAGCTCACCCCGACCGCCGCACCGACGCCCACGCTGGGGACGAGCGACCAGAGCGCGGCCGTCAGCGGGCTCATGCCCTTGACCAGCTGCAGGTACTGCGAGGTGAAGAGGGTGAAGCCCATCATCGCGAACATCGCCACCGTGTTGACGGTGATCGCCCCGGAGAAGGCGCGGATCCGGAACAGGCTCAGGTCGAGCAGCGGGTCGGCGGCGGTGCGCTGGCGTCGGACGAAGAGGCCGACGAAGAGCAGCCCGACCGGGACGGCCGCGGCGGCGAGCGGGCTCCAGCCGTCCACCGCGAGGGTCTTGACGCCGTAGACCAGCGGCAGGATCGCGGCCAGCGAGAGGCCGGCGCCGAGCAGGTCGAAGCGGCCGCGCCGCGGCGCGCGGTACTCGGGCAGCAGGAGGGGGGCGGCGATCAGCAGCAGGACCATCACCGGGACGGCGATCAGGAAGGCCGAGCCCCACCAGAAGTGGTCCAGCAGGAGGCCGCCGACCACGGGGCCGAGCGTGGCGCCGGCGGTGAGGATGCCGCCCCAGGCGCCGAGGGCGATCTGCCGCTGCTTGGGGTCGTGGAACATGTTCCGGATCAGCGCGAGGGTCGAGGGCATCACCGTCGCCCCGGCCGCGCCGAGCACGGCGCGGGCGGCGATCAGCTGGCCCGCGCCGTCGGCGTGGGCGGCCAGCACCGAGGCACCGATGAAGCCGGCGGCTCCGATCATCAGCAGCCGGCGACGGCCGATCCGGTCGCCCAGCGAGCCCATCGTGATCAGCAGCCCGGCCAGCAGGAACGAGTACATGTCCATGATCCACAGCTGCTCGGTGCCGCTCGGCGCCAGTGTGGTGGAGATGAACGGGACGGCGAAGAAGAGCACGCCCATGTCCATGGTCAGGACGAGCGTCGGGAGCAGGAGGACGGTCAGGCCGATCCATTCGCGACGGCCTGCGCGGCCGGTGGTTGCGGTCATGGGGAAGACGGTACGGGCGTGTCAGACACCTGTCTAGTACAAGCGTCTAAATCATTTGTCTCAGGCATGTGTGTGAGACATACGTGCAAGACATCTGTCCAGGCAAGCCGTAGCATCGGGCCATGGGAAATCGTGAGGACCTCCTGGCCGGCGCCAAGCGCTGCCTGTACGAGAAGGGCTACGGGCGCACCACCGCCCGGGACATCGCCACCGCCTCCGGCGTCAGCCTGGCGGCCATCGGCTACCACTTCGGGTCCAAGGAGGCGCTGCTCAACGCGGCGCTGATCGAGGCGACGGGGGAGTGGGGCGCGGCGCTGGGCGCCGTGGTGGCGCGCGCGAACGAGCTCGCGGACGGCCCGGAGGAGCGGTTCGTCGCGGTCTGGGAAGGCGTCAAGGAGACCTTCGTCGAACACCGCGGCCTCTGGGCCGCACAGTTCGAGGCGATGGTGCAGGCCGAGCGGGCACCCGAGCTGGCGGCGGCGCTCACCGCCGCGCAGAAGGGCGGGAGGCTCGGGCTCGCGGCACTGTTCCAGGGGCTCACCGAGGTGCCGGACACCGAGGACGAACTGGCCCGCGGCATGTTCTACCAGGCCCTGCTGGTCGGCCTGGCCGCGCAGTGGCTGGCCTCGCCCGAGATGGCGCCGACCGGGCGGGACTTCCTGCGCGGACTGCAGCTGGTCGGTGACGCCGTGCTGCGGCCCGCTACGCCGTGACCGCCGTCAGCAGCACCACCGAGTCGACGTGGGCCAGCAGCCCGTGCCGTTCCTGCGGGATCGGGTGCAGCCGGCCCGCGGTCAGCTCCTGCCGCTGCCCGGCGACGGTGAGCGAGACCCGGCCGCGCAACACCTGAAGGCTCGCGGCGGCGGGCGCGTTGTGCTCGTCCAGCGACGTCCCGGCGGTCAGCGCGATCACCGTCTGGCGCAGCACGCCGTCGTGCAGCACCAGGTGGGCGCTGCGCCCGTGCGGGCTCTCGGCGGCTTTGGCCGCGTGCTCCACGGCGAGCTGTTCGAGATCGACCATCGGGTGTCCTCCTGGTCCTGCCTGCCGGGCCCCCTCGCGGCGGCCCTGGGGCCAGCGTCGCGGACGCGCCGTGCTCGCGCACCCCGGAGCAACTCGGCGTGCGGCGATCGCGGACTGCGCCCATGGTGGATGCATGGCGACCAACGACAGTTTCCTCAGTGGCTTCCAGGTCAACCGTTCGCTGCTGGCCGGCGGTGCGGTTCTCACGGGCATCGGCGCGGTGCTCGGGGCGGCCGGCGCGGTCATGGTGTGCGCGGCGCTGGCCACGGCCGGGCGCTCGTGGGTCCGGCAGCTGGACACCCCGCCGACGGCCATCGCGCAGCGGGCGCTGCGTCAGGCGAAGGCGGCCTCGACCGCGGCCTCCACGGCGGGCTGGGAGGCCTGGCGGGCCGAGCAGGGCTCGCTCAACTGAGCCCGGCCGGCCCGGCCCCGGGGCGCCCGGGTGCCCGTCGGCCGTTCCACCGGCTCCACCAGTTCCACCGGCTCCACCGTTCAGACGTCCGACCGTCCGACCCTTCCACCGCCGCGCCGCCCGGCTTCACCCGGGCGGCGCAACCGTGCGAACGGATCGGGAGCGCCGGCGGGCCGCCACGGGGGTGCGGCCCGCCGGCGGGGTGCTCCCTACAGGCCGAGCGACTTCGCGACGATGCTGCGCATGACCTCGCTGGTGCCGCCGTAGATCCGGAACACCCGGTTGTCGGTGTAGAGGCGGGCGATCGGGTACTCCAGGATGTAGCCGTAACCGCCGTGCAGCTGGAGGCACTTGTCGATCACGCCGGAGGCCGACTCGGTGCAGAACAGCTTGGTCGCCGCCGCGTCCGCGACCGTCAGCTCCCCCTGCTGGTAGAGCTCCAGCGCGCGGTCGACCATCGACTGCTGGGCCACCACCTGGGCCTCGCAGTCGGCCAGCGTGAACTTGGTGTTCTGGAACTCGGCCACCGCCTGGCCGAACACCTTGCGCTCCTTGACGTACTGGACCGCGAACCGCACCGCCGCCGCCGAGGCCGCGTAGGCGCCGACCGCGATCGCCAGCCGCTCCTGGACCAGGTTGTGGGTCAGGTAGGAGAAGGCCTTGCCCTCCTCGCCGAGCAGGTTCTCCACCGGCACCTTGACGTCGCTGAACGCCAGCTCGGCGGTGTCGGAGGTGCGCAGGCCGATCTTCTGCAGTTTGCGGCCGACGGTGTAGCCCTCGGAGGTGGTGTCCACGCAGAGGATGGAGAGGCCGGCCCGGCGGTTCTGCGGGTCGTGCGGCGCGGTCCGGCAGATCACCAGGACGAGGTCGGCGAGCACCCCGCCGGTGATGAAGGTCTTGGCGCCGTTGAGGACGTAGTGGGTGCCGTCCTCGGAGAGCCGGGCGGTGGTGGTGATGCCCGCGAGGTCGGAGCCGGCGCCCGGCTCGGTCATCGCGATGGCGGTCATGATGTCGCCGGAGACGAAACCGGGCAGCCAGCGCCGCTTCTGCTCCTCGTCGGCGTACTCCAGCAGGTACGGCAGCACCAGACCGGTGTGCACGCCGGAGGAGCCGAAGCTGACGCCCGCCCGGGCGGTCTCCTCGGCCACGACCGCCTGGTACTTGAAGCCGCTCTCGCCCGCGCCGCCGTACTCCTCCGGGACCTCGATGCCGTAGACGCCCAGCGCGCCGAGTTGGCGGTAGAAGTCGCGCGGCGGGTGGCCCTCGGCCTCCCAGCTCTCGTAGACGGGGACGACCTCATTGGCGATGAAGTCCCGGATGGTCTCCCGGAAGGCCTCGTGGTCCTCGGTGAACACGGTGCGGCGCACGACGGCGCTCCCTTCGGTGGTGCCAGGCGGTGCCGGGCGGTGCGGGCCGGTGGACAGCTGATCGCCCCACAAGTCAATCCCGGGTAGCTTCGACTTGTCCAGGGTCGGCGCGGCGGTGTCCGGAGCGTGACCGAGCCCGGTACGGCGGGCATCGGGCCGCCACAAGTGAATCCTTGCTAGCCTACGGGCGGTGGTGCGGGCGGCCTGGTGGCCCGCGGGGCCGCCGGCCGGGCGGCCGGCCCACGGGCGGGCGAGACGAGGAGCGGCGGCATGGTGGTACGACGGCCGCCCGCGCGATCCCGGCAGGCGCAGATCCTCGCCGTGGCCGCCGAGCGCTTCCACCGCAGCGGGTACCACCAGGTGTCGATGACCGAGGTCGCCGCCGGGGTCGGCATCACCGCGCCGGCCCTCTACCGGCACTTCCGGGGCAAGCCCGAACTGCTCGACCGGGCCCTGCGGGTGGGGCTGGACGAACTGGCCGGCGGGCTGCGCGCGGCGACGACCACGACGGCCGTCGGTGCCGTGCTGGCCGCCGTGGCGGTCGGACACCGCCCGCTCGGCACGCTGGTGCAGCGCGACGCCCGGCTGCTGCCGCCCGCCCGACGGGCCGCGCTGCGCCGTGAGCTGCGGGCGGACGTCGCGCTGATGGCCGCCGTGCTCCGCGCCGAGCGGGCGGAACTCGGCTCCGCCGACGCGGAGTTGCTCTGCTGGTCGGCGCTCTCGGCCGGGGCCGGGCTCTCCTACCAGTCGGCCGTCCCGCAGCCGCGCCGGGCCGAGCGACTGCTGCGCGAGCTGGTGGCGGCGATCCTGGCGGTGCCGCTGGGCGGCACGCGGCCCGACCCGCGGGGCCGCGCCCCGGTGGCGCCCTCCCTGCCGCGGTCGCGCCGGGAGGAACTGCTCGCGGCGGCGGTGCGGTTGTTCCACCGGCGCGGGTTCGACAACGTCAGCACCGACCAACTCGGCGCCGCCGTGGGCATATCGGGGCCCAGCGTGTACCGGCACTTCGACAGCAAGGCCCAGCTGCTGGCCGCCTCGCTGGTGCGCAGCCGGGAGCGGTTGTGGCACGAGGTGGAGGGCGCGATCGCCGTCGCCGCCGGCCCCGGGCCGGCCCTGGAGGCCGCGCTGGCCGCCTATGTGGGCTTCGCCCGGCGCAACGGCGACTATCTGGGCGCCATGGTGAGCGAGACCGAGCGGCTGGCCGCGCCGGACCGGCGGGCCGCGGTGGACTTCCGCCGGGACTTCCTGCGGACCTGGGTCGACCTGCTCCGCCAGGTGCGTCCCGAGTACGACGCGGCCGAGGCCCGGATCCGGGTGCACGCCCTGTTCGCGCTGGTCAACGACGGAGTGCGGAACCCTCCGTGCCGCGACCGGCCGGATCTCGGGGACTGCCTGCGGCGGCTCGGCCGGGCCGTGCTGGGCCTGCCCGGACCCGCCTAGCGACGGGTGCGCCCATCGACGGCAGGGTGCCCGCCCCCGTGCCGATGGGGGCGGGCACCCTGCCCGGCGGCCGCGGCCCGCGGGGACTCCCGGGCGGGCCGCGAAACGCCCTGGTGCGAGAAGGAGCCGGGTACGGGCCCGGCCTAGAAGACGACGTGCGGGTGCACGTCGGCCGCGAAGTTGCCGTTGCCCTGGAGGGCGCCGATGTTGCCGGCGTTGCCGGTGACGGCGAGGCCGTTGTTCTGGTTGCTCGCACCCGAGCCGGTGGCCGTCTGCTGGGTGTTGACCACGTTGCCGACGACGCCGCCGATCACGTTGTTGGAGCCGGTGTTGCTCACGACGCTGCTGTTGGAGTGGTGGTCGGCACCGGCGCCGTTGTCGGCGTGCGCGGTGGCGGCCCCGACCCCGACGAGGAGGAAGGCCCCGAGGGCGGTGACGGCGGCGGCTGCGCGAATACGGGACACGCTGGTCTCCCTGAGAGTGGACTGCGAAAGTGGCGCCTTGCGGGGTGGCCGCCCCGAAGCGCCGGTTCCTGACGTCGCACGACCAGCATTCACCAGCACCGCGGACGAACTCCACCGAATGGGTGGCAATTCGCCCGATGGTGTCATGAAGGAGACGAACCGGAAGGGGCGGCGACGCCGCGAAAGGTCACGCGGAACCGGTCAAGTTCCCTCGAAGGAAGGCTGGTTGACTCATTCCGACGGCGGCTTCGGGAGAGTGCGGCTGTCAATGCCAGGTTGACCGAACCCCTGGTCCGAGAAAGAAATGGTCGCCGGATAGTCGCACTGGCACACTGAGGACCCATGTCTGATGGTCTCCCGCCCGACCTGCCCTCCGTGCCCGCCAGTGGACCGGAGGGGCCCACGCCCGCCGAGGATCTGCGTACGACCGAGGTCGATCTCGGCGGACTGGTGAACGTCCTCGCCACCCACCTCTACTCCACCCCGCTGGTGGCCCTGCGCGAACTCGTCCAGAACGCCCACGACTCGCACACCCGGCGGCTGCTGGAGGACCCGGACGGCGCCCACCGCCCGCTGATCCGGGTCCGCGCCGACACCGGCCGGCGCGTCGTCGGCATCGAGGACACCGGCGCCGGCCTCACCGAGCCGGAGATCCACGCCTACCTGGCCACCGTCGGCACCGGCTACACCCGGATGCTGCGCGATCTCACCGGCAACCAGGAGCTCATCGGCGCCTTCGGGCTCGGCTTCCTCTCCGCCTTCTCGGTGGCCGACGAGGTCACCGTCACCACCACCTCGCACCGCGAGCCGCGGCTCGGCCACCGCTACCGCAGCTTCGGCGGCGAGCAGTACAGCGTCGAGCGGGTGCCCGCCCGGCCGGCCCCCGGCACCCTGGTCGAACTCTCCCTGAAGACCGAACACGCCCACCTCGCCGACGAGAACGCGCTGCGCGAGGTGCTCGGCCGGTACTGCGTGCTGCTGCCGATCCCGGTCTTCGTCGGCGACGACGAGCAGCCCGTCAACGCCGTCCCGGTGCCCTGGCGCCAGGCGGTGGACGGAGACCTCCACGCCGCCCGGATGCGGTTCGCCACCGCCTTCGGCCGCCGCTTCGAACCGCTCACCGCCTTCCCGGTGCAGCCCGTCGAGGGCGGGCCGGCCGAGGGCGGCAGCGACGCCGTCGGCCTGCTCTGGGTCCAGGACGGCGGCACCTACGGCAGCAGCGACAACCGCGACCTCGCGGTCTACCTGCGCGGCATGCTGCTCGCCGAGGACGCCCGCGACCTGCTGCCCAGCTGGGCCGGGTTCATCGGCGGCGTGGTCGAGTCCAGCCGGCTCACCCCCACCGCCAGCCGCGAGGACCTCCAGCGCGACGAGCACTACCGCGCGCTCCAGCAGGCCCTCGCCGACGCCGTGGTGGAGGGCCTCTACGAGACCGCCCGGCTGCGCCCCGCCGTCTGGCGCCGGATCCTCGCCCGGCACGGCCAGGACCTGCTCGGCGCCGCGCTCTGCGACGACCGGCTCTTCACCCTGCTCGCCGACGACGTCCCGGTGCCCACCTCGCAGGGCGACCTGACGGCCGGTGCGCTGCGGGCCGCCGGCGGCGGCGCGGTGCACGTCGCGCTCGGCAGCGGCGGCGGCTTCGAGGAGATGCTGTACCGGGCGATGCAGGTGCCGATCGCGCGCGGCGACCGCTACGCCGTGCTGCCGTTCCTGCGCCGCTACGCCGGGCTGCGGGACTGCCGGATCGTCGAACTGGGCAGTGCGAGCGGCAACCGGGAACTGTTCCGCGACCCGGAGCGCCCGCTGCCCGCCGAGGAGGCCGCCTGGCTGTCCGCGGCGCTGGCCGACCCCGGGGAGCAGCTCGTCCCGGCCCGGTTCGACCCGCCCGGCCTGCCGCTCGTCCTCGTCCCCGACCGCGAGGCCGAACTGAAGGCCCGGATCGAGGACGACCGGGCGGACGCCCGGATCCCGTCCGCGGCGCTGCGGCTGGCCCGGGCCTTCACCGCCCGGTCCGACGGCGGGGTGAAGGCCCGGCTCTACCTCAACCTGGCCTGCCCGGCCGTCCAGGACCTGCTCGCCGCCTACCGCGGCGGGCACACCGGCAGCGCCACCGCCGCCGGGCTGCTCCGCTCGCTCAAGGTGATCATGGCGGCGGCCTCGGCCGGCTCCACCAGCGGCGATCTCGGCGGCGCCCTGGCCGGCATCGGCACCGCGGTCTCCGCGCTGACCGCCGCCGTGCCGGCCGGGCTGCCCGGCATCCCGGACAACCCGGGGAGCCTCGGCGGGCTCGGCGGCGCCGGCGACCCGGGGAGCCCGACCGGCCGGGGCTGACCCCGGCCCGCCGCCACCACGGCCACTCGGCCGTCCCGGCCACCACGGCCGCCGTACGGGACCGCGGACGGCCGGTCCGCGGTGGTCGGCACACTGTCCACCAGCACGGCGCACCACCCGCAGGGGGAGACGCAAGCAGCATGAGCACCGACATCTGGGCCTGGGTCCACGACACCCACCAGCAGCTGGCCGAAGCCGGCCACCGGCGACTGGCCGACGCCATCTACGAACTCCCCGGCCACGCCAACGAGGGGCGCAACGACCAGCTCGACGCCGTCTACCCGGAGGCGGTCGCCGCCGCCCGGGCGCTCGGCCTGCCCTGGGTCGAGGTCTACCTGCGGCACTGGCGGATGCAGAACCTGCTGAACAAGCGGCACCAGGGCGAGCAGGCCCTACCCGAGGTGGTCGACCTGCTGGAGTTCGCGCACCGCGAGGAGACGGCCGGCTGCCCGCAGTCCGTCTGCGTGGTGCAGGACTTCGCGATCTGCCACGCCCGGGTCGACGGCCCCGGCTACGTGCCCGAGCGGCTCGCCGTGCTGACCGAGACGCTGGAGCGGATCGAGCCCGCCCGGGCCTGCTTCGACTGCCTCTCCCGGGAGTACTCCGACGCCCTGGAGGACGACGGCCGCCCGGCCGAGGCGCTCAGCCACCTCGACACCGCCGCCGCCCGGATGCAGGCCGCCGGCCAGCGGCTCTCGCTGCACTTCCACCACTCCCGGGCCGGCACGCTGCACCTGCTCGGCCGGCACGAGGAGGTGCTGGCCCTGCTCGACACCGCCGAGCAGGCCGAGCGCGGCCGCGGGCGGGAGATCGACGCGAGCGACCGGCGCTGGGGCGCCCTGCTGCGCGCCCGCGCGCTCGCCTCGCTCGGCCGCACCGACGAGGCGCTCGCCCTGCTGCCGGGCCTGGCGGAGGCCGAGCGCCACGCCGACCTCCGCGCGGCCTGGACGACCACGGTCGAGCTGCTGGTCGCGGCCGGCGTCCGGGAGAACGACGCCGAACTCGGCGCCGCGCTGGCCGGCTGGGTCGGGTACCTCGACGGCACCGGCTCGCACCGCCCCTGCGTCGACCTGCTGCTGGCCGCCGGCCGGCTGGCCGTCGGACGCGGTGCCCGAACGGTCGCGCTCACCCTGGCCGCCTCCGGCGAGCGCAAGCTGTCCGAGCTGCGCCGCACCGACGGCGTCGCCGGGGCGGTCGCGCGGCTGCGCGCGGACGCCGAGGGGCTGCCCGTCCCGGAGCTGCCCGTCCCGCCGGCCGAGCTGTCGGCGTACCTCGCCGAGGCGCGGCCGCCCCGGGAGACCGGCGCCGACCTGCTCGCCGTCGCCCTGGACCGGTACCGGGGCGAGCCGGCCGGGGCCACCGGGCTGGCGCTCGACCTGGCCGCGGCGCTGGGCGGCCTCGGCCACCGGCGGGCCGCCGCCGACCTGCTCTGGGACCGGCTGGACGCCGACCCGGCGAACGAGGAACTGGCCGCCGTGCTCGGCAGCGCCCTGATCGACGGCGCGGACGGCGAGGGCGTCCGCCGGCTCGCGGACCGGCTCGCCCCGTCCAGCCCGTCCGGCGGTCACTGGATCCGGGCCCGCTGGGCCGCCGCCGAGGGCCGCTGGGCCGAGGTGCTGGAGCAGTGCGGGGCGATCCTGGCCCTGCACCCCGACCGGATCAACACCCGCCGGCTGGCCGCCGCCGCGGCCACCGAACTGGGCGACCACCCGGCCGCGCAGCGCTACTACCAGGAGATCCTGGAGCACGCGCTGCCCACCGGGGGCACCCCGCCGGAGCAGCTGCACCGCACCGTCCAGGAGCCCGACCTCTGGCACCTGATCACCGCCGCCACCGTCAACCGGGACTGGGCGGCGGTCCGCACGGCCGGCGCGCTGATAGGCATCGAGTTCGACGAGCCCGACGGCCCGGTCGACGAGGAGTGGCAGCTCGTCACCGTCCGGGCCACCCGGACCAACGGCGCGAGCGCCGACCTCCCGGCCGTCCGCACCGGCCCGGCCACCGCCCGCGTCCTGCCGGTGCTCGGCGACGACCTGACGCTCAACCACGGCGACGTGGTGGTCTTCGGCCCGGCCCTGCTGGAGGACCCGCCCGGCCCGGACGCCCCGGAGGAGGAGAAGCGCGCCTGGCGCCCGGTGTTCGGGCTGCTGACGCTGCTCGACCCGGCCGGCTACACCACCTACTGGCTCGACGGCGGATGGCCCGGCGACGAGGCCTGGGCCGGGCTGCGCGAGGAGCTCGGGCAGGCCGGCTACGCGGTCTGGGCCTACAGCGGGGAGCAGTACACCATCACCGACCCGGCCGACGAGGACGAGGTGCTGCCCGGCATCTACGCCGCCGTCGGGGTGCCGCCCACCGCGCAGGCCGCCGAGGCCGACGCGCTGCTGCGGCGGCTCACCGCGGCCTGGCCGCACCCGCCGGCCTGGCTCGCCCTGGCCGAGGCGGCGGGCGCGGACACCGCCCGGCACGAGGAGATCATCGAGCGCTACGGGCTGTAGCGGGGCGCCGCGGAGCGGGGTGCGGGGACGGGGCAGGGGCTCCGGGTTTAGAGGTCCTTGGCAAATGCTTTACTGTTTCATTGCCAAGAGTCGACCTCCAGGAGTGTCTGCCCCGTGACCAGCCTCGCCCTCGGCCCGTCCTGGCTCGATCCGACCACCCTGATCTCCACCTTCGGGTTGATCGGCATCCTGGCCATCGTCTTCGCCGAGTCCGGTCTGTTGATCGGCTTCTTCCTGCCCGGCGACTCCCTGCTCTTCACCACCGGCCTGCTGGTGGCCGGCGGCACCTTCCTGCACCAGCCGCTCTGGCTGGTCTGCGCGCTGATCGTGGCCGCCGCGGTGGCCGGGGACCAGGTCGGCTACCTCTTCGGCCGCAAGGTCGGGCCGAGCCTGTTCCGGCGGCCCGACTCCCGGCTGTTCAAGCGGGAGAACGTGGAGAAGGCGGCCGCCTTCTTCGACCGGCACGGGCCCAAGGCGCTGGTGCTGGCCCGCTTCGTGCCGATCGTGCGGACCTTCACCCCGGTCATCGCCGGGGTGAGCAGGATGAACTACCGCACCTTCGTCGTCTTCAACATCGTCGGCGGCGTGCTCTGGGGCGCCGGGGTCACGGTGCTCGGCTACTTCCTCGGCCGGATCCCCTTCGTCCGGGAGAACATCGAGGCGATCCTGGTCGGCATCGTGCTGGTCTCGGTGGTCCCGGTGGTGATCGAACTGCTGCGCGCCCGCCGGTCCGGCCGGTCGGCCCCCGCCCACGACCACGCCGGGTAGGCACCCCCGGTCCCGGCCGCCCGCCGGGACGTACATGTGCGTCCGACCGTTCGATCAGGCAAGGTGTAACCCGAGATCGAACGGTGGCCGGGCCGACCCGGCGTCACCAGGGGCGGCAAGGAGTGGGAAGTGCCTAAGCGGGGCCGGCCGGGCGCAGGCAAGCGGGCCAGGGGCGGCAGGGCGGCCCGTCAGGCGCGGCAGGCACGCCCGAACCCGCCGGCGCTCCCGCCCCACCCCTCCGAGGCCCCGCCCACCGAAGGCCTGCTCGGCCACCCCGCCCCGACCGTCGAACCCGCCACCGTGATCCCGCTCGTGTCGCCGGTCCGGGAGACCAGGGGCCTGCTGAACCCGGAGCCCTCGGGCGAGCCGGAACCGGCCGTGGCCCCGGGCGCGCCGCAGCCGCCGGCCGCGGTGGAGGGGGCCGGGAGGCCCGGGGCGGGCACCACCGGGGGAGCCGACACCGCGACCGTTCCCGCCCACCGCCGGCGCTCGGTCGCCGAGGACACCCTCACCCCCGAGGAGTGGCGGGCCGCCGGCTACACCCCGCCCGCGGGCATCGCCGTCCCCACCCTGACGCCGGGCGCCCCCGGTGAGGCGCCCTGGCCGGACCGGATGCGCACCCTGCTGCGCACCCCGATGTCCGAGCGCCCGGCCTTCGAGCGGACCCCGCGCGACCTGCACCCCTCCGCCGCCCGCAACGTCCCGCGGATCCTCGACCTGACGCTCCGGATCGGCGAACTGCTGCTCGCCAGCGGCGAGGCCGCCGAGGACGTCGAGGCGGCCATGCTCGGCATCGCCCACGCCTACCGGCTGGACCGCTGCGAACCGCAGGTCACCTTCACCCTGATCGGGATCTCGCACCAGCCCTCGTTGGTCGAGCCGCCCGTCACCGCGGACCGGGTGGTCCGCCGCCGCACCTCCGACTACACCCGGCTGAACGCGGTGTACGAGCTGGTCGCCGACATCACCGGCGAGAAGGTCTCCGTCAACGACGCGTACCGCCGGCTCGCGCTGATCCGCCGCAACCGGCACCCGTACCCGGCCTGGCTGCTCTCGCTGAACACCGGGCTGCTGGCCGGCGCGGCGACCTTCCTGGTCGGCGGGCGGATCGACGACAAGGCCTGGCTGGTCTTCGCCAGCGCGTTCATCGCGGCCGTCCTCGGCGACCGGCTGGCCTCGCTGATCGCCCGGCGCGGGCTGCCGGAGTTCTACCAGTTCGTGCTGGCCGCGATGCCGGCCGCGGCCTCGGGCATCATCCTCTCGCTCAACGACTGGGGCCTGCGCGGTTCCGTGGTGATCACCGGTGGGCTGTTCGCCCTGCTGCCCGGGCGCGCCCTGGTCGCCGCCGTCCAGGACGGCCTGACCGGCTTCTACATCACCGCGGCCGCCCGGCTGCTGGAAGTGATCTACCTGGTGGCGGGCATCGTCATCGGCGTGATGCTGATCCTCTACCTCGGGGTCGGCTTCGATCCCCAGCTCAAGCCGGACGAGAGCCTGGTCGGGGTCAACTACCCGCCGGTCCAGATGATCGCCGCGCTGGTCCTCACGCTGGCCTTCGCGATGTTGCTGCAGACCGACCGGCGTTTGCTCGCCCTGGTCACCCTCAACAGCGGCATCGGCTGGGCCAGCTACGGCGCGCTGGTCTACAACGCCGGGGTCTCCCCGATCGCGGCCACCGGCGTGGCGGCCGGCCTGGTCGGCCTCTTCGGCCAGCTGATGGCCCGCTACCGGTACGGCTCCGCGCTGCCCTACGTGACCGCCGCGATCGGCCCGCTGATGCCCGGTTCGGCGCTCTACCTCGGCATGCTCTCCTTTGCCCAGGGCCACGCCAGCGGCGGCCTGGTCCAGATCACCAGGGCTGCCGCGATCGCCCTCGCACTGGCGATCGGGGTGAACCTCGGCGGGGAGATCGCCCGGCTCTTCATGAAGCTCCCGGCCGGCGCCGCGCGGCCGGAGCTCTACCCCGTCGCCCCCCGCCGGGCGGCCAAGCGCACCCGCGGTTTCTGACCGCCCCGCCCCGACCCGCGCCGGGTCGGCGCGGGAGGCGGACTCGTTGGCCCGGTGTTGGCCCCCGGGTCATGTCGTGGCAGGCCGGACGCAGGACCAGGAACGAAGGTAAGACGCATGACCACACTGCTGGACGGCTACCGCGAGCACATCGTCGCCGCGCACAAGCAACCGCTGTTCCTGCTGCTGGTCGGATTCATCACCTCCTTCGTCCTGATCCGGTTCAGCGTCCGGATGATCCGGGCCGAGGTGCGCTGGTGGCCGGGCAACGTCACCCCCGGCGGCCTGCACATCCACCACATGGTGTTCGGTCTCGGCTTCCTGCTGACCGGTGGCATCGGGGTGTTCGCGACCTACGGCGGCCACCCGTGGATCGACGTGTTCGGGCTGATCTTCGGCATCGGCTGCGGCCTGGTGCTGGACGAGTTCGCGCTGATCCTGCACCTGGACGACGTCTACTGGGGCGAGCAGGGCCGCAAGTCGGTGGACGCGGTGATCTTCGGCATCCTCTGCACCTCGCTGCTGCTCGTCGGGTACGTGCCGCTCGGCGTGGTGCCCAGTCAGGAGACCAGGTGGGGGCTGGTCACGGTGATCTCGGTGAACGCGCTGGTCTCGGTCGTCACCCTGCTCAAGGGCAAGGTGTGGACCGGTCTGCTCGGCATCATGGTGCCCGGCCTCTCCTGGATCGGCGCGATCCGGCTGGCCCGCCCGAGCAGCCCGTGGGCGCGCTGGCGCTACGCGACCCGCCCGCGTCGCCGGGCCCGCGCGCTCCGGCGCGAGCGCCGACTGCACCGGCGTGCGGACATCGCCCGTACCTGGCTTTTCGACCTGATCGCCGGTGCCCCCGACAAGGTGCCGGCCGGCCACCCCGCCGCCCACCGGGTCGCCGAGCGGATGGCCGCCCGGGCCTCCGCCCACCTCGACGCGCACGCCGCCCGCGCGCTGACCCGCCGCTCCGCCCGGCTGGCCGACCGCCGCTCGGCGGCGGCCCCCGCGCCCGGTGGCACGGCCGCCGCCGGGCGGGGGCCGGGCGCGCCCGAGTCCGGCCCCCGGCCCCGGGCGCAGCAGCGCCGCCGCACCGTCCGGGCCGGCCGCAGTCGTACCTATGCGGTGCGTCCGACCGGTCTGGAGCCCCGGCCCGACCGACACCCCCGGCCCCGGCCGCACACCCGCCGGATCCACCGGTAGTTCGTATACCCTTGTGCGCCTGGGTGTTGGTGATGCCCAGTCAGATCATCTGACAGGTCACCCGGCCGGCGGCGCGGGCTTGGGGTGTGAGAGCCGCCCGGCTTGAGAATATGGCGAGCAGTGACCCACTTGTCACGTGATGGGATATTTCGCCAGGTTCGCCGTCGTGCTCTCCGGACGGCCCTGGTCCGACACCTGAGAAGGGATGTCTCGTGGCGCGCAGGATCCTGCCGACCCTCCTGTTGTCCCTCACCGCCCTGCTCGGGCTGCTCCCCGCCGCCGCGGCCGCCCCGGCGCCGCCGTCCGCCGGCGCGGCCCCGGCGGACACCCCGGACGGCACGGCCGGTTCGCCGGTGCCGTCCGGTTCGCCCGCCGACGGGCCCTACCCCTCCGCGGAGGAGGTCGACCGCTCCCGGGCCGAGGCCGACCGCCGGGCCGCCTCGGTCGCCACCATCGAAGCCGGGCTCACCGCGGCCACGGCCGAACTGGACCGGGCCGGCCGCTCCGCCGAGCAGGCCGTCGAGGCGTACAACGGCGCGCAGCTCACGCTCGCCCGGGCCCGCGCGGAGGAGTCCGCCGCCGCCGGACGGGCCGCCACCGCCGAGGCCGCGCGGGCCGAGGCCGCCGAGAACGCCGCCCAGCTGGCCGCCGAAACGTACCGTCAGGGCACCACCGCCGAGCTCTCCGCCATCAACGCCCTGATCGGCGCGCGCGGACCGCGCGAGGCCGGCGACCAGGCCGCGGTGGTCGGCGTCGCCAGCGACCGCACCCGGCAGATCCTGGACGCGGCCACCGGCACCGCCGCCGCCGCGACCCGTGCCTCGGCCGCCGCCCGCACCGCCGCCGAGGCCGCCGAGAAGGCCGCCGCCGAGGTCGGCGCGGCCCGGGGCCGCGCCGAGGCCCGGCTGGCCGCCCAGCAGACCCAGGTCGTCGCCGTCGGCCAACGCCGTGAACACCTGCTCGCCGACCTCGCCGCCGCCCGCCACACCACCGTCGAACTGGAGCGGCAGCGGCGCGAGGCACTGGAGGCGATCGCCGCCCGCGAGGCCGAGGCCGCCGCCCGGGCCGCCGCGGAGAAGGCGGCGGCGGAACAGGCGGCCGCGGAACAGGCGGCGGCCGAGAAGGCGGCGGCGGAACAAGCCGCCGCGGAACAGGCGGCGGCCGAGAAGGCGGCGGCGGAACAAGCCGCCGCGGAACGGGCGGCCGCGGAACAAACCGCCGCGGAACGGGCCGCTGCCGAGAAGGCGGCGGCGGCGAAGGCGGCCGCCGAGGCAGCGGGCGCGGCGAAGGCGCCCACAGCGGCCCCGCCCCCGGCCGCCCGGCCCTGGTCGGCGGAGGGAGCGGCCGCCGCCGTGGCCTTCGCCCGTTCCAAGGTCGGCCTGCCCTACGTCTGGGGCGGCGAGGGCCCCGGCGGCTACGACTGCTCGGGGCTGACCATGATGGCCTGGCGCCAGGGCGGCAAGCAGCTCAACCACTTCGCCGCCGACCAGTACGCGCAGAGCACCCGGATCGGCTACCGCCAGCTCCAGCCCGGTGACCTGGTCTTCTGGACCGACACCGGGCGGGCCGCCGACATCCACCACGTCGGTCTCTACATCGGCGACGACCAGATGATCGAGGCCCCCCGCCCGGGCATGCCGGTCAAGCAGGCCAGCCTCTGGATCATGGGCACCCCGGACTTCTACGCCCGCCCGTAGGCCGGCCCGGCCCGTGGCAGGGTGTGCGCACGGCGGTCCGGACGGTGGGGCGGCACCGTGGCGGGCCCTCGTGAAGACGTTGCGGCCCGGCCGTCGCGCAGGACGTGCCGGAGGTGCGGCCGGGGGTGCTTCCCGCCGACTCCGCCGGCGGCTCAGCCGAAGTTGCCGGCCGCCCCGGCAAGGGCCTCGTAGCGGGCGAAGGCCTCCCGCCCGTCGGGGACGAAGGAGTCGCCGTGGACGGCGGTGCGCAGTTCGTCCCTGGTGAGCCAGGCGTGCCAGGCGATCTCCGAGGGGTCCGGCGTGACGGCCCGGACGATCACGGCTTCGTGCAGGCCGAGCCAGTAGGGGCTGATCGCTCCTCGGCAGAGGAACTTGAGGACGAACCTGGCTTCGGCCCGGACCCCCAGTTCCTCGGCGAGTTCCCGGGCCGCGGCCGACGCGTAGGACTCGCCGGCCGCCACGGCCCCGCCGACGAGCCAGGTGTACTGGCCGGGGAAGCGCGAGGCGTCGTCGGGGCGCCGGTGCACCAGGAACCGCCCGGCGGGATCGCGGCAGACGGTCGTGGCGATCCGGTGCAGCCACCGGTTGCGGATGGCCTCGTCGCGGTCCACGACCGCCAGCACCCGGTCCTGCTCGTCGACCCGCTCCACCTGTTCGCCCATGGCGCCACGATGCCAGAGCGGACCGACAGCGCCGGGAGGGAGCCGGTCGGGCCGGGCAGACCCCGGCGGGAGACCGTGCGCGGCGCCGTCCGGCGCGGGCTCGAAAATCAGGTGCCGTCCTCGGAAGGCGGTCGTACCGTGACGTCATGGGCACTGATGTGGACGGCGGGACCCGCGACCCGGGCAACGGCCGGGTGGACGAGCGCGTCGGCGGGGTCGAGATCCGGGCGATCGACGTGGACGAGATCGAGGGCTGGGACCGGGCACTCGTCCTCGGGTTCCTCCGCTCGCACGTGGAGAGCGCGGCGGACTTCCGGCGCCAACAGTGGCAGCCGGGCCGGGTGCTCGCGGCCCTGGACGGCGGCCGGCACGTCGCCACCTTCCGCAGCTTCGACGTCGAACTGACCGTCCCCGGTGGCGCGGTCGTCGAGGCGGACGCCATCAGCTCGGTCACCGTGTCCGCCACCCACCGCCGGCGCGGCCTGCTCAGCCGGATGATGACGGGGGACTTGGCGGCCGCCCGTGAGCGCGGCACGGCCGTCGCCATCCTGGTCGCCGCCGAGTACAACATCTACGGCCGGTTCGGCTTCGGCCCGGCCACCCGCGGCCACGGCTGGAACGTCGACCTGCTGCGGGCCCGGGGCCTGCGCGCGGGCCTGCCGACCGTGCCCGGCGGGCGGATCGACTTCGCCACCATGGAGGAACTGCGCAAGGCGGGCCCCGAGCTGCACGACCGCTGGCGGCTCACCCAGCCCGGCGCGATCGCCCGCGACGAGCTCTGGTGGAAGCGCCACACCGGGGAGATCCAGGTGTCGGGCTTCGACTGGAAGGAGCCCTTCGCCGCCGTCCACCGGGACGCCGAGGGCACCGCCACCGGCCTGGTCGTCTACCGGGTCGACGACAACTGGGACGGCAGCTACCCGAACTGCACCCTCACCGTCGTCGACTTCCTCGCGCTGGACCTGGGCACCGCCGCCGAGCTGTGGCGGTTCGTCCTCTCCGTCGACTGGGTGCGCAAGGTCGTGGCCGAGAACATCGGACCGGACAACCCGCTGCCGCTGCTGCTGGCCGACCCGCGCGCCGCCACCCCCTACGTGGACAACGCCGACTTCATGTGGCTCCGGGTGCTCGACGTCGAGGCCGCCTTCGACGCCCGGACGTACGGCGCGCCCGGCCGGGTGGTGCTGGAGGTCGAGGACCGGGACGGCTTCGCGGCCGGCCGGTGGGCCGTCGAGGTCGCCGCCGACGGCAGCGGCCGCTGCACCCGCACCACGGACGAGGCCGACCTCGCGCTGGACGCCTCCGCGCTCGGCTCGCTGTACCTGGGCGGCGAGACCGCCCCCCGGCTGGCTGCGGCCGGCCTGGTCACCGAGCTGCGGCCGGGCGCGGCCGCCGCCGCCGACCTGCTGCTGCGCACGCCGTTGCGGGCCTGGAACCCCGACATCTTCTGACCCGTCGTCGGCGGCGCTGTGCGGCGTCCGCTCGGTCCGGGCCGGCCGGGGCACCCGCGACACGCCGACCCGAGGGCTGCACGGCCGGGCGCTCCGAACCTTCGGGGCGTCCGGCCGTTGCCTTGTCCCCGGTCTTTCCTGCCGCTATTTGACGGCGGTCTTCCCGATGGTCGGCAGGATGAAGTCCTGAATGAGGCCCTTGGCGTCGCGGACGATCGGGCGGAATACCCGGTAGCGCGAGAGATTGATGACCCGGGCCGCCATCGGGGTGGACCGGCGGACGAATTCCCGGGTCCGCTCGGTGTCCTCGGTGTGGTCGAAGACCCAGTAGAGCACCACGACCATCAGGTGCAGCCAGAGCACGTCGGGCAGCAGCTCGACCAGTTCGGCGTCCAGCTTCGGTGCCAGCTCGGAGCCCTGGAGGACGTCGTGGAACAGCGCGACCGCCGTCGCCCGGGCCGGGTGGGACTCGTTGGAGAACGGGCTCAGCGAGCTGGTCGGGTCGGCGGCCGTCCGGAAGAACTGCGCGGCGAACTCGTGGTACGGCGCGGCGGTGTCCAGCCAGGAGGTCAGCGCGATTTCCAGGCGCTCGGCGAAATCCCGGGTGTGGGCCATACGGTTCCTGGCATCCGCCGCGTGGTCATGCGTCATCCGGTCGTAGAATCCCTGGATCAGGAATTCCTTCGCCGAGAAATAGTAGTAGGCATTGCCGACCGAGACGCCCGCCTCGGTGGCGATGGCGCGCATGGTGGTCTTGTCGTAGCCGCGCTCCTGGAACAGCCGCATGGCGGTCTCCAGGATCAGCGCCCGGGTCTGCTCGCTCTTGTCGGTCTTCGGCTGGGCGCGGCTGCCGCGTACCTCGCCGGCCGGTGCCGCCGGTGCCGCCGGGGCCGACGGCGCGCCGGTCGCGTCCTCGGGGCTGTCCGTGCCGTTCGTGCTCGTCTTGTCGTTCGCGCCGTTCGTCGCTGCCAGGTCGTCCACGGCCCCGAGCCTAGCCGGATCGGTCAGCTCCAGCCGGTGTCGGTGCGCGCGGTACCGGATGCCCCCTCCGCATCCGGTGCCGACGCTCCGCCCTCTTGTCTTTCGAACGTGTTCAAAAGCATGGGAACGACTGTAGGGCCAAAGCTTGAACATGTTCAAGTCCGCGACTGTGGCAGGCTCGCCCCATGGACGTCACCATCCGCCGCGGCACCGCGGCCGACAGCGCGACCGTTGCCGAGCTGCACGCCCTCAGCTGGCGGACCGCCTACGCCGGCATCGTCCCGGAGCAGGCACTGGGCGACGGGCTGGCCGACGAGCGGAGCGAGGTGTGGGCGCTGCGGCTGGCCGCCGACTACGGCGAACCGGCCAACACGCCCGAGCTGCTGATCGCCGAACAGGCCGGTGAAGCCGTCGGGTTCGCCTATGTGGTGCCGCAGCCCGACGGCCGGATCCTGCTCGACAACCTGCACGTCAGGCCCGGCCGCACCGGCGGCGGCATCGGCCACGCGCTGCTCGACGCCGTGCACGACCACCTGGCGACGTGCCACCCCGGAGCCGACCTCTACCTGGAGGTGCTGCGCGACAACACCCGGGCGGTCGCCTTCTACGAGCGCGAGGGCGGCCGCCGGACGGCGGAGCAGGAGGGCGTCTTCCCGGGCGGGTACGCGCTGCCCGAGTACGAGTACACCTGGCCGGGCGCCGGGGCCCGGGACGGTGCGCCGGCGCGGTAGCACGGCTCGCGGCCGCTGCTCAGTCGTGGTCGTAGACCGTCACCGGCACCCCCCGGTCCACCAGGCGGGCCGTCACCAGCGGCTCGACCAGCTCCCAGCGCCCGCCCGCCAGACCGCAGCCGATCCGGGGCATGTGGACGGAGGCGCCGAGCGTCAGCGCCTGCCCGGCCAGCGTCGCCGGGGCGGTGTCGATCGCCTCGTACCGGACCGGGGCGCCGGTCGAACGGCCCGTCCGGATGCCGCGCTGGCCGACCATGTTGGCCACCCGGACGTACGGCTCGACCTGGACCACCTGCACGGCGCCCAGGCCGAAGTCGTTCCGCGCGCGCTCCCGGTGCCGGCGCCGGTACGCGGCCTCCGGCTCCGGCCACTGCCGGGAGAGCGCCAGGACGAAACCCCGGCCCCACCCGCCGAGGTCGTTGCAGACGTGCGCGATCACCTTCACGCCCTTGCCCTGGGGCGCGGTGGCATCGCCGCGGAGGTAGCGGATGACGGCCGGTTCCATGGTGGTCACGCTAACGCGCGGTACTGACAACCCGTCCGGACTCCCGCTCCGCCGAGGGAGCGGTCGGAGCGCGCAGATGACGGCGCCCGGCCAGGGCGATCAGCAGGGCGAGCGCGGCGGCGCCGGCCGGCAGCCAGTAGCCGGTCCCGGGGGCGGCGTGCTCGGCGACCGCGCCGGCCAGCGCCGCCCCGGCCGAGATGCCGATCACGATGCCGGAGACCGCCACCGCCATGCCCTCGTTCAACTGTCGCCGCGGGAGCAGCTCCTGGACGAGCGTCATACCGGTGACCATGGTCGGAGCGGTACCCGTCCCGGCCGCGAACAGGGCCACCCCGAGCAGGGCGAGCCCGGCGCCGCCCAGGCCGGCGGCGAGCGGCAGGAGCAGCAGCAGGGCCATCGCCGTGACGCCGGACAGGAACCGGGCGCCCGGCGCCCGGCGCGGCCGGAGCAGGCCGAAGACCAGCCCGGCCGCGCACGACCCGGCCGCGACCAGTGCCAGCAGCGCGCCCGCCAGCGGCTTGTGCCCGAGGGCGTCGGCGTACGCCACGGTGGTGAGCTCCGTCGAGCCGAAGACCACGCCGGTGGCGAGGAAGGTCAGCAGCAGCACCCGCAGCCCGGGGATCCGCAGCGGCGAGCCGTGCCGCCGGTCCGGCGTCCGGTCGGCGAGCGGGGGTTCGGTCCGGCGCTGGGCGGCGAACAGCAGGGCGCCGGCGCTGCCGAAGACGCCGGCGGCCAGCAGACCGGCCTCCGGCGCCACCGCGGTGCAGAGGACCATCGCGAGCACCGGTCCGGCCATGAAACAGAGCTCGTCCAGCGACTGCTCGAAGGAGTTGGCCAGGTGCCGGGCAGCCGGGTCGTCCCGGTACAGGTGCGCCCAGCGGGCCCGCGCCATACCGCCCAGGTTCGGCGCCGCCGCGCAGGCCGCCCAGCAGGCGTACAGCGTCCAGTCGGGCGCGCCGAGCCGCACGCAGAGCAGCAGGCCGAGGAGCGGAACGGCGTTGTACACGGTGGCCGGGACGGCCACCCGGGCCTGCCCGTACCGGTCGACCAGCCGGCCCATCAGCGGCATGCCGATCGCGCCGGTGACCAGGCCGGCCGCCGCGACGGTGCCCGCCAGCGCGTACGAGCCGCGCCGCTCCGAGAGCAGCACCACCAGCGCGACGCCGGTCATCGACATCGTGAGCCGGCCGAGCAGCCCGGCCAGGGTGAACGCGACGGTACCGGGCGGCGCGAACAGTCGTCGGTAGGACGCGAGCACGGAACTCCTCGGGGAGGGGAGGGGGAGGGCTCCAGCCTCGGGCAGTGGCCCCGTCCCGGTCCAACACCTGTTTCGCCGCACTCACATCATGGTGTTGTTAATCTGCCGCCATGCCCCATGACCTGCACCCCCGGCTGCTCCGGGGCTTCGTCGCGACGGCCGAGACCCTGCACTTCGGCCGGGCCGCCCAGCGGCTGCACGTCGCCCAGCAGGCGCTCAGCCGGGACATCCGCACGCTGGAGAGGCTGCTCGGCGACGCGCTCCTCACCCGGACCACCCGCAGCGTCGGCCTCACCCCGGCCGGGCAGCGGCTGCTGCCGCGGGCCCGCCGACTGCTCGCCCTGCACGACGAGATCGTCAACGGCGCCGAGCGGCGCCCGCTGCTGCTGGACCTCAACAGCGATGTCACCGGGCCCGACCTGACCACCGACCGGGTGCTCGAACGGGCCCGGGCCGCCTGGCCGGAAGGTGAGATCCTGGCCCGCTTCCTCGGCGGACTCGCGGCGGCCGCCGAGGAGTTGGTGGCGCACCGGCTGGATGCCGCGTTCGGCCGCTTCGCCGGCCTGCCGGCCGGGACGCGTGCCCAACTGGCCCAGACGCCGGTCCGGTTGGAGCGGGTCTCGGTGATGATGGCGGCCGGCCACCCGCTCGCCGGCCGGCCGGTGCTGAGGCTCGCCGACCTGGCCGGGCACCCGGTGGACGTCTGCGCGGGCAACCCGGCCACCACCGAATGGGCCGACCTCGGCACCCGGCTGCTGCGCACCCACGGCCTCGCGCCGGCCGCGCCGTACGTCCCGCCGGTCGGGGTGGACGAGACCGCCCGCTACCTCACCCGGCACGGCGACCCGATGCTGACCACCACCGGCGGCCCGCTGATCCCCGGGGTGGTGAACGTGCCGCTGGTCGAGCCGGTGCCGTTGACCCTGGTCAGCCTGGTGCACCGCCCGGAGCCGCTCCACCCCGGCCTGGCCGCGCTGGGCGCGGCGGCCGCCGAACTCGGCGCGCGCGAGGGCTGGTTGCGCCGCCCGGCCGACAGCTGGCTGGCTGAGTCCGACGCCGCGCTGCTCGCGGCGTAGGCACGGCCGCAGGCGCGCGGCCGGAGCGCGATCCCGCCCCTGCCGCTCGGGGGTCGGCAGGGGCGGGTCGGGTGCGGGCGCGCCGGTCCGGCCCGGGGCGGTTGTCACCGGAACGGCCGGTGCCGGGCGCGCGGGGCAGTGGCGCCGTCGGCCGGGTCAGGCCGCCTTGACGGCGGAGATGTCGAAGCTGAGCTTGACCTTCTCGCCGATCAGCACGCCACCGGTCTCCAGCGCGGCGTTGTAGCTGAGACCCCAGTCGGTGCGGTCCAGCACGGCCGCGCCCTCGAAGCCGACCCGCTCGGCGCCGTACGCGTCGGTGGCGCTGCCGGTGTAGTCGAGGTCCAGCACGATCGGCCGGGTGGTGTCCTTGATGGTGAGCTCGCCGGTCATCCGGTAGGAGTCGCCGCGCAGGCGCTCGGCGGAGGTGCTGCGGAAGCGGATCTCCGGGTAGGTCTCGGCGGCGAAGAAGTCGCCGGTGCGCAGGTGCTCGTCGCGCTGGGCCTGGTTGGTGTCGATGCTCGCGACCTTGATCACCAGCTCGGCGCTGGAGTTGTGCGGGGAGGTGCCGTCCAGGTGCAGCTTGCCGACGTACTCGGTGAAGCGGCCCTTGACGTTGGTGACCATGGCGTGGCGCACCGAGAAGCCGACCTCGCTGTGGGTGGTGTCGATCGCCCAGTCGCCGCTGAGGTGGCCCAGGTCCGGGCCGGCCGGGGCCTCGGCGACGGCGGTGGTGGTCGTGGCGGTGGTGGTCGTGGCGGTGGTCTTGGTGCGGTTGAAAAGGCCCATGGCTCCTCCTCGGGTCCGAAGCCATTTGTTTAGGCTTCAACTTGTTGGCTCCACTCTAGGACGGTTTCGTTCAAAGTTCAACCATGGCGTCCGGGTGGCTCGCGGAACCACCCGGACGGCGGGGCGGGGGCCGGCGGGGGGTGGGCCCCGGCGACAGCGGTGCCGGGGGCGGTGCCGGCCGCGATCGGTATCGTCGTCCCCGGTCCGGCCGTGCGGCTTGACCCTCGACCTGGTCGAGGCCACAGAGTCCGGGGCATGGAGAGCGACCTGCGCAGCATCGGTGAACTGGCCCGCGACAGCGGCCTCGGCGTCAGCGCGCTGCGCTTCTACGACGGCGCCGACGTCCTCACCCCCGCCCGGGTCGACCCGCAGACCGGCTACCGCTGGTACGCACCCGGCCAACTCGCCGACGCCCGGCTGCTCTGCCGCCTCCGGCGGGTCGGCCTGCCACTGGCCGGCATCCGGGCCGTGCTCGGCGCGGAGCCCGGCTCCGGCACGGCCCACCAGGTGGTCGACGCGCACCTGCGCCACCTGGAGGCGGGCCTCGCCGACGCGCGCCGGGAGCTCTCCCTGATCCGCACGCTGATCGACCAGAGGGAGAACCCCGTGACCGCCACCCCCGCCGCGCACACCGTCACCGTCCCCGCCCGCGAGCTCGCCGAGGCCCTCGGCGCGGTCCGGTTCGCGGTCGGCTCCGACCCCGAAGTCCCCGTGCTGTCCGGCGTGTTGTTCGACCTGGACGGCGGGCTGCTGCGGCTGGTCGCCACCGACCGGTACCGGATGGCGCTCGCCGAGGTGCCGCTGCCGGTACCCGCGCCGGGTGCGCCGGACGGGGGCCCGACCGCCGCGATCGTCCCGACCGCCCTGGTCGACGGCATCCGCGCGCTGCTGGGCTCCGGCGCCGAACACGCCCGGCTGACCCTCGGCCCCGGCTCCGTCCGGGTCGAGACCGGCGGGCACCGGATCGAGGGCGCCGCCCTCGACCACGACTACCCCGACTACCGGTCGCTGGTCCGGCTGGACCCGGTCCACCGGGTGGGCCTGCCCGCCGCCGAGCTGCGCGGCGCCGTCGAGTCCGGCGCCACCCGCCGGCTGCCCTCGGGCCCGCACGGCGAGGACTGCGAGGTCACCGTGCTCACCCTCGGCCGGGACGGGCGGCTCACCGTCGTCGACGGCGGCGACCCGGCGCCCGGGGACGTCCGGGTGGCCGTCAACCGCGACTTCCTCCTGGACGCCCTCCCGGCCGCCGGTCCCGGGCAACTCGTCCTCGAACTCACCGGCCCCATCGCCCCGCTGGCCATTCGCACGGCCGGCCGTGACGGCACCTTCTCCATCCTGATGCCCGTCCGGGTGCCCGAGCTCGTCTGATCCGCCGATGCCGGCCGGGGCGGCCCGCTCGCCGGCCTCGGCCGGATGGCGAACACCGACGGTTTCGACGCCTCCTGGGCAGCCCTCGCACCCGGCGCGCGGCGCTGTCCGGAGCCGGCCCACCGCGCCTGGCTCGACGGCGGGTTGCCGGTGGGCGCGGTCCTCACCGACGCCGACGGCGTGATCGTCGCCGAGGGCCGCAACCGCGCGTACGACCCGCCGGGCGGGACGGACCCGCTCCACGGCACGCCGCTCGCGCACGCCGAGCTGAACGCGCTGGCCCGTACCGGGTGGGACCTCGCCGTCCACACCCTGTGGAGCAGTCACCAGCCGTGCGGGATGTGCGCGGCCGCCGCCGGCTTCACCGGCGTCGGCGTCGTCCGCTTCCTCGCCCCGGACCCGTGGGCGGTGGGCGGTGGGCGCCGGGCACGGCGCCGGGGCGGCCCCCGCGCGGCCCGCACCGCCCGCCTCGCCGCCCGGGCCGGCAGCACCCCCGCCGACTCCCTTCCCGACTCCCTCCCCGGGCTCTGGCCCGGCATCACCCGAGCCGCGGCCTGACCCCCCGTCCGGGCCGGTCGGGCGTCTTGCCCCGTTTCCACCCGGCCTGAGAGAATTGCCGGAGCCCGTACGGACGACTGCAGGGGTGGATCATGACCGTTCTGGTGCTCGGGGTGCTGGTGCTCGCCGTCGGCGGGTGCGTCTGCGTCGTGTGGGCGGACCGCGGCGGGCCCCGGTGGGTCCGCGCGGTGGCGGCGGCGACCCTCTCGGCGGGCGACCTGCTGCGCGATCTGCGCAGGAACCGCCGCCGCGGCGGCAACCGTTCCGGCGGCGGCGGGGACTAGGCAGGGACTGGCCGAGGCGGGCGGTGCGGGGCTCCCGGGCTCGCTCCGGCCGCCCTCCCGCACCCGTCCGCACCCGTCCGGATCAGGGGCGGCCACCGGGCACGACGACCGGCCGTGACCGTCAGGACCCGGCCGGCTGCCCGCGGTCCGGGACCGGCTCGGCAGCACCGCCCGAGGGCGGCGCGGGCTTGGTGGAGAGGATCTCGCGGGCCTGCTCCGCGGCGCGGGCCATGCTCTCGCCGACGAAGTCGACGAAGCGCGCGATGCCCTCCAGGCGGACGGCCGCCGGGCTGTCGGGGCCGAGGATGGTGACGCCCTGCCGTGCGGTCTCCGCCAACCGGCTGTGGCCCCGGGCGGCGGCGATCATGCCGTCGTACCAGACGTCGCTGTCGACGATGTAGCGCTCGCGGCGGCGTTCGTCGCGTTCCCGGCGGATCAGGCCCTGGGATTCGAGGAGGGTGGTCGCCTTGGAGATGGACGCCGGGCTGACCTGGAGGCGCTGGACGAGTTCGGACGCGGTGAGGCTGCCCGCGTCGGTGGTGTAGAGGGAGGCCAGCACCCGGGCCGTCATCCTGGGCAGGCCCGATCCCATGAGGAGGGTGGTGAACACCTCCTCGTACTCGCGCACGGCCTCGGCGTCGCGTCCGTCGGTCTGCGCGGGCGCCGCCGACCCCCGGGGCGCGGCCTGCCTGCGCCGGTGGGTGCGGTGTTCGGTGGCGCGGTGGGCCAGGTCGGCGCGGTAGGCGGTGGGGCCGCCGTTGCGCATCACCTCGCGGGTGACCGTCGAGGTGGGGCGGTCGAGGCGTCGGGCGATCTCCGCGTAGGCGAGTCCGTCGGCCACCCCCAGCGCGATCTGCTGACGTTCCTGCTGGGTGAGCCTGCCTCCCGGCATCGCGATCTCCTTCCACGGTTCCCTGATGCCCGTCAGCATAGCGTTCACTTCCTATCCAATGCAACGAATGAGGTGGTTGACGTTGCGTTAGAAGTACGCTCGTTGCAACGATATTTGGGCATCCAGCTGCAGTGATGGCAATTTGGCGCAACGAGTCTGTTGCGTGATGTGCGAACGCAACGTAGCTTTTCCAATGTCAGAAACAACGAGCCGCAGGAGAGCACGATGCAGAAGTTCGCCGCCGCCGCCCCGATCGCCGCCGTCCTGGACATCCCCGCCGGGCGCGTCCGGTTCATCGCCGCCGACCGGGCGGACACCACGGTCGAGGTCCTGCCCGCGGACGCCGCGAAGGGGCGCGACGTGAAGGCCGCGGAGCAGGTCACCGTCACCTACGAGGACGGCGTGCTGCGGATCGGGACCGCGCCGGAGAAGAACCGGCTCCTCGGCCGCTTCGGCTCCGTCGAGGTGACCGTCCAGCTGCCCGCCGGCTCCCGTGTCGAGGCGAAGGCGGCCGGCGCCGAGCTGCGGGGCGTCGGACGGCTCGGCGACGTCGTCTTCGAAGGAGCCCAGGGCCCGGTCGAACTCGACGAGGTCGCGAGCGCCCGCCTCACCGTCCTCGACGGCGACATCACGATCGGCCGCCTGGGCGGCCCCGCCGAACTCAGCACCCAGCGGGGCGACATCCGGATCGCCGAGGCCCTGGCCGGCACCGTCACCCTGCGCACCCTGGATGGCGATCTGTCGGTCGACGCGGCCCCCGGCGTCTCCGCCTCCCTGGACGCCGGCACCGGCCGCGGCCGGATCCACAACGCGCTCAGGAACGCCGAGGGCACCGCCGCGCTGACCATCCACGCCACCACCACGCAGGGCGACATCACCGCCCGCAGCCTCTGAATCCGAAGGAGTCACCCACCATGACCAACCTGGCCATCGCGGCGAACGGGCTGCGCAAGTCCTACGGTGACAAGGTCGTGCTCGACGGCGTCGACCTGGCCGTCCCGGAAGGAACGATCTTCTCCCTGCTCGGCCCGAACGGGGCCGGCAAGACCACCGTCGTCAAGATCCTCTCCACCCTCGTCTCCGCCGACCGGGGCACCGGCGACATCCGCGTCGGCGGCCACGACCTGGCCGGCGACCCCCAGGCGGTGCGTGCCGCGATCGGCGTCACCGGCCAGTTCTCCGCCGTCGACGGCCTGATCACCGGCGAAGAGAACATGCTCCTCATGGCGGACCTGCACCACCTCTCCCGCCGCGAGGGCCGCCGCACCGCCGCCGGGCTCCTGGAGCGCTTCGACCTGGTCGAGGCCGCGAAGAAGCCCGCCTCCACCTACTCCGGCGGCATGAAGCGCCGCCTGGACATCGCCATGACGCTGGTCGGCGATCCGCGGATCATCTTCCTCGACGAGCCGACCACCGGCCTCGACCCGCGCAGCCGCCACACCATGTGGCAGATCATCCGTGAACTGGTCTCCGACGGCGTCACCGTCTTCCTCACCACCCAGTACCTGGACGAGGCCGACGAACTCGCCGACCGCATCGCGGTGCTCCACGACGGCCGGATCGCCGCCCAGGGCACCGCCGGGGAACTGAAGCGGCTCGTGCCCGGCGGACACGTGCGACTGCGCTTCACCGACCCGGCCGCGTACCGCTCCGCCGCCCTCGCCCTGCGCGAGGTCGCCCGCGACGACGAGGCACTGGCGCTGCAGATCCCCAGCGGCGGCAGCCAGCGCGAACTGCGCGCCGTCCTCGACCGGCTGGACTCCGCGGGCATCGAGGCGGACGAGCTGACCGTGCACACCCCCGACCTCGACGACGTGTTCTTCGCCCTGACCGGCGGCACCACCATCCCCGACCAGCCGACGGAGGCAGTCCGATGAGTTCCTTCTCCCTCGCCCTGCGCGACTCGAACACGATGCTGCGCCGCAACCTCCTGCACGCGCGGCGCTACCCGTCGCTCACCCTGAACCTGCTGCTCACCCCGATCATGCTGTTGCTGCTCTTCGTCTACATCTTCGGCGACACGATGAGTTCGGGCATCGGCGGCGGAGCTCCGGACCGTTCCGCCTACATCGCGTACGTCGTCCCGGGGCTGCTGTTGATGACCATCGGCAGCACCGTGGTCGGCACCGCGGTGTCCGTCTCCAACGACATGACCGAGGGCGTCATCGCCCGCTTCCGCACGATGGCGATCCACCGCCCGTCGGTGCTCGTCGGGCACGTCGTCGGCAGCGTGCTGCAGTCGGTCATGAGCGTGGTCCTCGTCGGCGCCGTCGCCGTGGCCATCGGGTTCCGCTCCACGGACGCCACCGTGCTGGAGTGGCTCGCGGCGTTCGGACTGCTCGTGCTCTTCGCCACCTCGCTCACCTGGATCGCCGTCGGCATGGGACTGGTCAGCCCGAACGCCGAGGCCGCCAGCAACAACGCGATGCCGCTGATCCTGCTGCCGCTCCTCTCCAGCGCCTTCACCCCGATCCACTCCATGCCCGGCTGGTTCCAGCCGGTCGCCGAGTACCAGCCGTTCACGCCGGCCATCGAGACCCTGCGCGGCCTGCTGCTCGGCACCGGGATCGGCCACAACGGGTGGCTCGCGGTCGCCTGGTGCGTGGGGCTCGCGGTGCTCGGCTACTTCTGGTCGACCTCGACCTTCAACCGCGACCCGAAGTAACCGCCGTGACGGCGCGGGTCACCTCCCGCCACTCGGCTCGCCCCAGGGCGGCGCACTCCGGCACCACGTCGGCGTACGCCGCCCGTCGGCGTTCCCGGGCCCGCCGCCGGCCGTCCACCGGCGGGTCGGGCCGCGTCCGGCGCGCCACGTTTGCTGTTGCTAGCACCGTGCTTGCATTTGCAAGCACGGTGCGGCAGGGTGGGCGCATGGCCTCACTGAACGTCGGCTCGCTGGGCGAGTACATCCGCGAGCAGCGGCGGAACGCGCAGTACTCGCTGCGGCAACTGGCGGAGGCCGCCGGCGTGTCCAACCCCTACCTCAGCCAGATCGAGCGAGGGTTGCGCAAGCCGAGCGCGGAGATCCTGCAGCAGATCGCCAAGGCGCTGCGGATCTCGGCGGAGACGCTGTACGTCCAGGCCGGGATCCTGGAGGAGCGGCGGGGTGAGGGCTTGGAGCTGCGGGCCTCGATCCTGGCCGATCCGCTGATCAACGAGCAGCAGAAGCAGGCGCTGCTCGCGGTCTACGACGCCTTCCTCAAGGAGAACGCCGCCCGCGAGGACACGGACGCGGCGCCCGACGACCCCGAAGCCGATGGCCCGACGGCCGCCGGCCCGGCAATTTAGACCACGGGAGGACCGGCCATGCCGATCACGGACGAGATCAAGAAGACCCTGAGCGACCCGACCCCGCTCTACGCGCTCGCAGGCGCGGGCGACCTCGCCTACGAGAAGCTGCGCGAGGTGCCCGGCAAGGTCGAGGCCCTGGCGGCGGACCGCAAGGGCGCGCAGGACAAGGCCACCGCCAGGCTCCAGGACGCGCAGGCCAGGCTGGTCGAGGCGCAGGCGAAGGTCGCGGGCACCGTCACCACCCTGCCCACCGACCTCAAGGTGCTCCAGGAGAAGGCGCAGAGCTTCGCCCTGCAGCAGGTCGGCCGTGCGGTCGAGCTGGCGGTGAAGGCCAAGGAGGCCTACGACGAGCTGGCCGAGCGCGGCAAGGGTGTCGTCGAGCGGGGCGGTCAGGCCGACGCGGTCGAGCCGGCGACGGCGCGGTCCGCCGCGGAGCCCGAGTTGGTCGAGCCCGAGTTGGTCGAGCCCGAGTTGGTCGAGGACGAGCCGGTCGACGCCGAGCTGGTCGAGGACGACGAGCCGGCCGTCGAGCCGGCCGGGGCGCCCGCGCCGAAGAAGGCCGCCCGCGCCAAGAAGGCTGCCGAGTAGCAGTCGGCACCACCGCGATCCGGTGGGCGACGCGCGGCCCGGGGCACATCCGGTGACCTCGGGACGTTGACACCGTGGCGGGGCCGGCCGTGCCAGGATGGGCGGCGGCCGGCACGCCGGAGCCGAGACGCAGAGGAGACCGCGATGGGCGGAGTGGCTCAGATCCTGGGCTTGGACTACCTGAACCCGTTCTGGTGGCTGGCCGTCGCCATCCTGGGATTCAAGTTGTTCGCACTGATCGACGCGGCCACCCGCCCGGAGGACGGCTACCGGGCGGCGGACAAGAAGACCAAGGGGTTCTGGCTGGCCGTCCTGGGCATCGCGTTCGGGCTCGATCTGCTGTTCGGGGCGAACTTCCTGACCAGCTTCCTGACCCTGGCGGGCCTGGTGGCCGCGATCGTCTACACGGTCGATGTGCGGCCGGCGATCCGGGAGCTGACCAATCGCGGTGGCGGCCGGGGCGACCAGCGCAACATGGGCCCGTACGGCCCCTGGTAGCCCAGCACGGCCCGCCGGCGGCGGAGCCGGGCAAGGAACGCCGAGCCCCGGTGGTCGCGGATCCGCGACCACCGGGGCTCGCCGCGTTCCCCCGCGCCGTCCGGCGTTCGGTGTCCGGTCGGCGCCGGACCGGACACCTCGGCCACCTCAGCCGAGGAGCAGCTGCACCGGGTTGCGTTCCAGCAGCAGGACGGCGACATCGTCCGTCAGTGCGCCGCCGTTCAGCTCCTCGACCTCGGCGATCGCGCTGTCGATGAGGCGGCCCCTGGTCAGCCCGGCGGACTGGTGGTCGCCGACGAGGTCGGCCAGTCCGTCCTGGCCGAGCCGGCGGGAGCCGGCGCCGACCCGGCCCTCGATCAGTCCGTCGGTGTAGAGCAGCAGCCGCCAGCCGGGGCGGAGTTCGAGCCGGTGCGCCGGCCAGACGGCCTGGCCGTCGTCACAGGGCAGCAGGCCGAGCGCGGGCCCGGCCGGGTCGGCCGGCAGCGTCACCGGCTTGTGGTCCGTGCCGAGCAGCAGGGGCGCGGGGTGTCCGGCGAGGTACAGCCGGGCCTCTTCGACGGCGCCGAGCGAGTCGAGCCCGCCGGGCGCGTCGCCGGGTTCGATGACCAGCATGCAGAGCGTCGCGAAGATCTCGTCGCTGCGCCGCTCGTGCTCCAGGACGTGCTGGAGGGTGGTCAGCAGCGCCTCGCCGGTGAGGCCGGCGAAGACCAGGGTGCGCCACGCTATCCGGAGGGCGACCCCGAGGGCGGCCTCGTCCGGGCCGTGCCCGCAGACATCCCCGATCACCACGTGGACGGTGCCGTCGTCGGTGCGGACGGCGTCGTAGAAGTCGCCGCCGAGCAGGGCGCGGCGGCGACCGGGGCGGTAGCGCCGGGTGAAGGAGAGCCCGGCGCCGTCCAGCAGCGGCGTGGGCAGCAGATGACGCTGGAGGCGGGCGTTCTCCTGACCGCGCAGCTCGGCCTCGACCAGCCGGCGTTGCGACTCGTCGGCCCGCTTGCGTTCGACGGCGTACCGCAGGGCACGGGCCAGCAGCGGGCCGTCCGTCTCGTGCTTGATCAGGAAGTCCTGTGCTCCGGCGGCCACCGCGGCGGCTCCCAGCTCGGCGCCGGCGGCGTCGGTGAGCACCACGACGGCGGTGTGCGGTGCCCGTCGGAGCAGCTCGTGCAGGCCCTCCAGACCGTCCGAGGCGTCCGAGGGGTGCGGCAGGTCGGCGGGGGCGGCCAGGTCGAGCAGCACGCAGCTGAAGCCGCCGGCGCGCGGTCGTCCGCGTCGGCTTCCCGAGGAGCCGGCGGCCAGCAGTTCGGAGGCCTGCTCCAGCCCGCGGGCCCAGTGGATCTCGATCGGGGCGCCGCTGTCGGCCACCGCGGCCTTGAGCAGCTGGGCGTCGGAGGCGTCGTCCTCGATCACCAGCAGCTTGAGCGGGGCGGCGGACGGCCCGGCGGGAGAGGTGCCCGGGGAGGTGGTGCCGGAGGCCTTCGACCGGGGGTGGGGTATCGGCGGAGTCGCGGCGGCCGGACCGGCCGACTGCTCGGTGGCGGCGGACCGGTTGCGGGCGCGGTCGGAGAGGGTGCCGTCGAGGGCACCCAACAGGTCCGGGGCACCAGGTGCCCGCCCGTCTCCCGTTGCGGGCATCGACTGATCCTCCTTTTCCCCGAGTGCGTAACGGTCGGCGCCCGTCCGCAGTGCCCGCCTGGCACTCTGCGCCGGGGAACTTCTCGCGACCATAACGTGACTCCGGGGATTTCTTCGGCCGCCCGGCGCCGTTGTGGCTCTTGCCACGCCGGTGGCGGTGCGGTCGGCGGTGGGGTGACAGGGACGGGGCGGCAGCCGGAGCACGCGCCTGCGAGCTCCGGGACGGACAGCGGAGGGTTGACATGACGGTGACGCGGATCACCCTGGTCGAGGGTGACATCACGGAACAGCAGGTGGACGCGGTGGTGAACGCCGCCAACTCCTCCCTGCTGGGCGGCGGTGGCGTGGACGGTGCGATCCACCGCAAGGGCGGGCCGCAGATTCTGGAGGAGTGCCGGAGGCTCCGTGCCGGGCACCACGGCAAGGGGCTGCCCACCGGGCACGCGGTGGCGACCACGGCAGGGCGGCTGCCGGCCCGCTGGGTGATCCACACGGTGGGGCCGGTCCACCGGGCGGAGGAGTACGACAAGAGGGCCGAGCAACTGGCCTCGTGCTACCGCGAGTCGCTCCGGGTGGCGGTGGAGCTCGGCGCGCGCACGGTGGCCTTCCCGGCGGTGTCGGCCGGGGTGTACGGGTGGCCGCTGGAGGACGCGGCCCGGATCGCGCTCCGCACCGTCACGGCGGCGAGGTCGGGGCCGGCGCGAGAGCTGGCGGAGGTGCGATTCGTGCTGTTCGGGACGGAGGCGTACCTGGCGTTCGAGCGGGAGTGGCGGGTGTTGGGGCTCGACGGGGATCGGCCGTAGGGGCCGGAACCCGTAGCGGCCGAGGGCGGGAGCCGGGGGACCGGTGGTGGGTCGCGGTCGGAGTGGTGGCGAGGAGAAGGGGAGAGGCGAGGCGGATCGCCGGGCCGGAAGGGCGGGAAGGGTCGGAGGGCGTCGGAAAGGGTCAAAGGTGAGGCGTCGGCCGAGTGCCCCCATCGTGGCGTGACGGGGCGTCAACACGCCAGAGGTATTCGATAACTCGTTCGAGTGAATCCCCGGGCTCGCTCACCCGCTCCGGCCCGGACCGGCGCCACCCGGTGGCCGCCCAGGGCCGCGCCGGGTCCGCCGCCGGCTACGGAGCGAGCGCCGACCAGGGGACGGTGACCTCGCCCTGCCGCCACCGCCCGCGCGCGTCCACCAGCGGCCAGCTGCCCGCCAGCGCCGTGCACGCGGCCACCCAGCGCTGCCGGGCGCCGAACGCCCCGTACGGCGCGGCCGCCGCCCAGGCCCGGTCGAAGTCGGCGAGGAAGGCGTGCACCGGCCGGCCCGGCACATTGTGGTGGATCAGCGCCTTGGGCAGCCGCTCGGCCAGGTCGGAGGGCAGTCCGAGGCCGCCCAGCCGGGCCGCGAAGGTCACCGTACGGGGGCCCTCCGGTCCGATCGCGACCCAGACGTGCCGGCGCCCGATCTCGTCGCAGGTCCCCTCCACCAGCAGCCCGTCCGGTGCCAGCCGGGCCCGGAGCCGCTCCCAGACCCCGGCCACCGCCGACTCGTCGTACTGCCGCAGCACGTTGGCGGCCCGGATCAGCTGGGCGGGCGCGCCGCCGTCCAGCGGCACCTCGAAGCCACCGCGCCGGAAGGTGAGCAGCGGAGGTTCGGCGTACGGCAGCGCCGCCGCGACCCGCTCCGGCTCGATCTCGATCCCCACCACCCGGACGTCCGGCCGCACTGTCCGCAACCGCCCGGAGAGCTCGACGGCCGTCCACGGCGCCGCGCCGTACCCGAGGTCGACGGCGACCGGCGGCCGGTCGGCGGACCGCAGCGCGGGCCCCAGGGTGTGGGCGATCCAGCGGTCCATCCGGCGCAACCGGTTGGTGTTGGTGGTCCCGCGGGTCACGGTCCCCACCGGGCGTCCCGACCGCCCGCGGGCAGGCGCGGTCGCGGAGTCGAAGGAGGCGGCCATGCCGGAAAGCCTACGGCCGGCCCCCGGCCGTCGACCCCGCCACCCACTCCGCCGTCCTCCCGCACCGCCCCGGCGCCTGCCTCCGCCGCACGCCCCGCCGTACCCCCCCGGGCACCACCGGACGCCTCCCGGCGCCACCCGCGCTCCGCTCCGCCCCGGCGCGCGGGCCCGCCCTCCCGCCGCCCGTCCACCTCCCGCCCCCGTCGGTGGGCCATCTCATGGACCGGGACGGGAATGCCGGTCGATGACCACGTGGTTGGCACACTGGTGGTGATGCGCGCCCGGACGGGGCGGCATGCCGCCGGGTCGCGACCGCGACGCGGCGGTGCGGCACGGGCGGCAGCACACCGACCAGCACGCAGGCAAGCAGGCTGCAGAGACGGGCAGCTCAGAGGAGGCTTCAGCCAGGTGATCCAGCACCCCGTCCGTCCGGTACGCCGAGCCCAGCCGACCCCGCCCGTGCGGGGCCGGCTGCAGTCGCTCGTCCCGGGCCGCCAGCGCCGTCCGCGCCGGATAGCCATGCTCAGCGTCCACACCTCGCCGCTGCACCAGCCCGGCACCGGTGACGCGGGCGGGATGAACGTCTACATCGTGGAGCTGGCCAAGCGCCTGGCCGAGCTCGACATCGAGGTCGAGGTCTTCACCCGGGCGATCTGCTCGGACGACGCGCCCACCGTCGAGCTGGCCCCCGGCGTCCTGGTGCGCCACGTCACCGCCGGCCCGTACGAGGGCCTGGTGAAGGAGGACCTGCCGGCCCAGCTCTGCGCCTTCACCCACGGCGTGCTGCGCACCGAGGCCGGTCACCGCCCCGGCCACTACGACCTGGTCCACTCGCACTACTGGCTGTCCGGCCAGGTCGGCTGGCTGGCTGCCCAGCGCTGGGGCGTGCCGCTGGTGCACACCATGCACACCATGGCGAAGGTCAAGAACGCCGCGCTGGCCGAGGGCGACACCCCCGAGCCGGCCGCCCGGGTGATCGGTGAGACGCAGGTGGTGGAGGCCGCCGACCGGCTGATCGCCAACACCACCGAGGAGGCCGCCGAGCTGGCCCTGCACTACGCGGCCCGCCCCGACCAGCTCGCCGTCGTCCACCCGGGCGTCAACCTGGACGTCTTCCGGCCCGGGGGCCCGGGCGCGCGCGCCGCCGCGCGGGCCCGGCTCGGACTGCCGCAGGACGCCGCGGTGCTGCTGTTCGCCGGCCGGATACAGCCGTTGAAGGCGCCGGACGTGCTGCTCCGGGCGGTCGCGGCACTGCTGGAGGGCCGGCCGGGGCTGCGCGAGCGGCTGGTGGTCCCGGTGGTCGGCGGTCCGTCCGGCACCGGGCTGGCCAAGCCGGAGAGCCTGCACAAGCTCGCCGCGCAGCTGGGCATCGGCGATGTCGTCCGCTTCCACCGGCCGGTCGGCCAGGCGCTGCTCGCCGAGTGGTACCGCGCGGCGACGGCGTTGGTGATGCCCTCGTACAGCGAGTCCTTCGGGCTGGTCGCGCTGGAGGCGCAGGCCTGCGGTACCCCGGTGGTGGCCGCCGCGGTCGGCGGTCTGCCGGTCGCCGTCCGGGACGGCGTGACCGGCACCCTGGTCCACGGCCACGACCCGCAGGCCTGGGCGCACGCGCTGGAGCCGTACGTCACCCAGCCGGCGCTGGTCGACCGGCGGGGCGAGGCGGCGGCCCGGCACGCCGCCGGCTTCGGCTGGGACACCGCGGCGGCGACCACCGCCGAGGTGTACGCCGCCAGCCTGGCCCGCCCGGCGGGGCGGCTCACCGGGTCCCGGCTCCGACTGGCCTGAGCACACCGGTCGGCGGACCGGTCGGCGCGCGTCCGTTGCTGCGCGCCACCGGTACCGCCGAGTAACGTCACCTCCATGGCAATCCGCACCAAGGACGAGGCCCTCACCCTCCTGCGCACCGCCCTGGACGACGCCGGGGTGGCCTGGGAGCCGGCCGGCACCGACCCGTACACCCTGGTGGCGACCCTTCCGGGCACCCGCAAGCTGAGCACCACCTGCGCCCTGCGGGTCGGCGACCACACCCTCTCGGTGAACGCCTTCGTGATCCGCCGCCCGGACGAGAACCACGAGGCCGTCTACCGCTGGCTGCTGGAGCGCAACACCCGGCTGTACGGGGTCGCCTACGCGATCGATCAGCTCGGCGATGTCTACCTGGCCGGCCGGCTGCCGCTGGAGGCGCTCACCGGGGACTCCGTCGACCGGCTGCTCGGGACGGTGCTGGAGAGCGCCGACGAGCCGTTCAACACGCTGCTGGAACTGGGCTTCGCCTCGGCGATCCGGCGCGAGTGGGAGTGGCGCACCAAGCGCGGGGAGTCCACCCGCAACCTGGCCGCCTTCGCGCACCTCGCCGCGCCGCCGGCGCCGCAGTAGCGGGCCGGGCGCGGGCCGGCCGGGCGCCGGACCGCCTCCGCCTCAGGAGTCGGCCGCCGCCGTCCCGACCACGGGCCGTGCCGCCGCCTTCACCGGCACCCCGGCCGGCGGCTCGACCTCGACCACCGTCACCTCCACCGGTGCCCGCCGCGCCGGTACGGCGGCCGTCGCCGCGCCCGGGCGGCGTCCGAGCAGCACGTACCCGGCCGCCGCGACGGTGCCGCAGACCGCACAGGCGCCCCACATCACCGCGCCGCCGGCCCGCTCCAGCAGCACCCCGCCCGCCGCCGGGCCGAGGAACGAGGCGAGCGACCAGGAGAGCGAGTAGACGCCCTGGTAGCGGCCGCGCGCGTGGGTCGGCGACAGCTCCGCGACCAGCCCCATCAAGGTCGGGGTGTTCAGGATCTCGCCGATCGTCCAGACCGCCACCGTGAAGGCGTAGAACCACGCCGACGACCCGGCGAGCGCGGTCAGCCCGAACCCCCAGCCGATGAACAGCGCGCTGGCGACCAGCAGGGCGGTCCGGTTGCGGCCCTCCATCCACCGGGTGAGCGGGATCTGCAGCACCACGATCAGCAGGCCGTTGAGGCCGATGACCAGGCCGTACTGGGTCGAGGTGATGCCGGCGCGGCCCATGTCCACGGCGAGGGTGGTGCTGCCCTGCTGGGCGACGAGCGCGAGCAGCAGGTTGAGTGTCACGACCGCCATGAACCGGCTGTCCCGGAAGACGGTGCCGAGCCCGACCGCGGGCTGGTCCGCCCGCACCGCCGCGGCGTCCGGCTTGGTCTCGGGGATCCGGACGAAGATCACCACCGCGCAGACCAGGGTGGAGAACGCGTCCAGCAGGAAGAGCGTGAGGTAGCCGTGCGTGGCGATCAGGCCGGCGGCGGCCGCCGAGAGGCCGAAGCCGATGTTGATCGCCCAGTAGTTCAGCGAGTAGGCGCGGACCCGGTCCTCGGCGGGCACGATGTCCGCGATGATCGCCGAGGTGGCCGGCCGGGTCGCGTTGTTGCAGAAGCCGACCAGGAAGGCGACCGCCGCGATCGCCACCTGGCCGTCGGCGAAGCCGAGCACCGCGGTGAAGAGCGCCGTCCCGAGCTGCGCGGCGACCAGGGTCGGGCGCCGGCCGATCCGGTCGGTCAGCACACCGGCGGCGATCGCCGCGATCGCCGAACCGAGGCCGAACAGCGAGGCGACCAGGCCCGCGTACGAGGCGGAGTAGCCCCGGTCGGTCGTCAGGTAGAGCGCCAGGAAGGTGACGACGAACGCGCCGAGCTTGTTGATCAGGGTCGACGTCCAGAGCCACCAGAACGACCGGGGCAATCCGCCCACCGTCTCGCTCGCGGCTCTTCGGATACGGACGGGAAGGGGCGAATCGGGCACGTGGGGGCTCCCGGGCGGCAGGCATCCCGCTGAGCGGACCGGCATGTCCGCGCTGCGGAGTGGTAAGTGTCACTAAGGCGAGGCACACATTACACAAAGCCTGTGGGCCCAGGCCAGGGCTTTTCCGGGCTCCACTAAGCTGGGGGCCATGGCTGACACGACGTACCGACTCATCCTCCTCCGCCACGGCGAGAGCCAGTGGAACCAGAAGAACCTGTTCACCGGTTGGGTCGACGTCGACCTCAACGAGAAGGGCGAGAAGGAGGCCGCACGTGGTGGCGAGCTCCTCGCCGCCGAGGGCCTCTTCCCCGATGTGCTGCACACCTCGCTGCTGCGCCGCGCGATCCGCACCTCGCAGATCGCCCTGGACAAGGCCGACCGCCACTGGATCCCGGTCAGCCGCAGCTGGCGCCTGAACGAGCGCCACTACGGCGCCCTCCAGGGCAAGGACAAGGCCCAGACCCTGGCCGAGTTCGGCGAGGAGCAGTTCCAGCTCTGGCGCCGCTCGTACGACACCCCGCCGCCGGCGCTGGCCGACGACGCCGAGTACTCGCAGGCCGGTGACGCCCGCTACGCCGACATCCCGAGCGAGGTGCGCCCGAACACCGAGTGCCTCAAGGACGTCGTCGAGCGGATGCTCCCGTACTGGTACGACGCCATCGTCCCGGACCTCGCCGCCGGCAAGACCGTCCTGGTCACCGCCCACGGCAACAGCCTGCGCGCGCTGGTCAAGCACCTCGACGGCATCTCCGACGAGGACATCGCCGGCCTCAACATCCCGACCGGCATCCCGCTGGTCTACGAGCTGGACGCCGACTTCAAGCCGGTCGCCAAGGGCGGCCGCTACCTCGACGCGGACGCCGCCGCGGCCGCCATCGAGGCCGTGAAGAACCAGGGCAAGAAGTAGGCCCGAAGCCGTACCGGCCCCGCCTCCCCATCGGGGAGGCGGGGCCGTCGGCTTTCCGGGCTCGGGTCCAACCCTCTTGTGCCGCAAGGGGGTTCGACGGTTCGCGGGGTGGTTCGGCAAGGTGGTTCAGACCATTGACGGCCGCCCCGGGGGCTCCTACCGTGTGAGCACTGACCTGGCACAGGCATGCCAACGGATCTTCCGTGGCCGCCGCACCCCCCAGCGCGCGCCCGTGCCCGGCGCACTCTCCATCCACCCCCACGGAGGAGCACCATGCGCACACGTCATCTCGTCGGAGCGGTCGTCGCCGCCGTCGCCGTCCCGCTCACCGTCGCCCTGCCGGCGCAGTCGCACGGCTACATCTCGACCCCGCCCAGCCGGGCCGCGCTCTGCGGGGCGGGAACGGTCACCAACTGCGGTGAGATCCGCTGGGAGCCGCAGAGCGTCGAGGGGCCGAAGGGCTTCCCCGGCAGAGGGCCGGCCGACGGCACCATCTGTGCGGGCGGCAACAGCCGGTTCGCCGAGCTGGACGACCCGCGCGGCGGCGGCTGGCCCACCACCAAGGTGTCGGCGGGCCAGCAGCTCACCTTCACCTGGAAGTTCACCGCCCGGCACGCGACTGCGAACTTCACGTACTACCTGACCAAGGCGGGCTACAACGCGGCCCAGCCGGTCACCCGGGCCAGTCTGGAGCTGACGCCGTTCCTGACCGTCCCGTACAACGGCACCCAGGTGCCCAGCACCGTCAGCCACTCGGCGACGATCCCGAGCGGTCGGACGGGCCACCAGGTCGTCGTCTCGGTCTGGGAGATCTCGGACACCGGCAATGCCTTCTACTCCTGCACCGACGTCCTCTTCTGAACCGCGCTCCGCGGGTGAGGGAGCCGGCGGCGGGCGAACGCCGGCCGGGTAACCGGGGTGCACGACCGTCTCCCACGGCGGCCGTGCACCACGGAGCTTCGCCGGTCCTCAGTGGCCGCAGCAGCCGCCACTGACGCCGCCGCACTGGCAGGGCGCGCCGGACTGGCAGCCGCAGCCGCAGCCCGGGCCGCAGCCGCAGCCGGCCGCGAGGACGGGCAGCAGCTTCGGGGTGGGCGGCTCGATGTCGTGGGCCGGTGCCGGTCGGGTCGGGTTTGCCTTCATCGCGCTGGAACCCTCCTTGTGACGGGCACGCTTCGGTGCCTACGGCTTTGAGTGAAACCGCCGATCGGACGGAGCGTCAACGGGCGCGCAGTGGTGGGGAGTCCAGGGCGTCGTGCGCCCCCACCACCCCCGCCCGAGGTTTACTCACCCCGCGGGGTGAGTGCTGCCGCCCGGAGCGGTGGCGCGAGCGCGTCCGGAGGCGGGAACGGCGGCGCCCCCGGAGGCGGGACCGACCCTGCCTCCGGGGGCGCCGTGCCGCACCCGGGGTCACTCCCCGGCGGCCTCCGAGGAGGCCACGAACTCGTCCACGTGCTCGCCGGTCACCAGGTACACCACGCGCTTGGCCACCGAGACGGCGTGGTCCGCGAAGCGCTCGTAGTAGCGGCCGACCAGCGTGACGTCGACGGCGGTCTCGATCCCGTGCTGCCAGCGGTCGTCGATCAGGTGCGCGAACAGGTCGCGGTGCAGCGCGTCGATCGCGTCGTCGTCCTGCTCCAGCTCCAGCGCCTTGTCGACGTCCTTGGTGGCGATCACCAGACCGGCCTTGGCCACCAGCCGCTGGGCGAGCTGGCCCATCTCCAGGACGGTCGCGTGCAGGTCGCCCGGCACCGCCGACTCGGGGTAGCGCAGCCGGGCGACCTTGGCCACGTGCCGGGCGAGGTCGCCGCAGCGCTCCAGGTCGGCGCTCATCCGCAGCGAGGTGACGACGATGCGCAGGTCGGTGGCGACCGGCTGCTGGCGGGCGAGCAGGTCGATCGCCCGGTTCTCCAGCTCGTGGTGCAGGTTGTTGATCTTCTCGTCGGCGGCGATCACACTCTCCGCCAGCGCCAGGTCCGCGTCGAGGAGCGCGGTGGTGGCCCGCCCCAGGGCCGAGCCGACCAGCCGGGCCATCTCGATCAGGCTGTCGCCGATCGAGTCGAGTTCCTCGTGGTACGCGTCGCGCATGCTCTCTCCTCAGTAGCTGTGTCGGTGGCGGTGCCGACCGGTCATCCCGTACGACCGTCGGTACGGCGTGCGGATGACCGCTGCTGGTGGCGCGCATCGTACGCGCGCACCGGGGACGACGGACAGGCGTTCGGTCCGCCAGCCCTTCCCACACGGGCTGCGTGGCCAACTTTGGGCCGTCCGGGCGACCACGTACGACCCGTGCGGTGAATCGGCAGCTACGTGGAGGTGAATTCTCGGCAACGGGCGGCCGATCCCTTGATCCGACCCTGGAGGAGTGGCCACGTCATGCGCTTAGGCTGGCGGTATGGACGTGAACGTGGCCGCCGCCGCTGCCTGCGCCATAGCCGGGCTCGGCGTCGGCCTCACGGCCTCCATCGCCTTCCGTTGGAGCGAGCGCGAACAGGCCAAGGGCAGATACGGCGGCACCAACGGCAGAACCCGGCAACAGGGGCTCAGCACCCCTGCCCACGAACCCCCGCTGCCCCCGGGGGTCGACACCGTCCTCTCCGTGCTGCGCTCCTGCGCGATCGTGCTCGGCGAGGGCGACGAGGTGGTCAAGGCCAGCTCGGCGGCGTACGCGATGGGCCTGGTGCGCGGCGGCGCGGTCGCCGTCGACCCGATGCTCGCGCTGGCCCGGGCCACCCGGCGGGACGGCGAGATCCGCCAGGTCGAGCTGGAGGTGCCCCGCCCGGGCGCGGCGCGGGCCGCCGAACCGCTCGCGGTGTCGGTCCGGGTCGCCCCGCTGGGCTCCCGGCTGGTCCTGGTCCTGGTCGAGGACCAGACCGACCGCCGCCGGGTCGAGGCGGTCCGCCGCGACTTCGTCGCCAACGTCAGCCATGAGCTCAAGACCCCGGTCGGCGCGCTCTCGCTGCTCTCCGAGGCGGTCGCCGACGCGTCCGACGACCCGGAGGCGGTCCAGCGCTTCGCCGGCCGGATGCAGATCGAGGCGACCAGGCTGGCCAGCCTGGTCCAGGAGATCATCGACCTCTCCCGGGTCCAGGACGACCGGCTGATGGTCGACCCGGAACCGGTCGCGGTGGACGAGCTGATCGCCGAGGCGATCGACCGCTGCCGCCAGCAGGCCGCCGCCAAGCAGATCCTGATCGCGGCCGGCGGCATCGCCGGTCTCTACCTGCACGGCCACCGCGGCCAGCTCGCCGCGGCCCTCGGCAACCTGGTCGAGAACGCCGTCAACTACAGTCCGCCGCGGACCAGGGTGGCGATCGCCACCCGCCGGATCTCCAGCGCCGCCGCCCTCGGCGAGGCCGACGGCGAGCTGATCGAGATCTCGGTGACCGACCAGGGCATCGGCATCTCCGAGAAGGACCGCGAGCGGGTCTTCGAACGCTTCTACCGGGTCGACCCGGCCCGCTCACGGGCGACCGGCGGCACCGGCCTCGGCCTCTCCATCGTCAAGCACGTGGCCGCCTCGCACGGCGGCACCGTCTCGGTGTGGAGCGTCGAGGGCCAGGGCTCCACCTTCACCGTGCGCCTGCCCGCCGGGCAGGCCCCCGCAGATCACCGGCTCCCCGCCGGGGAGTCCGCGCAACCCCTGTCAGACACAACCCCCCAGCTTTCCCCGGAGGCCTGATCGTGACCCGAGTACTGGTGGTCGAGGACGAGGAGTCGTTCAGCGACGCTCTCTCGTACATGCTCCGCAAGGAGGGCTTCGAGGTGGCCATCGCCGCCACCGGCCCCGACGCGCTGGAGCAGTTCGAACGCAACGGCGCCGACCTCGTCCTGCTCGACCTGATGCTGCCGGGCCTGCCCGGTACCGAGGTCTGCCGCCAGCTCCGCGTGCGCTCGAACGTCCCGGTGATCATGGTCACCGCCAAGGACAGCGAGATCGACAAGGTCGTCGGCCTGGAAATAGGTGCGGACGACTACGTCACCAAGCCGTACTCCACCCGTGAGCTGGTGGCCCGGATCCGCGCGGTGCTGCGCCGGCGCGGCGAGGCCGAGGGCCCCGGCGACGGCGGTGGCCCCGGCGCGCTGGAGGCGGGCCCGGTCCGGATGGACGTCGACCGCCACGTGGTCACCGTCGACGGTGCCAAGGTCGACCTGCCGCTCAAGGAGTTCGACCTGCTGGAGATGCTGCTGCGCAACGCGGGCCGGGTGCTCACCCGGATGCAGCTGATCGACCGGGTCTGGGGCGCGGACTACGTCGGGGACACCAAGACCCTGGACGTCCACGTGAAGCGCCTGCGGGCGAAGATCGAGCCGGACCCGGGCGCGCCGCGCTACCTGGTCACGGTCCGTGGCCTCGGCTACAAGTTCGAGCCGTAAACCGGCCGGGACCGGTGGTGCCGGGGGCGGGGCGGGTGGTGTGAGCCGCTCGCCCGGCCCCGGACCGTGGTGACCGACGCGAAGGACCCCTCCGGGCAGCCGCCCGGAGGGGTCCTTCGCGTGTGCCTCCGGACGCGCGCCCCGCGGGCCGCGCGTCCGGAGGGGGCGCGTCAGTGGGTGGCGGCCGGAGTGGTCGCACCGGTGGTGGGCGCGGTACCGGCCGGGGTGGCGGCACCGGTCGTGGCGGCGGGCGACCCGGCGGCCTTGGACGGCACGGCCGCGGGGGAGGCGGTCGGGCCCCAGCCCTTGTACAGGCCCTTGTTCGGGGTGACCGCGGCGTCGGCCGCGACCTTCTCGCCGTTCTTGAAGGCGAAGGCGGCGGGCACGAAGCCGCCGACGTGCACGCTGGCGGAGGCGACCCGGGCGGACGGGTTGCCGTTGCCGCCGAGCAGCACCGCGCCGCCGGCCGGGACGACGATGCTGCTCACCGGAGCGCCCTTCTCGTCGGCGAAGACGGCGGTGCCGCCGTCGCCCACGACGATGGACTGGAGCTCGACGGGCTCCGCCCCGGTGTTGCTGATGTTCACCGACACGTTGACGGGGCCGGTGTGCTCCCCGGAGGACTCGTCCCCGGTGACGACGACGATGTTGTTCAGCAGGAGGTCCGTGCCGATCGTCGCCGAGGTGTTGTCGGGCTTGATCTCCAGCGTCTCCGCCTTGTTGCCGGCCGAGCAGGACGACAGCGAGGCGATGGCGATGGCGGCGATGGCGGCGATGCTGCCGACTCGAATGGTGCGGCTCACGGCGGCGGCTTCTCCTAGGTCACGTGGCGGGTGGTCAGGTCTCAGATTATCGACCTCGCTTATGCGCTCCTCACGGGGTGGTCCCCGTGTCGCGCTCCCGGAGTGCGGGCCGGCGCCCGGACGGCGGCATGCCGCCCTGCCGGGCGGCCGCATATCGCCGTGTCCTGGTCAAGCGGCGACCAAGATCGGATCACGATCGGGAAACGGCCCGATAAACGGTGAAAACTCAAGATCCAATCACGGTTTCGGGAGTGTTGCCGCAGGTTTCGGTGGGCGCTGGAACCGCCTCCGACCTGCGGGAAGCCCGCGCCGAACGCCGTCCGCAGCACGTCATGGGGGTCCTTGTCAAGCCCCGAGACCGGCCCTGACCTGCGAAAACGCCCTTCGGGTGCGCCGAAAAGCGTGTTATTCTGGAAAGCCACGGAAGGGGTCCTGTCACATGACGTTCAAGGTTGGCGACACGGTGGTCTACCCCCATCACGGGGCCGCGCTGATCGAGGCCATCGAAATTCGCCAGATCAAGGGTGTGGACAAGACCTACCTGGTGCTCAAGGTGCAGCAGGGAGACCTGACGCTCCGCGTGCCCGCCGAGAACGCCGAGTTCGTCGGCGTTCGCGACGTAGTCGGCCAGGAGGGTCTGGACCGGGTCTTCGAGGTGCTCCGCGCACCGTACACCGAAGAGCCGACCAACTGGTCCCGTCGCTACAAGGCGAACCTGGAGAAGCTCGCTTCGGGTGACGTTATCAAGGTCGCCGAGGTTGTGCGCGACCTCTGGCGCCGCGAGCGCGAGCGCGGTCTGTCCGCCGGTGAGAAGCGCATGCTCGCCAAGGCGCGTCAGATCCTCGTCAGCGAACTCGCGCTGGCCGAAAACACCAACGAGGACAAGGCGGAGACGCTGCTCGACGAGGTGCTCGCCTCGTAGCGCAGTCGGGCTCACGCCCACCGCTCACACGCTCACAGCGCCCGGTGCCGGCGCGCCACTCCCTGGACAACCCGTCCTGGAGTGGTGCAGTGGCACTTCGGGCGCTGAGGCGTGTCCGGACGACGCCCCCGCACCCGACGCACCCGAGCCGGCCGGCCCCGGGTACGCATGACCGTTTCTGCGTGTTCTGCGTGCTCTGTGGGCGGGAGACCGTGGAGCTTTTCGGAAGGGGCCCCGCGCGCCCGTCGCGCACGCCATGGCCATACCCACTTCGCCGAAGGAGTGAAACCTGAACGCCACAGGAGCAGTTGCAGCAGCAGTGGTGCCCGCCGCCGGACGCGGTGAGCGACTGGGGCCCGGAGCCCCCAAGGCCCTGCGGGAACTGGGCGGGGTGCCGCTCCTGGTGCACGCCGTCAGGGCGCTGACCCGCAGCCGGGCGGTCGGCCTGGTCGTGGTCGCCGCACCCGCCGACGGCGTGGCCGAGGTGGTCGGACTGCTCGACAGCCACGGCCTGGACGGCAAGGACATCCGGGTGGTGGCCGGCGGGGCGACCCGCCAGGAGTCGGTCCGGCTCGGCCTCGCCGCGATCCCGGCCGAGGTGGAGGTCGTCCTGGTGCACGACGCGGCCCGCCCGCTCGTCCCGGTCGAGGTGGTGGACGCGGTCGCGGCCGCCGTCCGGGCCGGGGCCGAGGCGGTGGTGCCCGCCGTGCCGCTCGCCGACACGGTCAAGCGGGTCGAGCCCAATCCGGGCGGACCCGAACCGGTCCTCGACACGCCCGACCGGTCCACCCTGCGGGCCGTCCAGACCCCGCAGGGCTTCCGCCGGCGGACGCTGGCCGAGGTGCACGCCAAGGCGCTCGCCGAGGAGCACGCCGGCGGCGCCGACGCGCTGCCGGCGGTCACCGACGACGCCGGCCTGGTGGAGCGCTTCGGCGGCCGGGTCGTGGTGGTGCCCGGCCACGAGGAGGCCTTCAAGGTGACCCGCCCGCTGGACCTCGTCCTCGCCGAGGCCGTTCTCGCCCGCCGGAGGGCCTCCGATGCCTACTGACCCGACGCCCACTGACCCGGGGGCTCCGTTGATCCCGCGGGTCGGGATCGGTACCGACGTGCACGCCTTCGAGGCCGGACGCCCGCTCTGGGTGGCCGGCCTGGAGTGGCCGGGCGCCGAGTACGGCCTGGCCGGGCACTCGGACGCCGACGTGGCCGCGCACGCCTCCTGCGACGCGCTGTTCTCGGCCGCCGGGATCGGCGACCTGGGCGCGCACTTCGGCACCGACCGGCCGGAGTGGTCGGGCGCGTCCGGCGTCCGGCTGCTCGGCGAGGCGGCCCGGCTGGTGCGCGAGGCCGGCTTCGAGATCGGCAACGTCTCGGTGCAGGTGATCGGGATCCGGCCGAAGATCGGCAAGCGGCGGGCCGAGGCGCAGGCCGCGCTCTCGGCGGCGGTCGGCGCGCCGGTCTCGGTCTCCGGCACCACGACGGACGGGCTCGGTCTCACCGGGCGGGCCGAGGGTCTGGCGGCGATCGCCACCGCGCTGGTGTACGAGCGCCGGTGACCCGTACGGGCACCGCCGGCCCCGTGCGGGCGGCGGTGCCCGCACGGGACCGGCGGCGGGCAGGCGGCGGACGGGCAGTGGACGGTGCCGGGAGGCCCGGAACGGCCCGGTGGGCCCGGTGGGGTGGTCCGTTCCGGGAATACCCGGCCGGTGACGAGTGTTCAACAGCCGTGGCCGGTACGCGAGTCGCTACCGTTCGGAGCGGGCCGCGCCAGGCCCGCCCGCGCGGGCAGTTCCGACACCGCTTGACGAGAAGAGGTCCCCGATGGCCGCACAGCTCTCCGACCAGGCCAAGGCCCTGATCGACGGCAAGAGTTTCGCCGTGGTCTCCACCATCCAGCCCGACGGCAGCCCGCAGTCCTCGGTGGTCTGGGTCAAGCGGGACGGCGACGACGTCCTGTTCTCCACGGTGGAGGGCCGCCGCAAGCACCTCAACCTGGTGAAGGACCCGAGGATCTCCCTGGTGGTCAACCCGCCGGAGAGCCCGTACTCCTACGTGGAGCTGCGCGGCGAGGTCACCTTCACCCGGGAGGGCGGCAAGGAGCTGATCGACGAGCTGGCCCGCAAGTACCGCGGCGAGGAGTCCTACGGCTACGACGGCCCGGAGGACGTCCGGGTGGTCGTCCGGCTGACCCCGCGCAAGGTGGTCGGCAACCTCTGAGGACGCCCCGGCGGAGGGGGTGCCTCCGGTAGGCAACGAAGAAGAAACGGCGTAGCCGCGGTATTGACATTCGAGAATGTCGCGGGGCACCCCCTCATGCCCACTACGCTTGACGCTGTGAGCATTCGCCTGTACGACACCAGCACCCGCCAGGTACGCGACTTCGTCCCGCTTGTACCGGGTTGTGTCTCGATCTACCTGTGCGGCGCTACCGTTCAGTCGGCGCCACACATCGGGCACATCCGGTCCGGCCTCAACTTCGACATCATGCAGCGGTGGTTCGCCTACCGCGGCTACCAGGTGACCTTCGCGCGCAACGTCACCGACATCGACGACAAGGTCATCGCCAAGGAGCGCCAGCTCGGCACGCCCTGGTGGCAGATCGCCTACGCCAACGAGCGGGCCTTCAACGACGGCTACTCGGCGCTCGGCTGCCTCCCGCCGACGGTCGAGCCGCGGGCCACCGGGCACATCCCCGAGATGATCGAGATGATGCAGGCGCTCATCGCCAAGGGGCACGCCTACGCGTCGGACGGCAACGTCTACTTCGACGTGAAGTCCTTCCCCGGCTACCTCCAACTCTCCAACCAGAAGCTGGAGAACCTGCGCCAGCCCGAGGGCGAGAACGAGACCGGCAAGCGCGACCCGCGCGACTTCGCGATGTGGAAGTCCGCCAAGCCCGGTGAGCCGAGCTGGACCACCCCGTGGGGCGCCGGCCGTCCGGGCTGGCACCTGGAGTGCTCCGCGATGGCGCACAAGTACCTGGGCCGGGCCTTCGACGTGCACGGCGGCGGGATCGACCTGATCTTCCCGCACCACGAGAACGAGATCGCCCAGTCCAAGGCGTACGGGGACGATTTCGCCAACTTCTGGGTGCACAACGCCTGGGTCACCATGAGCGGCGAGAAGATGAGCAAGTCGCTCGGCAACTCGGTGCTGGTCTCCGAGATGGTCGGGCGCTGGCGTCCGATCGTGCTCCGGTACTACCTGGCGGCCCCGCACTACCGCTCGACCATCGAGTACAGCGAGGAGTCGCTGCGCGAGGCCGAGGCCGGTTTCGGCCGGATCGAGGGCTTCGTCCAGCGCGTGGTCGAGCGCTGCGGCACGGTCGACGCGGCGCCCGAGGTGCCGCCGGCCTTCGCCGAGGCGATGGACGACGACCTGGGCGTGCCGCAGGCGCTGGCCATCGTGCACACCGCCGTCCGCCAGGGCAACAGCGCCCTCACCGCGGACGACAAGGAGAACGCGGTGGCGCGTCTGGCCGAGGTCCGTGCGATGCTCGGAGTACTGGGTCTCGACCCGCTGGACCCGCACTGGGCCGGGGCCGAGCGCGGCGAGGACCTCCACGGGGTCGTCGACTCGCTGGTCCGTCTGGTCCTGGAGCAGCGGCAGGCGGCCCGGGCCCGCAAGGACTTCGCCACCGCGGATGCCATCCGCGACCAGCTCGGCGTGGCCGGGCTGGCGATCGAGGACACCCCGTCCGGCCCGCGCTGGACGATCAACAGCCAGTAACTCCATCTGACGATGGGGTGAGGGTGGGCCGTACCGGACCGGTGCGGCCCTCCCGCATGACGTAGCGCATGCCGTCGGCCGTCACCGGGTTCACCGGTGCGGCCGGGCATGCCGGACAGACAGGAAGTACAGCCATGGCCGGCAACAGTGCACGCAGGAACCGCCGCAACCCCGGATCGAAGAAGGGCGCGAGTGTCGGTACCGGCGGCCACAGCCGGAAGGCGCTCCAGGGCAAGGGCCCGACCCCGCGCGGGGAGGAGCGCAAGGGTCACCCGAAGCAGCGCGCGGCCAACGCCGCGGTCAAGCGCGAGCGGGACGCCAAGGCCCGGGCCGGCATGCGCCGGGCCGGTGCGGGCGGCCGCGGCGGGCGCGGCGGCGCCGGTGCCGCCGAGCTGGTCTTCGGCCGCAACTCGGTGGTCGAGGCCCTGCAGGGCGGTGTGCCGGCCTCCGCGCTGTACGTCATGCAGTTCATCGACACCGACGACCGGGTCCGCGACGCCTTCCAGGCGGCCAACGACCGCGGCCTCCCGCTGATGGAGGCCCCGCGGGCGCAGCTGGACCAGATGACCGGTGGCATGAACCACCAGGGCCTGGTGCTGCAGGTGCCGCCGTACGAGTACGCGCACCCCGAGGACCTGGTGGCCGAGGCCGCGGAGGCCGGCGAGGACGCGCTGATCATGGCGCTGGACGGCGTCACCGACTCGCGCAACCTGGGCGCCGTGGTCCGCTCCGCCGCCGCCTTCGGCGCGCACGGCGTGGTCATCCCCGAACGCCGGGCGGCCGGGATGACCGCCGGTGCCTGGAAGACCTCCTCCGGTGCCGCGGCGCGGCTGCCCGTGGCCCGCGCCACCAACCTGACCCGGGCACTGGAGGCCTACCAGAAGGCCGGCCTGCTGGTGGTCGGTCTGGCCGCGGACGGCGAGGCCGAGATCGGTGACCTGGAGGCGCTGGCCGGCCCGGTCGTGATCGTCGCGGGCAGCGAGGGCAAGGGCCTGTCCCGGCTGGTCGCGGAGACCTGCGACATCCGGGTGCGGATCCCGATGCCGGGTGCCACCGAGTCGCTGAACGCCGGCGTCGCGGCGGGCATCGTGCTGTACGAGGCCGCGCGCCTGCGCAGCAAGATCGGCTGAGTCCTCCCGACGGGGCCGTGGCGGGCCGCCCGCCACGGCCCGGCCGGGTGCCGTCGGGGTCCGGTAGCGCCGTTCCGGCGCAGCACAGACGGGTCGGCCGCCGCAGGAGATCTTCCGGATTCCCCGCAGTCCGTCCGCAATCCGGGTGAAAGCGATCGGGCCCGACCGGGCCCGATCGCTTTTCTCATGATCACTTCAAGTGGGCGCCGGACATCCACCCGGGAGAGTGTCCTAACCGGGTGTCACCCGGTTAGACGGGTGTGGACACCAGAACACCTCGGCGCCCCCTCCTGGGCAGCGGCAGCACCGGGATAGACGCGGGCGCGGGCCCCGGCCTCAATACCGTCAAGGTGCCGTCCGACCCTGCGCGCCTCAGCATCACCCAGGCGAGCTTCCGGCTGCGGCTCGGCACCCCGGTGGCGCCGTTGATCGACGCCCCGGCCGGACTGCTCTCCACCGGGGCCGCGTTCGGCGATCCCTACGCCGGCCAGGGCCTGATCCGCCGTCCGCTGGTCACCCCGCAGGTGGTCGTGCCCGTCTCGGCCGTACCGGCGCTCGCCGGTGCCGGTGGACCGCGCCGCAAGGGCCGGGTCACCGCCGTCACCTGGACCGGCCAGGCGCCCCCCGGGGACCAGGCGGCCACCCAGCTGCTGGAGGCCGTCCGGCTGACCGGCCTGCCCACGCCGGCCGGAGTCGGCGGGCGCGCCATGGTCGGCGGCTCCGCGGCGGGCGACGACACCCGGGTGATCCCGCCGTACGCGGGGGCCCGGACCGTCCCGCGCCAGCCGCGCGAGGGCGGCGGCACCGCCACCGAGGCGGGCGTCGGCCCGGTCGGCGCGCCCCAGGGCTGGACGCCCAGCGGCGAGCTGCCCGAGGTCTCCGCCACCGCGGGCGAGGGCAGGCCGCCCTGGTACCCCGGCCGCCGGGTGGACCTCGGCCTGGTGCTGCTGCCGCTGCGCGCGGTGCTGGGCTCGCTCTCGGTCTACGCCGGGTTCAGCAAGCTCTGCGACCCGGTGTACTTCGACGGCGGCGAGCGCGGCTCGATGATGCGCTGGCTCTCCTCGCTGCACCCCTGGAAGGTCGCCGAACCGCTGCTGGCGTTCGCGATGGCCCACCCGGTGGGCTCGGGTCTGGTGGTGTCGTTCACCGAGATCGTGGTGGGCGTGCTGACCGTCCTGGGCCTCTGGCAGCGGCTCGCGGCCGGAGCGGCGATGCTGCTCTCCGCCGTCCTGCTGTTCACCGTCAGCTGGCGGGCCGTGCCGGTCTACGACACGCCCGACCTGATCTTCCTGGCGGCCTGGAGCCCGCTGCTGATCGCCGGAGCGCCGTTCGCCTCCCTGGACGGGCGGCTCAACCTGGAGGCCTGGCGCCGCCACGGTCCGGACGCGCCGGCGGCGCAACGCCGCCGGGTGCTGCGGCGCGGCGCGGTGGTGACCGCGGTGGTGGTCGGCCTGACCCTGCTGCTCGGGTCGATGCTGGGCGCGGCGGTCCGTACCGGCGGCCGTCCGCACCCCGCGCCGTCCCGTCCGGCGACGGACTACGGCACGCCGGTCTGGCCGAGCGGCGGGCCCTCCGTCGCCCCCGGCGGGCAGGGCCCGTCCACCTCGCCCTCGCCCGCGGCCCCGCGTCCGGCCTCGCCCACGGCGGGCTCGTCCGCACCGCCGTCCGCGGCTCAGGCTCCGGCCCCGGCCTCGACGAAGGCCGGGACGCCCACCCCGAGCGGCAAGGCGCGGTCGGCCAAGCCGGAGAGCGGCGCCGGTTCGGCCCCGGCGGTGGCACCGCCGCCGACCGCGGCCCCGGCCGCCTCGGCGCCCGCGCAGCGCACCACCCCGGCGGCGGGCAGCGGTTCGGCGACGGCACCCAGGCCGAGCCCGAGCGGCAGCTCCGGCGCGGGGCTGCTCGGCGGCGTGCTGGGCAGCGCGCCGCTGGCCGAGCTGTCCGGTACCGGCGCCCGGAACTCCCGGCCGGGGTCGCCGACGGCCACCTGACGGGCCGACGGGCCCCTCGGGGAACGCAGGGTGGCCGGGTGCTCCGTGGGGGAGCACCCGGCCACCTGTCCGTGCGGAGTGCGGAGCTGCCGGGGTGAAGTGCCGGGGTGGAGTGCCGGGGTGGGGTGCGGGGGCGGGGTGCGGAGCCCCGCCGGGCGCCCGGCGGGGCGGGGCACTACTGGGGTGTGCGGCCGGCTCCGGCGGCGAGCTCCTTGGCGGCCTCGGTGAGGTCCTTCGCGGTGTCGATGGCGCGCCAGTAGACGCCCTGCGGCAGCTGGTACCCCGCCAGGCGCTTGCCGCGCGCGAGTTGGGGGAAGGTGGTCCGCTCGTGGTCCCCGACGTCCGGCAGCAGCTCGGCGAACTCCGGGCTGAACACGTACAGGCCGGCGTTGATCAGGAAGGGCGAGGGCGGGGCCTCGATGAAGTCCAGCACATTGCCGAACTGGTCGGTCTCCACCGCGCCCCACGGGATGCGCGGCCGGGCCAGCGCGAGCGTCGCGACGGCGTCCCGCTCGTGGTGGAAGGCGGCCATGTCGCGCAGGCTGAAGCGGGTCCAGATGTCGCCGTTGGTGGCGTACCAGGGCTCGTCCGGCCGGGGCAGGGCCTTGGCGGCGTACTTCAGCCCGCCGCCACGACCCAGCGGTTCGGCCTCGACGACCGTGCGGACCTTCAGCGGCAGGTCGGTCCGGTCCAGCCACTCCTCCAGCACGCCGGCCAGGTGGCCGCAGGAGATGACCACGTCGGTGACGCCCTCGGAGGCGAGCCAGGACAGCTGGTGCCCGAGGATCGGGGTACCCGTGCCGGGAATCTCGACCAGGGGCTTCGGCCGGTCGTCCGTGTAGGGCCGCAGCCGGGAGCCCTGGCCGCCGGCCAGGATGACGGCCTGGGTGACGTTCGTCGGGCCGGGCGTCGTGCCGGACGGGGACGGCAGTGGCCGCGGTGCCTGCGGTGCCGGGGAGGACGTGAGGTCGGGGGTGGGGCCGGAGTCAGCGCTCATGCCAGCACAATAGGCCGCGGCCGGGGTGCGGAACCCTGGGTTCCGCCGTCGGGCCCCGCCGACCGGCCCCGGCCGACCTAGCCGGTGACGCCCGAGGCGAACGAGCCGTCACAGACCGGGCGGGCGAAGGAGCGGGCCCGCTGGACGTCCCCCTGGTACTTGCGCACGGCCGCCTTGCCCAGCTCACCGGCGAGCGCGGTGCAGTACGGGGTCAGCGAGGGCTGCTCGCGCATCGAGCGCTCCAGCAGGTCCAGGGCGCTGCCCGGGTTGTGCGCGCGCAGCTCGTCGAGCAGCGCGACGCGCAGGGCGTCCTGCGGGGCGAGGCCCTCCGCGGTCCTGGCGCCGGGCGCCCGCCCGATGCCGGCGCCGTCCTCGCTGGAGGCCGCGACGACCTGCTGGTCCAGCCCGGTCGGCGGAGCCCACGGCACCCTGGTCACGGCGAGGGTGCCGGTGGTCACCAGGACCACGGGCAGGGTCAGGGCGATGGTCTGGCCGATTCGGCGAACAAGCTGCTTCACGCTCAGGAGAGTAGCGGTGGGTGGGGGCCGGATCGCGCTCCGTTACACCATCGAGTGACGCGGTGTCCTGGTTCGTCCCCTCGCCGTGTTGACACCGGTGCCGCGGACGGCCGAACGACGACGGAGCCCCGCCGGACCAGGGGTGGTCCGGCGGGGCTCCGTCCGGTCGCTACCGGCCCGCGGGGGTCAGTTGCTCAGGCGGGCGCCGGAGGTGGTGGAGAACACGTGGGTCTCGTTGGCGATCGGCACCACGTGGATGGTCTCGCCGCGCTGCGGGATCTGGCGGCCGTGCACGCGCACGACCAGGTCCTTGTCCTCGCCGCCGATCTTGGTGGTGCCGTAGACGAAGCCGTCGGAGCCGAGCTCCTCCACCACGTTGACGGTCACGGCCACGCCCTCGATGCCGCCGGCCGGGACGATCTCGAAGTGCTCCGGGCGGACGCCGACGGTCACCGACTTGTCGGTGCCGGCGCCGGAGAGGTCCTCGCGGGAGATGTTGACGACCGAGCCGCCGAACTTCACCCCGCCGTCCACCAGCGGCACGTCGATCAGGTTCATCGCCGGCGAGCCGATGAAGCCGGCCACGAAGAGGTTCGCGGGCCGGTCGTACATGTTGCGCGGGGTGTCGACCTGCTGCAGCACGCCGCCCTTGAGCACCGCGACGCGGTCGCCCATGGTGAGCGCCTCGGTCTGGTCGTGGGTGACGTACACGGTGGTGATGCCCAGGCGGCGCTGCAGGCCGGCGATCTGGGTACGGGTCGAGACGCGGAGCTTGGCGTCGAGGTTCGACAGCGGCTCGTCCATCAGGAAGACCTGCGGCTCGCGGACGATCGCGCGGCCCATCGCGACACGCTGGCGCTGACCGCCGGAGAGCGCCTTCGGCTTGCGGTCCAGGTACTCGGTGAGGTCGAGGATCTTCGCGGCCTCTTCGACCTTGGTGCGGATCTCCGTCTTGTTGACGCCCGCGATCTTGAGCGCGAAGCCCATGTTCTCGGCGACGGTCATGTGCGGGTAGAGCGCGTAGTTCTGGAACACCATGGCGATGTCCCGGTCCTTCGGCGGCAGGTGCGTGACGTCGCGGTCACCGATGCGGATGGCGCCGGCGTTCACGTCCTCCAGGCCGGCCAGCATCCGGAGGCTGGTCGACTTGCCGCACCCGGAGGGGCCGACCAGGACGAGGAACTCGCCGTCCGCGATCTCCAGCTCCAGCGCGTCCACCGAGGGCTTGTCGGCCCCGGGGTAGACACGGGTCGCCTTGTCGTACGTCACAGAAGCCATGGCTGTGCTCTCCCTCACCGGCAGGAACGTGCCGGACGATCCGAGTAAAGGTGGATGTCGTGCGCGGCCCGCCCTGTGGTCTGAACCACTGAGCGAACCAACTCCCGGCGACGCTACCCGCGCCCCCGCCGCTTGTCAGCCCCTGGCCGGCCGGAATTCGGCATCGGTTCCATCACGCCCGGGCCGCTCCCGCCAACCCCCGGATATGCCACCACCGCCCCACCACCGCCCGGTAGACTGCCCCCGGTGCCGCCGTGACCTCGTCGCGGACGGTCACCATGCCTCCTTAGCTCAGCTGGCCAGAGCACCGCTCTTGTAAAGCGGGGGTCGTCGGTTCGAACCCGACAGGGGGCTCCGGGACGGAGTCGACAGAGGGGCCGCCCCGCCGGGTGAACCGGTGGGGCGGCCCCTCTGGTGTGTCGCGGCTCAGCGGCGGCGGTCGGCCGTGGTGTTCCGCGTCCGGGGGCTCGTGGTCCGGGTCCCGGACGGCCGGGGCTCCGTCTCCGTCTGGAGGACCTGGGCGAGCTCGGGGGTACCGGCGGGCGCGGGACGTCCGTGCCGTGCCGCTCGCGCAGTTCCTGCCGCGCCCGTACGACCAACGGCGAGGCGCTGCCGGCATCGAAGACGTTCTCCGTGACGCCGGCCCGGGAGACGCCGCGCACCTCGCACCACAGCTCGTGCGGCAGGTCCTGGGCGGCACCGCTCGGGGGCCTGGTCGTGCTGGTCATGCTGGTCGGCGGGGTGGCCGCCGACCGGCTGGGCAGCCGGCGGGTGATGCCGGCCGCCGACGTCCTGCGCTGCGGTGTGCGGGCGGTGTTCGCCGCCGTGCTGCTGTCGGGCCGGGCGCCGCTCTGGGCGATGGTGGCGCTGGGAGGGGGTGTTCCTGCCGGCCCTCGGGGCGCTGGTGCCGAGACTGGTGCGCGACGGGGACCGCCTCTCGGACGCCAACACCCTGCTGGGGCAGGCCCGTTCGGTGGCCACGGTGGCCGGCCCGGCCGCCGCCGGTTACGGGATCGGCGCGGTGGCGCCGCGGCGGCTCCCGCTGCCCGCGCGGGAGCGGGCGGGGGAGGGCGGCCCGATGCTCGCCGATCTGCGCGAGGGCTGGTCGGAGTTCCGTTCACGGCCCTGGCTCTGGATCACCACGGTGCACATGGGGCTGTTCAACCTGCTGGTCCGGGCACCGTTCCTGGTGCTCGGCCCGCTGACCGCGCAGCGCGGGCTCGGTGGCGCGCGCGGCTGGGGGCTGGTGACGGGCGTCTACGGGGCGGGCGCGGTGCTGGGCGGGTTGCTGATGCTGGGGCGGCGCCCCGGCCGGCCGCCGGCGGTGGCGACCGTGGCGACGTTCGGCCGGGCGCTGCCCTCGGCGGTGCCGGCGGCGGGGGGCGGCGCTGCTCGCGGGTGTCGGCGCGGCGGTCTGCGGCGCGTTGTACGGCACGACCCCGCAGAGCCGGGTGCCGGCCGAAGTCCTGGCCAGGGTCGGCGCGTTCGGCGGTCTGGGGGCGTTCGCGCTCGGGCCGGCCGGGTCGCCGGCGGACCGGATCGGCGCCGGGGCCGTGCCGGCCTTGGGCGCGCTGTGGCACGTGGGCGCGGGAGTGGTGGTGCCGGCGGTGCGCCGGCAGCGGTGGTAGCGGCCCGGTACCCGGCAGCGGTGGCGGACCGTGCCCGGTCGCTCGCCCTCGGTCGGGGCGGCCGCGCGGCGGGCACGGCGACCGGAGCGGTCGTACGGTGGAGGGAGTGCGGGGGCGAACGGAGGAGGTTGGCCATGCCCGGTTCACTCACCATCAGCCACCACGAGGCGGCGGTCGCCCTGGAGCACGCGGACGCCAAGCGGCTCGCCACGGTCCTGGAGGAGATCGCCTACCTGCTGGAGATCCCGGGGCCGAACCGGATCAACGAAGCGCAACTCGACGCCCTGTGCGAGGGCCGGACGCCGGACCGGGCCGAGCTGTCGCAATGGTCGCGCGGCCTGGCCGCGGAGCTGAAGGGCCGGCTCTAGGCCGCACCGGACCGGACGGCGCCGGCCGCGCCGGGGCGGTCGGCGCCGCCGTACGATGGCGCGCGGGGCGGGTGGTCCTCGCGCGCCCCGCGGGTGCCGGCGCGGCCGGCGGCCGGCCCGGCGGAGGAGGGCGGGGGCCCGAGCGTGTCGCAGTCCGTGTCACAGCCCACGACGATGTCCTGGCTGACGGTGGAGACACCGCTGCCGAGCGGTCCGATGCACATCGCGGTGACGCCGAGGGGTGTGGCGGCCGCCGGGTACCTGGGGCACCCGGGCGAGCTGCCGCCGTGCACCGACCGGTCGAAGATCGACGCGGTCACCGGTCGGATAGGTGAGTACCTGGCGGGCCGGCGGCAGGAGGTGGGGCTGCCGATCGACTGGAGCCTGAGCGCCGGACCGCACCGCGCGGTGCTCCGGACGCTCTGGCGGGAGGTGCCCTTCGGGCGGACCATCACCTACGGCGAACTGGCGTCCCGCAGCGGGGTGTTCGAAGGGGTCACGGAGCCCGGACTGGCGGCGAGGACGGTCGGGCAGATGATGGCCGCCAACCCCGTCGCGCTGCTGGTGCCGTGCCACCGGGTGGTGGCGGCGGACGGCCTCGGCGGATTCGGCGGCGGCCGGGTCGGGATCGACGTCAAACAGTGGCTGCTCACCCTGGAGGGGGTGCTGGAGCCGACGCTGGACTGGGACGGCCCGTTGTAGCGGGGCCCGCCGGGGAGAACGCGGCCCGGACGGCCGGGGGCGGTGCCGCCGACGGGGTGGCGTCGGCGGCCTTCGACGGGTGTCAGTGCACGAGCTCGACCGGGGCGAGGCCGCGGGCGAACGGGGTCTGGCGCGGCAGGACCGGCTGGATCCCGGAGACCAGGGTGTAGTCGATCCCGGCCGGATCCCCGGTGGCCGCGGTGTCCGGGCGTTCGCCGAGCGCCAGCTGGACGGCGTTCCACGGCAGGTTGAGGCCGCACAGGCGCAGTTGGTGCAGGCCACCGGAGGGCCGGGTGTTGACGTCGATGACGACCGGCTCCCCGGCCAGGTGGCGGAACTGCACGTTGGAGAGGAAGGACATCCCGACGGACTCGACCAGCCGGCGGGTGGGCTCCAGGTACCGCGGCGCGGTGGTGAAGCTGCGGCGGCGGCGGTGCTTGCTGCGGCCGACGGCGGCGAGCAGGGTGCCGTCGCGGTCGCCCAGGCAGTCGACCGAGATCTCGGGGCCCTCCAGGTAGGGCATCACCAGCAGGTCGGCCGGCTCGTCGGCGGCCTCCAGCGCGGCGGTCACCTGGTCGACCTGGACCCGGCTGTCCCAGCCGGCCAGCCGGTGCAGGCCGAAGGGCTCGCGGGTGAGCACCCGGAAGCCCTCGCCGCCCGCGCCGGAGGCGGGCTTGAGGCAGGCGGTGAGCCCGGCGGCCTCGATCAGGTCGACGGCGGCGAGCAGCTCGTCGGCGGTGCGGACCTGCCACCACGGCGGGGTGGGCAGCCCGGCGGCGGCGATCGCCGCGTAGCCGTCGGCCTTGCTGTCGAAGGCCGCGATCGCGGTGGCGGGCGGGCAGACGAGGGCGGTGCCGATCGCCTCGAACTCCTGGCGGTGCAGGGAGATCGCGAGCTGGTTGAGGCGGGGCAGGAAGACGTCTATCGAGTGGCGGGCGCAGTAGTCGAGCGCGTAGGCGACGTAGGCGTCGGGGGTGAGGTCGCCCGGTTCCAGGGTGGCGTGGTCGGCGGCGGCGAGCACGGGGGAGTCGCCGTCCACGTGGGTGGCGTGGATCCGGACCGGGCGCGGTGCGGCGCGCAGCTGTTCGATGAAGAAGACGTTCTCGGCGTAGGTGCGGTTGAGCCAGACACGTACGGGGGCACTCATGACGGCCTCCCAGGGCAGGGGTGAACGAGGGGAGGGCATCCGGTGCGGCCGCAGACTCGTCAACTGGCCCCGTGGCCCTTTGAGGTGGCACCCTAGCGGCCGCTCGCGGCGGGGTGGACGGCGGGTCGGTCCGCCACCGGGGCGGGGCCCGGTCCGGTGGCGCGGCGGGAGGCGGTCGGGGTCCCGGCGGGGCCGGCGACGGAAGGTCCGCCGATGTTCGAATAGGCATCGAACTGAAATAGATCAGGTGATCTAGTCGTCCTATTTGTTCGGTTATTCCGACCACTCGAATGAGTGATTGTGGAATCCACCTGAACGGGCCCATCATGATTCCTGCAAGGCGACACCTCGTCGGGTATGCGAAAGGCTCCCTATGTCGACCGAAACCAACGTCGGTATTCCCGCGCCGGCCGGCCCGCCGCAATCCGGACAGCAGCAGAGTCTCGGCACGGCCGGCGCGAGGAACCTCGCGACGACCACCAAGTCCGCGCCGCAGATGCAGGGCATCAGCCCGCGCTGGCTGCTCAGGACGCTGCCGTGGGTCCAGGTCTCCGGCGGTACCTACCGGGTCAACCGGCGCCTGCGGTACTCGGTCGGCCGCGGCCGGGTGAGCGTCGTCAAGACGGGCTCCGAGGTGCGGATCGTCCCGCCGAGCCTGCGTGAGGTGCCGGTGCTGCGCGGCTTCGAGGACGACGCGGTGCTGGAGGAGCTGGCCGGTCGCTTCGTCCAACGCGAGTTCTCCGCCGGTGAGGTCCTGGTCGCGGCGGGCGCGCCGATCGACGAGGTCTTCATCATCGCGCACGGCAAGCTCGACCGGCTGGGAATCGGCAAGTACGGCGAGCAGACGGTGATCGGATCCCTCTCCGACGGCGACCACCTGGGCGACGAGGCGCTCCAGCGGAACGGCGCCTGGCCGTACGCGGTGAAGGCCGCCACCGCCGGCACCCTGCTGGCACTCTCCTGGCCCGCCTTCCAGGAGCTCGCGGACCGTTCCGAGGCCCTGCAGCTGCAGGTCATGGACTACCTGGCCGGCTTCCAGCAGGCGCAGAACAAGCACGGCGAGGCGGCGATCGGTCTCTCCGCCGGGCATCACGGCGAGCACGAGCTGCCCGGCGCCTTCGTGGACTACGAGCTGAAGCCGCGCGAGTACGAGCTGAGCGTCGCGCAGACGGTCCTCAAGGTGCACAGCCGGGTCGCCGACCTCTACAACCAGCCGATGAACCAGACCGAGCACCAGCTCCGGCTGACCATCGAGGCGCTGCGCGAGCGCCAGGAGGACGAGCTGATCAACAACCCGGAGTTCGGGCTGCTGCAGAACGCCGCGTACGACCAGCGGATCCAGACCCACTCCGGGCCGCCCACCCCGGACGACATGGACGAGCTGCTGAGCCGGCGCCGCAGCACCAAGATGTTCCTCGCCCACCCCCGGGCCATCGCCGCCATCGGCCGGGAGTGCAACCGCCGCGGCCTCTACCCGGACACCGTCGAGGTCGAGGGCAAGAAGGTCTTCGCCTGGCGCGGCGTGCCGGTCTTCCCGTGCAACAAGATCCCGGTCACCCGGGAGAACACCAGCTCGATTCTCGCGCTGCGCACCGGGGAGGACAATCAGGGCGTCATCGGGCTGCACCAGACCGGAATTCCCGATGAATACCAGCCGAGCCTCTCGGTGCGGTTCATGGGGATCAGCGAGAAGGCGATCATTTCCTATCTCGTCAGCGCCTACTACTCCGCCGCCATTCTGGTGCCCGACGCGGTCGGCGTGCTGGAAAGCGTCGACGTCGCGCACCGCCACGACTGACCGGGGGTCGGTCGGAATCGCGCCGCCCGGCCGGGGAACGCCCACGCCCCGGCCGGGCGGCGCTCATCATCAGGGGGAGGAACCCATGGGAAGTTTCACGTTGGAACGGGAGCACCGGGAGGGCCACGAGGCGGAGGACGTGCTCGCCCGCACCCGGAGTCTGGTCGATCCGGTCCTGCGCGCGGCGGTCGACTCGCTGCCCGGCTCGATGCGCAAGGTGGCCGGGTACCACTTCGGCTGGTGGGAGGCCGACGGCTCACCGGCCGCCGCGCCCTCCGGCAAGGCGATCAGGCCGGCCATGGTGCTGGCCGCCACCCAGGCGCTCGGCGGCAGCACGGCCACGGCCACCGCCGCCGCGGCGGCCGTCGAGCTCGTGCACAACTTCACCCTGCTCCACGACGACGTCATCGACAACGACGAGACCAGGCGCCACCGCCCCACCGCCTGGCGGGTGTTCGGCACCACCGAGGCCATCCTGGCGGGCGACGCCCTGCATTCGCTGGCGCTGCGCCTCCTCGCCGAGGACGCCCACCCGGCCGCGCGGGGCGCGATCCGCAGGCTCACCGACTGCGTGGTCGAACTCTGCGAGGGTCAGCAGATCGACTGCGCCTTCGAGCAGCGCAGTGATGTCTCGCTCGCCGAGTGCCTGGCGATGGCGGAGGCGAAGACGGGGGCGCTGCTGGGCGCGGCCTGTGCGATGGGCGCGCAGTACGCGGGCGCCTCCCCGGAGGCGGTGCAGGCGATGGACGGCTTCGGCCGGGAGATCGGCCTGGCGTTCCAGCTCATCGACGACCTGATCGGGATCTGGGGCGATCCCGCCGTCACGGGCAAGCCGGTCGGCGCGGACTTGGTGGCGCGCAAGAAGTCCCTTCCGGTGGTGGCGGCGCTCGGCTCCGACACGCCGGACGGCCGGGTGCTGGCCGGGCTCTATGCGCTTGAACGCCCGCTCAGTCCGCAGGAGTTGAGGCGGTGCGCGGCCGCGGTGGAGGGTGCGGGCGGCCGAGCCTGGGCGCAGGGGGAGTCGTGCGAGCGCATGGCCGCCGCGCTCGCCCAGCTGGCGACGGCGGTGCCCGAACCGTCCGCGGCCGACGACCTGCTCGCCCTCGCTGAGCTGGTCACCCGGCGCGCCCACTGAGCCGGGGGCGGCTGCGGGCCGGGCCGGGCCGGCGCGCCGGTTGACCGGCCGGCCCACGTCGGCCGGGGCCGCCGCCCCGGGAGGGCGGCGGCCGCCGCGGTACCGGTGCGCGGAGGTGGGAGGCCGACTCGGGCGGCCTCCCACCCCGCCCCTGCGGACCGGTCCGGGCGCAACACGCTCCTGTGCGCCGGTCCGGGCGCAACGCCCGGGCCGTCTCCGCGGACGGCGCGGCCGCCGTCCGGTCAGGCGAGGTCGGCGAGCAGGCGCCGCTCCTTCGCGGGGACGATGCCGGTCTTCTGGGCAGCGCCCTCGCGGCCCTTGAGGCCGTCGGCGTCGGTGTCCGCCGCCGGACCGCGCTGCCGGAGCCAGGCCCAGGTGTCCCGCGCGGTCTCGGCGAACGGGCGGCAGCGCAGGCCGGCGGCCTGCGCCCGGCTGGTGTCGGCGAGCCAGACGCCCGCCAGCTCCGGTACATCGGGTGCCCAGAGCGGGAGTTCACTCCACGGCTGGACGCTGTCCGGGCCTTCGGCGAGCAGCGGGCCGTCCTCGACCCAGACGAGTTCGGCGGGCGGGTAGACGTCGCCGTCCGCTCCGGTGGGCTCACCGACGACCTCCGCGCAGGTGGTCAGGAACTCCCCGAAGGTGACGTTCCCGGCGGGGGCGGTGGTGATGAAGCGCCCGGTGCGGCCCGCCACCAGCACGTCGACGCCGAACGCCGCGAAGTCGCGGACATCGACGACCTGCATCGCCCGGGTGGGGTCGCCCGGCGCCAGGACCGGGCCGCCACGGGCCATCCGCTCCAGCCACCACGGCAGCCGGCCGCCGTTCTCGTACGGGCCGATCAGCAGGCCGCTGTTGAGGATCAGGGTGCGGTCGGCCCCGAACCCCTCCAGGACGGCGCGTTCGCAACCGGCTTTGAGGGGGTTGCCGGGCGGCTGGTCGGGCGGGGTGTCGGCGGGGCAGGGGTGCAGCGGGGCGGTCTCGTCCACCACCAGGGCCGGCCAGTCGCTGAAGGCGTGCACGGAGGAGACGAAGGTGTAGTGGCCGGCGTGCGCGCGCAGCAGCCGGGCGGAGAGCGCGGCCTGGGCGGGCTGCTGCGCCGAGGTGTCGACGACGGCGTCCCAGTGCCGCCCCTCGGCCAGGCGGGCCAGGTCGTCGGCCGAGTCGCGCTCGCCCCGGACGGCCTCGACGCCGGGCAGGTCGGCGCCGGAGCGGCCGCGGTTGAAGGTGGTGACGTCGTGGCCCCGGCTCAGGGCCTCCGAAGCGAAGGCCCGCCCCAGGAAGGACGAACCGCCGAGCAAGAGGATCTTCATGCCGACAGCCTTCCCGGCCGGACCCTCGTCAGGCCCCGGTTCTGCGGTCAGCAGACGGCGAGCTTCGGCACCGCCGGCCCGCTCCTGACGGCCGGCCGCCCGGACAACCTCACGTCCTGACGCCTGGACAACCTGATGCCGGGGCATCCCGGTCCCGTCGCCCCTGGCGCGACCCGGGCACAGCCGCCCGCCACCCGCCGCCGACATGCTGATCGACCGGGCGGCCCATAGGATCCGTTTGAACCTCTATGTCCTAATTGGACATGCGCTGAGCCAGGGGAGATCGACAGCATGGGCAACCCGGCACTGGTGGACCCGACCGCCGTCCGCGCCACCGCCGCCGAGGCATGGATCTGGGGCTACCCGATCCTGCAGAACTACCGGACGCTCTACCCGCAGGCGGTCGACGACGCGGACCCGCGCCACGTCGGCGGCTTCGGCGTCTTCCGGCACTACCCGCAGCCCTTCACCCCGGCCAACACCGATGTCGTCACGCCCAACAACGACACCCCGTACTCCTGGGCCTGGCTCGACCTGCGGGCCGAGCCGTGGGTGGTCTCGGTGCCCGCCGAGGACCGCTACTACGTCCTTCCGCTGCACGAACTCGACACGCCGTACGCCGGGTTCATCGGTGCCCGCGCCACCGGTCAGGAGGCCGGCGACTACCTGGTGGCGGGCCCCCACTGGCAGGGCCCGGTGCCGGACGGCACGGCCGGCGTGATCCGCACCGCCACCGAGCTGATCGGCATCGTCGGGCGCACCTACCTCGGCGGTACCTCCCCCGAGGCGGTCGAGGAGCTGAAGGGCATCCAGGGGCATTACCGGCTGCGCCCGTTGCACGCGTACACGGGCACCGCCGCGCCGCAGCCCGCGCCCAACCCCGTCTGGCCGGTCTGGCGGGAGGAGGTGCTGGGCACCGTCGAGTTCTTCAGCTTCCTCGACTTCCTGCTCGGCTTCTTCCCGGTGCTGCCCGCCGAGGCCGAGCTGCGCGGCCGGCTCAGCGATCTGGGCATCGACGGCCGGGGCGAGTTCGAGCCCGCCGCGCTGCCGGTGGAGGTCCGCGCCGAGATCGAGCGCGGCATCGCCGACGCCCGGGCCGAACTCGCCCGGGCGGCCGACCGGACCGTCGGCTCGGCCGGCCTCTTCGGCACGCGCGAGCAGCTCGGCACGGACTACCTCACGCGGGCCGTCGCCGCCCTGAAGGGCCTGTACGGGCTCCCCGCCGAGGAGGCCTGGTACGGCGGTTGGGCCGCGGACAGCGAGGGCGAGAGCCCGCTGAACACCGGCGAGCACGACTACGCCGTGCGCTTCGGCCCGGACGCGCTGCCGCCCGCGCGGTTCTTCTGGTCGGCCACCATGTACGCGCTGCCGGACCGGCTGCTGGTCGAGAACCCCCTGGACCGGTACTCGATCGGCGACCGCACCCCCGGGCTGCTCCACGACCCGGACGGCGGCCTCACGCTCTACCTCCAGCACAAGCGGCCGGCCGACGCCCAGCACTCGGCCAACTGGCTGCCCGCGCCCGACGGCCCGTGCACGGTGGTGGTCCGGCTCTACGGCCCGGACCAGCGGGCCCTCGACGGCCGCTGGACGCTCCCACCACTGACGCGGCGCTGATCCGGCGGCACCACCCCGGCACCACCGCCCCCCCCGTACCACCCGCACCACCTCCACCCGTCACCCGGACCCGAGAAGGACTGCCGATGATCCAGCCCGAGCTGGAGGCCCTGGCCGCCGATGCCTACGTCTACGGCTACCCGCTGGTCTCCGACCTCACCATGGTCGAGCGCTTCACCGAGGGCGGCATGGGGACGCTGCCGGCGGCACCGTTCAACGGCTTCAGCCACGCGACGAGGCTGGCCGGCCCGGACGACCCCTTCGTCTCCGTCAACAACGACACCGTCTACTCGATCGCCCAGCTCGACCTCTCCGAAGGCCCGCAGGTGCTGCGGGTCCCGGACACCGCCGGGGCCTACTACGTGCTGCAGTTCGTCGGCGCGTGGACCGACAACTTCGCCTACCTCGGCCGACGGGCGACCGGCACCGGTGCGCAGACCTGGCTGGTCGTCCCGCCCGACTGGCACGGGACCCCGCCGGACCGGGAGCGGGTGATCGTCTCGCCGACCACCGTGGCCACCGTCGTCGGCCGCTTCGCCTGCACCGGCCCGGACGACCTGCCGCGCGTCCGGGCCCTCCAGGAGGGGCTGACGCTCGAACCGCTGGAGCCGGGCGGCCTGGCCGCCGGGCTCCCGGCACCGGACCCCGGCGTACCCGAGCGACTGGCCTTCTTCGAACGGCTCCGGATCTGGATGACGGCCTTCCCGCCCGCCGGGCCCGACATCGAGTACCAGCAGCGCTTCGCTCCCCTCGGCCTGCTCGACACCGGGCCGTCGCCCTACCGTGCCGCGGCGCCCGACTGGACCCTCGCCCTGCTCAAGGGCCTGGCCGCGGGCCGGGAACGCGTCGAGGCCGCCACCCGGCCGCCGGAGAACCACCCGGCCGGCGAGTGGCGCTCGGGACTGCACCTGTTCGACTACAACGTCGACTTCCTGGGCCCCGGCACCGTCGACGACCCCGAGTGGCGCATCCCCGACCGCCGCGCGGCCTACCTGAGCCGCGCCGCCGCCGCCCGCGCCGGCCTCTGGGGCAACCACGCGTACGAGGCGATGTACGCGATGACGTACGACGACGCCGACGGGCGGGCGCTCAGCGGCGCCCACGCGTACACGCTGCGGATGGACCGGCCGCCGCCGGTCGAGGCCTTCTGGTCCGTCACCATGTACGGCCTGCCGGACTACTACCTGGTCGCGAACCCGATCGAGCGCTACTCGATCGGCGACCGCACGCCCGGCCTGGTCCACGGCGAGGACGGCTCGCTGACGCTCCGGCTGCAGCACGACCGCCCGGCCGACCCGGCGGAGGAGGCGAACTGGCTGCCGACCCCGGAAGGGGAGTTCCGGCCGATCATCCGGCTGTACCAGCCGAAGCCGTCCGCGCTCGACGGCACCTACCGGGTGCCGCCGATCCGGCGGAGCTGAGCACGGAGTCCGAACGCAGGGCAGGTGACAGGGAGGAGCGGGGGATGGGTGACGCCGTCGGCCAGATGCTGGCCTCGGCCGTGGGCATCGCGATCAGTCCGATGCCGCTGATCGCGGTGATCCTGATGCTGGCCACCCCGAAGGGCCGGGCCAACGGGCTGGCGTTCACCGGTGGCTGGGTGGTGACGCTGGCGGCGGTGGTCACCGTGGTGGTGCTGGTCGGTTCGGGGCTGAGCACCGACTCCGCCAAGCCGGCCTGGGCGTGGTGGCTGAAGCTGGCCCTGGGCGTGCTGTTCCTGCTGCTGGGGTTCAAGCAGTGGAGGGGCCGCCCGCGCGAGGGCCATGTGCACGGGCCGCCGAAGTGGATGCAGGCGATCGACCGCTTCACCCCGGGCAAGGCGGCGGGGCTGGCGGCCGTCCTGGTGGCGGCCAACCCGAAGAACCTGGTGCTCGCGGTGGGCGGCGCGGTCTCGATCGCGACCAGCACGGCCTCCAGCGGGGGCAAGGCGGGGGCGGCCGTGCTGATGGTGCTGATCGGCTCGCTCTGCACCGTGGTGCCGCTGGCGGTCTACCTGTTCGGCGGCGACCGGTCGGCCCGGGTGCTGGGCGAGTGGAAGGCGTGGATGGCCGCGCACAACGCGGCGATCATGATGGTCGTCCTGGTGGTCCTCGGCGCGAAGTACATCGGCGACGCCGTCGCGGGCCTGACCTCCTGAGGCCCGCGCGGGGCGCTTTCCCGGGCTCGGCTCCCGTGCTGCTCGCCGCCGCCGGCCCTGCCCGGACGTCGTCGCGGGCTCCCCGGCTCAGCGCGGCGACCCGGGCGCGGACGAGCCGTTCGCCGGGGACGCGGACGCGCCCGTCGACGCCGTCCCGGTCGGTGCTCCCGACGCCGTCCCGGTCGGTGTCGCGGACGGGGCCGCCGTCGGTGTGTCGCTCGTCGGGGTCGGGGCCGGGGTCGTCGGGACCGGGGAGGACGGCGAGGACGGCGAGGACGGCGAGGAGGACGGCGACGCCGTGGGCCCGGTGCCGGTCGGCGGGGCGGTCGGGGCGCTGCCGGTGGGCGTGGGGGCCGGGTCGGTCGGGGCCGCCGTCGGCTCGCCCGGGACGGGGGTGCTGCCGCCCCGGTGCTGCGGGCCGCCCTCCAGGGTGACCACCGCCTGCGAGGGCGGCAGCGCGATCCGGGCGGTCCAGTGGGTGTTCGGTGCGAGGTCCTCGTCGACGGTGACGATCACGGTGATCCGCTGGCCCGGCGCGAGCGTCCCGGCGTCCCGGCTGAGGCGGAGCCAGGCGGCCGTCACCTCGGCATGCCAGTGGATCTCGGTGCTGCCGGAGTTGGTCAGGGTGAGGACGGTCCGGTTGCCGTACTCGCCGGCCTCGACGGTCAGCAGCCCGACCGGTGCGGGAGCGGGCGCCGGCCCGTCGGCGGGGCCCGCGCCGCCCGGCGCGGGGCCCGGGCCGGTGCCGGTGCCTGGGGCCGGCGCGGCGGTCAGCGTCGGGCTGCCGAGCGGGGTCGCGCCCCGGCCGGGGACCGGGATCGCGGGTCCCTGGATCGAGGGGCCGTGGATCCCCGGGAGCAACGTTTCTGCAGCCCCCGGCCCGGCTCCGGCCAGCTCCAGCCCGGCCACGGCCGGAGCCGCCCCCACGGCCCCGACGATCCCGCCCGCCTGCCCGGCGGTCGGCCCCGGCCCGCCCGGCCGGTGCCCGGCGGCCCGCCCGTCGTCCTCGACCCGGACCGAGGAGACGGCCGCCGCCGCCCCGGTGCCGCCGCCGCCCCGGTGGCCGGCCCAGAGCGCGACCACCGGCGCGGCCAGGACGGCGGCCAGCACCCCGGTGGTCACCACCCGGCGGCGCACCGCGCGGGCCCGGCCGCTGTCCGGCGCGCGGTGGCGCGGGAACCCCCCTTGGTCGAACCGCAGACCCGGCTCGATCACCGGGGCCGGGGCCGAGGTCCGCCGCCACGCCGCGGCGGCGGCCGCCTGCGGCAGGAACACCGCCCCGTCGCCCTGCCGCGCCGCGGCCGTCGGGGGCGCCGCCAGCACCGGCAGTCCCGACAGTCCTTCGGCGCCCCGCGCCACCTCGCCGGCCACCCGCTCCGCGGTGCCCCGGCAGGTCGGGCAGTCCGTCACGTGCTGCACCAGCTCCCGGCGCAGCGCGGGGCCGAGCACCCAGTCCCGCCAGCTCTCCGCCCCGGCCCCGCCGAGCCGGTCCAGCTCGGGACAGCTGCCGACCCCGAGCACCAGCAGGGCCGCCCTGGTCCGGCCGACCTCGGCCTCGGCCGAGGTGAGCAGCGCGCGGGAGGCCTCGAAGGGGACGCCGAGGACGGCCGCCACCTCGATCGGGCTCAGCCGGTGGCGTACCGACAGTTCCAGCGCCTCGCGCTGCTCCGGGTCGGTGCCGGCCGCCTCGGGCCAGGCCAGCGAGGCCAGCTCCCGCCTCCGCCGGCCCGACTCGGCGGCCGGGAGCCCGGCCGCCTCGTCACCCGCACCGGCGTCCGCCGCACCGACGACCACCGCACCGACCACCGCGCCGGTGCCGCCGACCGCGTCGAAGCCGGCTCCGTCGAAGCCGGCTCCGTCCTCCAGGCGTCGCAGGCAGCAGTACCGGGCCAGCGAGTACAGCCAGGCCCGGATCAGCCCCGGCTCGGCCAGCCGGGCCCCGTGCCGCAGCGCCAGCTCGCGCACCTCGCGCAGGGCGGCGGCGGCCGCGTCGTGCTCGCACAGCACCGAGAGGCAGTAGGTGAACAGGCCGTCCACCTGCCGGTCGTACGCCGCGAGCACGGGGTCGCGCGGCCCTTCAGTACGCGTTGTCACCCCTCCGACGGTAGAGAGGCCCGGGGCCGCGCTCGGCCTGTTCCCTGCTGTTGTACTTCTTTCGGGTAACAACATCGCCCATTCGTGGACCGGGACCGCCCCCACCGCCCCGCCCGAGCCCCGCCGGCCCCACCCCCGACCCGCCCCCTTGCTCCCGCGCCCCGCCGCCGGGCCCGCGCTGTCGTACCCAGGCGCTACGGTGACCGCATGGCTGCCCGCACCAAGACCACCGCCAAGCCGCGCCCGGCGTACCGCTGCACCGAGTGCGGCAATCAGCTGCCCAAATGGGTCGGCCGCTGCCCGGAGTGCAACGCCTGGGGCACGGTCGAGGAGTACGGCGGCGCGGTGCCGGTCCGGACCACGGCCGCCGGGCCGGTGAGCGCGCCCGCCCGTCCGATCGCCCAGATCGACGGCCAGGTGGCGACGGCCCGCTCCACCGGCGTGCCCGAGCTGGACCGGGTGCTCGGCGGCGGCCTCGTCCCCGGCGCCGTGGTGCTGCTGGCCGGCGAGCCCGGCGTCGGCAAGTCCACCCTGCTGCTGGACGTCGCGGCGAAGGCGGCCAGCGCTCAGCACCGCACGCTCTACGTCACCGGTGAGGAGTCGGCCGGCCAGGTCCGGTTGCGGGCGGACCGGATCAACGCGCTCTCCGAGCACCTGTACCTCGCCGCCGAGTCCGATCTCGGCGCCGTCCTCGGACACATCGAAGCGGTGAACCCGGGCCTGCTGATCCTGGACTCGGTGCAGACCATCGCCTCCGCCGAGCTGGACGGCGCGCCCGGCGGGCCGGCCCAGGTCCGCGAGGTGGCCGGTGCGCTCATCCGGGCGTCCAAGGACCGCGGCATGGCCACCCTGCTGGTCGGCCACGTCACCAAGGACGGCCAGATCGCCGGCCCCCGCCTGCTGGAGCACCTGGTGGACGTGGTGCTGAGCTTCGAGGGGGACCGCCACGCCCGGCTGCGCATCATCCGCGGCATCAAGAACCGGTACGGCGCCACCGACGAGGTCGGCTGCTTCGAGCTGCACGACGAGGGCATCGTGGGCCTGGCCGATCCGTCCGGCCTCTTCCTGACCAGGCGTGACAAGCCCGTTCCCGGCACCTGCCTGACCGTCACCCTGGAGGGCCGCCGCCCGCTGGTGGCGGAGGTCCAGGCGCTGATGGTGGATTCGCAGATCCCGTCCCCGCGCCGGACGACCTCCGGCCTGGAGTCGCCCCGGATCGCGATGATCCTGGCCGTGGTCGAGCGGCACGGCGGGGTCAAGCTCGGCAAGCAGGACATCTACACCGCGACGGTCGGCGGGGTGAAGCTGAGCGAGCCGTCGGCGGATCTCGCGATCGCCCTCGCCGTGGCCAGTTCGTCCTCGGACACCCCGCTCCCGAGCAACCTGGTGGCGATCGGCGAGGTCGGTCTCGCGGGCGAGGTGCGGCGGGTGACGGGTGTGCAGCGGCGGCTGGCCGAGGCGCACCGGCTGGGCTTCACCCACGCCCTGGTCCCGCCGGACCCGGGCAAGGTGCCGCCGGGGATGAAGGTGGTCGAGGTCGCGGACATCGGTGAGGCGATGCGGGCCATCCCGGGCCGCCGGCGGGCCGCCGCCAAGCCCCGCGGCGAGGCTCCGTCGGCCCCGCCCACCCCGCGCCGGGCCCCCGTCGAAGCCCCCGTCGCCGCCTACCCGGAGGAGCTCATGGAGGGGTGGGAGCCGGTCGACCCGGACGAACTGCGCTGACCCAAGCCCTGTTAATGCCGCACGCAGTTAGACTTTCCCCTGTCTAATTGGCAATAAGGCAGTAATAAGCGACAGAGCAACAGACCGTAGGCCGGCGCACGGCGCGAGGCGCGCGGTACGGGGTCGACCGGAGGAGTCACGTGGCAGCCAGCGACCGGGCGGACAAGTCCTCCCGCGAGGAGGCCCTGCTGCGGGCCTCCCTCACCGCCATCGCCCCCGGCACGGGGCTGCGTGACGGCCTGGAGCGGGTGCTGCGGGCCAACACCGGCGGTCTGATCGTGCTCGGCTTCGACAAGACCGTCGAGTCGATCTGTACCGGTGGATTCGTCCTGGACGTCGAGTTCACCGCGACCCGGCTGCGCGAGCTGTGCAAGCTCGACGGCGCCGTGGTGCTGGACAAGGACATCACCAAGATCGTCCGGGCCGGGGTCCACCTGATGCCGGACTCCACCATCCCCACCGACGAGACGGGCACCCGGCACCGCACCGCGGAGCGGGTCAACCTGCAGACCGGGTTCCCGGTGGTCGCGGTCTCGCACTCGATGCGGCTGATCGCGATGTACGTCAACGGCACCCGCCGGGTGCTGGAGGACTCGACCACCGTCCTCTCCCGGGCGAACCAGGCACTCGCCACCCTGGAGCGGTACAAGCTCCGGTTGGACGAGGTGGCCGGCACGCTGTCCGCCCTGGAGATCGAGGACCTGGTGACGGTCCGGGACGTCACCGCCGTCGCCCAGCGGCTGGAGATGGTCCGTCTGATCGCCACCGAGATCGCCGGCTACGTGCTGGAGCTCGGTATCGACGGCCGGCTGCTCTCCCTCCAGCTGGACGAGCTGATCGCGGGTGTGGAGCCGGAGCGCGAGCTGGTCGCCCGGGACTACTTCCCGGAGCGGGCCGCGAAGAAGGGCCGGACGGTCGCCGAGGTGCTGGCGGATCTGGAGGCGCTCACCCACGCCGAACTGCTCGACCTGCAGACCGTCGCGAAGGCGCTCGGCTACTCGGGCTCGCCGGAGTCGCTGGACTCCGCGGTCTCGCCGCGCGGCTACCGGCTGCTGGCCAAGATCCCGCGCCTGCCCAACACGGTGATAGAGCGGCTGGTCGAGCATTTCGGCGGACTGCAGAAGCTGCTCGCGGCCAGCATCGACGATCTGCAGACGGTCGAGGGCGTCGGCGAGACCAGGGCGCGCTCGGTGCGCGAGGGCCTGTCCCGCCTTGCCGAATCGTCCATCCTGGAGCGCTACGTCTGACGGTGCCCCAGCACGTGGGGACGGCCCCCGGGGAGTGCTCCCCGGGGGCCGTCCCGTTCGCGGGCGCGGGCGCCGCGTCGCACACGGCGGCGGGCGGGGCCGTCCGGGCCGCCGGAAACGGCCGGAGCCCCGGCGGGCGCCGGGGCTCCGGTGACGGGGCGTTCGAGGGGTGCTCAGCTCTCCAGGCGGATCGAGGAGCGTGCCGAGACCTGGCCCCCGGAGAGGCCGGTGAGGTCGGCGACCACCAGGTAGGTGCCGGCGGGTGCGGCGGCCGGGTCGGCGGTGGCGCACTGCGGCTTGCTGCGGCCGCGGTCCCAGGTGAAGGTCTCGGTCAGACCGCCGTTCGCCGGGATCTGCGCCCAGTTGCTGCCGCGGTCGCTCGGGCAGTCGCCGGAGGACCAGACGCGGTCGCCGTTGCTGGCCGTCACGGTGATGGCGGAGGCCGTCCGGCCCAGGTCCACCCGGCAGTTGGCGCCGGAGGAGTTGTGGACGGTCAACGTCAGCTTCGGCTTGTCCTTGGGCTGGTAGGAGTTCTGGGCGCCGGCCAGCTCCAGGGTCACCTGGGAGGAGGCGCAGACGGGCAGCGCCATCACCTCGGAGGTGTTCACCGGGGGAGTGCCACCGCCGGTGGTGCCGCCGGCCGCGCCGCCACCACCCGTGGCCGCTCCGCCGGTGGCCGAACCGCCCGTGGCGGACCCTCCGGTGGCCGAGCCGCCGGTGGCGGGGGCCGGGTTGGGCCCGCCGCCGGTGCCGCCGGTGCTGAGGGTGACGTCGCCGCCGCCGGACCCGGAGACGGCGCCCCCGCCCGGGTTGGTGCCGCCCGTCCCGCCGCCGCCGGGGCGCGAGTTGTTCGCGGGGCCGCTCGGCGACGCGCCGGGCGTGATCGCCTGGGCGGGGGGCTGGGAGGACTGGGACGGCGCTGCCTGCGCGGCCTTGTCTGCCGGTCCGTCACCACCACCGCCCTGGTCGGACATCAGCCAGACGAGCAGGGCGACGACCGCGGCGACGGCGACGGCCACGACAAGGCGCCGTCGCCAGTAGATCGAGGCCGGCAACGGTCCCACGGGTTGACGCAAAGAGGGCACGCCCAAACTCTACGAGACAGTGTGTGCCCTGTGACTCACCAACACCGCACACTCGCCCCTTCCTTCACATGATCCGCCATATGAGCCGTTCGGGGGAGGCTCGGGGCAGGCTTTTCGAGGGAATCCGGACTCCACTCCTCCGCTTCGGAGGGCGCCGCGGCCGTGGGAGGATCGAAGGGCCATGGCTGCCATCACCGTCACCCCCGCCGTCCCCGCCCCCGCGTCCGCGACCGCCGCCCCGCCGTCGCTGTCCCTGCCGTTGCCCTTGCTGCACTCGACCGTCCTCGGCTGGTACGACGCCCACGCGCGCGATCTCCCCTGGCGGACCCCGGAGGCCTCGCCCTGGGCGGTGATGGTCAGCGAGTTCATGCTTCAGCAGACCCCGGTGAAGCGGGTGCTGCCGGCCTACGAGGCGTGGCTGGAGCGCTGGCCGACACCGGCCGACCTGGCGGCCGACGCGCCCGGCGAGGCGGTCCGGATGTGGGGCCGGCTGGGCTACCCCCGGCGGGCGCTGCGCCTGCACGGGGCGGCGGTGGCGATCACCGAGCAGCACGGCGGCCTCGTCCCGGACGACCACGCGACGCTGCTGTCGCTGCCCGGGGTGGGGGAGTACACGGCGGCGGCGGTGGCCTCGTTCGCCTTCCGCCAGCGGCACGTGGTGCTGGACACCAACGTCCGGCGGGTGTTCGCCCGCGCGGTGACCGGGGTGGAGTACCCGGCCCAGGCCACCACGGCGGCCGAGCGCCGCACGGCGGCCGCGCTGCTGCCGGACGACGCCGGGACGGCGGCGACCTGGGCGGTCGGTGTGATGGAGCTGGGGGCGCTGGTGTGCACGGCGCGCGGCCCGGAGTGCGGCGGCTGCCCGCTGTTCAGCCACTGCGCCTGGCAGCGGGCCGGCTGCCCGCCGTACGAGGGCCCGGCCCGGCGCGGCCAGACCTACGAGGGGACGGACCGGCAGGTCCGCGGGAAGCTCCTCGCGGTGCTGCGGGACGCGCACGGCGAGGTCGGGCAGGCCCGGCTGGACGCGGTCTGGCCGGACGCGGTGCAGCGGGCCCGGGCGCTGGACGGGCTGGTCGCCGACGGCCTGGTCGAGCCGGTCGAGCAGGGCGTCTACCGACTGCCGCAGTAGCCCGCGCGCCCGGGGCCGGTGAGCGGGGCCGGTGAGCGGGCCGCCGGGCTCCTCCGGTCCGGGGCCGGAGACAGGACGTCCCCCCTCCCGCGGCGGGAGGGGGGACGTCCGGGTGTCAGATCGCGACGGCCTCGACGGTGGGCTCGGCGCCCTTGTCGTCGCCCTTCGCCGGCGAGCCGGCACCGCGCAGCGGCACCTCGCGCATGAACACCGCGGCGGCGATCGAGATCACCGCGACCCCGGCGCCCCAGAGGAAGACGGTGTGCATGCCGTTGGCCACGGCGTGGTGGTACGCGTCCTGGACCGGGGCGGGCAGCTCCCGGAGCGCGGCCGGGCTCAGGGAGCTCGGGTCGCCCTTGCCGCCGCCGTTGGCGGCCGCGTCGCCGAGCCGCTCCTTCATCGTCGCGGTGACCCGGTTGTTGAACAGGGCGCCGAACAGCGCCACACCGAAGGAGCCGCCGATGGTGCGGAACAGCGTGGCGGTGGAGCTGGCCACGCCCATGTCCTTGAGCTCGACGCTGTTCTGCGCCACCAGCATGGTGATCTGCATCAGGAAGCCCATGCCGGCGCCGAGCACCACCATCCAGCAGGCGGAGGTGAAGCTGCTGGTTCCGGTGCCCATGGTGGAGAGCAGCACCATGCCGGCGGTCATCACGATCGTGCCGATGATCGGGTAGATCCGGTACTTGCCGGTCTTGGTCACCGCCTGGCCGACCACCAGCGAGATGACCAGCATGCCGAACATCATCGGCATCAGCAGCAGGCCGGAGTTGGTGGCCGAGGCGCCCTGCACGGTCTGCTGGTAGAGCGGCAGGAAGACGGTCGAGCCGAACATCACGAAGCCGACGACGAAGCCGATCAGCGACACCAGGGTGAAGTTCAGGTTCTTGAACAGGTCGAGCGGCAGCATCGGCTCCTCGACCCGCTGCTCGACGTAGCAGAAGGCGATCAGCGTGGAGGCGGCGAGCGCGGCCAGGCCCAGGATCTGCTTGGAGCCCCAGGCGTACTCCTGGCCGCCCCAGGTGGTGATCAGGGTGAGCGCGGTGATGCCGGTGGTGAGCAGGATCGCGCCGAGGTAGTCGATGCGGGCCTTGCTGCGGACCTTCGGCAGCTTCAGGGTGACCATGACGACGGCGAGCGCGATCACACCGAGCGGCAGGTTGATGTAGAAGGTCCAGTGCCAGCTCAGGTGGTCGGTGATGAAGCCGCCGACCAGCGGGCCGCCGATGGTGGCGAGCGCCATCACCGCGGCGAACATGCCCTGGTACTTGCCGCGGTCGCGCGGCGGGACCAGCGCGCCCATGATCGACATCACGCCGACCATCAGACCGCCGGCGCCCAGGCCCTGGAGGGCACGGAAGCCGATCAGCTCGTTCATGTTCTGCGAGAGGCCGGAGAGGGCCGAACCCGCGAGGAAGATCACGATCGAGGTGAGGAAGGTGCCCTTGCGGCCGTAGAGGTCGCCGAGCTTGCCCCAGATCGGGGTGGAGGCGGCGGTGGCCAGGGTGTACGAGGTGACCACCCAGGACAGGTGCTCGGCGCCGCCGAGGTCACCGACGATCGTCGGCATCGCGGTGCCGACGATCAGGTTGTCGAGCATGGCCAGCAGCATGGTGACGACCAGGCCGATCATGACCAGGCGGATCTCACGGGGGGAACGCGGGGGCTCCTCCTCGGCCGTCTTCGTTTCCGGTGCCGGGGTGTCGGCCTTGGGTTGTGACATGGGGTGGTGTCTCCCGGACTGGAGGCGGACGACCGTTCTGGCCTGCACACGGCTTACTTACTTGTCGCCCGGCTAGTTTGTGGACCGTCGGCACGGTAGGTTGTCCACTAGCCGGTCGTCAAGCCAGTTTCTCGGCAGGCCCACCGGGCGGGGAGAATGAGTTCGGACAGGCGTTGGACCGGCGCCCGCCGAACGCAGCAGCCGCAGCAGTCACCGACGCAGTCAACGAGGCAGGCCATGGGTACGACGCACAGCCCCCGCAGCGACACCCGGGCCCGTATCGTCGCGGTCGCACTGGAGCTCTTCTCCGAACAGGGGTACGAGCAGACCTCGCTGCGGGAGATCGCCGACCGCCTGGGCGTCACCAAGGCCGCGCTCTACTACCACTTCAAGACCAAGGACGACATCGTCCACGGCATCGTGCAGAGCATGGCCGCGCCGATCGACGACACCATCGCCTGGGGCCGCGACCAGGCCTGGACGCCCGCGCTGCGGGACGAGCTGATCCGGCGGTTCGCGGCGGGCATGTCGGAGCGGGCCCCGCTGCTGCGCTTCTTCCACGAGAACCAGCCCGCGCTGCGCGACTCGCCGGCCGGGGGGGAGTTCAAGGAGCGCATGATCGCGATGGTCCGGCTGGTGCACGGCCCGGGCGCCACCTTCGAGGACCGGCTGCGGGCCGCGATGTCGCTGTTCACCATCAACTCGGCGCTGTTCCTGGTCAAGCAGGACGCCTCCGAGTGCAGGGAACCCGGCCACATCCCGGAGAACGCGGTGCCGGCGGCCACCGTGGAGGAGGCGATGGCCGCCGCGCAGCGGGTCGCGCTGGAGATCGGCGCCCTGGTGAACCCCCCGGCGCACGTCTGACCGGCCCGCCGGCCCACGTCCGGCCGGCCCACGACGCCCGAGGGGCGGACCGACCCGGTCCGCCCCTCGTCGTTCGCCGCGGCCCCGCCGGCCGGTGACCTCGTGCGCCGGCGGTCCCGTGCTCAGAAGCCGGTGACCCCGTGCCCGGAGAGGTAGGCGATCGGGTTGACCACCGCGCCGTAGTGGTTGCTGGAACGGATCTCGAAGTGCAGGTGGGGCCCGGTCGAGTTGCCGGTGTTCCCGGACCGGCCGATCTGCTCGGCGGCCGACACCCGGTCGCCCGCCGACACCGAGATCGACGACATGTGCGCGTACTGGGCGTACCGCCCGTCGGCCAGGCGCAGCACGACCTCCTTGCCGTAGGCGCCGTCCCAGCCGGCCGACACGACGGTGGCGTTGCCGACCGCGAGCAGCGGGGTGCCCGGCTTCACCGCGAAGTCCACCCCGGTGTGGTAGCCGGCGGCGTACTCCGGGTTGGCCACGCCGTACGGGTTGCTGGTCGGCGCGCCCGGCACCGGCGCGGACCACTCCGGGGCCGGGGCGGGCGCCGGGGCGGGCGCGGGAGCCGGGTCGGGGGCGGGTGCCGGCGCGGGGGCCTGCTCCGGGGCCGGCTCGGGCGCGGGGGCCTGGTCGGCGGAGGGCACGGGTGCGGCCGGCGGCTCCGGGGGCAGCAGGTTGGCGGCCACCGCCACGTACTCCTGCGCCGAGGCGTGGTCGTGCGGGAGCTGGTACGCGCTCGGGCCGGCGACCTGCACCGGCGCGGCGGCCGGCACCGCGTCCGGCGAGGCGGTGAAGGCCGAGCTGCCGGGGGTGGTGGGGACGACGGTCTGCGCCGAGGCACTGCCCGGGGCGGCGACCAGCAGGGCGCCGGACAGTATCACCGCGCTCGCGCCGATCGCGGTGACGGTGCGGTGGCGATCGGTCCGGAGCCCGCCGCCGGGCAGGGTGTGGCGGGGGACGGTGAGCGTGCGCAGCGGAGCGGCGTGGGTGCGGACGGCCTGGCCGAGCCTGGGCTGCCAGGCCGCCGCCTGGGTCGCCGCGAGGGCGGCGAGGCGGCGGAGGGCCGGCCCCATGGGCGGGACGGAAGACATCGGGTAGCTCAACCTCACGGACGTACGGGGGCAGCACAACGAGCCCGTTCGGGCGTGCTGAGCGGGGGACCACTCAGGTGTAACCGTCACCGAGCGGACTCCCAAACGGTGTGACGTACTACGGCGTGTAGTCAGCGTTGCGCCGGAGATTCAAGCTGACGGAGTAACGATCATGTGATCCGACAGTCTGTTCATGGCCCGGGCGTCCCCGGGGCCCGCCGTCCCGCACTACTACCGCCGCTCGTACGACGGTGGGCGCTTGTGACCAGTGCCACCCGGCCCGGGGGTTTGGCGGCCGCCGGGTGGGGCCCGTCGTGTCCGTACCGCTGACCCGGGGCCCTCGCTGCGGGACCATCGACGCATGTATCCCAACAGGAGCGAAGAGACCGAAGGCAGCCGCGGACCCAGCGTCCAGGAGCGCCGTTACGCCGCACTGCGCGCCTGCGAACGGCTGCTCTCCGGCACACGGCCGCGAAGCCTGCGCGAGCGGCTCGCCGCCCTGGCCGAGGAGGGCGAGCGCGCGTACGACCTGGACCGCCGGCCGGACCAGTACGGCGACGGCGTGGTGCGGGCCCTGGAGCAGCGGGTGGCCGGGCTGCTCGGCACCGAGGACGCGGCGTTCTTCCCCACCGGCACGATGGCCCAGCAGGTCGCGCTGCGGATCCACGCCGAGGCCGCCGGGGTGCCGACGGTGGCCACGCACCCGCTCGGCCACACCGAGCTGCACGAGCGGCACGCGCTGGCGCAGCTCAGCGGGCTGCGCAGCGTCTGGCCCACCACCGCGCCGCGCCTTCCGACGGTGGCCGAGCTGCGGGCCTTCGACGAGCCCTATGCCGCGATGATCCTGGAGCTGCCGCTGCGCGAAGCCGGGTTCGTCCTGCCGTCCTGGGAGGACCTGCTGGCCGTGGCCGCGGTGGTCCGGGAGGAGCACGGCGCCGCGCTGCACCTGGACGGGGCCCGGCTCTGGGAATCGGTGGTCCACTTCGGCCGCCCGCTGCCGGAGCTGGTCGCACCGGCCGACTCGGTCTACGTCTCCTTCTACAAGACGCTCGGCGGGATCAGCGGCGCCGCGCTGGCCGGCCCGGCCGCCTTCGTCCGGACCGCCAAGGCCTGGCGGCACCGCTACGGCGGCCAGCTCTTCCAGCAGTGGCCGGCCGCGCTGGCCGCGCTGACCGGCCTGGACCGCGAACTGCCGCGCCTGGGCGCGTACGTCGCGCATGCCAAGACCGTCGCGGCGGCGCTCGCCGAGGGCTTCGCGGGTGTCCCGGGTGCCCGGGTCCACCCGGCCACGCCGCACACCCACCAGTTCCAGCTCTGGCTCCCGCACACCCCCGAGGAGCTGGACCTCGCGGGTCTGCGGCTGGTGGAGCGGACGGGGTCGGCCCTGTTCGGGGCCTGGCGCGAGCAGGGCCTGCCGGGGTTGTCGATGACGGAGGTCACGGTGGCCGCGGACGCGCTGGAGTGGACCGCGAAGGACGTGGCGGACGCGGTGGACGCCTTCCTCGCGCTGCTGCCGGAACGGCCCCGCTGACCGGAGGCCGGGCGGCCGGGGGCCGTCGCGCGGGCCGTCGCGGACAAGAGTCCGGCCCGCCCCCGCGGGTGCGGGGACGGGCCGGACGGGTGTATCAGGGGTGCCTGGTCAGAGGCTGATCGTCACTGCTCGATTCGATCAGTTGTCGACCGGGCGGACACGGATCCAGGTCTCGAGGTAGTTCGAGGACTCGTTCTCGACCTCGATGCTGGTGCCGGTCTTCGGGACGATGACGCTGCTGTACGGGTTGTCCTTCGACCAGTACGACTTGAGGTCGCTGAACTCGTCGATGCCCTTGGCCTTCGGGACGACCGTCTCGACGCCGTTCTTGTGCAGCGACAGGCTGTCGACCTTGCGCGAGCCGAAGGTCGAGTCGTAGCCCTGGATGCGCGGGCGCATCAGGGTGCCGTCGGTCCACTTGAGCGGGGTCGGGTGCGAGTCGATCGGGAGGATCAGACCGGAGCCCGGGTGGTTGGTGACGTTGTTGTCACTCTGGGAGGTGTCCCACAGCCAGATCAGCAGACCCTGCTGGTAGGGGTAGTGCTCCACCCAGTTCGGCTTGGTGTTGGCGAAGCCGAAGTTGTACGGGCCGGTCTTCAGGGTCCGGTCGTACGAGATGTGCTGGCGGTTCTCGGCGATGTAGTACTGGGCGTAGTCGTTCGAGAACTCACCGGTGATCCGGGAGAAGCCCTTGGCGGCCCAGCCGTTGTCGCCGTTCTCGGCACCGTCGGTGAAGACGGTGGCGCCGTCGGCGGTGATGGCGATGTCGTCCAGGGCCAGGCCCTTGAGGTGCAGACCGCCGTCGGTGGTGTAGTGGAACCGGACCTTGACGGCCTTGCCCGCGTAGGCGTCCAGCGGGAACGACAGGTCGCCCCACTTGTTGCCCGAGTTGCCGGTCAGGCCGGCCTTGTTGGCGGCGTTCTTCGGGATCGCGACCCCGTTGAAGGTGCCGTCCAGGGCGGCCCAGTTGGCGCCGCCGTCGGTGGAGACCTCGGCGTAGCCGTAGTCGAAGTCCTGCTCGATGTCGTACCAGCCCTTGGCCGTCAGCGCGCCGGCGGTCTTGCCGGTCAGGTCGACGTCACGGGTCAGCGACACGTTCAGGTCGTCGGCGCTGCCGCTCCACCACTCGTTGGCACCCGCGAACGGGGTGTTGATCGTGGTGGTGACCTTCTTCTTCGGAAGGTCGACGACCAGCGCCTGCGGCAGGGCGGTGTTGAACTCCACCGGGCCGATGTGGTGGGTCGACTCGGTGCCGGCCTTGGCCTTGTCGTACTTCAGCCAGCCGAGCTGGAGCTTGCTCCAGGCGTCGAGGTCGTTCGGCATGTCACCGATCGAGTTCTTGCCCTCGCCGAGCCAGGAGCCGGAGGACATCAGCGACCAGAAGCCGACCGAGTTGTCGATCCCGCTGCCCGAGGTGTCGTACAGGTCCGGCAGGCCCAGGTCGTGGCCGTACTCGTGGGCGAAGACACCGAGGCCGCCGTTCTCCGGCTGCATGGTGTAGTCACCGATCCAGATGCCGGTGGAGCCGACCGGGGTGCCGCCGAGCAGGTTGTCGGCGGGGCCGGTCGAGCCGGCCGCGGTGCCGTAGACGTACGAGCGGTGGGCCCACAGCGCGTCAGTGCCCTGCTTGCCGCCGCCCGCCGACTGGTCCTCACCGGCGTGCACGATCTGGAAGTGGTCGATGTAACCGTCGGGCTCGTTGAAGTTGCCGTTGTGGTTGTAGTCGTACCGGTCCCACTGGTCGTACTGCGCGATGGTGGCCTTGATCTGAGCGTCCGTCTGGCCCTTGGCCTTCTGGTCGGCGACCCAGGCGTTGATGCCGTCGCGGATCAGGTCCTGCGCGTTGTTGCAGACGTGCTGGCCGCAGTAGTCCGAGCCGTAACGGGCCTCGTTCCACGGCACCTTCACCCAGTCGGTGACCTGGCCGTCCACGGTGTAGCGGCCCGAGGACTGCTTCTCGTAGAAGGTCTTCAGCGAGTCCTGGGTCTTGCTGAAGTACATGTCCTGGTAGTGCTGCTGGTTGTAGTCAGGCTGCCAGAGCGTCGAGTTGTTGGTCGCCGCGTCGGGCTTCTCGATCTGGTTGTGCTGCGGACCCGGGGTCCCGCCGAACTTGACCTTGCCGTCCGGCGTCTTCGTGGTGCTGTCCACCTGGTCGCTGAAGTCGACCAGGATGGTGAAGATCTTGTCCGTACGCTCACGGGCGAGCTCGACGTACTTGTCCTTGCCCAGCTTGATGCTGGTGCTGCCGCCGTGCTCCTCGACCTTCGCGGTGCCGGCGAGCAGCTGCTCGGTGGCGGCCTTCTGCTCGGCCTCGACCTTCTCGGTCAGCGGGCCCGGCAGGTTGTGGTCGGTCTTGACCGACTGGACCGCGTCGGCAGGGTCGTTCGGGACGGGTGCCGAGCCGGCCGCGCTGGCCACGCTCGGGAACAGACCCGCACCCAGAGCGGCTATGACCGCCCCGGCCGTGGCGGCCGCGGCGGCTTTCCTGGTCATCTTCAACGTTGTGACGTCCTCCCCAAACCGGTCCGGCTCTTGGCCTTCCGGTAAACCAATGAAAGACAGGTGGACGACATTTGATCCAAGCGTGGACGGAAAAGATAGACCTTGACCGTGACATGGCTACAGCGCTATGCTCCGCGACCCACTATCAACTGACGATCCGTCAACATCATTGGCATTAAAGATGGCTGCTCAGTCGATCGCACCCACACCGCCGCCCGAACAGGCCTCCCACCTGCGAGCCCGTGGGGTGGATCACAGCTTTCGCCACCGGACGTAAAACGTCTGGGCCCCCGGCGCGAACGCCGGGGGCCCAGATTGTGTGCTGTTATCTGTTAACTGTTACTACTTCGTCAGGTCCGGACCGGACGAGGCCACCGCGGCCGGAGTGTCCGCGACCGCGGACTTCTCCTCGCCGCGGAAGGTGAACTTCGCTTCCTTGCCCTCGCCCTCGACACCGACGACCACGATGTGGCCGGCCCGCAGCTCGCCGAAGAGGATCTTCTCGGAGAGGTGGTCCTCGATCTCGCGCTGGATGGTGCGGCGCAGCGGCCGGGCACCCAGCAGCGGGTCGTAGCCGCGCTTGGCGAGCAGCTTCTTGGCCTCGATGCTGAGCTCCAGGCCCATGTCGCGGTCCCGGAGGCGGCCGTCCACCTTGTCGATCATGAGGTCGACGATCTGGATGATGTCTTCCTCGGACAGCTGGTGGAAGACCACGATGTCGTCGACGCGGTTCAGGAACTCGGGGCGGAAGTGCTGCTTGAGCTCCTCGCCGACCTTCGCCTTCATCCGCTCGTACCCGGTGGTGGAGTCACCCGTGGCCGCGAAGCCCAGGTTGAAGCCCTTGGAGATGTCCCGGGTGCCGAGGTTGGTCGTCATGATGATGACGGTGTTCTTGAAGTCGACCACGCGGCCCTGGGAGTCGGTCAGGCGACCGTCCTCCAGGATCTGCAGCAGCGAGTTGAAGATGTCCGGGTGGGCCTTCTCCACCTCGTCGAAGAGGACGACGGAGAACGGCTTGCGGCGGACCTTCTCGGTCAGCTGGCCGCCCTCCTCGTAGCCCACGTAGCCGGGGGGCGAACCGAAGAGCCGGGAGACGGTGTGCTTCTCCGAGAACTCGGACATGTCGAGCGAGATGAGCGCGTCCTCGTCGCCGAAGAGGAACTCGGCGAGCGTCTTGGACAGCTCGGTCTTACCGACGCCGGACGGGCCGGCGAAGATGAACGAGCCGCCGGGACGCTTCGGGTCCTTGAGGCCCGCGCGGGTGCGCCGGATGGCCTGGGAGAGCGCCTTGATGGCGTCCTTCTGGCCGATGACGCGCTTGTGCAGCTCGTCCTCCATGCGCAGCAGCCGGGAGGACTCCTCCTCGGTCAGCTTGAAGACCGGGATGCCGGTGGCGGTGGCCAGGACCTCGGCGATGAGCTCCTCGTCGACCTCCGCGACGACATCCATGTCGCCGGCCTTCCACTCCTTCTCGCGCTTGGCCTTGGCCTGCAGGAGCTGCTTCTCGTCGTCGCGCAGGGACGCGGCCTTCTCGAAGTCCTGCGCGTCGATCGCGCTCTCCTTCTCGCGGCGCACGTCGGCGATCTTCTCGTCGAACTCGCGCAGGTCCGGCGGCGCGGTCATCCGGCGGATGCGCATCCGGGAGCCGGCCTCGTCGATCAGGTCGATGGCCTTGTCCGGCAGGAAGCGGTCCGAGATGTAGCGGTCGGCCAGGGTGGCGGCGGCGACCAGGGCGGCGTCCGTGATGGAGACCCGGTGGTGGGCCTCGTAGCGGTCGCGCAGGCCCTTGAGGATCTCGATGGTGTGCGGCAGCGACGGCTCGGCGACCTGGATCGGCTGGAAGCGGCGCTCCAGCGCGGCGTCCTTCTCCAGGTGCTTGCGGTACTCGTCGAGCGTGGTGGCACCGATGGTCTGCAGCTCGCCGCGGGCCAGCATCGGCTTGAGGATGCTGGCGGCGTCGATGGCGCCCTCGGCGGCGCCCGCGCCGACCAGGGTGTGCAGCTCGTCGATGAACAGGATGATGTCGCCGCGGGTGCGGATCTCCTTGAGCACCTTCTTCAGGCGCTCCTCGAAGTCACCGCGGTAGCGCGAGCCGGCCACCAGGGCGCCCAGGTCCAGCGTGTAGAGCTGCTTGTCCTTGAGCGTCTCCGGGACCTCGCCCTTGACGATCGCCTGGGCCAGGCCCTCGACCACGGCCGTCTTGCCGACGCCGGGCTCACCGATCAGCACGGGGTTGTTCTTGGTGCGGCGGGACAGCACCTGCATGACCCGCTCGATCTCCTTCTCGCGCCCGATGACCGGGTCGAGCTTGGCCTCGCGGGCGGCCTGGGTGAGGTTGCGGCCGAACTGGTCCAGGACCAGCGAGGTCGACGGGGTGCCCTCGGCGGGGCCGCCGGCCGTGGCCGACTCCTTGCCGCCGCCGGTCTGGTAGCCGGACAGCAGCTGGATGACCTGCTGGCGCACCCGGTTGAGGTCGGCCCCGAGCTTCACCAGGACCTGGGCGGCGACGCCCTCGCCCTCGCGGATCAGGCCGAGCAGGATGTGCTCGGTGCCGATGTAGTTGTGGCCGAGCTGCAGGGCCTCCCGGAGCGACAGCTCCAGGACCTTCTTCGCCCGGGGGGTGAAGGGAATGTGACCGGACGGGGCCTGCTGGCCCTGGCCGATGATCTCCTCGACCTGCTGGCGAACGGCCTCAAGAGAAATCCCGAGGCTCTCCAGGGCCTTAGCGGCGACACCCTCACCCTCGTGGATCAGACCCAGGAGGATGTGCTCGGTGCCGATGTAGTTGTGGTTGAGCATCCGGGCTTCTTCCTGAGCCAGGACGACAACCCGCCGCGCGCGGTCGGTGAACCTCTCGAACATCGTTTATCGCTCCTCAGAGCGGTCGGGCAGTTCGGGGTCGGTCCCCGCCCTGTCCTTCCGCATGCTAGTCCCGCTCAGCGGCGCGGCCCACGGATTCACTCCCCGGTACGGGAGCGACATGCTGCGCGACCAGCCGACACCAATCCCAACCTGATGCTGGGAGACGGTGTTCCCACAGGTGGGCCGGATGCACCAGATACCGCTACGCCATCGGCGAACAACACCGGCCTGGGCGGATCCGGACGGTCTCCGGCGGGTCGCACGTACTGCCCCGGACGGTGCCCTGGGCGCCGTCCACCTGCATTCATACCCGGTATCGGGGCGGTTCTCGCGCAGTTTCCGCGGTGGCGGTGTTCGCCTGGCGAGAAGTCGGCCGGCGGTGACGGTGGGTCAGCTCCGACCGTCGGGGTCGGTAGGCCATCCCGGTGGTGTCGGCGTTACCGCTTCGCCCCTACAGCGTTGCACAGCTCGTGATTGTTCCGCCGCCCGTTCCGGTGCTGCCCGGCCGGGTGCCCGAAGGGGCGCCCGTGCCCGGGGCCGCCGCCGTGCCCGCGGGGCCGGCCGGACGGGCCGGACGATCCGGACGGGCATGCGCCGCAGGGCGCGGAGAAGATTCCTCCGCGCCCCGCGCATGTGCCAGGTACGCCCCGGGCGACCCCTGGAGCCCCGCACCCGCTCCGGCGGTCCGGCGTTGCCGGAATCAGGCCGCGTTGGCCTTGTCGTAGGCCTCGCGGACGGTGCTCGGCACCCGGCCGCGGTCGTTGACCTCCAGGCCCTGCTCCTTGGCCCACGCGCGGATCTTGGCGGTGTCCGGCGCCCCGCCGGACGGGCGCGGAGCCGCGCCGCGACCCGGGCGCCGGGCGCCGGCGAGCCGGCCGCTCTGCTTGCGGCCCTTGTCCACGTAAGGCGCCAGCAGACCGCGCAGCTTGTCCGCGTTGGCGCTCTTCAGGTCGATCTCGTAGGCAACGCCGTCGAGCGCGAACGTCACCGTCTCGTCCGCCGAACCGCCGTCGAGATCGTCTTCAAGAATGACCTGCACCCTCTGTGCCACGGGCTTCCCTTTCCGCTAAACGACCCATTGCCTAAGGAAAGGAAAGCGCCTTTCTCCGGAAAACACAAACCCCTGCCCGGGTCGGGAGCCGCTCACAGGTGCAGCAGCATGCGTGAGTTGCCCAGTGTGTTGGGCTTCACCCGCTCCAGGTCGAGGAACTCCGCGACACCTTCATCGTACGAGCGGAGAAGTTCTTCATAGACATCCGTAGCGATCGCAGCCGGGTCTGTCGTACCATCATCGGTTTCCTGGGCCTCGCCGATCTCGACGAAACCGTGTTTCGCGAAGAAGGGCACCTCGAACGTCAAGCAGAAAATCCGACGGACGCCGAGCCAGCGCGCGGTCTGCAGCAGCTTCTCCAGCAGGAGGTGTCCGACGCCGTGGCCGCGGCAGGACGGATCGACCGCGAGCGTGCGCACTTCGGCGAGGTCCTCCCACATCACGTGCAGCGCGCCGCAGGCCACGACCGCCCCGGTGTCGTCGCGTTCCGCGACCCAGAACTCCTGCACGGATTCGAACAGGGTGACGGTGGGCTTGTCGAGCAGAATGCCGTCGCGCGAGTAGGCGTCGATGAGCCCGCGCACGGCCCGCACGTCCGTGGTCCGCGCCCGGCGGATGGTGACCTCCATGGCGGGACGTTATCGTGCCGGCCCCGCCCCGGTCTCCCCGGTATCCGTCCCGGATTCCGCGGAGTCCGGCCCCACCGGATCGGGCGGGAACAGAGCGGCCACCCGCAACGCGTCGCGCAGCGCCTCCCGTTGCTCGGGTGACATCAGGCCGAAGAAGTGCACCAGGGCGGCCGCGGGATTGTCGCTGGTGGCCCAGGCGTCGTTCATCAGAGCCGCCGTGTACGCCTCGCGGGAGGAGACCGGTTCATATCGATAGGCCCGCCCGACGCGGTCCCGGCGCAGCCAGCCCTTTCTGTGCAGCTTGTCCAGGACGGTCATCACCGTGGTGTACGCGATTTCGCGTTCCGACTGCAGATCCAGCAGAACCTCGCGAACCGTGACCGGTCGGTTCCACTGCCACACCCGGGTCATGATGGCGTTCTCAAGTTCGCCGAGTTGCCGGACCATAGTGCGGCCAGGATAGGGAGTGAATGGGGCAAATCTTGTGAAGTGCCGCAAACCGGCGCGCCGCCACCCCCGGAATCGGGAATGGCGGCGCGCCGGTGCTCGCGGCCGGTGACGGGGTCAGTCGACCGCGTCCTCCTTGGCCTTCTGGGCCCCGCCCTGGCTGCGGATGATGGCCCGCACCAGGAAGCCGAAGCCGATCGCCATGACCAGCGGCGGGACGATCGCGCTGACGTAGTCCATCAGGTCACTCCTCCTCGGTCTTGTCCGCCGCGGTGGCGGCGGACGCCTTGGGCTCCGGCTTCACGAGCGGGAAGAGCACGGTCTCCCGGATGTTCTTGCCGGTGAGCAGCATGATCAGGCGGTCCACCCCGAGGCCGAGGCCGCCGGTGGGCGGCATCGCGTACTCCAGGGCCCGCAGGAAGTCCTCGTCGACCTGCATCGCCTCGACGTCGCCGCCGGCCGCCAGCAGGGACTGCGCGGTCAGCCGGGCGCGCTGCTCGACCGGGTCGACCAGCTCGGAGTAGGCGGTGCCGATCTCGGTACCGAAGATGACCAGGTCCCACTTCTCGGCCACGCCCGCGATCGAGCGGTGCTGGCGGGTCAGCGGGGAGACCTCGGTCGGGTAGTCCTTGATGAAGGTCGGCGCGACGGCGTTCTCCTCCAGCAGGCGCTCGACCATCTCCAGCACGATCTGGCCGTGGCCCCAGTCCTTCTCGAACGGGATGCCGTGCTCGGTGGCCAGCTTGCGCAGCTCCTCCACCCCGGTCTCCGGGGTGACCTGGGTGCCCAGGTGCTCCGAGATGCCCGGGTAGACGCCGACCTCGGCCCACGGCTCGGCCAGGTCGATCTCGTGCTCCACGCCGTGCGGGTCCAGGCCCCGGATCACCGTGGTGCCCAGCGCGTCCCGGGCGGCGTTGATGATCGTCGCCCGGATCAGCTCGGCCTGGGTGTCGTAGTCGCCGTAGGCCTCGTAGGACTCCAGCGAGGTGAACTCGGGGTTGTGGGTGGAGTCCGCGCCCTCGTTGCGGAAGTTGCGGTTGATCTCGAAGACCTTCTCCGCGCCGCCGACCACCAGTCGCTTGAGGTAGAGCTCGGGGGCGATGCGCATGAACAGGTCGATGTCGTACGCGTTGATGTGGGTCTTGAACGGACGCGCGTTGGCGCCGCCGTGCACCGGCTGCAGCATCGGGGTCTCGACCTCGATGTAGCCGCGCTCCTCGTAGGTGCGGCGGATCGAGCGGACCACCTTGCTGCGCAGGTGCAGGATCTCGCGGGCCTCGGGGTTGACGATCAGGTCGACGTACCGCTGGCGGACCCGGGCCTCCGGGTCGGTCAGGCCCTTGTGCTTGTCCGGCAGTGGGCGCAGGCACTTGGCGGTGAGCGCCCACGCGTCCACCATCACCGACAGCTCGCCGCGGCGGGAGGTGATCACCTCGCCCTCGACGCCGACCTGGTCACCGAGGTCGATGTCGGACTTCCAGGCCGCCAGCCGCTCGGTGCCCAGCTTGTCCAGGGAGAGCATCACCTGGAGGTCGCCGCTGCCGTCGCGCAGGGTGGCGAAGCAGAGCTTGCCGCCGGTGCGGGAGAGGATCACCCGGCCGGTGATGCCGACCCGCTCGCCGGTCGCGATGTCCGGTGCGAGGTCCGGGTGCTTGGCCCGCAGGTCGGCGATGGTGCTGGTGCGGGGGAAGCCGACCGGGTACGGGTCGATGCCGGCCGCCCGGAGCCGGTCCAGCTTCTCGCGCCGGACGCGCATCTGCTCGGGGAGGTCGTCGGTCGCGGGGATGGGGCTCTGATCGCTCACCCCACCAGGGTAGCCAGCCCCGGACCGGCGATCCGCCACGGGTTGGCCGTGCCGCACGGGTGGACGGCGGGGGCCGCCCGTCCCGTACGCCTCCGTGAAAGAGGGGGAGACCGCTCCGGCGGTCTCCCCCTCTCTCGCGGGCGGCTCGGTCAGCCGGTGCCGGTGGCCAGCTCCAGCTCCTCGGGGGCGGCGGGCGGCGCGGGCCGGGCCGGGGGCTTGGCGCGACGGCCGAAGAGTTCGGCGGGGGTCGGCATCCGGTGCGGTCGGGGCGGGGTCCGGGGGGCGTCGGGCTGCTCTGCGCCGGGCTCGGTGCTGCTCATCGGGATCCGTCCTCCAACAGGGGTGGGGAGACTGCTCGGGGGTGCGGCAGGGCTCGGTACGGCAACGAGGTGGCGCTGGCCGGTGGTGAGGGCGAGCCGTTCGCGGACGGCCGCCTCGGCCAGTGCGTGGCACCGCCCGGCCAGCCGGGAGCGGCGGGACCGCTCGTGCTGGCCGCACGGCTGACGGGTCAGGCCGCGCAGCGCGGTGAGGTCCTCGGGCCCGGGGAGGTAGCCGTCGGTCACCGCCTCCTCCAGGCGTTCCAGGTAGCCGGCGGCGCTGCCGGGCAGCGCCGCCCGGTAGCGGCCGAGGTCGGCGAGCAGGAAGGCGCGCAGTCGGCCGCCCTCGTGGACGGCCTCGTCGATCGCCTCGGTCAGGCGCAGGGCGTCCTGGACGTCCTCCGCCCACAGCTCGGCGCTCGCGCCGCCGAACGGCAGCCGGTCCGGGAGGTGGAGATGGGCGGGGGCGGCGGGGTGCAGGGCTTGGGCGAGGGCGCGGCGCAACACGCGGACTTCGTCGGCGCTGAAGGCCATGCCGCCGCGCGATCCGTGTGGCGTAGGCATGAGCTGACACTACGTGAGGAATATCCGATTTGTCGGTAACGTCGCGCCGATCCCCCACGTTTGGCCCGGTGAATGTCCTGTGGACGAAGGGTCCGGTCGCTCGGCGCCGCAGCGCCCCGGCCCCGGCGGCCCCGATCACCGGGCAGATCCCGGCGCGGCCCCGTACGGTTCGCCGTCCCCGTACGGTTCGCCGCCCCGTGCGTGACGGCGCGGCAGGGTGTCCGGCCGGGTGGACGGGCTCCCCGGGCGGGCCCGGTCCCGGCCCGCACCCCCCGGTGCCCGTCGGCCTCCCCGGCCGCCGGTCCGGCGCGCTGCCCGGCCCGGGGCGTGACACCGGCACGGCGCGGGGCCGCGCCGGCCGGGAACGCGAGGAAGGGTCGGAAAGCGCGGGCGGATGTCCCGTCCGGGTGGATCCGGTGTCCGCCGCCGGGGCGGCGGACACCAGTGGTCGCGGTGAAGTCCGGTGTCAGCTGGGCCGGTTGCGCTCGTACACCAGGCGCAGGCCGATCAGGGTCAGCCAGGGCTCGTGGACATCGATGGTGCCGGCCTCGCCGAGGACGAGCGGGGCCAGCCCGCCGGTGGCGATCACCTGGACGTCGTCCGGGTCCTTGGCGAGCTCCTTGGCCATCCGTTCGACCAGGCCGTCGACCTGGCCGGCGAAGCCGTAGAGGATGCCGGACTGCATGCCCTCGACGGTGTTCTTGCCGATCACGTTGCGGGGCCGGGCCAGCTCGATCTTGCGCAGCTGGGCGCCACGCGCGCCGAGCGCCTCCACCGAGATCTCGATCCCGGGGGCGATCGCGCCGCCGACGTAGTCGCCGCGGGCGTTGATCGCGTCGAAGGTGGTGGCGGTGCCGAAGTCGACCACGATGCACGGGCCGCCGTACAGGTGGTTGGCGGCCAGCGCGTTGACGATCCGGTCGGCGCCGACCTCCTTGGGATGGTCCATCAGGACGTGCACGCCCGTCTTCACCCCCGGCTCCACGATCACCGCGGGGACGTCGCCGTAGTAACGGCGCGTCACCTCGCGGAACTCGTGGAGCACGGAGGGGACGGACGAGCAGATCGCCAGGCCCTCCACCGCGGCCTCGTTGACCGCGGTGTGCGAGCCCATCAGGCCCTGCAGGAGCACCGCCAGCTCGTCGGCCGTGCGGCGCGGATCGGTGGAGATCCGCCAGTGCTCGACCACGTCCTCGCCGTCGAACAGGCCGAGCGTGGTCTGGGTGTTGCCGACGTCGATGGTGAGCAGCATGGGGTGCCTTCTGCGTGAGGGGTGATCAGAGGTGATCAGGCGCGCAGATCCAGGCCGATGTCCAGGATCGGCGAGGAGTGCGTGAGCGCGCCCACGGCCAGGTAGTCGACCCCAGTCTGGGCGACCTCGCGCGCGCTGGCCAGGGTCAGTCCGCCGGACGCCTCCAGCCGGGCGCGCCCGGCCACCAGCTCGACGGCCTGCTTCAGCCGCGGCACGGTGAAGTTGTCCAGCAGGACGAGGTCGGCCCCGGCCTCCAGCACCGGCGGGATCTGCTCCAGGGTGTCCACCTCGACCTCGACCGGCAGGTCGGGGTAGGCGGCCCGGACGGCCCGGAACGCCTCGGCGACGCCGCCGGCCGCGATCACGTGGTTGTCCTTGACCAGGGCCGCGTCGGAGAGCGCCATCCGGTGGTTGGCGCCGCCGCCGCAGCGGACCGCGTACTTCTGCAGGGCCCGCAGGCCCGGGGTGGTCTTGCGGGTGTCGCGGACCACCGCGCCGGTGCCCTCCAGGGCGTCCGCCCAGGCGCGGGTCGCGGTGGCGATGCCGGACAGGTGGCAGAGCAGGTTGAGCGCGCTGCGCTCGGCGGTCAGCAGGTCGCGGGTGCGGCTGCGGACGGAGAGCAGCACCTGGCCGGCCTCGACCCGGTCGCCGTCCTGGACGTGCCGCTCGACCTCGAACTCCTCCTCGCAGACCAGCGAGACGACCGCCTCGGCGATCCGCAGGCCGGCCACCACACCGGCCTCGCGGGCGGTGAAGTCGGCGGTGGCGACGGCGTCGGCGGGCACGGTGGCGACGGAGGTGACGTCCTCGCCGCCGGCCAGGTCCTCGGCCAGCGCCAGGGTGGCGATGTCCTCGACCTCGATCGGGTCGAGGCCGGCCTCCTCCAGCAGCTCGGCGAGCTGGGGGTCCAGGCCGGTCTCGTAGCCGTCGCCGTCCCCGCACGCGCAGCCGTCGCCGCAGCCACCGGCCATCGGGAGTTCCTCGTGGGAGTGGGTCATGGTTACTGCTCCTCAGGGGTGCTGACAGGATCGCCGGAGGCGGTGAGGGTAAGGATCAGATGGCGCTGCCAGTGGGCGTCGTCCCGCTCGGGGAAGTCCTCGCGCCAGTGGCAGCCGCGGGTCTCGGCACGCTGCGCGGCGGCCGCCACCAGTGCGCTGGCGACCAGCAGCAGGTTGGCGGCCTCCCAGGTCTCCACCCGGGGGTCGGCCGGCTTCTCCTCGGCGACGTGCGCGAACGCCTGCTCGGCGAGCAGGGTGAGCCCGGCGGCCGCGTCGGCCATCGACGCGGCCGAGCGCAGCACGCCGGCCCCGCGCGACATCAGCCGCTGGATCTCGGCGCGCGCCTCGGGCGCGGGCAGCGGCACCGGGTGGGCGGCGCGCGCGGTGGCGACGTCCACCGAGCGCTCGGGCAGGTCGTCCGCGCGGTGCCGGGCGGTCAGGTCGGCAGCGATCCGCTCGGCGAAGACCAGGCCCTCCAGCAGAGAGTTGGAGGCCAGCCGGTTGGCGCCGTGCACCCCGGTGCAGGCCACCTCGCCGCAGGCGTACAGGCCGGGGACGGTGGTGCGGCCGGAGAGGTCGGTGCGGATGCCGCCGGAGGCGTAGTGCGCGGCCGGGGCGACCGGGATCGGCTCGGTGACCGGGTCGATGCCGTGCGCCCGGCAGGAGGTGAGGATGGTCGGGAACCGCTGCTCCCACATCGCGGCGCCGAAGTGCCGCCCGTCCAGGTACATGTGCTCGGCGCCGCGGAGCTGCATCTGCCGGGTGATGGCCTTGGCGACGATGTCGCGCGGGGCCAGCTCGGCCAGTTCGTGCTGCCCGAGCATGAAGCGGGTGCCCGTCGCGTCGACCAGGTGCGCGCCCTCGCCGCGGACCGCCTCGGAGACCAGCGGCTGCTGGCCCTCGGCCTCCGGGCCGAGCCAGAGCACCGTCGGGTGGAACTGGACGAACTCCAGGTCGGTGACCTCGGCGCCGGCCCGCAGCGCGAGCGCCACGCCGTCGCCGGTGGAGACCGCCGGATTGGTGGTGGCGGAGAAGACCTGGCCCATGCCGCCGGTGGCCAGGACCACCGCGCGGGCCCGGATGGCCCCGACGCCGTCGCGCTGGCCCTCGCCCATCACGTGCAGGGTGAGGCCGGCGGCGTGCCCGGCGGCGTCGGTGAGCAGGTCGAGGACGAGGGCGTGCTCGATCAGCTCCAGGCCCGGGTCGGACCGGACGGCGGTGACCAGGGCGCGCGATATCTCGGCGCCGGTGGCGTCCCCGCCGGCGTGCGCGATCCGGCGGCGGTGGTGGCCGCCCTCGCGGGTGAGCAGGATCTCGCCGTCCTCGCCGCGGTCGAACGCGGCGCCGGTGGCGATCAGGTGGCGGACGGCCTCCGGGCCCTCGGTCACGAGGGTGCGCACGGCCTCCTCGTCGCAGAGTCCGGCACCGGCCACCAGGGTGTCGTCCAGGTGCTGCTCGGGGGTGTCACCCTCGCCCAGGGCGGCGGCGATGCCGCCCTGGGCCCAGCGGGTGGACCCGTCGTCGAGCATCGCCTTGGTGACCACCACGGCCCGCAGGCCGGCCTTGCGGACGTTGAGGGCGACGGTGAGGCCGGCCACGCCGGAGCCGACCACGACGACGTCGGTGGTGGTCGTCCAGCCGGGGGCGGGGGCGGTGAGGCGGTGCGTGGCGGGCATGGCGTTCAGTGGCTCCTTCAGCGCGCGGCGGTCGGGGCCGCGCCGTTGCCGTCACCGTACGCCGCGTCGCCGCGGCGCAGTCCGGTGCCCTCCCCGGCCTCGGCGGGGTCGCCGCCCATGCCGGTGATCCGGTTGTCGGCGTCCACGAAGACCACCTTCGGCAGGTAGCCCTTGGCCTCGGCGGTGTCCATCTGCCCGTAGGCGATGAGTATGACGAGGTCGCCGGGGTGGACCAGGCGCGCGGCCGCGCCGTTGATGCCGATCACGCCGGTGCCGCGCGGGCCGGCGATGGTGTAGGTCTCCAGCCGGGCGCCGTTGTTGATGTCGACGATGTGGACCAGCTCGCCGGGGAGCAGGTCGGCGGCGTCGAGCAGGTCCTCGTCCACCGTGACGGAGCCGACGTAGTGCAGGTCGGCCTGGGTCACGGTGGCCCGGTGGATCTTGGACTTGAGCATGGTGCGGAGCATGGGGTCACGCCTCCAATGAGTGCATGCCTGCGGGGAAGTGCTTCCGGACGGTCCTGCGGGTGGTGCCGGTGCCTGGCGGCGGATTCTGTGCTTGCCGGTCCTCTGCCTGGCGGCGGATTCTGTGCTTGCCGGTCCTCTGCCTGGCGGCGGATTCTGTGCTTGCCGGTCCTCTGCCTAGCGGCAGATGACGTGGACGTTGTCGATCAGGCGGGTGGAGCCCACCTTCGCGGCGACGGCCAGCACCGCCTCGCCCTGGAAGTCGTCCGCCGCCTCGGTGAAGTCGTGCGGGTCGATCAGGGCGAGGTAGTCGAGGGTGACGCCTTCGGCGCCGGGTGCCCCGGTCGAGGCGGCGAGGGCGGCCGCGGCGGCCTCGCGCACGGCCTTCGCCCCCTGCGCGGCCACGTCGCGGCCGGCGAACAGGGCCTTGGACAGTACGAGCGCGCGCTCGCGCTCCTCGGCGGACAGGAAGCGGTTGCGGGAGGAGAGCGCCAGCCCGTCCTCCTCGCGGGCGGTCGGCACCCCGATGATCTCGACGTCGAAGTCCAGGTCGGCCACCATCCGCTGGATGACCGCCAGCTGCTGGGCGTCCTTCTCGCCGAAGAAGGCGAAGTCCGGGTCGGTGATGTGCAGCAGCTTGGCCACCACGGTCAGCACCCCGTCGAAGTGGCCGGGCCGGGTGGTGCCCTCGAAGCGCTCGCCCATCGGGCCGGCCGCCAGGCGCACCTGCGGCTCGCCGTTCGGGTAGACCTCCTCGACGGACGGCGCGAAGACGACGTCGGCGCCGTTCTCCTCGGCCAGCCGGACGTCCGCGTCCAGGTCGCGCGGGTAGCGCTCGAGGTCCTCGCCGGCGCCGAACTGCAGCGGGTTGACGAAGACGGTGACGGCGACCCGCCCCTCCCGGCCGACCTGCTTGCGGGCGGCCCGGACGAGCGCGGCATGCCCCTCGTGCAGGGCGCCCATGGTCATCACGACCGCGTTGTCCACCGGCTGCTCGTCCGGCCAGAAGGCCGCCTCGAAGTCGGTGACGGTCCGGGTGACGACGGCCCGGTGGACCTTCGGCGCCCGCTGGGCCTTGCCGGGCTGCTTGCCGCGTGCCATCAGTGGTTCTCCTCGTTCAGTACGTCCAGCAGCGCCGCCGCCGAAGCTTCGTCGATCGTCCCGTGGGCCAGCGCCCGCTGGGCGGTGGCGCGGGCCATCGCCCGGTAGGCGGCCGGGATGTCCGGGGACACCGTACTGAGCTGCGCCAGGTGGCGCCGAACGGTGCCCGCGTCGCCCCGGGCGACCGGGCCGGTGAGGGCCGCGTCGCCGGAGCGCAGGCTGTTGTCCAGGGCGGCGCCCAGCAGCGGGCCGAGCAGCCGGCCGGGCTCGGCGACGCCGGCCGTGCGCAGCAGCTCCGACGCCTGGGCGACCAGGGTGACCAGGTGGTTGGCGCCGTGCGCGAGGGCCGTGTGGTAGAGCGGGCGGACCCCCTCCGGCACCCACTCGGGATCGCCGCCCATCTCCACCACCAGGGCCTCGGCGACCGGGCGCAGCTCGTCGGGGGCGGTGACCCCGAACGGGCAGCCGGCCAGCCGGGCGAGGTCGACCGGGGTGCCGGTGAAGGTCATCGCGGGGTGCAGCGCCAGCGGCAGCGCCCCGGCCCGGGTGGCGGGCTCCAGGACGGCGACGCCGTGCGCGCCCGAGGTGTGCACGACCAGCTGGCCGGGGCGCACCGAGCCGGTCGCGACGAGGCCGGCCACCAGGTCGGCCAGCGCGTCGTCGGGGACGGTGAGCAGCACCAGGTCGGCGGCGGCGAGCACCTGCGGTGGGGAGACGATCCGCACGCCCGGCAGCAGTTGCTCGGCGCGGCGGCGGGAGGCGGCGGACACCCCGGAGGCGGCGACCACCCGGTGCCCGGCGAGCTGCAGGGCGGCGCCCAGCGCCGGGCCGACCCGGCCGGTGCCGACCACCCCGACGGTGAGGCGGGCCGGGCGGTTGCCCGGGTCCGCCGGGTCGCCGAAACCGTCGGCGAGCGGGGAGGGGCCGGTGCTGTCGGAGGCGCTCACGCGGCCACCTCCGGACCGGTTCCGGGCCGGGGGCGGTCCCGGCGCTCGGCGGGGGCAGTCGCCATGGCGCACCTCTCGACGGTGAGCCCGGTTCGCTCGCTCACGGCTGGGCCCTGGTCCTCACTCTTACCGTTCCGGTCCTCGGCGGGTACCGGACGCACCGGCCCATTCTACGGCCGGGTCCGGTCCGGCCCTCATCCGCTGCGCGGCCCGGTCCGGGCCCCCGGCCGGGGGCCCGGACCTAGTCCTAGTCCGCCGCGCCGGCCCGGATCAGGCCCGCCTCGTAGGCGAGCACCACGGCCTGGACCCGGTCGCGCAGGCGGAGCTTGGCCAGGATCCGGCCGACGTGGGTCTTCACGGTGGCCTCGGAGAGGACCAGCCGGGCGGCGATCTCGCCGTTCGAGAGGCCCTGGGCGACCAGCAGGAACACCTCGCGCTCGCGCTCGGTGAGCGGGCCGAGGGTGTCCGGGCCGGGCGCGCTCGCCGCGGTGGGCAGCACCTCGGCGAACCGGTCGATCATGCGGCGGGTGGTGGTCGGCGCGACCACGGCGTCGCCGCCGTGCACCGCGCGGATCGCGGCCACCAGCTCGGTCGGCGGCACGTCCTTGAGCAGGAACCCGCTGGCCCCGGCCTTGAGCGCGGCGAAGGCGTACTCGTCCAGGTCGAAGGTGGTCAGGATGAGGACGTGCGGGGCCTCGGGCAGCGGGCTGCCGTCCTCGGCGAGGCAGATCCGGCGGGTGGCCTGCACCCCGTCGAGGCGGGGCATCCGGACGTCCATCAGGATCACGTCCACCCGTGTGTGCCGCAGCCTCTCCAGGGCCTGCGCGCCGTCGCCGGCCTCGGCGACGATCTCGATGTCGCCCTGGGACTGCAGGATCATCCGGAAGCCGGTGCGCAGCAGCTCCTGGTCGTCGACGAGCATCACGCGGATGGTCAAGGTGGTCTCCTGGTTCGTGGGCGGCAACGTGGTCAGTGTGCTGCCTTGAGCGGCAGGACGGCGCGGATCCGGAAGCCGCCGCCGGGGCGCGGCCCGACGTCCAGACTGCCGCTGACCATGCCGACCCGCTCGCGCATCCCGATCAGGCCGTGGCCCTGGCCGTCCGTCCCGCCGGAGGTCAGCTGCTCGTCGGTCGAGCCGCGGCCGTCGTCCTCGATCAGGACGGCCAGCTCGCGGTCGCCGAAGTCGACCGCGACCCGGGCGTGCACATCGGGGCCGCCGTGCTTGCGCACGTTGGTCAGCGCTTCCTGGACGATCCGGTAGACGGTCAGCTCGACGCCGCGCGGCAGCTCGCGCGGGTCGCCCGAGGTGGCGAAGTCCACCTGGAGGCCGGCGGTGCGGACCTGGTCCAGCAGGTCGGGCAGCTCCTCGACGCCGGGCTGCGGCACGTACTCCTCGGCGGTGTCCGCGGTGCGCAGCACGCCCAGCAGCCGGCGCATCTCGACGAGGGCCTGGCGTCCGGTGGAGGCGATCGTGCCGAGCGCCTCCTTGGCCTGCTGGGGCGAGTTGTCCAGCACGTAGGCGGCGCCGTCGGCCTGGACGATCATGACGGACACGTTGTGCGCGACCACGTCGTGCAGCTCACGGGCGATCCGGGCGCGCTCGGCGGCGACCGCCACCTTGGCCTGGGCGTCGCGCTCGCGCTCCAGCCGGGCGGCGCGGTCCTCCAGCTCGACCAGGTAGGCGCGGCGCACCCGGGTGAGCCGGCCCCACGCCCAGCACAGGATGAACGGGCTGGTCATCAGCCCCATGATGAGGAGCGTTTCGCCGACGCCGTAGGGGTGGAAGGTCGTCGTGCTGGTCTCCGGGTGGTACTGGCTCTTGAGCAGCCCCTGCTCCCAGAACACCAGCGGTCCGGCGGACAGGCCGGCGGCGAGCGCCAACCGGGAGATCCAGGCGGAGCCGAAGGCGGCCCCGGTGTACGCGAAGACCAGGTAGGCGATGCTGGAGCCGCCCGGGTCGACGTCGAGCGCGACCTGGGTCAGCCCGATCACGACGGCGGCGGTCACCGTGATGTCGGGCCGGCGCCGCCGGAAGACCATCAGCAGCGGCAGGACGACCGCGATCGCGAGTTGGACGCTCTGTTGCCACCCGCCCTGGCCCGCGTCGTTGGGGAGCAGGCCGAAGAACAGCACCATCGCCGCCCAGGCGGAGTCGACCACCATGGGGTGACGGCGGAGCCAGGCGTTGAGTCGTTGCACGTCTCAAGCGTAGGCAGTCGCGGAGCGTGGTCAGGTCCGCCGGGAGGGCGATCCGCTCTACTCCCTAGGTCGGAGAAGCCCCGGCTCCGGTTGGGAGGGTCGGCCCGCCGCCGGGTAGCGTCCCGCCGCATGAGTTGGATGCGGTGGCGGCCCGCCATGGAAGAGGCCCTCTACGCCCCGGAGGGCGGCTTCTACCGCAGGCCGGAGGGGCCGGCCGGGCATTTCCGCACCTCCGTGCACGCCTCCCCGCTGTTCGCCCGCGCGGTCGCCCGGCTGCTGCTGGACGTGGACGAGGCACTGGGCCGCCCGGAGGAGCTGGCCTTCGTGGACGTCGGGGCCGGTCGCGGTGAGTTGCTGGCCGGGGTGCTGGCCGAGCTGCCGGACCGGGTGCTGGCCCGGCTGCGGCCGTACGGGGTGGAGATCGCGGCGGACCGCCCGGCCGGACTGCCGTCCACAGCCCTGTGGACGGACGAGGTGCCGAGCGGCGTCAGCGGCCTGCTGTTCGCCAACGAGTGGCTGGACAACGTGCCGCTGGACCTCGGCGAGGTGGACGGGGACGGGGTGCTGCGCTACGTCGAGGTGGACACCGCGACCGGCGAGGAGCGGCTCGGCGGCGCGGTGGACGAGGCCGACGCGGCCTGGGCCGCGCGCTGGTGGCCGGCCCCGGCGCCGGGGGACGCGGTGGAGTTCGGCGCCCCCCGCGACGCCTGCTGGGCCTCGGCCGTCGCGGGGCTGGAGCGCGGCCTCGCGGTCGCGGCGGACTACGGGCACACCACCGGGCACCGCCCGGTCCTCACCACCCTGACCGGCTTCCGGGCGGGCCGTGAGGTGCGCCCGGTGCCGGACGGCTCCTGCGACCTCACCGCGCACGTGGCGCTGGACGCCGTGGCCGCGCCCGCCCTCCACAGCCTGTGGACAACCCAGCGGGAGGCGCTGCGGGCGCTCGGTGTGAGCGGGGCCCGCCCGCCGCTGGCGCTGGCCTCCACCGACCCGGTGGCCTACCTGCGGGCGCTCGGCGGCGCCGGGGAGGGCGCCGAGCTGACCGACCCGGCGGGCCTGGGCGCGTTCGGCTGGCTCGCGCAGGCCGTCCGCATGCCGGTACCGGAGACCCTCGCCGGCCTCGGGGGATGGCAGACTCTCGGGTCATGAGGGAGACCACGGTCGGTATCGGGGCGGGAGCCGAGAACGTCACCGGCGAGGCGGGCAGCACCGACATGGTGCTCAACATCGGCCCGCAGCACCCGGCGACCCACGGCGTGCTGCGGCTGAAGCTGGTGCTGGACGGCGAGCGGATCGTCACCGCGGAGCCGGTGATCGGCTACATGCACCGCGGCGCGGAGAAGCTCTTCGAGGCCCGCGACTACCGGCAGATCATCATGCTGGCGAACCGGCACGACTGGCTCTCCGCGTTCGCCAACGAGCTGGGCGTGGTGCTCGGCGTCGAGCGGATGCTCGGCATGGAGGTGCCCGAGCGCGCGGTCTGGATCCGCACCATGCTCGCGGAGCTGAACCGCGTCCTCAACCACCTGATGTTCCTCGGCTCCTACCCGCTGGAGCTGGGCGGGATCACCCCGATCTTCCACGCCTTCTCCAGCCGCGAGGACCTCCAGCACGTGCTGGAGGAGGCCTCCGGCGGCCGGATGCACTACATGTTCAACCGGGTCGGCGGCCTCAAGGAGGACGTGCCGGCCGGCTGGCTCGGCCGGGTCCGGGCGGCGGTCGCCACCGTCCGCTCGCAGCTGCCGGTCTTCGAGGAGCTCGTCCTCGGCAACGAGATCTTCCGGGCCCGCACCGCCGGCGTCGGCGTGCTCAGCAAGGCGCACGCCGAGGCGTACGGGGTCAGCGGTCCGATCGCGCGGGCCAGCGGGCTCGACTTCGACCTGCGCCGCGACGAGCCCTACCTGGCGTACGGCTCCGAGGAACTTCGGCAGGTGCTCACCGTGGTCACCCGCGAGGAGGGCGACTGCCTGGCCCGGTTCGAGTGCCTGCTGGAGCAGACGGTCAACTCGCTGGACCTCGCGGACGCCTGCCTGGACAAGCTCGCCACGCTGGCGCCCGGCCCGGTCAACCTGCGGCTGCCCAAGGTGCTCAAGGCCCCCGAGGGCAGCACCTACGCCTGGACGGAGAACCCGCTCGGCGTCAACGGCTACTACCTGGTCTCGCGCGGTGACAAGACGCCGTGGCGGCTGAAGCTGCGCTCGGCGTCCTTCAACAACATCCAGGCGCTCACCGAGCTGCTGCCCGGCACCCTGGTCGCCGACATGGTGGCCATCCTGGGCTCGATGTTCTTCGTCGTCGGCGACATCGACAAGTAGCGGCGCCCGGGCGTGCGGCGGCGCCCCGGCATGGCGCGGGGCGCCGGGCACGTGGCGGCGGCGATGCGGGCGGTGGGCTACTTCCTGCCGGTCTTCTTCGCCGGGTCGGCCGGGTGCGGGGCCACCTTGCGGTCGCCCTTGGTGGCGATCCGCTGCTCGCAGAGGCCGGCCAGCACCTGGTACCCGGCCGGGCCCATCAGCTCGGTGAGCTCGGGGCGGTAGCTGATGTACACCGGGTCCGGGCCGGTGTGCGCGTCCGGGCTGCCGGTGCACCACCAGTGCAGGTCGTGGCCGCCCGGGCCCCAGCCCCGCCGGTCGTACTCGCCGATGGTGACCTGGAGGTAGCGGGTGTCGTCCGGGCGGTCGATCCAGTCGTAGGTGCGGCGCACCGGGAGCTGCCAGCAGACGTCCGGCTTGGTCTCCAGCGGCTCCTTGCCCTCCTTGAGCGCGAGGGTGTGCAGGGCGCAGCCGGCGCCGCCGGGGAAGCCGGGGCTGTTGAGGAACAGGCAGGCGCCGTTGACCCGCCGGGTCTGCCGGTCGCCGTCCTCGTCGAACATGGTGATGCCGCCGTCGAGCCTGATCCGGCCCTTGGCGTCGGTGCCGTGCGCGAAGTTCTCCCAGATCTCGGGCGTCAGCCGGGCCGCGTGGCCGGCCACGCGCTGCTCGTCGTCCTCGTCCGAGTAGTGGGCGCCGAGCGTGCAGCAGCCGTCCGACTCGCCGCGGCCCTCGCGGATGCCCTGGCAGCCCCGGCCGAAGATGCACGTCCAGCGGGAGGTCAGCCAGGTGAGGTCGCAGCGGAAGACCTGCTCCTCGTCGTCGGGGTCGGCGAACTCGACCCAGGCGCGCGGGAAGTCGAGCGGGACCTCGGGGCGCGGGGCGTCGAGCGGGACCTCGGCGCGCAGGGTCGGCATCGCGAGGTCGACCGGGGTCGCTCCGGTCTTGGGCTTCTTCTTGGACGTCTCTGCTGCTGCCACCCGGCAAGGGTAGAGCCTTCGCGGCGGTGCGAACCGCCTGCGGCCGGGGTATTTGCGGTGATTTCACCGAGTGGTCGCCGACGACGCCGCCGCCGGGCGAGGTGAAGGCGGGGTGAAGAGGTCATCGGCGCGCTGCGGCCCGGCCCGGCGGCACCCCTAGGATGGCGGCCGGTCCGCTACGGGGAGGTACGGGGATGGCCAGCGGCAGCAGCAGCGGTGACGCCGGGAGCGGCAGGTTCGCCCTCAAGCCGTGGGAACTGCACGGCGAGGGGCGGGAGTTCGAGAAGATCTCGGAGGACTTCGGGAAGGCCGCCGCCGGCCTGGAGCAGTCCCTCACCGCGCTCGGCAGCCCCTGGGGGCTGGACCAGCCGGGCAGCGGGTTCGCCGCCGTCTACCAGGGCGCGCGCGGTGGGCTGCTCGGCGGCCTGCGCGGGCTGGCGGGGCAGCTGGGGCAGGTCGGATCCGGGCTGCACACCATGGCCGAGCGGACGGTCGACGCCGAGACGACGGCCGCCGCCGGATTCGGCGGCGGCCCGGGCAAGGGCGGCCCCGGCGGCCCCGGCGGGCCGGCGGCGGGCGGGAAGCCCGGGGCGCCGGCCGCAACCCCGGGGGCCCCGGCCACCGTCCCCAAGGACAGATCGGCCTGACGGCCCGGCGGTCCGGCGGTCCGCGGGTGGGGCCGCACGCGGCGGGCGGTACGTCGGCGGGCCGCGCGTCCGGGTCCGCGTGTTCCGGGCCGCGCGTCGAAGTCCGCACGTCGAACGTCCGTACGTCGAAGGGGGAAGCGCATGTCCCGGAAGCTGCCCGAGGAGCTGGCACCGGTGCTGGCCAGGACCGGCCACCGGTGGCCGCAGGCCGACGAGGACGGGCTGCGCAGGGCGGCCGGCCTCTGGCGCGACTTCGGCACCGAGGCCGAGCGCCTCGGCAAGCGCGGCGGGGACTCCGCCAAGCGCGTCACCGGGGAGAACTCCGGCCGTGCGGTGGAGGCCTTCGGCGAGTACTGGCGGGCGTTCAGCGGCGGCGGCACGGGCCACCTGGACGACGCGCACACCGCCACCACCCTGGTGGCCGGCGCCTTCGACACGGCCGCCCGGGCCGTGGACAGCTGCAAGGCCGAGCTCGTCGCCACCCTGACCGAGCTGGCGGCCGAACTGAAGAAGGCCGACGAACAGGCGGTCCGGGCCAAGGCGGCGGCGGCCGAGGTCGCCACCGCCACCCGCACCGGCGGGGCGGCGCCCGGCGGGGTCTTCGGCGGTCTGCGGCAGACCCTCGGCACGGTGGCCGGCGGTGTGCGGGACGCCGCCACCGAGCAGGTCGCCGAGGCCATGGCGGCGGTCGCGGTCGAGAGCGCCGGGCTGAAGATCGGCGGTCTGCTGGACGAACTCGGCCGGGCCATGAAGGACGGGCTGAACGGCACGCTCAAGGAACCCGCCGTGGTCGCGCTGCTGCGCCTCGCGCCGGGCGGCGGCCCGCGGGTGCGGCCGGCGTCGTTCACCGGCGGTGTGTTCGACCCGGTCGCCGCCGGGCTGCCCGCCGCGCTCGCCGAGCCGGGCGTGCTGGGCGCGGACGGCACCGGCCTGGCGGTGGTGCTGGGCCAGGACGGCAGGCCGGTGGTCGGGGTGCCGGGTCTGGCGGTCAAGCTCGACGAGGCCGGCCGGCCGGTGCTGGACGAGCACGGTGACCCGGTCATCGTCCGGGCGGACGGCACGCCGGTGGCGGACGCGAGCGGGCTGCTCGTCGTCCCGGGGCCGGACGGCAAGCCCCTGGTCGGGGTCGAGGACCTCGCCGTGAAGCTGGACGAGCAGGGGTGGCCGGTGCTCGGCAAGGACGGCCGGCCGGTGCTGACCGACCCGGACGGCAAAGAGGTCCGCGGCGTACCGCTGACCGACCTCGCGGCGGGCGGCGGCCGGAACGGCCACGGGCTGGACGGCAAGCCGGGCGGCCCGCTCGCGGACGGGCCGGGCGCCGTGCTGCCGGGTGTGCCCGGGGCGCCCGGTGGGCCCGGGGCCGGTGTCCCCGGGGTCGGGCCGGACGGCGTGGTCGTCATGGCCGGCCCGGATTCCGACGGGCACCCCCGGCCGGACGGTCCGGCGGGCCGCCCGGAGGCGGACGTGTCCGGCGGCGGGCCGGTGCGGGCCGGGTCGGCGGCCGGTGGCGGCGGTGGCGGTGGTGGCGGTGACTGGGCACCGGTCGGCCACCCGGACGGCGCGGGCCGTCCGGCGGCCCCGGCGTCCCCGGCACACCCCGGTGGCGGTGGTGGCGGCGGCGGTGGCCCGGCCGGCTCCGGTGGCCCGGCCGACGACGACTACCACCTGCCGCCCGCGGCCGCGGCCGCGCACCTCGGGGGCGGCGGCGCGCCCGTCACCGTACGGACCGACTCGGTGCTCGCGCCGCCCGCCCCGTCCGGTCCGGCCGCACCCGCGCACTACCCGTCGGCGCCGGACGGGCCGTCCGGCGGCGGCGCCGCCCAGGGCAGTCCGTACGGCAGCTCCTACGGCGGCCCGTACAGCGTGCCGGTGGCGGCCGGGCCGACCGGTCCGGGCCCGTACGCGGGTCCCCCCGGCAGCTCCTACGGCGGTCCGGTGGCGGCCGGGCACGGGCCGGCGCCGTTCGGCAGCGGGGTCGGCGCCGGTGCGCCGGCCGGGACGGCCCACCCCGGTGCGGCCGTCCCGGCCGGGCCCGCCGGCCCGGTCGTCGTCCCCGGCCCGGGTGCCCCGGTGGCCGGTGCCCCGGTGGCCGGTGCGCCGGGCACGCCCGGGGTGCCCGGCAGCGCCGCCCCCGGGCAGCACACCCCGGCCGAGGCCCGGCCGGGTGCCGGCGCGGGTCTCGGCGCCGGCGGCCCGCGGGGGGCCACCGGCACCCCGCACCCCGTCCCGCTGCCCGTCCCGCAGCCGGCGGTCCCGCTGCCCGTCGGCACCGGCCGCCCCGAAGACCACCCGGACGACCACCGGCGCCGCCCCGACGGCTCCCCGGCCGAGGGCGGGCACGGTCCCGCCTGGGCCGCCGTCCCGGTCGCCACCGCGCACGCCATGGCGCTCCAGCTCGCCCGGAGGGCCCTGCTCGGCGGCGGTCCCGAGGAGTACCAGGTCCGGCCGCGGACCATCGCCGACAGCCGCCCGTACGGCCTGCCCGGCGGGCTGGCCCCGGTCGACCCCGAGCACCAGCGCGAGGTCGAACGCCGGGTGCCCCGGGACGGCGACGGCCTACCCGTGCGCCACCCCGACCCGGCGGCCGGCGGCTGGACGGAGGTCGTCAACGCCGTCGGCCCGCAGGCCCCGGGCCGGGCCAACAACAGCCTGGAGGTCGCGCTCTCCGCCGTCGACACCTTCACCGGCCGGCCGACCTGCGCCGCGCCGCGCATCCCCACCGAGGGCGACGCCGGGGAGCGCGGCGGCCGCGACCGCGCCGAGCGCGAACTCGGCGCGCCCTTCCGTGACCTCGGCGACGGCGGGCCGGCCTTCGGCCGCCTGGCCGGCGAACTGCGGCGGGCCGGTCACGGCTCGCAGGCCGTCCTGCTCACCCTGGACGGCTTCGGCCGCCCGCACGCCTGGAACGCCGTCAACCACCGGGACACCGTGACCTACCTCGACCACCAGGTCGGCCGTCGGGGGGCCGAGCCCCTGCACGACGGGGCCCACGGCCTCTGGGCCATCGCCCTCGATCCGGACGGCCGCCCGCTCGACCTCGCCGCCCGCCGCCCCGAACCCGCGACGAGCGGCGCCCGGTGACACCCCGCCCGCCGCACCCCGATCACCTGCCGTACCCCGACCGCGTCCACGCAAGGAGCACCACCCTGTGACCACCCGCGCGCAGGCGATCGAGGCCGCCCACCGCTGGATCAACGGCGAGCTGCCGAGAGCCTCCGCCGACGCCTCGACCGGGAGCCGGCGGGTGCACTCGCACGAGTTCGACCTCGGCTGGGTGGTCTGGGCGGAGCCCTCACCGGCCGGGGTGGACCCGCTGACGGGGGAGCGGCGCGCGCCCGAGGAGGTCGGGGCGGCCTGCGCCGTGGTGGACCGGGCGACCGGGCGGTTCACCGTCTGGCCGTCCGTACCGGTGGACGAAGTGACCGCGCTCTACCGGGACTTCCTCGGGGCCGGCGCCCACGACCCGGCCCTGCCGCCGGCCACCGGGCCGGGCACCCGGGCCGAGCTGACCTATCGCGACGACCTCGGCGAGGTGCGGTCCCTGGTGCTGCGGTCGGCGCCCGGCCTGCCGCACCCGGCGCTGCGCGGCTGGTGGTGGCTGCGCGAGCGGGGCGTCCGGGCGGAGGACGTGCTGGCCGTCCACACCGATCTGCGGCTGAGCGCCCTGCCCGGCGGCTACTGGGCGTACGCGCTGGCCGCCGAGCTGCCGACGGTCCGGGTGGAATTCGACCTGGCGTACGGGCCGCGCTTCGACCACCGGGCGGCGGCCGTCCGCGCGTTGCCGGCCGAGCCCGGCCGACCGGTCCGCAACCGGGTGCCCTTCCCGCGCGCCGAACCGGCCCCGGCCGCCGAACCGGACGGGGAGCTGGCGGCCCTGCTGGTGGAGGAGTTCGGCGTTGGAGGCGTCCAGCGCTTCGACCCGGCCGACGTCGCCCGGGCGGACCTGCCGGAGGCCACCGCCCGGGTGCTGCGCACGGTCGGCGTGCCGGTCGCGGTCGAGGGGTTCTTCGCGCTGCACCACCCGCGGCCGGACGCCATCGCCGACGGCACCCGGCCCGGTGCGGTGCTGCCCTCCGCCGCCGCCCACCTGGCGGACACCGGCCGCGGCACCCGGGTGGCCGAGCGGGAACGCCTCGCGCTGGCCCCGCAGTTGCTGCTCGGCACCGACGGCTGGGCACTGATCACGTTGGACACCGCCTGCGGCGCCGTCCGGGCCGTCGACCCCGACTACGCCACCGCCCGGCACTGCAACGCCGGGCCGGCGGCCTTCGTCCGCAGCCTGGCACTGTTCGCCCGCCGGCTGCCCGGCCTCCCCGGGCTCGACCCGCGGGCCGCCGGCGCCGCCGTCGCCGACCTGCAGCGCGGCCTGGCGGCGATCGACCCGACGGTGTTCGACGACCCGGAGAACTGGTGGGCCGTCATCGTCGAGCAACTGTGGGACGGTCTGCTGTGACGGCGGGCCGGTCGCACCGGGCGGGCGTCCGGGTGACCCGCGGTGCGCCGCGGCCGGGGCGCACCGGGCGGCGGGCGCAGGCTGAGGGGAACCGGCGCGCCGACCGGGTGGCCGGACCGGGTTGCCGGTCCCACGCCGTCCGGTCGAAGATCTCCGGGCGCCCGTACCCTGCCGGGCGTCGCACCCTCCCGGCGTCCGAACCAGAGCTGGAGCCCGAGCCGTGACCGCCTCGCCCCGCGCCGCCCACGCGGCCGTCCTCGCCGCCCTCGCGGTCCTGGCCGCCGGCTGCGCCTCCGCACCCGGACTCCGGGCCGGCCCGGTCGCCGCCCGGCAGGCCTGCGACGCACCGGTGGTGATCGGCCACCGGGGATCACCGCTCGACGCCCCCGAGAACACCATGGCCTCCTTCGAGAAGGCCCTCGACCAGGGCGCCGACTGGCTGGAGACCGACGTCCAGACCACCCGGGACGGCGTTCCGGTGCTGATGCACGACGCCACCGTGGACCGCACCACCGACGGCAAGGGCGCCGTCGCCGAGTTGACCGCCGCTCAGCTCGCCGGCCTGCGGGTGACCGTCGGCCCCGGACCGGCCGAGCCCGTGCCGACGCTGGACCAGCTGCTGAAGCGACTCGCGGGCAGCCGCGTCAGGCTGCTGATGGAGATCAAGTGGCAGCGCGCCGAGGACGTGGCCCGGATCGCCCGGCTCGCGGCCGGCAGCGGCGCCCGGGTCTTCCTCTACTCGTTCTCCGCCGAGCACCTGCGCCAGGCCCACGCGGTCGCCCCCGCCCTGCCGGTCGTCCTCATCCAGGGCGCCTCGCTCGCCGACGACCCCGGCGGCCTGCCGCTGTACGGCATCGCGCTGGACGCGACGCTGGCCACCGCCGCCCGGATCGCGACCGAGCGCGCGGCCGGTCGCGAGGTCTACGTCTGGACCCTGGACGACGAGGAGTCCTGGCAGCTGATGAGCGACCGGGACGCCGACGGCCTGATCACCGACGCCCCCGGCCGGGCCCGCCGCTGGGCCGACGCCGACTGCCGCACCGGCCGCCCGGCCGCCCCGCCCGACACCCGCGGACATTAGGGGTCGTCCGACAATCCCCGGGGCCGGTCGGCCGGACAGGTCCGGACCACCGCCGGTGGTCCGGACCAACCCCGCCGGACCGGGCGGCCGGACCAGCACGAATACCGACGTGCCAGGTCTGCGGCGAGGCGGGATCGCGTAGCGTGGAGAGTTATGCGACTCGGTGTTCTCGACGTAGGTTCCAACACGGTCCACTTCCTCGTGGTGGACGCCCACCCCGGGGCCGCCCCGGTGCCCGCCTACTCCCACAAGGCCGAGCTGCGGCTCGCCGAACTCCTCGACGACCGGGGCGCGATAAGCGAGCCCGGAGTGGCGAAGCTGGTCGGCATGGTCGCCTCCTCGCTGCGGGTTGCCGAGGACAAGGGCGTGGTCGACATCCTGCCGTTCGCCACCTCCGCCGTCCGGGAGGCCGCCAACGGCGAGGAGGTGCTGCGCCGGGTCGCCGAGGAGACCGGCGTCGAACTGCGGGTGCTCTCCGGGCAGGACGAGGCGCGGCTCACCTTCCTCGCCGTCCGCCGCTGGTTCGGCTGGTCCTCCGGCCGGCTGCTCAACCTGGACATCGGCGGCGGCTCGCTGGAGATCGCCTGCGGTCTGGACGAGCAGCCCGACGTCGCCTGCTCGCTGCCGCTCGGCGCCGGCCGGCTCACCGGCCGCTGGCTGCCCGGCGACGTGGCCGACCCGGACGGCCTGCGCGAGCTCAGACGCCACATCCGGGCCGAGATCGCCACCGTCGCCGGCGAGATCGCCCGGCTCGGCGCCCCCGACCACGCGGTCGCCACCTCCAAGACCTTCAAGCAACTGGCCCGGATGACCGGCGCCGCCCCCGCCGACGCCGGCCCCTACGCCGACCGCCGGCTGACCCGCAGCAACCTCTCCGCCTGGCTGCCCCGGCTCTCCGCGATGACCGTCGCCGAACGGGCGCAGATCCCCGGTGTCTCCGAGGGCCGTGCCAAGCAGCTGCTGGCCGGCGCCCTGGTCGCCGACGCCGCGATGGACCTCTTCGGCCTGGACGAGCTCGACGTCTGTCCGTGGGCGCTGCGCGAGGGCATCATCCTGCGCCGTCTGGACACCATGGACGGCGCGGTCGACCGCCGCCGGCCCGCGCTCGCCACCTGAGGCCCGGTCCGGGGCCGAGGGCGGTCCGGCCCGGCCGCACCGGGAGGGCCGCTCCCCGTTCCGGGCGCGGTCCGCTTACGCTGTCTCCCGTGGCGCAACCAGCGGGCGAGGACGGGACGCGGGAGGGCCGCGCTCCCGGGGACGGGCAGCCGCGGTCGGACGCCCCGCGCCGCACGGACCGGTCACCCGCGGCCGCCGACGGCGGGCCGGCCGGGGCCGGCGAGGCCGCTGACGCCCCCCGCACCCGCAAGCTCGGCAAGGCCGGGAAGAGCGCCGCGGCGGCCAAGGCGACGACCGCGGCGAAGACCCCCCGGGCAGCCGGGAAGACCACCGGCGGCGCGGTACAGAAGGCGGCGACGAAGGCCGTGCGAAAGGCCGTGAAGAAGACGGCTGAGAAGTCGGCAGGGAAGACGGCAGGGAAGACGGCAGGGAAGTCCGTGGGGAGGACGGCCGGGCAGGCCCCCGGCACCGCACCCGCCGAAGGGACGTCCCGGGAGACCCGGACCGCGCGGGCCGCCGGCGCCGCCAAGGCCGCCGTCCAGTCGGTGAAGTCCGTCAAGGCCGCCCGGCAGGCCGCCGGCCGCCCGGCCCCGCTGCTGCGCACCACCGACCGTCTCGTCCTGCCGCCGCACCCCGGCCTGCACATCCCCGACACCAAGGTGGCGCTCTCCACCGCCTCGGTCTACCCGGCCAACACCGCCATCGCGTTCGAACTGGCCGAGAAGCTCGGCTACGACGGCGTCGAGGTGATGGTCTGGAACGACCCGGTGAGCCAGGACATCGAGGCGCTGCGCCGGCTCTCCGACGCGCACCGGATGCCGATCCTGGCCGTGCACGCGCCCTGCCTGCTGATCACCCAGCGGGTCTGGACCAGCGACCCGTGGACCAAGCTGGTCCGGGCCCGCGCGGCGGCCGAGAAGCTCGGCGCGAGCGCCGTCGTCGTCCACCCGCCGTTCCGCTGGCAGCGCCAGTACGCCCGCGAGTTCGTCGAGGGCGTCAACCGGATGGCCGGTGAGACCGACGTCCGCTTCGCCGTCGAGAACATGTACCCCTGGCGCTACCGCGATCGCGAGATGCTGGCCTACGCCCCCGGCTGGGACGTCACCGAGGAGGAGTACCGGCACTTCACCATCGACCTCTCGCACGCCGCCACCTCCCGGATCGACGCCCTCGCGATGGTCGAGCGGATGGGCGACCGGCTCGCCCACATCCACCTGGCCGACGGCAGCGGCTCGGGCAAGGACGAGCACCTGATCCCGGGCCGGGGCAAGCAGCCCTGCGCCGAACTGCTGGAGCACCTCGCCCGGACCGGCTTCGACGGCCACGTGGTGCTGGAGGTCAACACCCGGCGCTCCGCTTCCCCCGCCGAACGCGAGGCCGATCTCGCCGAGGCGCTCGCCTTCACCCGTCTCCACCTGGCCACCCCCGCCCGGGTACGCTGATCACGAACTGCCGTGCGGAGGGGGAGACATGACGGATGATGCGGACTACCGGGTGGCCGCCACCTCGTTCGGCGCGGTGGCCGCCGAGTACGAGCAGGGGCGTCCCGGCTATCCCGACCGGCTGTTCGACGAGCTGGAGCGGCTGGCCGGCCGCGGCCTCAAGGGCGCCCGGGTGCTGGACGTCGGCGCAGGCACCGGCATCGCCACCCGGCTGCTGGCCGGCCGCGGTGCCGAGGTGGTCGCCGTCGAGCCGAGCCCCGGCATGGGCGAGCAGTTCCTGGCCTCCTCACCGGGCATCCCGCTGGTCCGTGGCAGCGGCGACGAGCTTCCCTTCCACGACCGCAGCGCCGACGTCATCACCTACGCCCAGGCCTTCCACTGGGTCCACCCCGAGCTCGCGATCCCGGAGGCGGTCCGGGTCCTGCGGCCCGGCGGCGCCATCGCGGCCTGGTGGAACGTGAAGGACGAGACCGTGCCGTGGGTCCGCGCCCTCGGCGAGCGGATGGCCGCCGCCCTGCCCGGCCGCTACCACGGCTACGGCATGATCGACCACCACGCCGGACACTTCGCCGAGGCCGGTCTCGACGTCGCCTCCGCCGTGCTGCGCTGGGAGCGGGAGATCACCGTCGACCAGCTGATCAAGGACCTCACCTCCCGCTCCTACCTGGCCTCCCTCGACCCCGGGCCGCGGGCCGCCGTCCTCGCCGACGAGCGGGCCGCGCTGCTCGCGGAGTTCCCCGACGGCCGGCTGACGGAGCCCTACGTCCTGCGCCTCACCGTGGCGCGCACCCCGGGCGGCGCGGCCTGACCGCATGGCGGACGCGGTGTCCGCCCGCCGGACGGCGGGCGTAGTCTCGGAAGACACAGCGGCCGCGCACCCTCCCTCCCGGCGGGGCCGCGAGCAGCCTCCGAAGGAGTGGAGCACAGTGCCCGAGCTGAAGTCCCGTACGGTCACCCACGGTCGCAACATGGCAGGCGCCCGGGCGCTTCTCCGGGCCGCCGGCGTAGCCCGCGAGGACTTCGGCAAGCCGATCATCGCGGTCGCCAACTCCTTCACCGAGTTCGTGCCGGGCCACACCCACCTGCAGCCGGTCGGCCGGATCGTCTCCGAGGCCATCCAGGCGGCCGGCGGCATCCCGCGCGAGTTCAACACCATCGCGGTGGACGACGGCATCGCGATGGGCCACGCGGGCATGCTCTACTCCCTCCCCTCGCGCGACCTGATCGCCGACTCGGTCGAGTACATGGTCAACGCGCACTGCGCGGACGCGCTGATCTGCATCTCCAACTGCGACAAGATCACCCCCGGCATGCTGATGGCCGCCCTGCGCCTCAACATCCCCACCGTGTTCGTCTCCGGCGGCCCGATGGAGGCCGGCCAGGCCGTGCTGGTGGACGGCACCGTCCGCAAGCTCGACCTGGTCAACGCGATCTCCGACGCCGTCAACGAGAACGTCTCGGACGAGGACATCGCGATCATCGAGGAGAACGCCTGCCCGACCTGCGGGTCCTGCTCGGGCATGTTCACCGCCAACTCGATGAACTGCCTCACCGAGGCGATCGGCCTCTCGCTGCCCGCCAACGGCTCGGTGCTCGCCACCCACACCGCCCGCAAGGCCCTCTACGAGGACGCCGGCCGGAACATCGTGGAGATCACCAAGCGGCACTACCACCAGGACGACGACTCGGTCCTGCCGCGCAACATCGCCACCCGCGCCGCGTTCGAGAACGCGATGGCGCTGGACATCGCGATGGGCGGCTCCACCAACACGATCCTGCACCTGCTGGCCGCCGCCCAGGAGGCCGAGGTGGACTTCGACATGCGGGCCATCGACGCCATCTCGCGCCGCGTCCCGTGCCTGTCCAAGGTCGCGCCCAACGGCACGTACTACATGGAGGACGTCCACCGGGCCGGCGGCGTCCCCGCCATCCTCGGTGAGCTCTACCGCGGCGGGCTGCTGAACGAGGACGTGCACACCGTGCACTCCGACTCGCTCGCCGAGTGGCTGAAGACCTGGGACATCCGCGGCGGCTCCCCGTCCCCCGAGGCCGTCGAGCTGTTCCACGCGGCCCCCGGCTGCGTCCGCTCCGCGACCGCCTTCTCGCAGTCCGAGCGCTGGGACACCCTGGACACCGACGCCGCCGGCGGCTGCATCCGCAGCGTCGAGCACGCCTACTCGGTCGAGGGCGGGCTGGCGGTGCTCTACGGCAACCTGGCCGAGGACGGCTGCATCGTGAAGACGGCCGGCGTCGACGAGTCGATCTGGACCTTCAGCGGACCCGCCGTGGTGCTGGAGTCCCAGGAGGACGCGGTCGACGCCATCCTCACCAAGCGGGTCAAGGAGGGCGACGTCGTCGTCATCCGCTACGAGGGCCCCAAGGGCGGCCCCGGCATGCAGGAGATGCTCTACCCGACCTCGTTCCTCAAGGGCCGGGGCCTCGGCAAGGCCTGCGCCCTGGTCACCGACGGCCGCTTCTCCGGCGGCACCTCGGGCCTGTCGATCGGCCACGCCTCCCCGGAGGCCGCCTCCGGCGGCACGATCGCCCTGGTCGAGGACGGCGACATCATCGCCATCGACATCCCCGGCCGGACGATCTCGCTGGAGGTCTCCTTCGAGGAGCTGCACGAGCGCCGGCTGAAGCTGGAGGCCGAGGGCGGCTACCGCCCGAAGAGCCGCGTCCGCCAGGTGAGCCAGGCGCTGCGCGCCTACGCCGCGATGGCCACCTCCGCCGACAAGGGCGCCGTCCGGGACGTCTCCAAGCTCGGCTGACACCCCGCGCCACTCCGAGGAGCCGTCCCGCCCGGTGGGACGGCTCCTCCGCGTTCGGGCGCCGTCGGGTGATAATCGGCCGTGTGACCGAGGACCCCACCCCCGCCCCCAAGCCCGCCGGCGCCCCCGAGCCGGAACCGATCCGCTGGTTCGGCACCAGCTGGGTCGGCCGCGGCACCGACTACCGGCTGCGCCGGGTCGTCGTGCCGCTCGGCGCCCTGCTCGCGGCCGCGGCCGGGGCGTTCGTCCTGCGCTTCGCCGTCGAGGGCGTCCGGCTCTCCGACAACGGCGGCTTCGTCAACGGCCTGCTGGTCGCCGCCGTGGCGGTCTGCTCCTGCCTGGCCGGGCTGCGCAACTGGAAGCTGCTGAGCGAGGGCAAGGACCAGCTGACCGGCTGGATGGCCGAGGACAAGTCGCTCGGCGTGGTCTGGATCATCGGCGGGGTCGGCGCGCTGTTCGCCTACTTCCTGCGCGGCCTCGTCGAGGCGCCCGGCGAGGCCGTCAAGCGCGCCCGGTACGAGCGGGCCACCGCTCGGTACGGGCGGCGCCAGAGCGGCCGCAGCGGCCGGCCCGGTGCCAAGGCGCCGGGCCGGGACAAGCGCAAGCGCTGAGCCGCCGCGGGGCGGTCAGCTCCGGCTGATCACGTTGCAGGTGCCCTGGCCCTCCAGGGCCTTGTCGCGGTCGTACGGGTCCCGGGTCGGTCCGGTCGGGTTCGGCCGGACCGGCGGGAACTGGTCGAACTCCGGGTGCAGGAAGCCGTCGTTGACGCCGCAGGCGCTGTTGCCGAAGCTGGGCACGGTCAGCTCGGCGGAGACCTTCTTCGGATCGACGCGGTACTTCGCCGGATCGTGGAAGCGGAAGGTGTCGCTGCGCCGGACGATGGTCCGGGTCGTCCAGGTGTCCCCGGCCACGTCGGCGACGGGCGTCACGAGGCCCACCGGCTGCACGGCCGCGGGCAGACCTGTGGCGGGGCGCGGCGACGCGGCCCGCCGGGCCGCCTCCGGACCGGGGCGCAGCGCGTACACGTAGGTGATGTCGGTCTTCATCCGCACGCCGTTCTCACCGTCGGCCTCGTAGCTGATCCAGCCCCGCACCTTGACCTCGGCGGACACCGGGATCGCTTCGAGGGGGTCGAACCGGGTGAACCACGAGCTGGGGTCGTCGACGGGCGACGGGTGGGCCAGCGACCGCGAGGCGGTGCCGCGCGACACGGTGTCCAGCATCGCCAGCGCGGCGTCCGGGCTGCCGCCCGCGACCAGCTTCGGGTCCAGGTTGGCCGCCGCCACGTAGTCCCGGACCAGGTTCAGCTGCGCCGCCACCTGCTCCGCGCTGAACGTGCCGGTGGCCTGCGGATCCTTCGGCAGCTCGATCCCGGCCGCTCCGGAGGCCCAGCTCTCGGCGGGGGAGTCGGCCCACGGGTGGTCGACGGTCGGCCGGAGGGTGGCGGACGGCTTCGCGACGGGCTGCGCGCTGCCGGGCCGGTCGGAGGCGTCGCCGAAGCGCGTGGAGTACCAGGAGCGCAGGCCGTCGATGTTGAGCGCGGCGAGCAGCACCGCGACGGTCAGCAGCACGTACAGCGGTGTCCGCCACTCGGGCCGGCGGCGCGGGCGGGAGCTGCCCCAGGGGTCGACCGGCTTCGGTGTCCGGCCGAACCGCTTGGCCTTCCCCGGGCCGTCGTTCACCGACCGCCGCCCGCCCGGGTCGACCGGTGGGGTGTGCTGCCACCGGGCGCTGAGCATCCGGGTGCGACCCGCCTGCTCCTTCACGGTGGCGCCGCGGATGAACTCCTCGTCCAGGACGAGGTCGGCGAACGGGTCCTTCCCGTCCGCTCCGGACGGGTCCGCCCCGTCCGGGGCCCGGTCCTCGGACGGGCGCGGTTCTGGATCTTCGGCTATCGGCATCGCGCCAGTATGCCGACGGGGTGTGACGGCCCGTCGATCGGGGGCGCACCATGGGGTGAACTCGTGTGCGGTGTGCGCCGATCGGTCCTGTTTGTCCGGACCGGACGGGCCGTCACCCCTTGCCGCGGGCCCGCTTCACCGAGCCGACCACGCCGGCGACGGCCAGCAGCAGGCCGGCCGGCAGCAGCGACAGGAAGAACGCGCCGAACAGGCTCGCGTCCCCGAGGATCGTCTGCGCCAGCGTGTTCAGCACCAGCAGCCCGCCCGCCGCCGGCAGCGCCGACTTCCACGGGTGCGCGGCCGCCCACCGGCGCAGCCGCCGGTCGGCGGTGTCCCTGCGCAGTTGGCCGCCCACCGTGCCGACCAGGAAGAAGAAGAACAGCGCCCAGCCGGCCGGACCGGCCAGCATGCTCAGCGACCAGTCACCGGTGATCGCGTCGATCCCCAGGGCGGTCGCCCCCACCACCGCACCGACTCCCGCGGCCGTTCGCCACGGCCCCAGCGTCGCGGCGGCGACGGCGGCTTGCCGGTTCTCACGTCGGGACATCTCTCCGTGTGCCATGCCTCCACGGTGCGCCTGCGCACCGCCCGAAGCCATAGGGGAGAACCCCGAGTTTCTCCCTAGGGCCCACCGCGCCCGGCGGGCGGCCGGCCGTGGGCCTTCCGGAGGGTGGACGGTCCCGTCGCGGGCGGGGGAGCGGTGCGAGGATGGCGGCAGGAACGGATGCAAGGAGCGGGCATGGGCAGCGGCGCGGCGCACGGGCAGAAGATCGCCTTCCTCGGGACGGGCAAGATCGGGGAGGCCCTGCTCTCCGGTCTGCTGCGGGCCGGGAAGGACCCGGCGGACGTCCTGGTGACCGCCCGCCGGCCGGAGCGGGCCGCCGAGCTGGCCGCGAAGTACGGCGTCGGCGTGGTGGGCAACCACGAGGCCGCCAAGCTCGCCGACACCCTGATCCTCGCGGTGAAGCCGCAGGACATGGGGACCCTGCTGGACGAGCTGGCGCCGCACGTCGGCGCGGACCGGCTGGTGATCTCGGCCGCGGCCGGCATCCCCACCGCCTGGTTCGAGGAGCGGCTGGCGGCCGGCACCCCGGTGGTCCGGGTGATGCCCAACACGCCCGTCCTGGTGGACGAGGGCATGAGCGTGATCTCCGGCGGCTCGCACGCCACCGAGGCGCACCTGGAGCGGGCCGAGGAGATCTTCCGTTCGGTCGGCAGGGCGCTGCGACTGCCCGAGTCCCAGCAGGACGCGGCGACCGCGCTCTCCGGCTCGGGCCCGGCGTACTTCTACTTCCTGGTCGAGGCGATGACGGACGCCGGCATCCTGCTCGGCCTGCCCCGGCAGGTGGCGCACGACCTGATCGTGCAGTCCGCGATCGGCGCCTCGGTGATGCTGCGGGACTCCGGCGAGCACCCGGTGAAGCTGCGCGAGGCGGTCACCTCGCCGGCCGGCACCACCATCGCGGCCATCCGCGAGCTGGAGAACCACGGGGTGCGGGCCGCGCTGCTGGGCGCCCTGGAGGCGGCCCGGGACCGTTCGCGGGAGCTGGCCTCCGGCGGCAAGTAGGCCGCCCAGTAGGCTCGACCGCATGGCCTACGACCTGGTGATCTTCGACAACGACGGTGTGCTGGTGGACAGCGAGCCGCTCTCCAACCGGCTGCTCGCCGAGTACCTCACCGAACTCGGCTACCCGACCACGATCGAGGACTCCTACCGGGACTTCATGGGCACCGCGGCCCACCGGATCCACGACGTGATCGCCGAGCGCCACGACGGCGCGAGGCTCCCGGAGGGCTTCGACGAGCTGTTCCACGCCCGGGTGTTCGCCGCGTTCGGGGCCGAACTCACCGCCGTGCGGGGCGCGGAGACGCTGCTGAAGGAGCTCGGGCAGCGCTCCGTGCCGTTCTGCCTGGCCTCCTCGGCGCACCACGAGTGGATCCGCACCGCCCTCGACGTCACCGGTCTGCGCGGGCACTTCCCCGAGGAGCGGATCTTCAGCGCGCAGGACGTCGGCGTCGGCAAGCCGGCGCCCGACCTCTTCCAGCACGCCGCCCGCACCCTCGGCGTCGACCCGGCCCGCTGCCTGGTGCTGGAGGACAGCGTCAACGGCGTGCTGGCCGCCCGGGCCGCCGGGATGGACGTGTACGGCTACACCGCGCTCACCGACCCGGCGCGGCTGACGGCGGCGGGCGCCACCGGTCTGATCGGGGACCTCGCCGAGGCCGCCGCGCTGCTCGGGTAGGGCCGGGGCGGGGGCCGGCCGCCGCAGGGGCGACCAACCCCGGCTGCGCACCCCCTCCCCAAAAGCCGCCTCACCCCCTACGCTCTCGCCAACATCGTCGTACCGGCCAGTAGCGGGGTGTGCGTGAGTATCGGGACAGCGCCCAGTACCGGGACACCGCCACGGCTGCGGGCGGGCAGGGCCGCGCTCGCGGCGAGCTTCCTGCTGCAGGGCGTCACCTTCGCCCTGTTGGTCACCTGCATCCCCGAGATCCAGGACCGGTACGGGCTGAGCGACGCGCTGCTGCCGGTCTTCCTGGCCGCCGTGCCGATCCTGGCCGGGGTGGGGTCGATCGTCTCCGAGCAGTTGGTGCGGCGGACCGGCGCCCGGGCGGTGCTGCGGGTCGTCCAGCCCGCCGTCTGCCTCAGCCTGGCCGGCGCGGGGTTCGGCCGCACGCTCTGGCAACTGGCGCTCGCGCTCGGCGCGTTCGGCCTGTTGGTCGGGGCGCTGGACGCCAGTATGAACATGCTCGGGGTCGGCCTGCAGCGCCGCTACGGCCGCTCGATCATGCTCGGCTTCCATGCCGCGTTCAGCCTCGGCGGCATCCTCGGGACGGTCGTCACCGGCCTCGGTTCGCACTACCACCTCGGCCTGCCCGTGCTGTTCGGGACGGCCGCCGCGGTGATCGCCCCGCTCGCGGTGCTGGCCGGCAGGTGGTTCGCCGGACCGGCCGAACTCGGCGACGCCGTCCGGGAGGCCGCCGAGGCGGCGGCCCGGGTCGTCCCGTGGCGGCCGCTGCTACCGCTCTGCCTGGCGATGGCGTTCGCGTACATCGCGGACGCCTCGGTCTCCAACTACAGCGTCAAGTACCTGACCGACGGTCTGGGCAGTCCCGAGGACGTCGCCAAGCTCTCCTACCTCGGCTACATGGTGGCGATGCTGCTCGGCCGTGCGCTGGGCGACCGCGCGGTGCAGCGCTGGGGCGCCGTCCCGGTGGTCCGCGGCGGCGCCGCGCTGGCCGCGCTGGGTTTCGCGATCGCCGCCGCCGCGCCCGGCGCCTGGGCCGGGATCGCCGGGTTCACCGTGCTCGGCTTCGGGATCTGCGCGATCATCCCCCAGGTGTTCGCGGCCGGTGGGCGGCTCATGCCGGCCGACTCGGACGCCGCCGTGGCCCGGCTCAACCTCTTCAACTACGTGGGTTTCCTGATCGGTTCGCCGCTGGTGGGCGCGATCGCGGACGCGAGTTCGTACCGCTGGGCGCTGCTCGCCCCGATGCTCCTGGTGCTCGCCGTCCTGCCGCTGGCCGACCGGTTCGCCCCGGCCCCGGCGCTCGTCCCGGCGCGGGCCTGACACCGGCCCCGGCGCTCGGCCGGCCCCGGCGCCCGCCCGGCGCTCAGCCTTCGCGGATCTCGTCCAGCGACTCCCGCATCAGGGCCTTCGCGCGGGTGAACCAGTCCGCCAGCACGGCGATCTCGTCCGGGGTGTAGTCGGCGAACAGGTGGCCGAGCCGCTCGTGCATCGGGCCGTAGACCTGGAGGACGCGCGCCTGCGCGGAGTCCTCCATCACCACCCGCACCCGGCGCCGGTCGGCGGGGTCGGCCTCCCGGCGGGCGTACCCGGTCTTCTCCAGCCGGTTGAGCACGCCCGTCACCGCGCCGGTGGTGAGCTGCGCCCGCTCGGCGAGGTCGCCGGCGGCGAGCGGTTCCCCGGCCATGGCCGCCTCGATGACGAAGCCGAGGCAGGTGAGGTCGGTGACGTTGAGCCCTAGCCGGGCGGCGATGTCCTGCTGCCCGAACTGGGCGAGGGCGATCATCCGGTCCATCGCGTACTGCGCCTGCTCGGTCGTCGCCTGCGGGCGCGGCTTGCCCTCCACGGGAAATCTCCTTAGCATCTAAGTTACTTAGCTCGCGAGATAAACCATCGGTACGACCGCCGCCATCCCGCGGCCGGCCGTTCGCGAACCCCATCACACCGAAGCCCCCATCACACCAAAGAGGGAGACATGGGCGCACACGACGAGCACGACATGGGCCACACCGTCGCCGGCTGGACGGGCGCGGCGCTCGCGATCGCCGGCAGCGCCCTGGCCGGCGTGGCCTTCGCGGCGGGCTCGGCCGCCGGGATCCGGGGCGGCCTCGCCGTCGTCGCGGCCGGCGCGCTCGCCGCGTGGCTGCTGCACCTCGCGGGCTGGGGCAAGGCCACCGGACCGCGCCCGGCCGGCCACCGGTACTGGCGCACCCGCGACGCCGCCGCCCGGGGCGGTCACGGCGACTGCCTCGGCTGCCGCCTGGCGGGCCGCACCGGTGCCGCCACCGCCACCGCGCCCCGCCCGGCCGCCCGGCCCACCAGGACCTAGCCGTCCGGCCGCGGAACCGACGCCGGACGCGACCTGGCGGCTGTCGCGCCGCACGCACGCACTACCGTGGACGCCATGCCCGAAGCCGAGCGTGACACCCCCTGCGGCCTGCACCTCTTCTGGGACGAGGCGGTCACCGCCTACGACTTTGGTCCCGGCCACCCGATGGACCCGGACCGGCTGGCGCTCACCATGCGCCTGGTGGAGTCCCTCGGGCTGAACTCCGGGCCGGGCGTCACCGTCCGGTCCGCGCCGCCCGCCGGCGACTCCACCCTGCGGCTGGTGCACACCCGCGGGTACGTCGAGGCGGTCAAGCACGCCGCCGCCCACCCCGACGAGGTGGACCGGCGGCACGGGCTCGGCACCGACGACAACTGGGCCTTCCCCGCCCTGCACTCCGCCTCCGCGCTGATCGCCGGGCAGTCGGTCGCCGCCGCCGAGGCCGTCTGGCGCGGCGAGGCCCCGCACGCCGTCAACTTCGCCGGCGGGCTGCACCACGCGATGCCCGGCCGGGCGTCCGGCTTCTGCATCTACAACGACCCCGCGCTGGCCATCGCCCGGCTGCTCGAACTCGGCGCCGAGCGGGTCGCCTACGTCGATGTGGACGTCCACCACGGCGACGGCGTCCAGCAGGCCTTCTGGGACGACCCCCGGGTGCTCACCGTGTCGCTGCACGAGCACCCCGCCACGCTCTTCCCGCAGACCGGCTGGGCCACCGAGACCGGGGGCCCGGCCGCGCCCGGCTCCGCGGTCAACCTGCCGCTGCCCGCCGGCACCGGCGACTCCGGCTGGCTGCGCGCCTTCCACGCCGTGGTGCCCGAGCTGCTGGCCGCCTTCCGCCCGCAGGTCCTGGTCACCCAGCACGGCGCGGACACCCACGTGGAGGACCCGCTCGCCCACCTCGCCGTCACCGTGGACGCCCAGCGGCTGATCGCCGAGGAACTGCACGCCCTGGCCCACGAGCACGCCGACGGCCGCTGGATCGCCCTGGGCGGCGGCGGGTACGCCGTCGTGGACGTCGTCCCGCGGACCTGGACCCATCTCGTCGCCACCGCCGCCGGGCGGCCCGTCGATCCGGCCACCGAGACGCCGGAGTCCTGGCGCGCCGAGGTCTACCGGCGCACCCGCCGCCCGGCCCCGCTGCGGATGACCGACGGCGCCCGGCCGGTCTGGCGGGACTTCGACGCGGGATACGATCCGGCCGACCGTCTCGACCAGGCGATCCTGGCCACCCGCCGCGCCGTCCTGCCGCACCACGGCCTGCTGCCCTGAATCCCGGCTCCCGGTTGTGGAGGCGCACGGCGGTGCGCACGGCCACTGCTACAGATCGCCGAGTGACTACGTACTGCAACAGGACTATCTCTCACCGTACGAGGACTGGGCTTCCCCCTCTTCCCACTGGTACCACCCCTAACTACTCTGGGGATACACGTGTGCCGGTGGAGTCACCGGAGGGGAAGCCGGTGCCTTGCACACGGGTAAGGGTCGGGTGATGGTCATGAGTTCCGGCGAACGCCCCCTGCAGGAAGTCGTCTTCCTGACCGTGGCAGAGGTGGCCGCGGTCATGCGGGTGTCCAAGATGACGGTGTACCGGTTGGTGCACAGCGGAGAACTGCCGGCCATCCGGGTCGGTCGGTCCTTCCGGGTGCCCCAGCAGGCGGTGCACGAGTACCTCAAGGAGTCCTACGTGCGGCTCGAAAGCGCGTAGGACGGGCTGACGGGGGCGGGGTTCACAGCCGGTGGACCCCGCGCTCGTTTGCCGGAGATTTCCCGCGAGTTTCCCGGTCCGGAGAGCACGATTACGGCCCTGGCCGCGCGGACGGTAGGCTTAGGCCCTCCGTCAGTCGTATGGACTCCGTCTCTCACGGACGGGAGTCTCAGTGAGCGAGGGTTGTTCCGTGGGCTCTGTCATCAAGAAGCGTCGCAAGCGTATGGCCAAGAAGAAGCACCGCAAGCTTCTGAAGCGGACCCGCGTGCAGCGTCGCAACAAGAAGTAAGCGCCCGCCGCGCCTTTGCGCGCCCGGTGCTTCCACCGCCCGCCCGGACCCTCGTGGTCCGGGCGGGCGGTGTCGTTTCACGGCCCGCCGGGGCAGCGCGGTACGGTGCACGCAGGGCCGTATCAGGCCGAGGAATGGGGTGCAGCACCGTGGGCATGGTCGTGCTCGTCACCGGCGTGGCCCGCCACCTCGGTGCCCGGTTCGTCGCGGAGATCCGCCGCCGGCCCGGCGTCGACCTGGTGGTCGGCGTGGACGTGCAGCCGCCCCGGCACCTCGTCGAGGAGCCGGACGGCCCCGCCGCCCCGTACCGCTTCCAGCAGCTGGACCTGCGCCGTCCGGCGGTCGCCCGGGTGATCGCCGAGCACCGGGTCGACACCGTCGTGCACCTCGCCGTCAGTGCCACCGGGCTGGGCTCCACGAACCGCTCCGCGGTCAAGGAGTCCAATGTCATCGGCACCATGCAGCTGCTCGGCGCCTGCCAGAAGGCACCCGGAGTGCGCCGCCTGGTGGTGAAGTCGACCACCGGTGTCTACGGCTCGGCACCGCGCGACCCGGCCGTGTTCACCGAGCGGACCCAGCCCAAGAACCTGCCGGGCGGCGGCTTCGCCAAGGACGCGGTGGAGGTCGAGGGGTACGTCCGCGGCTTCGCCCGGCGCCGCCCCGACGTCGCGGTGACCGTGCTGCGGTTCGCCAACATCGTCGGCCCCGCCGCCGACACCCCGCTCTGCGAGTACCTCGCGCTGCCGGTGCTGCCCACCGTCCTCGGGTACGACCCCCGGCTGCAGTTCGCCCACGAGGACGACGTCCTCGCCGTGCTGTGCCGGGCGGCGCTGCCCCCGGAGCCGGGCACCGCCAACACCGGCACCTTCAACGTGGCCGGGGAGGGCGTCCTGCTGCTCTCCCAGTGCGCCCGTCGGCTCGGCCGGCCGACCCTGCCGCTGCTGCTGCCCGCGATCAGCTGGATGGCGGCGCTGGCCCGGCAGACCAGGATGGTCGACTTCTCGCCCGAGCAGCTGCGGCTGCTCACCCACGGCCGGGTCGTGGACACCACCCGGCTGCGCGAGACCTTCGGGTACCGGCCGGCGTTCACCACCCCGGAGGCCTTCGCCGACTTCGCCGCCGCCCAGTCCGCCGGCCTGCTGCCGCCCGCGCGGCTCGCCGCCGTCACCGACGGACTGGCCGCGCTGCTCGGGCCGGAGTACGCGCCGGCCGCCCGTTCGCACCCGAGTCCACCCAGGAGCTGAACCCGCGATGAGTGCCGCTGCCGAGAACGCGCCGGGCGAGGCCAAGGTCATCCCGATCGAGTCCGCGCCGAGCTGGAGCGAGCCCGACCGGCCCGCCGGCCTGGCCGACCAGCTCGCCGACGCCGTCGGCGGGGCGCTGGCCGGGCGGCTCGGCCCGACCGCCACCCGGCTGTTCGGCAAGGGCTGGGAGGGCCGGGCCGCCGAGGGCCTCGCCTTCCTGCGCCGCCGGATCACCGGCGACTACGAGGTGGACGAGTTCGGCTTCGACCGTGAGCTCACCGAGGAGGTGCTGCTCTCGCTGCTGCGCCCGCTCGCCGAGAAGTACTTCCGGGTCGAGGTGCGCGGCATCGAGAACATCCCGGCCGAGGGCGGCGCGCTGATCGTCGCCAACCACTCCGGGACGATCCCGCTGGACGCCCTGATGACCCAGGTCGCCATCCACGACCACCACCCGAGCGGGCGCTTCCTGCGGATGCTCGCGGCCGACCTGGTGTTCGTCCTGCCCGGTATCAACGAGCTGGCCCGCAAGGCCGGCCACACGCTGGCCTGCAACGAGGACGCCCGGGCGCTGCTGGAGCGCGGCGAGCTGGTCGGGGTCTGGCCGGAGGGCTTCAAGGGCATCGGCAAGCCCTTCTCGGAGCGCTACAAGCTGCAGCGGTTCGGGCGCGGCGGCTTCGTCTCCTCGGCGCTGCGGGCCCGGGTGCCGATCGTCCCCTGCGCGATCGTCGGGGCGGAGGAGACCTACCCGATGATCGGCAACTTCCGGACGCTGGCCCGGCTGCTGGGGCTGCCGTACGTGCCGGTCACGCCGACCTTCCCGTGGCTCGGGCCGCTCGGGGCGGTGCCGCTGCCGACCAAGTGGACCATCCAGTTCGGCGAGCCGATCGCCACCGACGGGTACCCGGTGGAGGCGGCGGACGACCCGATGCTGGTCTTCGACCTCGCCGACGAGGTGCGGGAGACCATCCAGCACACCCTCTACAAGCTGCTGGTGCAGCGGCGTTCGGTGTTCTTCTGAGGGTTCTTCCGAGGCCGCTCGGGATCGCCTGAGGCCCCTTCCGGCGCGGCCGGGCCGAGCCCTCGCGGGCGGGCCCGGCAGCGCCGGAAGGGGCCCGGCGGATCCGCCGGGCCCCTCCTTCGCCGGACTGCCGGACCACCGGAATGCCGCGGCGGCCGTCCGTCCGGTCGGCTCAGCCGCCGAGGATCCGCAGACCGGGCAGCAGTCCGGGGATCAGCGGCGGCACCTCGACGCCCTGCGGTGCGGCGTCGGGAGCGGCGCTGGGCGAGCCGGACGGCCGCGGGGCCGCCTGGTCCGGAGCCGGGTCCGCGCTCGGCGAGGGCTTCGGGCCGGTCAGCCCGCTGGTGAGGTTGTCGACCAGCCCGCCGACCGCGTCCGCCGCGTTGCTCGGCGCGCTGCTGGGCGCGCCGCCGCCGACGGTGCCGGGCGTACTGGCCCCGGCGGACGGCGCCCGCTCGGTGGTGCCGGCCTTGCCGCCGTTCGCGCTGCCCGCGCCGCCGCCCTTGGCCGGCCCGGCGCCCGGTGCGGCGTCGCCGCCGACGGCCGGGGTGTCGGCCGGGGAGGCGCCGTTGGCCGGGCTGCCCGCTCCGCCGCCCGCCCCGCTGCCGGCCGGTCCACCGCTCTTGGCGGGGGCCTGGACCAGTCGCAGGGGCGCGACGTCCTCGCTTATGTCGTCGAACAGCTGGTCCACCAGGTGCGCCTGGGAGGTCAGCTGGACGGGCAGCCGGCCCTGCAGCTCGCTCCAGTGGCCGTCCTCGTCCTGGGCGAAGCCCGCCAGGGCGCGCATCGGGTCCAGCGAGCCGTTGCTGCGGTAGACCGAGCGCAGCAGGTCGCGGCCCTTGAGGGCGTCGGCGTGCATGTCGTCCAGCGCCCTGCGGACCTGGTCGACGGTGCCCGGGCTGAGCGAGCCGGCCGAGTCCGTCCGGCCGACCAGGCTCTTGGCCTCGCCGAGCCGGGTGGCGGCGTTGTCCAGCAGCAACTCGCCGCGCTCGCTGTCGGAGCCCGCGAGGTCCAGCCGGAGGCCTTCCAGGCCGCGCTTCATGCCGTACAGCGTGTCCCCGGGGAGGGCGTTGGCGCTCGCGGCGGCCGCGCCGGCGAGGCTGCCGACGGCGAGCCCGGCGACCAGGCCGCCGATCGCGAACCGGCGGCTCCAGCGGCCGCGCGGAGCGCTCCGGACCGCCCGGTGCCCGCGCTGGCGGGGCACCGCGGCGCCCGGTCCACCGGCGAATGCCTGCTCGAACGCGGCCATCAGCTGGGCGCGTTGGACGGTTCGGACCTCCTGCTCCAGCGCCGGGCCGGGCAGCGCGCCGAGTGCGCCGGCCATGCCGACCAGCTCCGCCATCGCGGCCGAACCTGCGCCGGTGGAAGCGGTGTTGGCCGTTCCGGCACTGGCGGCGCCGCGTTCCTCTGCCTGGTGGGCCTCCAGCGCCTCGGCGAAGGCCTTCACCCGCCGGTGCTCCAGCACGTTTGCCGTCACGGGCCACACCTCCCTTCGTCGTTGTCGACACCCCGGCCTGCCGGACGGTTGCCTCGGCGGGCCAAAGCCACTCCATCGGGTGAGAGGTCGCAATTCGACTTGACCGTACGCCTGGTGGAGGCTTGCACGCTGGCCAACGAGCGGTGCGGGCGGTCGGTTACGCACGGCTGATCATCGGATCGACCGTTCACCCGGACGTGTCGGACCGCCGCCGTGGGTGACGGTCCACCGGGTATCTCTCCGGCGCCGTCCGCGCCGCCGCCCCCGGTCATCGGGCCGTTCACCGCGCGTCGGGCGGCAGCAGGCGGGCCAGCGTCCGCACCGCGCGGTACTGGAGCGTCTTGATGGCGCCCTCGTTCTTGCCCATGATCCGGGCCGTCTCCGCCACCGAGAGCCCCTGCAGGAAGCGGAGCGTGACGCACTCCTGCTGCTGCGGGTTGAGCCGGCGCACCGCGTCCAGCAGGGCCGCGTTGGAGAGCGACTCCAGCACCGAGTCCTCCGGGCTGCGTTCGCACTCGTTGGAGTCGAGCATCTCGCCGGTGGTGACCTCCAGCCGGAACCGGCTGGACTTGAAGTGGTCGGCCACCAGGTTGCGGGCGATGGTCACCAGCCAGGCGCCGAAGTCGCGGCCCTGCCAGGTGAAGGTGCCGATCCGGCGCAGGGCGCGCAGGAAGGTCTCGCTGGTGAGGTCCTCGGCGGTGGCCCGGCTGCCGACCCGGTAGTAGATGTACCGGTAGACGGTGTCCGCGTAGTGGTCGTAGAGGCTGCCGAAGGCGTCGCTCTCGCCGGCCTGGGCCCGCTCGACCAACTCCATGATCGGGTTGTGCTCGGTCTCGTAGCCGGGGGCCGGGGCCGTCCGGGCCCGGCTGCGGCCGCTGCTGCCGGCGGCTCCGGTCCGCCCGCGCGAGCCGGTGCCGGTGGAGCCGGCGGCGGTGGTGCGCAGGGCCGGACCGGCCGGGTGCGGCCGCTGGTGGCCGACCGGGGCTCCGGCGGGCACCAGCTGGGGCGAGACGACGAGTTGGCTGCGCAGCAGGGTGCGCAGCAGCTCCAGGCCGGTGGAGATCTGCCGGGCCGAGGCCGGGCGGCCGCGCAGGCTGGTGCGGGAGCGCAGGGGGGCGGGCGACGGGCGGGAGGGTGCAGGCGCGTCGTTCCGGACGGGTGGGTACACGGGACTCCCAGAGGCAGAACTGTGGACGGATCACCTCCGCCTGCGCGGAGAGCACACCCACACCGCCCGTTCGAGCGGGGCGCGTGGGTGACGTGCATCCAGGAGAGAATAACGCTTTGTGCAATGACAGCTACACCGTGTGGTCGAAGTGGTCGTTTGGGATCCACATCGCGTGCATATTCGGCTGACACTGACCGGACGTGTCATCGTTCATCCGGCTCAACGTGATCGAACAGGTGCACCGGGTGACCAATTCGGCGGTCGGACGGCCGGTTTCCCCGTGGTTGGCCTCGGCAACCCCTGACTTTCCCCGTCTGACGAACGATCAGAACCAGTCACTGGGTGGCAGGTTCGGTCGGACGCTCCGGACTCTCCGATGGCGGAGGGGGGTTAGCCCGTACGGGCGCCCTGTTCGGTGTACGGATTGACGGCCGGTCACCCGTCGAGGGGGGTGCTGGGGCCGGGTGTGGCGCGGGCGTGGCCTCAGGCGCGGTGGCGGCGGTGCAGAGCGATGCCGGCGGCCGTCGCCCCGGCGGCCACGCCGAGCGCGGCGGCGGCCGGGAGGCCGACCCGGGCCGCCTTCCGCCCGGTCCGGAAGTCCCGGACCCGCCAGCCCTGGGCCCGGGCGTGCCGGCGCAGCGCGCCGTCGGGGTTCACCACGTACGGGTGGCCGACCAGCGAGAGCATCGGGATGTCGTTGGCCGAATCGCTGTACGCGGCGCAGCGGTCCAGGTCGAGCCGCTCGCGGCGGGCCAGCGCGCGGACGGCCGCCGCCTTGGCCGGTCCGTGCAGCAGTTCGCCGACCAGCCGGCCGGTGTACAGGCCGCTCCGGGCCTCGGCGACGGTGCCCAGCGCGCCGGTCATGCCCAGCCGCCGGGCGATGATCCGGGCCACCTCCAGCGGGGCGGCGGTGACCAGCCAGACCCGCTGGCCGGCGTCCAGGTGCATCTGGACCAGGGCGCGGGTGCCGGGCCAGATCTTCTCGGCGATGACCTCCTCGAAGACCTCCTCGCAGATGGCTTCGAGGTCGGCGGTGCGCTTGCCGGCGACCAGGCCGAGCGCGGTGTGCTGGGCGTCGGCCATGTGGTCCGGGTCCTCGGTGCCGTGCAGCCGGAACCAGGCCTGCTGCCAGGCGAACCGGGCGATGTCGCGGCGGGTGAGGAAGCCGCGGCGGTAGAGGCCGACCCCGAGGTAGAAGATCGCGGCGCCGCGCAGGATGGTGTTGTCGCAGTCGAAGAAGGCGGCGGCGCGCGGGTCGTCCCGCTCGGGGGTGTGGTTCTCGGCGGGCGCCTTGGGGGCCTTCGCGGTCCGGTCCGGCGCGGTGACGGCGGGGGCCGGCCCGTCAGGGGTCGCCGGGGCCTCCGGGGCGGTGGCCGGCGCGGCCCGCAGGGCGGCCTCCGCGGCCTCGGCGGCGGCCTCGCCGGCCAGGGCGCTCCGCTCGGTGGTGGAACGCCTTGTCTGGGTGAGCCTTCGGAGCACGGCCATGCCTCCGAGCATAGCCAGCCGGGCCGGGAGGAGCCGTGACGACGACGTGCCCACGGGGTGAACAGCGCCCGGTTCGGCGCACGGCGGGCCGGCCGGCCGTAGGGACGGCCGCGGGGACGGTCAGAGGGGTGGCCGCGAGGACGGCCGGGTGGCGGACGGGCGCACAATGGCCGGGTGAGCCCACTGTTGCGACGTGACAAGAACCAGAGCCCGAAGCCGGCCGACCGCACCGTGACCCTGGTCGGCAAGCCGGGCTGCCACCTGTGCGACGACGCCCGGGAGGTGATCGTCCGGGTCACCGGCGAGCTGGGCGCGGCCTTCGAGGAGAAGGACATCACGCAGGACGAGGAGCTGTACCGCACGTACTGGGAGCAGATTCCGGTCACCCTGATCGACGGCCGCCAGCACGACTTCTGGCGGGTCGACGAGCGCCGCCTGCGCGCCGCCCTGGGGGCCTGAGGCCGCCGGACCGGGCCTGCTGCGACGGCGCCGCCGCCCCGCCGACCGGCGGGGGCGGTTCGCCGAATCGTTGTGAAGAATCCCGGACCGGGTCTGGGGCCGGCACCGTTCGTCGGCTTACGATCGAACTCGTTTGCGCCCATGGGGGGCTGAGCACACGAGGAGTGCCGCCATGCTTCCCGGCCCGACCCCAGGGATGCCCGCCGCCCCGCCGGCGGCCGGGGGATTCGCGGTGGTGGACGTGGAGACGACCGGCCGCAGCCCGTGGCGTCACCGGGTGGTCGAGGTCGCCGTCGTGCTGCTGGACGACCGGCTCCGCCCGGAGACCGAGTTCTGCACCCTGCTGGATCCGGCGGGCCCGGTCGGCCCCACCCATGTGCACCGGATAGCCCAGGCCGACGTCGAGGGCGCCCCCCGGTTCCGCGAGATCGCGCCGCGGCTGCTGGAGCTGCTGGCCGGCCGGGTGCTGGTCGGCCACCACGTCACCTGCGACCACGCCTTCCTCGATCGCGAGTTCGCCCGGATCGGGGTGGCGCTGCCGCCAGTCCCGTTGCTCTGCACCATGCGGCTGGCCCGCGCGCACCTGGCGGAGGCGGGCGGCTTCGGCCTGGCGGCCTGCGCGGAGGCGGCCGGGCTCGGCCGGTTCGCGGCGCACACCGCGCTGGGGGACGCGCGGGCCACCGCGGGTCTGCTCCGCTACTGCCTGGGGGCGACGTCCTGCCCGCCCGACGACTGGGCGGCGCCGCTGCGCGAGGCGGCCCGGGTGCCGTGGCCGAGGCTGGGCCGGGCCCGCTCGCAGGCGTCCGGCGCGGTCGCCCCGCTGCTCCGCCGGGAGCCGCCGTACGGCCCGCGGACACCCGGTGCACAGCCCCCGGCGGCGGCGCCGTCGCACACCGGTGCTATGGACTCGTCGGCGTGATGCGCATCACTGTGCGGGGACAAAACGGACACCATCTTTGTGCACACGTTCACAAACGCATAGCCTGGCTGCCAAAGCCCAGCTTCACCCACAGGAGCACCGTGGCAATCGGCCGATCACCACAGAGCAGTTCGCAGACGCCCGACCAGGGCGCCGCGCGCCGACCCTCGCGTGCCCGGGGCATCCCGGAGGCGACCGTCGCCCGCCTTCCCCTCTACCTGCGGGCACTCACCGCGCTCTCCGAGCGTTCCGTGCCGACGGTCTCCTCGGAGGAGCTGGCGGCCGCCGCCGGCGTGAACTCCGCGAAGCTGCGCAAGGACTTCTCCTATCTGGGCTCGTACGGGACCCGCGGCGTCGGCTACGACGTCGAGTACCTCGTCTACCAGATCTCCCGCGAGCTGGGCCTGACCCAGGACTGGCCGGTCGTCATCGTCGGCATCGGCAACCTCGGCCACGCGCTCGCCAACTACGGCGGCTTCGCCTCCCGCGGGTTCCGGGTGGCGGCCCTGCTGGACGCCGACCCCGCCGTGGTCGGCAGCAGCGCCGCCGGCCTGCCGGTGCGCCACATGGACGAACTGGAGTCCATCGTGGAGAACCAGCACGTCTCCATCGGTGTCATCACCACCCCGCCCGGCGCCGCCCAGCAGGTCTGCGACCGCCTGGTCGAGGCCGGCGTGACCAGCATCCTGAACTTCGCCCCGACGGTCCTGACCGTTCCGGACGGCGTGGACGTGCGCAAGGTGGACCTCTCCATCGAGCTGCAGATCCTGGCCTTCCACGAGCAGCGCAAGGCGGGCGAGGAGCCGGACCGCACCGAGTCGGTGCTGGACCGCGCCCCCGGCCCGGTCCGCGCGGCCGCGGCCAAGCTGCGCCGTGCCGCCGCGGGCGGCAGCGGCAAGGCCCGTCCCGCCGCCGAGCCGGCCAAGGACGGCGAGGCGACGGCCAAGGCCAAGCCCGGCAAGGCCGGCGGCGAGGGCGAACTCTCCGCGGTGATGCCGGCGTGAGCGAGCGAACCATCGGGAAGGCGTGCGCGGTGCGAAGCGGCCTCCGGGCCCGGCGGGCCGGGCAGACGACGACCGGGATCCGTGGCACCAGGGGGCGGGCATGAGCCTTCTCGTCGTAGGACTGAGCCATCGCACCGCCCCGGTCGGCGTGCTGGAGCGCGCCGCCCTGACCGGTGACGTCCCGACCCGGCTGCTGCACGACGCGGCGGCCACCGCGACCGTCGCCGAGGCCGCGCTGCTGAACACCTGCAACCGGATCGAGCTGTACGCGGACGTGGACAAGTTCCACGCCGGCGTCGCCGAGCTGTCGCTGCTGCTGGCCCACCACAGCGGGGTGGGCCTGGAGGAGCTGACCTCCCACCTCTACGTCCACTACGAGGACCGCGCCGTCCACCACCTCTTCTCGGTGGCCTGCGGCCTGGACTCGATGGTGGTCGGTGAGGGCCAGATCCTCGGCCAGCTGCGGGACGCGCTGGCCAAGGCCCAGGACGAGCACACCGCCGGCCGCGGCCTGAACGAGCTGTTCCAGCAGGCCCTGCGGGTCGGCAAGCGGGCGCACAGCGAGACCGGCATCGACAAGGCCGGCCAGACGCTGGTCACCTTCGGCCTGGAGCAGGTCGCGGCCGGCGCGGGCGAGATCGCGGGCAAGCGCGCCCTGGTGGTCGGCGCCGGCTCGATGAGCTCGCTGGCCGCCGCCACGCTGGTCCGCTCCGGCGTGACCGATCTGCTGATCGCCAACCGGACGCCCGAGCGCGCCGAGCGCCTGGTCGAGATCCTCGGCGCCGGCGTGGCCCGTACGGTCGAGCTGGCCAAGGTGCCCGAGGCGCTGGCCGACGTCGACCTGGTGATCTCCTGCACCGGCGCGGCCGGCGTGGTGATCGGGGCCGAGGAGGTCGCCGCCGCCGTCGCCGCACGGGCCGGCGAGACCCCGCTCGCCCTGCTCGACCTCGCCATGCCGCGCGACGTCGACCACGCCGTGCACGAGCTGCCGGGCGCGCTCCTGGTCGACCTGGAGAGCCTCTCGCACGCCCACGCCGCCAGCCCCGGCGCCGGGGACGTCGACGCCGTCTCCGGCATCGTCGCCGACGAGGTCACCGCCTTCGGCGCCGCCCAGCGGGCCGCCCGGATCGCCCCGACCGTGGTGGCGCTGCGCGCGATGGCCTCCGACGTGGTCGCCGCCGAGCTGGGCCGCCTCGACTCGCGGCTGCCCGCCCTGGACGAGCGCTCCCGCGCCGAGATCACCCAGACCGTCCGCCGTGTCGTCGACAAGCTGCTGCACGCCCCGACCGTGCGGGTGAAGCAGCTTGCCGCCGAGCCGGGCGGCGCCTCCTACGCGGACGCGCTGCGCGAGTTGTTCGACCTCGACCCGGCGGCCGTGCACGCGGTCTCGGGCACCCCGATCGGCACCCAGCAGCCTTCGGGCGGGGGCGCCAGATGAACCGTCAGCCATCCCACGAGTACCACCGGGACGATCACCTCATGAATGGTCAACCGCTCACCGACCAGGCTCCGGCCGCCACCGCGGCACTGCGGCTCGGCACCCGGCGCAGCGCGCTCGCCATGGCCCAGTCGGGCATGGTCGCCCGCGAGGTGACCAGGGTCACCGGGCGCCCCGTCGAGCTGGTGGAGATCACCACCTACGGCGACACCTCCAGGGAGGCGCTGGCACAGATCGGCGGCACCGGCGTGTTCGTCTCCGCTCTGCGCGACGCACTGCTGGAGGGCCGGATCGACTTCGCCGTGCACTCGCTGAAGGACCTGCCCACCGCCGAGCCCGAGGGGCTGGCGCTGGCCGCCGTCCCCGCGCGCGAGGACGCGTCCGACGCCCTGGTGGCACGCGAGGGCCTGGCCCTGGGTGAGCTGGTGGAGAAGCTGGCCGGCGCCGGCCGCACCGCCCGGATAGGCACCGGGTCCCCGCGCCGGATGGCCCAGCTCAACGCCTGGGCCCGCGCCCGCGGGGTCCAGATCGAGACGGTCGCGATCCGCGGCAACGTGGACACCCGGATCGGCTTCGTCTCCTCCGGCGAGCTGGACGCGGTGGTGCTGGCCACCGCCGGGCTGAACCGCCTCGGCCGCGCCGCCGAGATCACCGAGCGCCTCGACCCCGAGCTGATGATCCCGGCCCCCGGCCAGGGTGCGCTCGCCATCGAGTGCACCGCCGCCCGGGGTGAGCTGGCCGCCGAGCTGGCGGCCCTCGACCACGCCCCCACCCGGGTCGCGGTGGCCGCCGAGCGTGCCCTGCTCGCCACCCTGGAGGCCGGCTGCTCCGCACCGGTCGCCGCGCTGGCCACCTGGGGCCACGCGTACGAACTGCGGCTGGAGGGCGTGGTCGGCACCGTCGACGGCGCCACCCTGTTGAAGATGTCCGCCAACGGTCCGATCGTCCTCGACGAGACCGCCGAGCGGCAGGCGGCGGCCCTCGGCCGCGCCCTGGCCGCCCGGCTGCTCGACGCGGGCGCGGCCACCCTGATGGGGGAGCGAGCCCGATGAGCCCCACCGCCGCCACCGAGACCCCGTTCCCGGCCGACAGCCCCTTCCCGGGCGGGGCGCCCGCCGCGGGCCGGTGCACCTTCCTGGGCGCGGGCCCCGGGGACCCGGGCCTGCTGACCCTGCGCGCGGTCGAGGTGCTGGCCTCGGCCGACATCCTGGTCGCCGACCCGCTCACCGCCGCCGCCGTGCGGAGCCACTGTCCGGCCGGTGTGCAGGTGCACACCCCCGGTGCCGAGGGCCCGGAGTTCGACCTGGCCGAGCTGGTCGCCGAGGCGGTCCGCTCGGGCAAGCACGTGGTCCGGACCGTCGACGGCGACCCCGGTCTGGACGGCTGCGCCGCCGAGGAGATGCTCGGCTGCGCGGGTCACGGCATCCACTTCGAGGTGATCCCGGGCGTCGCCCAGTCGGTCGGCGTCCCGGCCTACGCGGGTGTCCCGCTGCGCGGCGTGGGCGGCACCGACGTCCGGTTCGTGGACGGCGCGGCCCTGCTCGCCGGCAGCCCGGTGGACCTGGGCGCGCCGGAGACCACCCTGGTGGTGCGCACCACGCTGGGCCAGCTGCCGGCCACCGCCAACGCGCTGGTCTCCAACGGCCGCAAGCCGGAGTCGGCGCTCAGCGCGACGCTCTCCGGCACCACCACCCGTCAGCGCACCTTCACCGCCACCCTGGCCACCATCGCGGCGGACCTCAAGGTGGCCCGGGTGCTGCCCTCGCCGGTCTCCGCCCCGGTCGACCCGGCGACCTCGGTGATAGCCGTGGTGGGCGAGCAGGTCGCCCACCGCGCCTCGCACTCCTGGTTCGAGACCAAGCCGCTGTTCGGCTGGAACGTGCTGGTGCCGCGCACCAAGGAGCAGGCCACCGGCCTCTCCGAGCAACTGCGCTCGTACGGCGCGGTGCCGCAGGAGGTGCCGACCATCGCGGTCGAGCCGCCGCGCACCCCGCAGCAGATGGAGCGGGCGATCAAGGGCCTGGTCACCGGCCGCTACGAGTGGATCGCCTTCACCTCGGTGAACGCGGTGCGCGCCGTCCGCGAGAAGTTCGAGGAGTACGGCCTGGACGCCCGGGCGTTCGCCGGGATCAAGGTCGCGGCGGTCGGCGAGACCACCGCGCAGGCCCTGGTGGACTTCGGCGTGAAGCCGGACCTCGTACCGTCCGGCGAGCAGTCCGCCGCCGGGCTGCTGGAGGACTGGCCGCCGTACGACCCGGTGTTCGACCCGATCGACCGGGTGCTGCTGCCGCGCGCCGACATCGCCACCGAGACCCTGGTGGCCGGCCTGGTCGAGCTGGGCTGGGAGGTCGACGACGTGACGGCGTACCGGACGGTGCGCGCCTCGCCGCCGCCGGCCGAGACCCGCGAGGCGATCAAGGGCGGCGGCTTCGACGCGGTGCTGTTCACCTCGTCCTCGACCGTGCGGAACCTGGTCGGCATCGCCGGCAAGCCGCACAACGTCACGGTCATCGCCTGCATCGGCCCGGCCACCGCCAAGACCGCCGAGGAGCACGGCCTGCGGGTCGACGTGATGGCCCCGGCGCCGTCGGCGGCCGCGCTGGCCCAGGCCCTGGCAGACTTCGGGGCCAGGCGCCGCGACACCGCGACCGCGGCGGGCGAGCCGGTCTACCGGCCCAGCGAGCGCCGTCCCGGCTCGCGCCGCAAGGCCCGCTGAGGCCCCGGCGCCCGAGTCACCCGAGACCGGGGGCGGCGAACCGTCGCCCCCGGAGCCGCACAACCGTTCGGAGAGAGAAGCCGTGTCCGCTGAATTCCCGTACGTGCGTCCCCGTCGGCTGCGTTCGACCCCGGCGATGCGCAGACTGGTCGCGGAGACCAGGCTGCACCCGGCGGAGCTGATCCTGCCGCTGTTCGTCCGCGAGGGTGTCCGCGAGCCGGTCCCGGTGACGTCGATGCCGGGCGTGGTCCAGCACACCCGCGACACGCTGCGCAAGGCCGCGGCCGAGGCCGCCGAGGCGGGCCTGGGCGGGGTCATGCTGTTCGGCGTGCCCGAGGTGCAGGACGCGGTCGGCAGTGAGGGTACCAACCCGGACGGCATCCTGCAGCAGGCGATCCGGGACGTGGTCTCCGAGGTCGGCGACTCCCTGGTGGTCATGTCCGACCTCTGCCTGGACGAGTACACCGACCACGGCCACTGCGGCGTGCTGGCCGCCGACGGCAGCGTGGACAACGACGCGACGCTGGAGCGCTACGCCGAGATGGCCCGGGTGCAGGCGGACGCGGGCGTCCACCTGGTCGGGCCGTCGGGGATGATGGACGGCCAGATCGCGGTGGTCCGCCGGGCCCTGGACGAGGCCGGGCACCAGGACACCGGGATCCTCGCCTACACCGCCAAGTACGCCTCGGCGTTCTACGGCCCGTTCCGGGAGGCGGTCGGCTCCTCGCTGAAGGGTGACCGCAAGAGCTACCAGCAGGACCCGGCCAACGCCCGGGAGTCGCTGCGCGAGCTGGAGCTGGACGTCGCCGAGGGCGCCGACCTGGTGATGGTCAAGCCCGCGATGGCCTACCTGGACATCCTGCGCCAGGTGGCCGACGCCTCGCCGGTGCCGGTCGTGGCCTACCAGGTCTCCGGGGAGTACGCGATGGTCGAGGCCGCCGCGGCGAACGGCTGGATCGACCGGGAGCGGATGATCCTGGAGACGCTGACCTCGATCCGCCGGGCCGGCGCCGAGCAGATCCTCACCTACTGGGCGATCGAGACCGCCGCGATGATCAAGTAGCCGTTACCCGCCCGCTCGCCCCCGGCCCGGGGGCGGCTGCCAGGCGCACGACGGAGGCCGGACCCCGCGCGGGGTCCGGCCTCCGTCGTGCTGCCCGGGCGTCAGCCGACGTGGGCGAAGCCCTCCACGCCACCGACCGCGTCGGTGGAGGTGGCGGCGCCCCAGCCGTGCGCGCCGGTGTGGATGTGCGAGGTGTGGGCGAGGCCCCACCACTCACCGGCGGCGAACACCGGGTGGGCCGAGGCGACGAACTCGCCGCCACCGGCCAGGCCGACGTGCGCGAACGCCGGGGTGGCGACACCCGCGAGCGCCAGCGCGCCGAAGGCGGTCAGCGCGGCCTTGCCCAGCTTGCTCTTCATTGGATCTGCCCTCTCTTCCGGAGCGCTCGGTCGGAGCGCCCTGCCACTGACACGTGAACACACGCTGCCGCCGGCCGCGGCGCCCCACGCGCCGCCCCGACGGCCTGTCACCCGGTCGGCCCGTACCTGGAGTACGGGCCGACCGGGCCGTCGATCCACCGAAGCCCGGAGGGCCCGGGGACACGTCCCCGGGCCCTCCGTCGCTGCCCTGTACCGGTGATCAGCCGATCAGGTGCGAGACACCCGCGTCGCCCGAGGACTGGGTGTTCTGGCCGACGTTGCAGATCTGCTTCGGGGTGCTGTTGAGGATCGGGACCTCGACCGGAACCGCGACGCCGACGACGGCGACCGCGATGTTGTGCACCTCGGGCAGGCAGATGTTCGCGTTGTCCAGGGTGTGGAAGTTCGGCGAGCTGTTGCCGTGGGTGCCGGTCTGGTTGGTGCCGCCGTTGCCCTGAGCGGAGACGGCCGAGCCGTCCGAGTCGGCGATGGCGGAGGCCGAACCGGCGGACATCGCGATGGCGGCGGCGGCCAGGCCGGCGGCGGCGAGGGTCTTCTTGATCATTTCTGGTTTCCTCTCGGGAGATGAATCGGGGAGCGATTCGAAGGGCGGTGCAGGAGGGTGGAGCGGGCGGACAGGTCAGCCGATGAGGTGGGAGACGCCGGAGTCGCCCTTGCTCTGGGTGCCCTGACCCTGGGTGCAGTACTGCTTGCCACCGCTGTTGGCGATCGGGACCTCGACCGGGACGGCCACACCGAGCACGCCGACGGCGATGTTGTGGATCTCGGGGAGACAGACGTTCGCGTTGTCCAGGAAGTGGAAGTTCGGGCTGTTGTCACCGACGGTGCCGGTGAAGTTGGTCCCGCCGTTGCCCTGGAGGGACGCGGCGGAGCCGTCCGAGTCCGCGATGGCCGAGGCCGGCGCCGCGGCGGCGGCCAGCGCGGCGACGGCCAGGCCGGCGGCGGCGAAGGACTTCTGGATCATGGGGAGATCCCTCTCTGGAATGCTTTTGGTTTCCGTGCGTACAACGCGTAGAACGCTCAGGCCCGGTCTGCGGTCACTGACATTCAGATCAAAGAATGACGGCACGGAAGGTTACGGGGATTCTTGAAAAGAGTCCGGGAGGCGCGGCGTCCGAGGGTTTCCGGTCGGATTATTAGGCCGAACCGGTTAACCGCCGCAATCCGGGCTCCAGGTGTCTCGTTGAGACAGATTGCTTTCGGCTGCGCCCTGCGCAGCCGACCCCCAGATCCCCAGTACGGACAGGCAGAACGGTGAAAAGCATGAAGTTCTCCAAGCGGGCCGGCGCGATGCTGCTGGCGGTCGGTGCGGGCGTGCTCGCCTCCCCGGGGGCGGCCTCCGCCGCCGCGGTCGGCCCCGACCAGGTCGGAGCCCTGGAGGACCGGCTGGCCACCCAGCAGGTCCCGGTGGACGTGCCGCTCGCACCGCTGGACAGCCGGCTCTCCGGCGGCATCCCGACCTCGCTGCTGATGCCGGCCGCGCCCGGCCGCACCACCGGCAACGATCTGATCCCGGAGCAGATCGTGCCCGGGGTCGCCACCGGCAAGGTCGGGCCGTCCGCCAAGGCCGAGCTGCCGCTGCCGCTGGTCGACCAGGGCGCCGACCTCGGTGAGCTGCTGCTGGAGGCGCCGGCCGCCCCGCTGCACGCCGACACCCCCGGGATCGGGCTGGGCAAGCCGCTCGCCCTCGCCCAGGACGGCACCGGGCAGCTGGCCGACGGCACGCTCAAGGTCGGTGAGATCGACCCGCGGCTGATCACCGGCGCGGTGCAGGCCGTCCCCGGTGCCAAGGCCACCCTCGGCAACGAGGACGAGCGGATCTCCGTCACCGACTCGGTGGGGAACCTGGCCGCGACCACCACCGCGACCACCACCGGCGTCGTGGGCCAGACCGGTCTGGCCGGACTCGCCCAGCTCTGAGCCGGTCCGGTCCGCGGGCCCGTCGCGGGTGCGCGGACCGGGCACGGGAGCCCGGCACCCCGTCCGTACGGACGGGGTGCCGGGCTCCCGGTCGTGCGGTGGCGTCGCTCAGCCCGGCAGGGTGCCGAGCAGCTGACCGACGAGCGGCAGATCGCGCGGGCCGCCGCCCGCGCTCAGCGGGCCGGTCAGCGTGGTGGTGCTGACCGGGGCCAGGCCGCTGTCCTCGGGCTGGACGGTCGCGCCGTTGTTCAGCACATCGGCGGAGGAGTTGGCCCACGGGTCCAGGCGCAGGTCCTTGACCGGCGCGATGCCGTAGCCGAGACCGGTGGTGGTGCCGCCCAGGGCCTGGGCGAGGTCGGTCTTGGCCAGGCTGGCGCCGCCCTCGGCCGGCGCCGCGTGCGCCGTGCCGGCGCCGGCGCCGAGCAGCATCGCCGCGCCCAGGGCGGCGGCCAGGCCGGCCCCGCTCCTCATCGAAACCGTGTTCTTCGCAACCATGCGAGTCACCCTTCAGGGGGTCGGGTCCCCGGGCGGCCGGATCGCGCCCGGGTATGCCGAACTGCCCCCCGGCCGGCTGGGCGGGGGGCAGTTCGGCCGGAACGCGTGCGGATCGGGGATCAGCAGTCGTCCGCGTCGTGGTGCGGGTGCGCGTCCACGTTGGCGCAGCTGTTGCCGAACGCCGGGTTGAGCAGGCCGACCACGTTGATGGAGTTGCCGCACAGGTTCACCGGGATGTGCACCGGGACCTGGAGCTGGTTGCCGGACACCACGCCGGGGGAGCCGGCGGCGACGCCCTCGGCGCCGGAGCTGGCGGCGGCGGAGCCCGCCGCGCCCATCACCAGGCCGGCGGCGGCGGCGGAGAGGACGGCGGCCTTCTTCACGTTCTGCATGGGGGTTGATCTCCTCGATCACACACGGGTGGAGCGGGCCGCACCCCGCTGTGGGCGGGGTGCGGCACGGACTCGGTGGAGCTGCTGTCGCCGGTGCGGCGACCGCCGGTTCAGCCGGCGTTGACGCAGGTGTTGCCGAACGCCGGGTTCAGGATGCTGATGACCCCGATGGAGTTGCCGCAGACGTTGACCGGGATGTGCACCGGGATCTGGATCTGGTTGCCGGAGAGCACACCCGGGGAGCCGGCGGCGACGCCCTCGGCACCGGAGCTGGCGAACGCGCCGCCGGCCGCGCCGACGACCAGGCCGGCGGCGGCGAGGGACAGGACGGCGGCCTTCTTGAGGTTACGCATGTGGTTCTTCCTCCGTTTTCTGCCCGACCGTAAAGGGAATGAGTCGGGAGCCGGGCGAAGGGAAATCATCGCCCGCTGGTTTCTGGGATTGCCGTGATTGTCACTCTGGCGGCCCAAGTCGCGCGTGTCGCCCGTGGCTTGGGCGATGGAGTGGCCGCCGCTGCACCGCGCGTCGCGAGGAATTCCCGCACGGCCGGGAACACTCGCGCAGACGCGCGACCAGGAGTAATTCCGGACGGGCTCGGACCGGCGGCGGATCTCCCGGAGTCGATGGGCCGCCCGGCGGGCCGGGCGGCTGTTGCGCGGTGGTTCAGGCGTTCGCGCAGTGGTTGCCGAACGCCGGGTTGAGCAGGCCGGCCACGTCGACCGAGTTGCCGCACAGGTTCAGCGGGACATGCACCGGGATCTCGACCTGGTTGCCGGAGGCCACCCCGGGTGAACCCGCCGCGACACCCTCGGCGGACGCGCCGTGGGCGTGGTGGGCGGTGGCGGCGCCGGCACCGGCGGCCAGCAGCGCGGCGGTGGCCGCCGTGCCGATGACGCCGTGGGCGAGCTTGCGCATGTGCGGTACTCGATTCGTCTGGTGAGCCTGTGCGGAGCGTGTTCCGTCAGGGAGAACGAGGCAGCGCCCGCCGGGAAACGGTCGGGTCCGGTGATCACCCGAATGCCCGGGGCCGGTCCCCGTTGAGCCACTCGGGTGACAAAGCGGGTGGTGTCGCAACCGGGCCGGGTGGGTGTCGTTCTAGATGTCGCACTCCCCGTGCATCTCTGTCGAACAGTCAGGAGGCTCCTATGAGCATCAAGAAGACGGCCGCCGTCGGTGCCGCCGTGGTAGGCATCGTGGCGGCCGGTGCCGGCACCGCGATGGCCAGCTCCGGCGCCGAGGGTGTCGCCGCGGGTTCCCCCGGCGTCATCTCCGGCAACCAGCTGCAGGTGCCGGTCCACGTCCCGGTCAACCTGTGCGGCAACACGATCGACATCATCGGTCTGCTGAACCCCTCGTTCGGCAACCACTGCGTCAACGCGGGCTGACCTGCGCCCGGTTCGGCCGGCGCGAGCCGCCGTTCCGCGCTTCCCTCCTGGGGCGCGGGGCGGCGGCTCTCCGCGTTCCCGGTCCGGTGGGGGAGCCGGGGCCGGTGCTGTCCGGAGCCTTGTTGCGTTACTTGTCAGTACCTAGAATGTGAGACCTGCTCACCTTTCTTTGCTCCGAACCGTCCGGCGCCCCCGGTCGGGCGGTCCCCCACCCCGCAAGGAGTCACGTGTGATCAGGTCACGACTGTCCGGCGCGCGCAGACCCCGGCCGACGGCGCGCCGTTCCCCGTACGGCGCACTGCTCGCGACGGGCGCCCTTCTCGCCACTCTCGGCCTGGCCGGTGCCCCCACCGCCCTCGCCGACACCGGCGCGGCCGCCGCCCCGGCCGCCCGGCCGGCCGCGATCGTCGCCCTCGGCGACAGCGCCATCTCCGGAGAGGGCGCCGGCACCGACACCGGCGACGGCTACTTCCCCGAGACCGACTCGCCCACCAACTACTGCCACCGGCACCCCAAGTCGGAGATCTTCGTCACCGACATCCCCGGCGTCACCCCGGTCGACCTGGCCTGCTCCGGCGCCCAGACCGGCGACCTGGTCAGCGACCCCGAGCTGGCCGCGATCACCGGCCCCGGCAGCGGGGACTTCGGCGAGCGCAAGCAGGACGTCCAACTCGCCGAGGTGGCGGGCACGTACGACGTCAAGCTGGTCGTCGTCACGATCGGCGCCAACGACGACTTCGACTTCAGCGGGATCATGATGCACTGCCTCGCGCAGTACTTCCCGGTCCCCAAGGACCAGGGCTGCCGCGACACCCTCGGCAGCGAGGAGATCGCCCAGCGGGCCGAGCGGGTCAAGCCCAAGGTGGTCGCGGCGCTGCAGAACATCCGCCGCACGATGCGCGCCGCCGGCTACGCCGACTCCGCCTACCAGCTGGTCTACCAGTCCTACTTCAACCCGATCACCCCGGACATCCGCCGCAACGACTACCTCGGCAAGGTCGCCGACGGCTGCCCGGCGTTCCCCGAGGACCTCGCCTGGGGCCACAACTGGGTGGTGCCGCTCCTCAGTGACACCCTGCGCGCCGCGGCCGAACAGGTGCCCGGCGTCCGGTACCTGGACCAGCGGCGGGTCGCCTTCGGCCACGAGGTCTGCGCCGAGTGGACCAGCTCCCCGTACGAGTACACCAACGGGGACGTGATCAACCTCGCCGAGTGGGTCCGCAACGGCTGCGACCAGCAGATCGGCATCCCCGGCCTCTGTATGAACATGGTCCGCCAGTCGTACCACCTGCGGGTGGCCGGCTACCGCGGTGAGGGCGTCTGCCTCGGCCAGTTCTACGCCAGGCCCGACCAGCAGCAGGCCTACTGCACCCTCGACCAGCGGAACACCACGTCCATCCAGCCGCTCACCCCCGGGAAACCGTTCGCCGACGGGCCCGAGGACGGCGCCTGGTACCAGCTCACCTCCGCCGCCGGCGGCAAGGTGCTCGACCTCTCCGGTGGCGGCACGTACGGCGACTCCACCAACGGTCGCGCCGCCCTCACCTACGCACCCACCGGCGGGCTGAACCAGTCCTTCGTCCTGGAGGCCGAGCAGGGCGGGAGCTACGAGCTGGACTTCAGCGGCAACCGGAACATGTGCCTGGACGCCAACGCCGGCTCCACCGCCCCCGGTACCCGGCTCCAGCAGTGGGGCTGCAACGGCGGCGGCAACCAGCACTGGGTCTTCGAGCCGGCCGGCGACGGCCTCTACAAGCTGGCCGACTCCCAGGACCGGAGCAAGGTCGCCACCGCCGGCGGCAGCGTCGACGCCAAGGGCAACACCCTGGTCGAGCTCGCCACCGACACCGGTGCGGCCAACCAGCTCTGGCGGCTCACCAAGCTCGGCATCGTCTACCTGCACGGCTGACGCCCCGCGCCGCTCGGACCCGCTCCGACCCGTACCGGCCCGCCGCCGCCCGCGCCAGGGCGGCGGCGGGCCGACCGGCGGCGCGGACCTCCGGTGCGGGTGCCGGACCGCCGCCCCGGGCGGGCTCCCGGCCTTCCGGGCCCGGGTACGGAAGGTTGCCGCGAGTCCTCGAACCCCAGTGCCGTAGGCTCGCTCGGCGGCGCGTTCGTGGCCGCGCCGATCACGAGCGGGGGCGGGGAGTCCAGAGCTGATGAGCACGGCATCGAGTACATCGAGCACGGAACCGGCGAGCGCGGAGCCGCCCGGCGCCGAGGTGGCCCCGGACGACGCCCGGGGGCAGGGCCGCTTCGCCGCCGCGGTGGACCGCTTCGCGCCCGCGCTCGGCGCGTACGCGGTGGTGAAGGCCACCGGCCTGACCGTCTTCCTGCTGCTGCTCTCGCACACCGGCGACTTCCTCCGGAAGGACCCGGGCCGCGGGGGCGGCGCCCAGCCCTGGGACGTGCTCGGCACCTGGGACGGCGTCTGGTACCAGCGGATCGCCGAGAACGGCTACGACCCGCAGCTGATCCCGCTGCACGGCTACCCGCTCGCCAGCTACTACGAGAACTCGGCCGCCTTCTTCCCGCTCTACCCGTGGCTGATGCGCCTGGTCGGCGCCGTCACCGGCCTCGGCCCGTACGGCTCGGGCATCGCGGTCTCGGTGCTGGCCTCGTTCGTCGCGGCGGCCGGCATCTTCGCCGTCGCCGAGCGGCTCGGCGGCTTCCGGGCCGGGGTGATCGCCGCGGTGGTCTGGGGCCTCTTCCCGGGGTCGGGGGCCGAGTGGGCGGTCTACTCGGACTCGTTGTTCGTCGCGATCTCCGCCTGGGCCTGCTACTGCGTGATGACGCACCGCTGGCTCGCCGCCGGACTGCTCGCCTTCGCGGCCGGCCTCAACCGGCCCACCGCCGCCGCCCTGATCGCGGCCGTCTCGATCGCCGCGCTGGTGGCACTGGTCCGGCGCACGGACGGCGTGGCCCGGCCGCTGACCGCGATGCTGATCACCCCCTGGGGGCTGCTCTGGTACGTCGGCTGGGTCGGCTACCGGATGGACGACTGGGGCGGCTACTTCAAGCTGCAGCGCGGCGCGTGGAACCGCTACTTCGACTGGGGTGCCTCCACCGCGCGCACCTTCCTGGACGTGATCACCGGGCACTGGGACTTCTGGCAGTCCAACCCGGCACCCGACCTCATCGCGGTGGCCCTGCTGATCGCCCTGCCCGGGCTGCTGGTGCTGCTGCTGCGCATCCGGCCGCCGCTGGTGCTGGTGGTCTACACCCTGCTGACCGTCTTCACCGCGCTGAGCAGCAACCAGATCTTCGGCAACATCTCGCGCTACCTGCTGCCCGCCTTCCCGCTCTTCATCGGCCTGGCGATCGCGCTGCGCCGGGTGCGGGTGTCCACCCTGGTGGGGCTGTTCGCGATGCCGACGCTCGCGGCGGGCTGGTACGCGGGGTACGCGCTGTTCGAGCTGGGCATTCCGTAGACCGCGGCGGGCGGGCGCCGGGCCGGCCGCCGCCCGGCACCCGGGGATTGGTTGGTCACGGGATCATCTGCCGGCAGACGGCCTTGCTACGCTCGGACGTATGACGACGAGCCCGCCCGTGCGCCGGATCCGTGACATCTCCGGCCTGCTGGACCACGCCAGCCATGTCCTGGCGACCCGGATGTCGGCCGCCTTCACCGAGCTGGGGATCACCCCGCGCGCCTACTGCGTGCTGTTCCACGCACTGGAGACCGAGCGCACCCAGATCCAGCTGGCCGAGCTCGCGGACCTGGACAAGACCACCATGGTCGTCACCGTGGACGAGCTGGAGAAGATGGGCCTGGCCGAGCGCCGCCCGTCCGCCACCGACCGCCGGGCCCGGATCATCTGGGTGACCGAGGCGGGCGAGCGGGCCGTCGAGCGCGGTACCGCGATCGCCGACGGGGTGCACCGCGAGGTGCTGGAGTCGCTGCCCGAGCCCGAGCGGGCGGTCTTCGTCTCGGCGCTGAACCACCTGGTGGAGGGGCATCTGGCGGAGCCGGTGGAGAGCGACCGGACGGTTCGGCGGGCCCGCCGCTCCCGGGGCTGAGCATCCCGAAAGAGACCTTCCCGAGAAAGATAGTCCCGAACAAGACTATCTGTTAGTGTCATACCCGGTACTCGACGAACCGGGAGACCCGACATGACCACGCAGGCCCCCAGCGCACCCGCCCCCAGCGCACCCGCCCCCAGCGCACCCGCGCCGACCGCACCCACCCCGGGTGCGTCCGCCCCGACCCGGGCGGGATCGGCCCGCTCCCGTGCCCTCGCCCTGGCGGTGCTCTGCGCGGGAATGCTGATGATCATCCTGGACGGCTCCATCGTCACCGTGGCCCTGCCGGCCATCCAGGCCGACCTGGGGTTCTCGTCCGCCGACCTGACCTGGACGGTCAACGCCTACCTGATCGCCTTCGGCGGTCTGCTCCTGCTGGCCGGCCGGCTCGGTGACCTGATCGGCCGCAAGCGGGTCTTCATCGCCGGACTCGCCCTCTTCACCGCGGCCTCGGTGCTCTGCGCGGTCGCCACCGGCCAGGGCATGCTGATCGCCGCCCGCTTCCTCCAGGGCGTCGGCGGCGCGATGGCCTCCGCGGTCAGCCTCGGCATGATCGTCACGCTCTTCCCCGAGCCGGGCGAGCGCGGCCGGGCGATCGGTGCCTTCAGCTTCGTCGGCGCGGCCGGCGCCTCGATCGGCCAGGTCCTCGGCGGCGTCCTCACCCAGGCCCTCAACTGGCACTGGATCTTCCTGATCAACCTGCCGCTCGGCCTCACCGCCGTCCTGCTCGCGGTGCGGGTGCTCGACGCCGACCGCGGCCCGGGTCTGCGGGCCGGTGCCGACGCCCTCGGCGCCGTGCTGATCACCGCCGCCCTGATGCTCGGCATCTACACCATCGTCGGTACCGGCGAGCACGGGTGGACCTCCGCCCGCACCCTCGGCCTCGGCGCGCTCGCCGCCCTGCTGCTGGCCGGCTTCCTGCTGCGCCAGGCGCGGGCCGCCCACCCGCTGCTGCCGCTGCGGATGCTCCGCTCCCGCACCGTCGCCGGCGCCAACCTGGTGCAGGTCCTCGCGGTGTCCGGGCTGTTCGGCTTCCAGATCCTGCTCGCGCTCTACCTGCAGAACGTGCTCGGCTACGGGGCGGCCGCGACCGGTCTCGCCATGCTCCCGGCGGCGGTGTCCATCGGGGCCGTGTCGCTGTTCCTCTCCGCCCGGCTGAACGCCCGCTTCGGCGAGCGCAACGTGCTGCTGGTCGGGCTGGCCCTGCTGGTCGCCGCACTGGGGCTGCTGGTGCGACTGCCGGTCGACGCCGTCTACGCCGTCCACCTGCTGCCGACCATGCTGCTGATCGGTGGTGGCGGTCTGGTGCTGTCCGGGCTGACCGGGCTGGGCATGTCCGGTGCCGGGGCGGCCGACGCGGGTACCGCCTCCGGCCTCTTCAACACCACCCAGCAGGTCGGTGCGGCTCTCGGGGTCGCCGTCCTCACCACCCTCGCGGCCACCCGGACCGGGGCGCTGGCCGGGGCCGGGCACCCGGCCGCCGAGGCCCTCGCCGGCGGGTTCCGGCCGGCGTTCGCCGTCGCCGCCGGGCTGCTGACGCTGGCCCTGCTGGTCACCGCCGTCGTCCTGAAGTCCCCGCGGTCCGCCGGGTCCGCCGGGTCCGCCGGGGCTGCCGGGCAGCCCGTCGCGCCGCTGCTCTGACGCTCCACACCTCGTGCGGGCCACCGGGTCGATCCCGGTGGCCCGCAGGGCTGTTCAGGCGCGACCGGGGTGGCTTGTCAAGGATCCGGAAGGGATTCCGGGGCAATTCTCATGCGCTCTTCGGAAAATGTCGGCTATGCCTGTCTTCAGGGGGTTGCGGCCTCCGGGGGAAGTGGTCGGAGATCTTCCGGATATGGGCGCGAGGTGTGATCATCGCCAAATTCGGGGTGGAATCCGCAGCCGTGCGGAAAAGGCGTCCGGAGCCCGCGCGACTCCGTGCACGACTGCGCTCGACCCCGCGCGGGCCGGGACGCGGAGGAGCGAAGAAAGAGCACGGAGGAGCCGCCGGAGGACCGGGGTGCGTGAGGCGGCCGACGACGGTGGCGGCGAGGGGGAGTGGTGCGCGGGCGGCGGCCGGCGGGGTGGGCGCGGCGGCCACCGGAGTGGGGCGCGGTCCGCGCGTGCTGGGCCGGGTTCTCCGGCCGACGGCACGTCGCGTCGTTCGAGCGGGGCCCGCGCTCCGCCGGCGGGTCGGGATCGTGGACCGACGGTGACCGGGGGGCGGACCGGGCGGGCTCAGGCGGAGCGTTCGGCCTGGGCCAGCGTGACGGCGAGGGAGCGCCAGACCTCGGAGGCGAGGTCGATGTTGGCCGCGTCCTGGGCCTGTTGGGCGAGTTGTTCCAGCTCTCGGATCGCGGCGTCGCGCTCACCGTTCAGGATGCGCAGTTGGTTGCGCAGCATGAGGTGCCGGACGCGGTCCCGAAAGGACAGGTGCTCGGGGTGGTCGCCGAGTCGTTCGCAGAGTTCCCGGGCGGCCGGGTGGTCGTCCTGGTGGAAGGCCAGGTGCGCCTGGAGGGTGAGGAACTCCTGCTGGTGGACCGGCAGGCTCAGCAGCTCGACGGCCGGGGCGGCCTCGCGGAGCCGGCGTTCGGCCTGGTCGGTGCGGCGCGGATCCATCCGCAGGTAGAGCGAGGCGGCGGCGAGTCGCAGCCGCATCCAGAGCACCAGTTCCTCGTTGCCGGCGCCCAGCAGGTCCATGGCCTGTTCCAGCAGGGCGGCCGCGTCGGCGTGCCGGCCCTGGCGGATGCGGATGCTGCCGGCCGTCCAGAAGGACTCGGCGCGCAGGGCGACCGGGAGTTCGTCGGCGAGCCGGAGCACCTGGTCGGTGTGGTCCACGGCCTCGACGAGCCGGCCCGTCTCGGCTTCGACGGAGATCAGGACGAGCAGGGCGCGGGTCAGGTCGCCGCGGGAGAGCTGGTGCTCGGTCGCGAGGGCGTAGGCCTCGGTGGCCATCCGGTGGGCGGTGGGGACGTCGCCGGTGGTCCTTTGACATCGGGCCAACTGGATCCGGGCTCTGACCTGCAGGTGCGGGTGCTCGATCTGGTCGCTCAGCTCGGTGAGCGACTGCAGGGTGCGCTGCTGGTCCTGGCGGGCGCCGCTCTTGCGCTGGTTCTCGGCCAGCATCCAGAGGGACTGCCAGCGCAGTGCGGGGTGGGTCGGGGCGCCCTGCCGCACGGTGTCCAGCAGCATCCGGGTGGCGTCCTCGGTGTCACTCCCGGAGACCACCATGGCGAGCGTTTCGGCGGTACGGTCGGCCGGCTCGGCCTGGAACGACGAGAGCGGCAGGTCCAGCTTTTCGCAGAGGTAGGCCACCGCGCGGTCGGTCGGCGGGCGGCTGCCCGACTCCAGACGGGAGAGGTAGGCGGCGGACATGCCGGGCCCTGTCAGCTGGGCCTGCGAGATGCCTCGGTTCTGCCGGATCGTCCGTAGCCGGATGCCGAAGTAGGGCTGTGGCAGGGTTGGGATGGACGTCTGGAGCATGGCGACGACACTGCCACAGCGCCACCGTCATTTGTCAAGCCCGCACCGGGACCCCGGCAATTCTGTCAATCCGGGGCCCGGCGCGCGGTGGATCAGGGCTGGTCGGAGCGGCTCACGGCCACTCGATGTCGCCCTCCTTGCCGTCGGGTACGACGATCGTGATGCCACTTCCGGCCGTCGTCGAGTTGGCCGTGTGGGCCGACAGGGCATGGAGGTTCTGTGCCGCGCCGAATGCGAGGACCACCGCCAGTCCGGTGAGCGCGAGCGTGCGGCGGAGTGTGTTCATCGTGCATTCCCTAGGGTTGTTCAGCAGTGATTCCTGGCGGCGGTACGGGCCGGCTTCCCCCCGATCACTCCGCAGCGGCAACGTAGCTCACCTCGGGTTCTTTGACAAGCATCTGCCAAAGAGATTGACAAACTTGGCAAGCGATCGAAGGGTGCTGTCTTATGAGGCTGTAGCGGAGGAGGGGGTGGTGGCGGTGACGGGGGCGGTCACGTCCGAGGTCAACAGCGTGCCGATCGCGGAGTTGAGGCCGGCCGACTCGCCGCGGCTCGCGGGCGAGGACGGCGGACATGTCGAGACGCTCGCGCAGAGCGGGACGGCCTTCGACCCGATCCTGGTGCACCGGGCCACCCGGCGGGTGGTCGACGGCATGCACCGGTTGCGCGCCGCCGCCCTGCGCGGCGAGCGCCAGATCAGGGTGCGGTACCTGGACGGGCCGGAGGAGGAGATCTTCATCCGCTCGGTCGAGGCCAATGTGGCGCACGGCCTTCCGCTGACCCTGGGGGACCGGCGGGCGGCGGCGACCAGGATCCTCGGCTCCCACCCGGGCTGGTCGGACCGGGCGATCGCCCGCACCACGGGGCTGTCGCCGAAGACCGTGGGGGCGATCAGGCGCCGTTCGAGCGAGGAAAATCCTCAGTCGAGCGCCCGGGTGGGCCAGGACGGGCGGATCCGTCCGGTGGATCCCGTCGAGGGCCGCCGGGCCGCGGTCGCGCTGCTGACCGAGCGGCCCGAGGCGACCCTGCGCGAGATCTCGCAGGCCGTCGGCATCTCGTCCAGCACCGCGCACGAGGTGCGCCGGCTGCTGCGGCAGGGCGAGGACCCGTTGCGGCTGGCCGGGCGCGTCCCGAAGCAGGACCGCCGCCCCCTCCCGGCCAGGTCCGGCCAGGCCGCGCGGTCGCGGACCCCGGAGCCCGACCGGTCGGGCATCCTGGAGCGGCTCGCGAAGGACCCGTCGCTGCGCTTCACCGAGTCCGGGCGGCTGCTGTTGCGCTGGTTGGGCACCCATGACTTCGACGCGCGGACCGGCCAGGAGCTGATCGCCGCCGTGCCGCCGCACTGTGCCGCCGCCGTGGCCGACCTGGCGAGCAGTTTCGCGCGTGAGTGGAGCCGCTTCGCCGAGGAGCTGGCCCAGCGTGCCGATCTCCCGGACGGTGGCCGCCCCAAGGCTTCTTGACGCTCGATCACGAGCGTTGCGAGGATCGACGCGCTGCTGCCGTGAGTGCGACGAGAGCCACCGGCACGGTGGCTCTCCGCGCGTCCGTCCCGCCTCCTCCCGTGCTCGGCGCCCGCAGCGCGTCGACACCGCCGGCTTCGGATCCCGAGCCTGCGCCCCGGCCGGCCGGACCGCGACCATCCCTGCTTCCGAACACCAAAGGAGACGGCCGTGGCGCCAGCCACCGAGTCCACTGTCGACATCGCCATCGTCGGAGCCGGCCCCGCGGGCCTGTACGGCGCGTACTACGCCGGGTTCCGCGGCCTGACCAGCGCGGTGATCGACGCGCTGGAGCAGCCGGGCGGCCAGGTGGCCGCGCTCTACCCCGAGAAGCGGCTGTACGACGTGGCCGGCCATGTCGCGGTCAAGGGCCGGGAGTTGATCGACAACCTGCTGGAGCAGGCCGCGCCCTTCGAGCCCCGCTACCTGCTGGGCCAGACCGCGACGACCCTCGCGCCGCACGGCACCGGGTGGGAGATCACCACCGACGCGGGCAGCCGGGTCCTCGCCGGCGCGGTGGTGATCTCCGCCGGCATCGGCCGCGTGGTGCCCCGCACCCTGCCGTGCTCGCTGCCCTACGAGGGCCGGGGCGTCGCCTACCACGTGCCCCGGCTGGAGGAGCACCGCGACCGCGACGTGGTGATCGTCGGCGGCGGCGACAGCGCGGTGGACTGGGCGCTGGCGCTGGCCCCGATCGCCGGGTCGGTCACCGTGGTCCACCGGCGCGGCACCTTCCGGGCCCACGAGCACAGCGTGAAGCAGCTGTACGCGGCACCCGTCCGGGTCGTCACCGACGCCCAGGTGACCGCCTGCCACGGCACCGACGCCCTGGCGGGAGTGACCGTCCGAAGCCCCGAAGGCGAACTGGAGCTGCCCGCGCAGGCCCTGGTCGCCGCGCTCGGCTTCTCCTCCCAGCTGGGTCCGATCGCCGACTGGGGCCTGACGCTGGAGCACCGCCAGATCCTGGTCGACGCCGCCATGCGGACCAGCCTGCCGCAGGTGTACGCGGTCGGGGACGGCTGCGCCTACGAGGGCCGGGTGCCGCTGATCTCGGTCGGCTTCGGCGAGGCCGCCACCGCGGTGAACCACGCGGCCGTGGCGCTGCGCCCCGGCGCCCAGCTGGCCCCGGAGCACTCCTCCGACTTTCCGCAGTCCGGTCCGGCCTGAGCCGACGACCGCCCCGACGCGCCCCGGCGCGTGCCGCCACACCGATGAGAGGAAGCCAATGATGACGACACCTCAGATTGAGTCGGGCCAGTTCAGCGAGGTGATCCCCGGAGTGGTCGACGGGACGGTCACCGCCACGCTCGACGCGGAGGGCAACGTCTCCCTCCACGTCCTGGTCGGCCGGCACGGCCGGAACTCCGAGCGGTGCGACCGCATCGAGTTCATCCTCACCGAGGAGAACGCCCAGCAGCTGGGCGCGATGCTGACCGACGCCACCACCGCGCGCACCGGTCCGGTGCCCTGCTCGGTGGGCGTCCGGCTGAACTCCCCCTTCACCGGGACCGAAGCGGACCTCGCCTCCGCCGGTCCGTCGGCGCGTTGAGCTACGCGCTGACGGCCACCCAGGTCGTCCGCATGCTCGGTGACTGGCGGGCGGCCGGGCCGGCCTACGCGGACCTGGCGGAGGCGTTCCAGGTGCTGATCGCCGACGGCCGGCTGCCGGCCGGGGCCCGGCTCCCGGCCGAGCGGACCTTCGCCGCCCAGTGCGGTCTCAGCCGCAACACCGTCACCGCGGCCTACCGGATCCTGCGCGAGCGGGGGTTCCTGGCCAGCGACCGCGGGGCGGGCTCGTTCGTCCGGCTGCCGGAGCCCGGCCGACGGACCCGGGCCCCGTACTCGCTGGCGGCCCGCGGGGCCGGGTCGATCGACCTGGCGGTGGCCTCGCTGCCCGCCCCCGAGGCGGTCCTCGGCACCGCGACCAGGCTGGCCGCCGGGGACCTCGGCCGGTACTCGCACCTGCACGGCTACGACGTGGCCGGCGTGGCCGAGCTCCGTCGGGAGATCGCGGACGACTTCACCCGGCGGGGCGCTCCGACCGGTCCCGGCCAGATCCTGGTGACCGCCGGGGCCGACCACGCGCTCGGACTGATCATCCGGCTGCTGTCCCGGCCGGGCGAGGCGGTGATCACCGACAGTCCGACGTACCCCAACGTGATCGACCTGACCAGGGCGCTGGGCCGGCGGCTGCTGACCGTGGGCCTGGGCGCCGACGGCTGGAACACCGACGTCTGGACGTCCGCACTGCGCCAGGAGGCGCCCAGGCTGGCCTATCTGATGCCGGACTTCCACAACCCGACCGGTCTGGTGATGCCGGACTCCGCGCGGTCCGCGATCGTCGACGCCTCGCGCGGCTCGGGCACCTACCTGGTGGTCGACGAGGCGCTGCGCGAACTCGCGCTGGACGGCGGGGAGCCGCCCCCGCCGATGGCCTCCTACTCGACGCCCGACCACGTCATCACCATCGGCACCATGAGCAAGACCTGCTGGGCCGGCCTGCGGGTGGGCTGGATCCGGGCGTCCAAGCCGGTGATCGCCCGGCTGATCGGGCTGCGCAACCTCGTCGACACCGGCAACTCGCTGCTCACCCAGCTCATCGGGCTGCGCGTGCTGGAGTCCGGGGACAGCCTGCTGCGGGAGCGGCGGGAGCTGCTGCTGGAGCGCCGCCGGGTCCTGGCGCAGCTGCTGGAACGGGACTTCCCCGACTGGCGGTTCGCCCTGCCGCGGGGTGGCCTCTCGCTCTGGGTGGACCTCGGGGCCCGACTGGGCTCGCCGCTGGCGCAGGCGGCCGGCCGGCGCGGGGTGGAGATCCTCTCCGGGGGCCGCTTCGGCGTGGACGGCACGCTGGAGAGCCATATCCGGATCCCGTTCGTCGCCGACGAGCCGACCCTGGTCGCGGGCTGCGAGCGCCTCGCGGAGGCCTGGCGGGAGGTCCGGCTGACCGGCCGGGGGAGCCGTCGGGCCCAGGCGGCGGCCTGATGCCGGGCGGGCCGCCGTCACGGCGCCAGCGCCAGCGGCGCCCCGCCCGCCGACGCGGGTGCGCCCGGCAGTTCGCGCATCCGCCGCAGCGGCGACAGGAGGACCGGCAGGACGGCGAAGAGCTCGCCGACGACGCCCACCCACATCGCCTGCCGGACCCCGAGGCTCTGCCCCAGCACGCCGCCGATCAGCGCGCCCAGCGGCATCGCGCCCCAGACCAGGAAGCGCACCGTCGCCGTCATCCGGCCCAGCAGCGGCTTCGGGCAGAGCTGCTGGCGGAACGCCACCCCGGTGATCTTGAAGGTCATGAAGACCACCCAGCCCAGCGCCTGGAGCAGCAGCGCGACCGCGAACCGCCAGTCGGCCTGGTACATCGGCAGGGCCAGCAGCCAGAGCACGGCACTGGTGATCATCGCCGCGCACATCGCCGGACCCTGGCCGAACCTGGTCACGATCCGCACCGTGACCAGGCTCCCGATCAGGCCGCCGACCGCCTCCGCGGTGAACACCAGCCCGCACAGGAACGGCGACAGATGGAGCTCGCCGGCGAGCAGCACCAGCAGCATCGAGGCGCCGATCGTGCCGCACATGTTGGAGATCGCCGCGGTGAGGGTGATCGAGCGCAGCAGTCTGTCGCCGAAGACGAACCGCAGCCCCTCGCCGATCTCGGCCCGCAGGCTCGCGTCCGGACGGATCTCGGGCCGTTCCTCGGGCCGCCTGATCCGGGTCACGAAGAGCGCCGACAGGACGAAGCTCACCGCGTCGACCACGATGGCCACCGGCGCGGTCAGCGCCCCGACCAGTACCCCGCCCGCGCCCGGCCCGCCGACCTGGATGGTGCTGCGGCTGGCCTCGATCTTGACGTTGGCCTCCACCAGCTGCGCGTCCTCCACCAGGTGCGGCAGGTAGCTGCCGTGCGCCGCGTCGAAGAACGCGGTGCAGACGGACATCCCGAACGCGACCCCGTACAGCTGGAGGAGCGTCAGGCCGTCCAGCCAGGAGGCGATCGGGACGGAGGCGAGCAGCGCGGCCCGGCCCAGGTCGCCCAGGACCATCACCCGCCGCCGGCGCACCCGGTCCACCCAGGCGCCGGCCGGCAGGCCGATGAGCAGGAACGCCAGGTACTCGAAGGTCACCAGGAGACCGGCCTGGAAGGGCGTGGCCTTGAGCGTGCCGATCGCGACGAGCGGGAGGGCGATGAGCGTCACGGCCGTTCCCGCCTGGCTCACCGAGTCGGCCGCCCAGAACCGACGGAAGTCGGTATGGCGGAAGAGACTGGTGCGAGGCGCTGTCATGGCCGCCAACACCACCACCCTGGAGCCGGAACGGCCATTGTTTTAGTCTGGGCGAAAACCTCGCGGGGCGGTCGGAGGACGAGGCCATGGGTGAACTGCGGTTCGGCGTGCACGACATCGTCAACATCAGGTTCGCGATCTCCCCGCTCTGGGAGACGGTCGCCAGCCTCCGGGTGGTCGCCGACCCGGGTCGGTACGTCGTCCATCTGCCCTGGATCAGAAGGGCGTTGGCGCTGCGGCAGGACCGCGCACTGGTGGTCCGGACGGCGGCGCTCGCCGCTCTGCTGCCGCTGCGCGACGACGGGCCGGCCTTTCTGACGCCGTCACCGCGCTGCCCGCTCGCCGAGATCGAGGAGGAGCTCGCGATCCTGCTGGCCACCCCGGCCGAGGAGGTCCGGGCCGGTCTCGGCGCCGCCTGTCCGGCGCAGACCCGCTCACCGTTCGGGCGCCGGCTCGCCGAGGATCCGGAGCGGGCCCTGCCCGAGCTGGCCGACGCCGTGCACGCCTGGTGGCTGGCGGCGGTCAAGCCGCACTGGCCGCGGATCCGCGCGGTGCTGGAGGCGGACATCGCCCACCGCACCCGCCGGCTCGCCGAGGACGGCATCCAGCAGGTGCTGGGTGGCCTCCACCCGAGCCTGCGGTGGGCCGGGGACCGGCTGGTCTCGCCGGACCTCCCGGCGGCCGGGCTCGACCTCGGCGGTACCGGCATCACCCTCACCCCCAGCGCCTTCGCCGGCCGGTGCCATCTGCTGACCGCCCGCCGGTCGGCCCCGCCCGGCGCGGTCTACCCGTCCCGGGCGCTCGGGGTGCTCTGGGAGCGCCGGGAGAGCGCGGGGGACGGCCTGGCCCGGCTGCTCGGCCGCAGCCGGGCCCAGCTGCTGGCCTGCACCAGCTCGCCGACCACCACCACCCAGCTGGCCGCCCGCACCGGGCTCAGCCTGGGTGCGGTCTCCCAGCACCTCGCGGTGCTGCGCGACGCCGGACTGGTGACCAGCCACCGGTACCGGCGCGAGGTGAATTACACGGTCAGTGACCTGGGGACGGCCCTGTTGCAGCAGGCGTAGTTCCGGGCGCTATCGCGTTGACAGACCGACCGGCCGCCCAGCATGCTCCTCAGGTGTCCCAATCGAGCCCGGCGCCCAAAAAGAGCCTGATTTCCCATCACGATTTCCGGCAACTCTGGGCCGGCCAGTCCATCAGTCAGATCGGCTCGGCGGTGACACTGCTCGCCCTGCCCTATCTGGCGATCAAAGAGCTGGACGCCACGCCTTTCCAGGTCACGCTGCTCACGATGTTCCAGTACCTCGCATTCCTGCTGCTCGGCCTTCCGGCCGGCGCCTGGGTCGACCGAATGCGGCACCGCCGGGTGATGATCGTGGGCGATGTGGGCCGGGCGATCCTGCTCGCCTCCATTCCGGTCGCGTACGCCTTCGACGCGCTCACCCTGACCCAGCTCTACGCCGTCACCTTCGGCAGCTCGGTGCTCACCCTGTTCTTCGACGTGGCCTACCAGAGCGTGCTGCCCTCGCTGGTGGCCGACGAACAGCTCGTCGAGGGGAACGCCAAACTGGAGGCGACCCGCAAGGTGGCCGAGGTCGGGGGGCCCGGTCTGGCCGGCGCGATCATCAACGTCCTCAGCGCGCCGCTGGCCATCGCGGTCAACTCGGTCAGTTTCCTGGGCTCCGCGTTCTTCCTGACCCGCATCCGGCGGCCCGAGCGGCGGCCGGAGCCCCGCCCGGACAGCAATCTGCGCAAGGAGATGGGCGAGGGCCTGCGCTTCGTGCTCGGCCACCCGATCCTGCGGCCGATCGCCGCCACCGCGACGATCTCCAACCTGTGGGGCACCATCGGCATCTCGCTGCTGGTGGTCCTGCTGGCGGACACCCTGCACCTGTCGGCCCTGCTCGTCGGCCTGGTCTTCAGCGCCGCGGCCCTGGGCGGCATCGCCGGCGCGGTGCTGGCGGAGCGGGTCGTCGCCCGGCTGGGCCAGGGCCCGGCGATCTGGATCTGCATGGTCGCCAGCACCGCCTGCTGGTTCCTCGCGCTCCCGCTCTACCAGGCCGACTGGCGGCTCGCCCTCGGCATCGTGCTGCACGGCCTGGGCTGGATCCCGTTCATCATCTACAACGTCACCCAGGTCAGCTTCCGGCAGCGGGTGACCCCCAAGCACCTGATGGCCCGGATGAACGCCACGATCCGGTTCATGGTCTGGGGCGTGGTGCCCGTCGGCGCCCTGCTGGCCGGCGTGCTGGCCGAGGAGTACGGCGTCCGGGCGGCGATGTGGGTGGGCGTGGTCGGCGAGCTCTTCGCCGTCCTGCCGGTGGTGATCTCGCCGCTGCGCGCCATGCGGGAGCTCCCGACCGCGCCGGAGGACGAGCCGGTGGCGGCCCCCGCCACCGTGTGACCTCGGCGTTCTCCCGGCACGCCCCGCCGGATGATCTCCGGTACGCGCCCGGGGGGCCCGCGCTATTCGCGGACCGTTTCTCCGGCGGTGCCTCCCGATTTCTCCCGCAGGTTGTTCCCCCGATACCTCGGTAATTCCCCCGGCCCGTGGCCGGCCCGCTCCACCGGGCCGGCCACGGGCCTTTTCGCGTCCCGGGCGGCCGGGGCCATGGTGCCAAGCATGGCGAATTGGCACTGTCCGAGCACCGCGCCGGTTGCTAGCGTCCTTATCGACGGGGAATGCGCCATTGAGCCGCACATTCGGAGCAGTATGCGGCGCCTCCCCGGCATGGCAGCGCATTGGTACTAGGAGGAAACAAGTGGCAGCGGAAACCCTGGACCGCGAGAAGCTGGAAAACCTCGCGGCCGAGCTGATCGAGAAGCAGTTCCAGCGCGTTCCCAAGATGCGCGAGCTGCACGCCGGCGAGTGGACGGACCGGGACTTCTACATCCGTCACATCACCGAGACCGTGCTTCGCATCCGTCTGAACAACGAGGTCGACACCTACGCCCTCTTCAAGGTCGGTTCGAAGGACGACACCCTCGCCGCCCACCTCGCCAAGTACCTGGCGGAGGAGTTCGGCCACGAGAGCATGTTCACCCGTGACCTCTTCAAGTTCGGTCTGACCCAGGAGGACATCGACGCCACCGATGTCTTCCCGTCGACCAAGAAGCTGATGGGCTACCTGCGTCTCGAGGCCGACTCGCGCGGCCCGGCGCCCACGACGGTCTGGGACTGGCTGGTCGAGTGGTACTCCGACCGCTACAACCCCACCATCACGAACAAGGCCGCCGAGGACTTCGGCCGCGAGTTCGTCGCGGGCACCGCGACCCACATCGAGTTCGACGAGTCGCACGACCACGACGAGCTGATGTTCCGTACGGTCGCCCGCGCGGTCGAGGTGTTCGGCACCCCGAAGCAGGCGTACCAGGACCTCACGACCTTCGTGGAGCTCATCGGCGACTACTTCGCCGAGCTCTACGAGCTGACCGTGGGCAGCAAGCAGCCCGCCGGGGTCTGAGTGAGAACGGCACGGGCGCGGCCTCGCGCCGCGCCCGTGCCGGCCGCCCGTGATCATGTCGCGCACCCGTCCGTGAGGGTTGAACACTGATGTCTGAACAACTGCCCGCCCCGCGCGGGCGCGTCCTGATCGTCGAGCCGAGCTCGTCAGGGGTCGCCCTGCTCGCGGAGGCGCACGCGCTCGGTTTCGAGACCGTCGTGGCGTCGGCGGACGTCGACGACCGTCGCCTCCCGGACGCGGCCCGCGACCACGTCGACCGGCTGGTCGTGGTGGACACCAACGACGAGCAGGCGCTGGCCGAGGTCGCCGCCGCACTCCACGCCGAGAGCCCGCTGGCGGGCATCGTGCCGGGGTTCGAGTTCTACGTGGACACCGTCGCGCGGCTGGCCCCGGCGCTGGGCCTGCCCGGTCTGCGCGCCGACACCGCGCGGGGGCTGCGCAACAAGGCCACCATGCGCCGGCTCGTCGAGGCGGCGGGGCTGCGGGTCCCGCGGCACGCCGAGGCCACCGACGAGCGGGAGCTGCTCGCCGCCGCCGACCACGTCGGCTTCCCGGCGGTCCTCAAGCCCACCGAGTCCGCCGGCAGCATCCACGTCAGCCGCGTCGACTCGCCCGAGCAGCTGCTCGCCGCCTTCCGGAGCCTGCGGGCCGACCACCGCTCCGACCTCGGCCGGCTCCTCGACGGCCCGGTGCTGCTGGAGGAGTACCTGGACGGTCCCGAGGTCAGCGTCGAGGGCTACGTCGAGAACGGCCGCGCCGTCGTCCTGGCGGTCACCACCAAGATGCTCGGCCCGGAGCCCTACTTCGTGGAGCTCGGCCAGATCATGCCGCACCCGGCGGCCCCGGAGGCCAAGGCGGCCATCGACGCCTACGTCGCCGGCGTCTGCGAGGCGCTCGGCGTCACCCGCGGGCCGTTCCACTGCGAGCTGCGGCTGCCGGCGGGGGAGCCGGTCCTGATCGAGCTCGGTGCCCGGCTGGCCGGACACCGCATCCCGAAGCTGGTGGAGGCCGTCACCGGGGTCTCCCAGGAGCGGATCATGCTCGCCGGCTACACCGGCCTGAGCGCCCAGGAGGTGGGCGCCTCCTCGGCGCCGACCGCCAAGTACGTGGGCATCGCCTGCTTCACGGCCTACGGGCTGTCGCGCTACCGCGCCATCGAGGGTCTGGACGAGCTGCGCGCCCACCCGGACACCCTGGAGGTGCGGCTCTACGTCGGGCCGGGGGAGCCGATCCCGCCGGCCGAGGACTTCCGCTGCTTCCTCGGTCATGTGGTCTACAAGGCCGAGTCGTACGAGGACGCCGCGACGCGCTGGCACGCCGTCCGGGACGAGGTGCGCTTTGTCTAGTCGAGAGATCCCGCAGTACCTGGTCATCAACCGGTTCGACGACGAGTTCGGCGAGTACCACCGGTTCGTCGAGCCGGGCAGCTGCCGGCTCGCGTACATCACGCTGCCCTGCGGCCTGCCGATCCTGGACGAGGAGAGCGCCCTCGACCTCGTGGTGGTCGACGACCTGGAGATCGGGACGCTGCTGCCGATCGCCCGGCGGCTCGCCGAGCTGCACGGCGGCTTCGACGCCGTCGTGGGCCCCTCGGAGTACGACGTGCTCTCCACCGCGCAGCTGCGGGTGGAGCTCGGAGTCCCGGGCTGGCAGCCGGAGTTCGTGACCGCCTTCCGCGACAAGGCCCGGATGAAGGACCTCGTCGGCGGTGCGGGGCTGCGGGTGCCGCGGTTCTGCCGGCTGGACGCGGACAGCACCGCCGCCGGGATCGCGGCCGAGGTCGGGCTGCCGCTGATCCTCAAGCCGCGGGCCGGCTGGTCGGCGCGCGGCGTCGTGCTCGTCCGCGACGAGGCCGAGCTGGCCGCGCTGCTGGTCGAACAGGGCGCCGAGCTCGACGGCTACGAGTGCGAGGAGTACGTCGAGGGCGCGATCCTGCACGTGGACGGCATCCGCCGGGGCGGCAAGTTCCACTTCGTCAGCGCGTCGGAGTACATCAACACCTGCCTGGACTTCCTGACCGGCACCCCGCTCGGGTCGGTCCTGCTCGACCCCGGCCCCCGGCTGGACCGGGTCGCCGAGTTCACCGGTGGCTGCCTGGACGCCCTGGACCTCGTCGACGGGCCCTTCCACCTGGAGCTGTTCGACACGGCCGGCGGGGAGCTGGTCTTCCTGGAGGTCGGCCTGCGCCCCGGCGGCGCGGAGGTGCCCTTCGTGCACCGCGACCTGTTCGGCATCGACCTGTTCGCCGAGGCGTTCCGGGCGACCATCGGCCTGCCGCCGGCGGTGGCGGCCGAGGCGCTGCCCGTCGGGGTCGCCGGCGGCTGGGTCAGCATCCCCGAACCGCGGCCGTACCCCAGCACGGTGGTGTCCCGCAGCTCGCTGCTGGACAGCGTCGACGAGGTGTACGCGGAGGTCGTCCCCGAGGTCGGCACCGTCTTCGACGGCAGCGGCGGGTACGAGCACATCGGCGGCCGGTTCCGGCTGCGCGGCACCGACCACGCCGCCGTGCGGCGCGCGGCGCTCGCGGTGATGGACCGGTACCGGCTGGTGGTCGAGCACGAGGGGCCGGCTGCCCGATGACCACTGCTCTCACCAGCCCGGTCGGGATCCTGATCGCCCGGGGCGGGCCGGACATCGACGAGGTGAAGATCCGCCGGGCCGGCGCCGGCCACGAGGCGGCGGTCCGCGCGCTGGCCCGGACGGCGGGCGCCGCCCTGCCGGACCGGCCGGAGTCGTTCCACGCCGAGCGGATCGAGGAGTTCTGCCTGATCGAGGAGCTCGGCACGGTGATCGCCTGCGTCGGCGTCCACCGCACCGACGACGGCGCCGAGTTGTACGACCTGGTGGTGGCACCGGACAAGCGGGGCATCGGCCTCGGCCGGCTGCTGGTGGCCGCCGTGCTGCTGATGCTCAGCGGCGAGCCGGTGACGCGGGTCCGGGTGGAGCCGGGCGAGGCCCGGGAGTGGTTCACCGCGCTCGGCTTCACCGAGGAGTCGCCGACCGTCCTGGGCCGGGACACCGCCGGCGGCTTCGACGCGCTGGAGACCCTGGGCCGGATCGCCGATCTCCAGGTCGAGTTCCAGCGCTCGGGCCGGACACTGCGCTGGGAGCCGTCCTCCACCGCGCTGCTGATGTTCGCGCAGCGCGGCGGGCTGAAGCCCGAGTCGCTCTGCTGGGCCGGGGTCTGCGGCACGTGCGCGGTCCGGATCAAGCGCGGCACCGTCAGCTACAACACCGATCCGGGCGTCGACCCCGAGGACGACGAGGTGCTGCTCTGCATCACCCGGCCGGTCACCGACCTGGTGCTGGACCTCTGAGCGGACCGTGACCGGCACGGGGGCCGGTACGGGGGTGGCCGCCGGGACGGGCGCCGGCACCGGGGGGTGCCGGCGCCCGGGGCGGCCGTGCGGGACGCGAGTACGGAACCGAGTACGGAGAACGTGATGACGGAGAACCGACGATGACCAACCGTGTGACCGAGGCGTACAACGCCGCCTGCAAGATCCCGGGCAACGGCCTGGTCGACGTCATGCGGACGCTGGCGGCCAACCCGGCGATCCCGACCTGGAAGCGCCCCTACCCGCCGCGCCCCAACTTCGTCGAGGAGCGCGAGATCCGCGCGTTCGCCGACGATCTGACGGCCCTGCTGGGGATGCTCACCACGCTGCCCGACCGGCTCTTCGACGGCGACCTGGACCGCTTCCTCGACGCCGTCGGTGTCCACGGCGCCCGGGCCGAACTGATGCGCCGCCACGCGCACCAGACCCCGGTGGTCTTCGGCCGCGCCGACGTCTACCACGACGGCGACGCCTTCAAGCTGCTGGAGTTCGGCATCGGCAGCGACCTCGGCGGCTGGGACTGGGCCGGCGAGGTGCCGCGCGGCCTGCTGGAGATCGACGCCTTCGCGGCGTTCGCCGAGGAGCACGGCCTGGGCTACGTGCACACCGGCCGCGAGACGGTGCGCACCATCAAGGAGGCCGCCAAGGTCGTCGCGGGCGACCGCGAGCCGGTCGTCGCGATCATCGAGGGCCCGGGCGGCCTCGACACCTTCGGGGCGGCCACCTGGTACAACGTGCACCGGGTGCTGCGCGGCCTCGGTCTGGACCTCCACCTCGGAGAGCTCGACGACCTCGTGGTCAAGGACGGCCGGCTGGTGCTGGACGGCCGGGTCATCGACGTGGTGTGGCGCGCCTTCGACACCGACCAGCTGCTGGAGGACCCGGCGTTCGTCGAGCTGGCCGAGCCGGTCTTCCGGGCCCACGAGGCGGGCAAGGTGCTGCTCTGGCACACCCTGCAGAGCAACCTGTTCGGCGAGAAGGGCTGCATGGCCCTGCTCTCCGACCCGCACTACGCCATCGGCTTCACGGCCGAGGAGCGGAAGGTCATCGACCGGGCGCTGCCGTGGACGCGGTCCCTCCAGCGTGCCGAGGACCTGCTGGTCCCCGGCCGGCTGGACGACCTGATGGCGCGCCGCGACACCCTGATCCTCAAGCCCAACAACCTCTTCGGCGGACACGGTGTGGTCGCCGGCTGGGAGACCGCCGAGGACGCCTGGCGGACCGCCCTGACCGAGGGCGCGGCCGCGGGCTGCGTGGTGCAGGAACGGGTCGTCCCGCGCGCCGAGTTCATGGTCGACCCGGCGACCGGCGAGGAGCGGCCCTGGCAGACCCTGTGGGGCGTCTTCTACCAGCCGGACGGCTACGCCGGCGCCCAGGCCCGGGTCGTCCCGGCCGGTTCCACCGAGGTCATCGGGCACCGCTCCATCGACCAGGTCCACACCGGTGCGGTGCTGACGTACTGAGCCGTCCGCGCCGAACCGCCGTACACAATCAGGATGGGTGAAGTGAGAACGTCGGAAGACCACGGAATGTCACACGTCATCGTGATGAACCGTTGGAAGGACACCTACGCCGACTACGCGGCCTACATCGACCACACGCGATGTGCCGTCACGTACATCACCAGCCCGCTCGGGCGCGGAGCCGTCCCCGAGGGCGCGGCCGAGATCGTCACCCTGGACGACATCCAGGACCTCGCGCAGCTGCGCGCCGCCGTCCTGGGCCTCGCCGAGCGCCACGGCGCGCCGGACCGCCTCATCACGCTGAAGGAGGAGGACCTGGAGAACGCCGCCGTCGTGCGGGCCGAACTGGGCCTGCCCGGCATGCGGCTGGAGGAGGTCCTGGCGTTCCGCGACAAGGTGGTCATGGGCGAGCGGATCGCCGCCGCCGGCCTGCCGATCCCGGCCTTCACCGCAGTCTCCACGGCCGAGGACATCACCGCCTTCGCGGCCGAGCACGGCTGGGACCTCGTGGTGAAGCCGCGCGACGGCAGCGGCAGCGCCGGTGTCGTGGTGATCTCCGGCCCGGAGGACCTGGAGCGCATCGAGTTCGGCCGCTGGAAGCTGATGGCCCAGGTGCGCAACCCGCACCTGATCTGCCACGTGGACGGCATCTTCGACGGCGAGCGGCTGCTGGTCTGGCGCGGCTCGCGCTACGTCAACACCTGCCTCGACTTCGCCCACGGCACCTTCTACGGCTCCATCGAGGAGGCCGACCCGGAGCTGCACCGGATCATCGGCGAGGCCACCGAGCAGTACATGCGCGCGCTGACCGACCGGGCGACCCCGTTCCACCTGGAGCTGTTCCTGGAGGAGACCGAGTCCGGTGCCACCTGCTCGTTCCTGGAGACCGGTGCCCGGGTCGGCGGCGCGGAGACGCCGTTCCTCTGGCGCGAGGTGCACGGGTACGACCTGATGAAGGCGGCCTTCCACCTCCAGCTCGGGGTGCCCCTCCAGGAGGGCGTCGACTGGGCCGTCCAGGACGTCGCCGGCTTCCTGGTGGTCCCGGCGCCCGCGCCCCGGCCGTGCCGCTTCACCCGGATCACCTCGATGGTCGGCCGCACCCCGGGCCCGTACGCCGAGTCGCTGGCCAAGGTGGGCGACGTCCTGCCGGTCGCGCACGGCTACGAGCACGTCGGCGGGCGCTTCCGGTTCCGCGGCGCCGACGCCGAGGAGGTCCTGGAGTCGATCACCGAGACGTTCAAGGGCTACACCGTCTCGGCGGAGACCGTGGAAGCCGCCGCGGTGTGACGTCGGCTCGGGAGCTCGGTGTCCGGCGCTCCAACCGCCGTGGCACGCACATGTCGAGACTGCCTGCCAGGAAGGCCTCGACCTGCGTACCGTGACCGTGGCGGACGGCCGTGGGCCACCCCCCACGGCCGGACCCGAGACCCGAGACCCGTGCCCGAGTACCGCGGAAGGACCATCACCTCATGCCCCCAGCGACCACCACGACGGGCCGTGCTCGCAAGGCCCTTCCGGGGACGTACGGCGCCGCCGGCCTCGCCGTCGGCGCGATGATCTGCGTCCAGTCCGGCGCCGCGGTGTCCACCTGGATGTTCCCGACGGCGGGGCCGCTCGGCACCGCCTCGCTGCGGCTGGCCTTCGCGGCCGCGATCATGCTGATCTGGGCGCGGCCGCGGCTGCGCGGGCGCAGCCGGCAGGACCTCCTGCTCGCGGCCGCGCTCGGCACGGTCAGCGCGGTGATGACGATCTGCTACTTCGAGGCCATCGACCGGATCCCGCTCGGGGTCTCCAGCGCGCTGGAGTTCCTCGGGCCGCTCGCCGTCGCGGTCGCCGGCCTGCGCCGCCGGATCGACGTGATCTGGCCGCTGCTCGCGGTCTGCGGCGTGCTCGCGCTCACCCAGCCCTGGAACGGCTCGGTCGACCTCGTCGGGCTGGCCTTCGGCGCCGCCTCGGGTGCGGCGCTCGGCGGCTACGTGGTCTTCACCCAGCGGGTCGGCGACCGGTTCTCCGGCGTCGACGGGGTGGCCATCTCGCTGTCGGTGGCGGCCCTGGTGGCCGCGCCGTTCGGGCTGGTGCACGCCGTGCCGGTGCTCACCCCGGGCATCCTGCTCGGCGCGGCCGGGGCGGCGGTGCTGCTGCCGGTCCTGCCGTACGTCCTGGAGATGCTCGCGCTGCGCAAGCTCACCACGGCCGCGTTCGGCACGCTGCTGAGCTTCGAGCCGGGCTTCGCCACGCTGATCGGCTTCGTCCTGCTGCACCAGACCATGGGCCTGCTCCAACTCGCGGGCGTGGTCTGCGTGGTCGCGGCCAGCCTCGGCGCCGTCCGCCGCGGCGAGCGCGTGCCCGAGCAGCCCGCCGACTCCGCCGCGGCCGTCCCCGCGCCGGAGAAGGCCGCCACCGGCTGACCCGCCCACCGACCGCGTGCGTCCGCCTCCGGGGGGACGCACGCGGTCGTCGTCACGGCCGGACCAGGCAGTACAGCTGGTGCCCGGCGTCGTGCAGCCGGTTCGCGAAGCCCCGCCACTCGTGCGGGGGCATTGATCCACAGGCCCGTGACCCGCGGATCGTTCTGCCACTCGCTGTTCCAGGAGCCGCCCGACCGAGAGGCGACGGGCGACTGGATTAAGAGGACTCATTTGGGGAGTCTGCGGGTGCAGATGATGCCCGCCAGGGAGGGTTGCCTTGCCGGGCCTTGCTGTCGTTCGGCCGCGTCAAACACATGCGTAGTTCCCGGAATATCAACCTCCTGCTTCTTCGAGCCGGGGTGGTCGGTAGGCATCCGGCCAATTGTCCGCCGGATCCTGCCAGAGCATTCTGGCTCCGAAGTATTGTTTGATGCGGTTTCGCACGATGGATCCATGAAGAAAACCGGCAGCGTGAAGTCGGTGAGCCGAGCGGGGGCCGTCGCACTCGGGTTGATCGCGATGCCAATCAGACTTTGACCTGCACGGCAGGGCCGTTCCACGACGGTGCTTCCGCGAGTGACCCAGGATACTTACGCCAACATCCAGGCGGGGTACTACTGGCGCTGGACGTTTCCGACCAACTGCATCGGCTCCAATGTGGAAGCCGGCAGCTGCACCTTCAAGGTCAACTCGGTTGGCGTGCCCGAGCCGCCGGCGTCAGGTTCGTCTTCAGGTGTGTAGCCGGTGATGGCGGGCTGCCGATCATCGCGGACGGCAAGTCCGCGGAAACGAAGAGTGGGTTCGCCAGTGTGGTGACGATCAGCCGGTAATGAGGGCTCGACTCTCGTCGTGGCCGATAGTCTGATGCCATGAGGATTCTCGGCACTTGGGATCTGGTCGGTGTGCCGCCCGTCGATCTCCCAGCCTCGCTCGGTGAGCCTTGCATGCGGGTCGGTAGGGATATCCTGCGGGCGATCTCCGGTGACATTCCTGAAGATACCCAGTGGGTGCTCGCCGAGGACGACGGGTACGGCCGGATCCTCCTCCTGGGCCTGCGGGCGGAGAAACTCCAGTTCAGTCGCAGTATCGACCTCGCCCTCCCGGTGAGCCGGCTCATCGCGTCCGCGGCAGAGCTGGTGCAGGATCATCTTGCGGGCTTCGAGTCCATCCAATGGCCGACCTGCCCTGGTCACACTCACCCGATGGTGCCGGCTGTGGACGACACGGGTGCATGGTGGCGGTGCCGCTCCAGCAGAAGCAACGTCGTGCCGATCGGCGAACTCCCTCCATCGACCGGGGCATCGTCGGAAACCAGGTAGGCGAAAGCCGGTTCGGCCTTCTGCCCGGATGCAACGGCCCGCACATCGGGCGGGGGCGGTACATCGCCCCGGGGCAACGACGGGGCCCTCACCGTCGAACCGGTCGGTTCGGCTCGGGGACGGCCGGGCGGCTACGCCGCAGAACGGCCGGCGACGTCGCCCCACCGAGCTCTTGCCCGGTGGGGCGAAGCCACGCGAAGCGCGAGCCGGGGCCCGCCGACAGATGCTCTCGGCCGCGGCCGTCGGCGCGCACCTGGCCGGCTGGAAGGCTTACGACGCCGGAGAGCAGGGCCTCGCCCAGCGCTACTACCACCAGTCGTACGCGCTCGCGGTCGAGTCCGGGATCGTCGGCCACGACTCCTTCGTCCTGCGGACCTTGGCCCAGCAGGGCATGGAGCTGCGTCACCCCTCCCAGACATTCGCGCTGTCCGAGGCCGCACTGTCACGCGCGGGCGGCCGCGTGGACGCCGCTACCGAGGCCCTGTTCACCATCACCCACGCCCACGGCCTGGCCGCCACGAATCAGCGAGCCCGCGATCTGCTGGAGGCCGCCGACGGCGAGGACATGCCGTACTGGGCCCGCTCCTGGGGTCCGGCCGGCGCCACCGTCAATTCCCGTAGTGCGAAGGTGTTCTCCCGGCTCGGCGACCGCAAGGGGGCCGCCGAGAACTACGCGGCAGACGGCGGTCGGGATGCCTTCCCGACCGCCGGAAGCGGCGTCGAACCGACGGCAGCAGCGGTCGAGCACGAGTTGCAACCGGGCGCTGTTGGGGCCCTGTGGCCCCAACAGCGCCGCGAAAACGCCGTTCCGAGGGCCTCCCAGCCTCCCGCCGGTAGCGATCAGAGGCCCGTGGGCCGCAGCGTCACGGCCAGACCAGGCAGTACAGCTGGTGCCCGGCGTCGTGCAGCCGGTTCGCGAAGTCCTGCCACTCGTGCAGCATGCTGTAGATCACGAAGGCGTCCCGGGGGCCGCGGCGGTCGGGCACGGTGGACCAGATGAACGCGGCGGCGCCGAGCTCGGTCTCGTCGGCCTTGCGCAGCGGTTCGACGACGTTCTGCGGGAGCTGCACCACGGCGTAGTCGGGGTGCAGCACGACCAGTTCCAGCGGCGGGACCTGGTGCAGCGGCACGCCCTGGATGCCGGTGAGGACCATGGCGCTCATGGTCTCCGGCTTGATCTTGGTGGAGAGGTGGCCGTTGGGCGAGCCGCTGGTCTCCATCAGGTCGCCGAGCCGCCCCAGCGAGCCGAGCTCGCCCGCGTCCAGGCCGAGCCCTCCGGGGCCGAGCGCGGTGGGGACTCTGGCGGCGGTGGCGCGGTCGGGTGCGCCGAAGTACTTGTACGTCACCCCCATGCGTCCCTCACCCCGCCTCTCACCGCCGCGACCGCCACGACCCGTACCCGCTCCCGTACCCCCGCGTGCGGCCTCGGCGGGCCTGCGGGAGCCACCCGCGGCCTCGTCGTAGCCGTCCTGCGCCTCGGACACTCGGACCATCCTCACCGGAATTCGCCGGAATCGACAGACCCCCGCACGTCCGGCGTCCCACCGGCCGTGCTCCTTACCCGTCATGCGCCGCCGTACCCAGTCACGGCACGCGGCAGTCCTCTTCACACCCCTGAACACCCGGAGCTCGCGCACGCCCGGAGTACACAGTCTGACTGGTCCGTGCGACCGGAGTCGCCAGGGGCCCCGTTGTACGGATAACCGTACAGACTTCGTCGCCCGGATCATCGTTCCAGATGATGAGGTCCGACATGCAGAGGTGAAGGACACGATTTGAGACCATGTCTCCCGTGAGCTACCCCTACGAAGCCCCCCAGTCCCAGTCGCTCTTCGACCGCGCCTCGGTCGTCACGCCCGGCGGCGTGAACTCCCCGGTGCGCGCCTTCCGCGCGGTCGGCGGTACGCCGCGCTTCATGGTGTCCGGCACCGGCCCCTACCTCACCGACGCCGACGGCCGCGAGTACGTCGACCTGGTGTGCTCGTGGGGCCCGATGATCCTCGGCCACGCGCACCCCGCGGTGATCGACGCCGTCCAGCGGGCCGTCGTCAACGGCACCTCCTTCGGTACGCCCGGCCAGGGCGAGGTCGAGCTGGCGGAGGAGATCGTCGCCCGGGTCGCCCCGGTCGAGCAGGTCCGCCTGGTCTCCTCGGGCACCGAGGCGACGATGTCGGCGATCCGGCTGGCCCGCGGCTTCACCGGCCGGGCCAAGATCGTGAAGTTCGCCGGCTGCTACCACGGGCACGTGGACGCGCTGCTGGCCGCCGCCGGCTCCGGCGTCGCGACCTTCGGCCTGCCGGACACCCCGGGCGTCACCGGCGCCCAGGCCGGCGACACCATCGTGCTGCCGTACAACGACCTGGCCGCCGTCGAGCAGGCCTTCCGGGCGCACCCGGGCGAGATCGCCTGTGTGATCACCGAGGCCTCGCCCGGCAACATGGGCGTCGTCCCGCCGCTGCCCGGCTTCAACGGCGGCCTGGCCCGGCTCTGCCGGGAGAACGGCGCGCTGTTCATCTCGGACGAGGTGATGACCGGCTTCCGCGTCTCCAAGGCGGGCTGGTACGGCCTGGAGGCGGCGAACGAGGGCTGGGCGCCGGACCTGCTCACCTTCGGCAAGGTGATGGGCGGCGGCTTCCCGGCGGCGGCCTTCGGCGGCCGTGCCGACGTGATGGGCCACCTGGCCCCGGCCGGCCCGGTCTACCAGGCCGGCACCCTCTCCGGGAACCCGATCGCCACTGCGGCCGGCCTGGCCCAGCTGCGCGGCTGCACCGACGAGGTGTACGCGACGGTGGACCGGGTGGCCGCCGAGGTGTCGACGATGGTCTCCGACGCCCTGGCCAAGGAGGGCGTGGCGCACCGGCTGCAGACCGCCGGGAACATGTTCTCGGTGTTCTTCACCGAGGCCGCCGTGACCAACTACGACGAGGCGAGGACCCAGGAGGCGTTCCGCTTCAACGCGTTCTTCCACGCGATGCTCGCCGAGGGCGTCTACCTCCCGCCGTCCGCCTTCGAGTCCTGGTTCGTCTCGGCGTCCCACGACGATCGGGCGATCGGGCGGATCGCCGCCGCACTGCCGGCCGCCGCCCGCGCGGCCGCCGAGGCCCAGCCCGCGTAGTCGCGGCCAATCCCCAGGAGTACTGAGAAGTGAGCGCCAACGAGACCACCGTCGTCCACCTGATGCGACACGGTGAGGTGCACAACCCGGAGGGCGTCCTGTACGGCCGCCTGCCCGGCTACCGGCTGTCCGAACTGGGGCGGCAGATGGCCGACCGGGTGGCCGAGGACCTGGCCGGCCGGGACATCACCCACGTGGTGGCGTCCCCGCTGGAGCGGGCGCAGGAGACCGCCGAGCCGGTCGCCACGGCGCACGGCCTGGACCTCGCGGTCGACGAGCGGCTGATCGAGGCCGACAACATCTTCCAGGGCAAGACCTTCGGGGTCGGCGACGGTTCGCTGAAGAACCCGGGCTACTGGAAGTACCTGACCAACCCGTTCAAGCCGTCCTGGGGCGAGCCCTACCTGGAGCAGGCGGTGCGGATGATGGGCGCGCTGGCCGCGGCCCGGGACGCCGCCCGCGGCCACGAGGCGGTCTGCGTCAGCCACCAGCTGCCGATCTGGATCGTGCGCTCCTTCGTGGAGCGCCGCCGGCTCTGGCACGACCCGCGCAACCGGCAGTGCTCGCTGGCCTCGCTCACCAGCTTCACCTACGAGGGCGACCGGATCGTCTCGGTCGGCTACCGCGAGCCGGCCCGCGACCTGCTGCCCGCGCACCTGGTCGGCAAGGGCGGCAGGAGCAAGCCGGTGGGTAAGAGCTTCGGCGCCTGACCGCCTCCGAGCGGTCCGGTCCGACCGCAGGTCAGAGGGGGTTCGACACGGAATGTCGGACCCCCCCGAACCTGCCCGGAACTCCATGCGAAACTTTTCACATGTCTGGCATGACGCGCCCCCGTCCTCGTCGCGCCGCAGCGGTCGCCGCCACCGCCGCCGCTGCCGCGATCGTCCTCAGCGGTTGCTCCTCCTCCGGTTCGTCGGCCGGCGGTGACGGCCAGATCGGTTTCGTCTCGGCCAAGGGCAGCAACATCTCCAAGGCCGCGGTGGGGCACCGCCAGGACGCGCCGGACCTCTCCGGCAGCACCCTGGAGGGCACCCCGGTCAAGCTCGCGGACTACCGCGGCAAGGTCGTCGTCCTCAACGTCTGGGGCTCCTGGTGCGGGCCCTGCCGGGCCGAGGCGGACGACCTCCAGCGGGTCTGGGACAAGTACAAGGACCAGGGTGTCCAGTTCCTCGGCATCAACACCCGGGACCCGGAGATCACCAACGCCGTCCGCTTCGAGCAGGAGCGGGGCGTCACCTACCCGAGCCTGTACGACCCGGCCGGCGCCCAGCTGCTGAAGTTCCCCAAGGGCAGCCTCAACCCGCAGTCCGTGCCGACCACCATCGTGGTCGACCGGGACGGCAAGCTGGCCGCCCGGGCCGTCGGCGGCCAGCTCGACGACGCCCTGGAGTCGATCATCCAGCCGGTGCTCGCGGAGCAGCAGCGGTGAGTGTCGTCGTCCAGCTCGCCGACACCACCGAGACCATCCAGAGCGGGGCGCTGCTGGTCGCCGCGCCGATCGCGCTGGTGGCCGGCCTGGCCTCGTTCTTCTCGCCGTGCGTGCTGCCGCTGGTGCCCGGCTACCTGTCGTACGTCACCGGCTTCTCGGCCGCCGACCTCGCGGACGCCCGCGGGGCCAAGCGCGGCCGGATGCTGGCCGGCGTGCTGCTGTTCATCCTCGGCTTCACCGCCGTCTTCGTCTCCACCGGCGCGCTGTTCGGCTACTTCGGCTGGACGCTGCAGGAGCACAAGCGGGTCATCTCGATCGTGCTCGGCGCGCTGACCATCGTGATGGGCCTGGCCTTCATGGGTCTGGTGCCGGGGCTGAGCATGCGCGAGATGCGCTCGCACCGCCGCCCGGCGGTCGGCCTGCTGGGCGCGCCGATGCTGGGCGTGGTCTTCGGCGTCGGCTGGACGCCCTGCCTCGGCCCGACCCTCACCGCCGTCCAGAACCTGGCGCTCAACCAGGCCGACGCCCAGCGCGGCGCGCTGCTGACGACCTTCTACTGCCTGGGCCTGGGCGTACCGTTCGTCGTGGCCGCGGTGGCCTTCCGCCGGGCGCTGGGTGCCTTCGGCTGGGTCAAGCGGCACTACCCGCTCGTCATGCGGATCGGCGGCGGCATGCTCGTCGTGGTCGGTCTGCTGCTCGTCACCGGGGTCTGGGACTCGATGGTGTACGACCTGCAGTCCTGGACCGCCGACTTCCAGATCGGAATCTGACCGTGAGCAAGACCACGACCGAGACCGAGCTGCCGCCGCGGGCGGTCGAGGACGCGGCCGAGCGGCTGACCACCGCCCCGGTCGAGTCGGACGGCCCCGGCGGGATAGGGCCGTTCGGCTGGTTGCGCTGGATGTGGCGCCAGCTGACCTCGATGCGGGTCGCGCTGATCCTGCTCTTCCTGCTCTCGCTGGCCGCCATCCCGGGCTCGCTGATCCCGCAGAACGGCCAGAACGCGTTCAAGGTCGAGACCTGGAAGACGCAGCACACCACGGTCGCGCCGATCTACCAGAAGCTCCAGCTGTTCGACGTCTACAGCTCGGTCTGGTTCTCGGCGATCTACATCCTGCTGTTCGTCTCGCTGGCCGGCTGCATCGTCCCGCGCACCTGGCAGTTCGTCGGCGTGCTGCGCGCCCAGCCGCCGGCCGCGCCGCGCAACCTGACCCGGATGCCGGTCTACGCGGCCTGGCGCACCGAGGCGGACGCCGCCGCGGTGAACGCCGCCGCGCACCGGCTGCTGCGCCGCCGCCGGTTCCGGGCGGACCTCGCCGGCGGCTCGGTGGCCGCGGAGAAGGGCTACCTGCGCGAGGTCGGCAACCTGGTCTTCCACCTGTCGCTGTTCGCGCTGCTCGGCGGCTTCGCCTGGGCGAGCCTGGCCAGCGGCACCGGCGGCAAGCTGATGGTGGCCGGCGAGGGCTACTCCAACACCATCACCCAGCTCGACGACTTCACCGGTTCGCGCTTCTACGGCTCCCAGGACCTCGACCCGTTCTACCTGAAGCTCGACGACTTCACCTCCCGCTTCCAGACCAACGGCGACCAGATCGGTGCCGCCCGGCAGTTCACCGCGAACGTCCAGTACTACGCGGGCAGCGACGCGTCGAAGGTCAAGCGGGGCGAGATCGAGGTCAACCACCCGCTGGAGATCGGCGGCAGCAAGGTCTACCTGATCGGCCACGGCTACGCCCCGGTGATCACCGTGCGCAACGCCGCCGGGACCGTCGTCTACACCGGTGCGACGCCCTTCCTGCCGCAGGACCCCAACCTGACCTCCACCGGCGTCATCAAGGTCTCCGACTACGGCGACAAGGACGGCAAGAGGACCCAGATGGGCTTCTCCGGCTTCTTCCTGCCGACCGCCCCGGTGGCCTTCGACGCGAACACCGGCCCGCGCTCGCTGTTCCCCGGTGACGCGGACCCGGCGCTGGTGCTGAACGCCTTCGCGGGCGACCTCGGTACCGACTCCGGCCTGCCGCAGAACGTCTACCAGCTCAACACCAAGAACCTGACCCAGCTGCAGCAGGACGGCAAGATCGCCAAGGTCCGGCTGAAGCCGGGCCAGGCGTGGGAGCTGCCGGACGGCTACGGCAGCGTCACCTTCGAGGGCTACAAGCAGTGGGCGAGCTTCAACATCTCGCACCGCCCGGGCAACGCGATCGCCCTGGCCGGCGGCGTGCTGGCGATCCTCGGCCTGATCGGCTCGCTCTTCGTGCAGCGGCGCCGGATCTGGGTGCGGGCGGTGGCACTGCCCGACGGCGGGACCCTGGTCGAGCTGGCCGGGCTGAGCCGCAGTGAGTCGGCGAAGATCGCCGAGGAGCTGGCCGAGCTGGCGGTGGACCTCCAGGACGACGCCCCGGCGACCGACGAGCCGGAGCCGGAGCCCGAGTCCGGGCCCGGGTCCGAGTCGGTGCCTGAGTCCGAGCCCGAGCCCGGGCCCGGGTCGGTACCCGGGCCCGGTGCGCCCGCCGGCCGCCCCCACGACGAGACCGACGGGGCCGACCCGGCCGACGAGGCCTCGGCACCCGCAGACCCCGCAGACCCCGCAGACCCCGCAGTCCCTGCCGACCAGAACTCCAAGGAGTAGACGGTGCATCTCGCCTCGGCGGTCGACCCCCAACTGGCCGACCTCTCCAACAAGCTGATCTATTCGGCGATGGCCGTCTATACGATCGCCATGCTCGCCCACATGTTCGAGTGGACCTTCGGCAGCAAGGGCGCCGTCGCCGTCCGCTCGTCCGCGCAGGCGGGCAGCCTGGCCGAGACGGTCGCCACCGCCGGGGCGAAGGGCGGCAAGAAGGTCACCGTCACGGTCGCCTCGGCCGGCGGCGGGACCACCACGCTCACCCGCACCGCCCTGGCGGGCGAGGGGGCCACGGTGGTCACCAGCGGTCGCGGCCAGGACGAGGAGGACGGCCCCGGCGCCGCCGGCACCAGCGAGAGGGCCGACCTGGCCGGCCGGATCGCGGTCTCGCTCACCGTCCTCGGCGCGCTGCTGCACGTGGGTGGCGTGATCACCCGCGGCCTCTCGGTGTCCCGCTGGCCGTGGGGCAACATGTACGAGTTCTCCTGCGCCTTCGCGCTGGCCATGACGGTCGCCTACCTCGGCCTGCTGGCCTCGAAGAAGCCCGTCCGCTGGCTCGGCCTGCCGGTCACCCTGGCCGTCGTGCTCACCCTCGGCATCGCCACCCAGGTGCTGTACACCGAGTCCGAGCAGCTCGTCCCGGCGCTGCACTCGTACTGGCTGGCGATCCACGTCTCCACCGCGATCGTCTGCGGCGGCGCCTTCTACGCGGCCTTCATCGCGACGCTGCTGTACCTGGGCAAGGACTCCTTCGACAAGCGGACGGCGGCCGGCCTGACCACCGGCCCGCTCGGCACCTCGGCGTCCGTCTGGCAGCGCCTGCCCGCCGCGTCCACGCTCGACAAGCTGTCCTACCGGATCAACGCGCTGGTCTTCCCGCTCTGGACCTTCACCATCATCGCGGGCGCGATCTGGGCCGAGGCCGCCTGGGGCAAGTACTGGGAGTGGGACCCGAAGGAGACCTGGTCGTTCATCACCTGGGTCGCCTACGCCTGCTACCTGCACGCCCGCGCCACCGCCGGCTGGAAGGGCCGCAAGGCCGCCTATCTGGCCCTGGCGGCGTTCGCCTGCTGGTTGTTCAACTACTACGGCGTCAACATCTTCGTCACCGGGAAGCACTCCTACGCGGGGATCTGACCGGAGGAAGCCACCCACGGCCCGGCGCTCCGCACAGGGAGGAAGCCGGGCCGAGGTGTGACAGGGGTAGTTCGTGCCGGCCAACCCGAGCCGGCACGGGGAGGAACGAGGAGGAAATCGCGCGATGGAGTGCGACGAGGTCATGCTGACCGTCCGAATCACCGCTGCCGAGCGCACGCTGCTCCGCAGACTCGCCCAGGGGCACCGCAGCGACGTGTCCGAGGTCGTCGCCGACGGCCTGCTGGACATCATCCCCACGCTCAGCTCGCGGGCCGACGCCCACCGGCTGCTGGGAGCCCTCACGGCCCCCGCGCCCTGCGCCCTGACCGTCTGGCTGCCGACCCCGCTGGCCGACCTGCTGGTACCGGGCGCGGCCCGGATCGCCCAGGTGACCGAGGTGCGGATCGGCTCGGCCAGCGCCATGCTGGGCGCCGCGCTGCGGCTCTGGCTGGCGCAGGACCCGCTCCGGCTGGCCGCCAACCTCAGCGTGATGCACGCCGGCCGTCCGGCCGCGCTGGTCGCCGCCTGAGGGGCTGACACGGGGCCTGCCGGCCGCCCGCCGGCCCCGGACCCACCGGTCCGGGGTCAGCTGGCGAGCGGCAGGCCCCGTTCGCGTCCGGAGGGGCAGCCGTCGAGCGCCTCCTGCCGGGCCGGTTCGGTCAGCAGCCGGCACTCGGCCGCCGTGCGGCCGTCCTGGATCAGCTGGACCCGCACCGGCACCCGCCGGCCGTCCGAGCAGCTCTCGCGCACGGCCCGCACCAGGCAGGGCCGGTCCAGCTCGATGAAGCGGTCGAAGGAGCACTGCAGCTCGACCGGGACCACCGGCTCGGGGTACCGCAGCCGCTGGGCGGCCTGCCGGGCCGCCTCCAGCACCAGCATCCCGGGGACGTGGTCCGCCGCCGGGTCGAACAGCACCGGATGGCCGGGGTCGACCCGCAGCAGCCAGCTGTCCGGTCCCGAGGACGAACCGAGCACCACATCGGCGGCGCGCTCGCGGCCGACCAGCTCGGGCGCGGTGGGCACGGGGTGCGTCAGGGCCATTCCGGTGGGCGCGCCGGGCAGCCGGGGGCCGGCCGGCCGGAGGCCCGGCCCGCGCAGCCGGGTGTACGCGACGGGGGAGAGCACTCGTAGCTCTCCGGAGCCGTGGCCGACCGGACGTCCGTCCCGTTCGATCTCGGCGTGGACCCGCAGCGAGGCCGGCCGGCCGTGTCGCATCCGGACGTCCTGGCAGCTGACCTTGAGCATCAGCGAGGCGGGCGCGGCGGTCACGGCGAGGCCCTCCAGGCCGGCCGGGCCGAGCGAGTAGCAGAGTTCGTCGATCGCGAAGTGGTCCCCGCGCGGCACGCCGAAGCCGACGTGGCCGATCAGCAGGGCGGCCTGGCGGACGGTCTCGGCCATCAGCACCGGGTCGTGGTGCCGGTCGTCGGCGAGCCGGTAGAAGCCGTGCAGCCGGGGCCATTGCGCGCCGAGCAGGAAGTCGTACGGGCCGGTGGCCTGCCAGCCCGTGATGAGCACGTCGGACACGGCGGAGGCGTGCACCAGGTGCCGGGAGACGGTCCGCTCGTGGAAGTCGTAGCCGGGACCGGGGTAGGGGTAGGGGTAGTCGGCGTCCGGATCTACGATCAATGGCATGACTGGCCCCACTCCCGGGTCTCGGCCGACCGGCCGCGCAGGCGGTCTCGGTAAAACATACAGACCACCCGGTTTGCGCTCCACTGCCGGGGTCACCGCTGCCGAGCACTCCGCGTGATCACGGTACCCGTGTGATGGGCTGCGGGAACGTTCCGGGAAAAGAAGTCCGGCCCCCGGACGGGGGCCGCTCCCCCCTGGACGGCGCCGCCGAGCGAGGGGCTAGATTAGATACCAACCATGCGGTTTGGGATGGCCCGTCCCGCAGGTGAGGCGTCGCACCACCGACGACGGCGCCCTGACAGCAGCCGGGCGAGCCGCGATCTCGCCGAGGCCGAGGCCGGAGGGGCCGAGTGGTCAAGCAGGAACGCGCTGGTCGGACCAGGCAGGCCGTCCTGCTCGCGGCGGCGGACACCTTCGCGGACGCGGGGTTCGAATCCGCCAGCCTGATCGACATCAGCCGCCGGGCGGGCGTCAGCAAGGGCGCGCTCTACTTCCACTTCGTCTCCAAGCAGGCGCTCGCCGACGGCGTCCGCGCCGCCGCCGGGCGCGAGATCGGCTCGGCCGCGCTGCGCGCCCTGCGCGGCGGCGGACCGGCCCTCCAGGGCCTGATCGACTTCTCGCACGAACTGGCCCGGCTGCTCCGCGAGGACGTCGTGGTCCGGGCCGGCGTCCAGCTCGGCCAGGGCGCCCGGGGCGGCGCGGACGCCTGGCACAGCCTGACCGCCGTGGTCCGGCGGCTGCTGGAACGCGCCGCGGCCGCCGGCGAGCTGCGCCCGGGGCTGGACCTCCGGCGCGGTGCCGAGCTGCTCACCACCCTGGCGGCCGGGCTGGTGCTGCTCGCCCCCGAGGACGCCGGCCGGCTGCGCCCGGAGTCGGTGCGGGGCCTGTGGGCCGCCGCGCTGCCCGCGCTGGTGCCGGGCGACCGCTGCCGCGCCTACCGCACCTGCGCGCCGTAGCGCCGCGTCCCGCCGTAGCGCCGCCCCGGACGCCGCTCAGGCGCCGCCCGGGGCCCGCTCGGCCACGCTGAGCCGGGCGAGCGCGTGCGGCTGGACCAGGCCCGGCAGCAGCAGCGTCCAGAGGTCGGTCATCCGCCGCGGCAGGTCCTGGCGGCCGGCCAGCACCTGGGAGCTCAGCTGGATCCCGGTCACCGCTCCGGTGATCACCCCGGCCGCGGCCGCGACGTCCAGGCCCGGGTGCAGGTCACCGGCCTCCCGGGCCCGCTCCAGCAGCTCGCGCGCCACGTCCGACCAGCCCTGGTAGGCCTCGATCTGCGGTTGGGTGAAGCTGCCGTGCTCGATGGTCAGCCGGATGCTGCCGCGGACCAGCGGATCGTCCTGCAGGGCGTGGGCGAAGGCGTAGCCCAGGTCGATCAGGGTCTGCACCGGGCTGTCGGAGGTCGGCTGCCAGGTGGCGAGCCAGGCGGCCTGGCCCTCGATCACGGCCAGCGCCAGCTCCTCCTTGGAGTGGAAGTGGAAGTACAGCGCCCCCTTGGTGACGCCGGCCCGTTCCAGGATCTCCGCCATGGTGGCCGCCGCGTACCCGCGCTCGTCGAAGACCTCGGCCGCGGCGAGGAGTACTGCCTGGCGGGTCGCCAGTGCCCGGGCCTGCCTGGCCATCGCGGCCTCCCTGGATAGTTCTGGTGCTCGGCAGCGGCTGATCCTAGGGCGCCGACGGCGCGGAGAGCGCATACCGTCCAGTAGGTATTCTACCGAGCCGCCCCCGGCCCGACCGGTCCCGACCGGGCCCGGCCGACCCGGGGCACCGGCCGGCCGGGGGCGGGCCGCGGCCGTGAGCGGGAGCCGGAGGGCGCCACGCACGCCGACGGCCGGCCACCCGGTGAGGGTGGCCGGCCGTCGGGCAGGGCGTGGCGGGCCGTCAGGCGGCCTGCTGCCAGCTGACCGGCGAGTAGTAGGCCGGGCGGCGCTCCAGGCGCTGCCAGTTGGCGATCGGCTCGATCGGCGCGGCGGCCGCCGCGGCCTGCTGGCCGGCCGCGGCACGGGCCAGCAGCACGGCGGTCAGGGCGGCGAGCTCCTCGGCGTCGAGCGAGCCGCGGACGATACGGACGAGAGGTTCGGCGGAAGCGGTCATGATTTCGGTTTCTCCCCCGGCGCGTGTGTGGTGTGTGGTCGGTGGCGCGGTACCGCGGTGCTACATCGGCGGGTTGCCGTGCTTGCGGCTCGGCAGGTCCGCGTGCTTCGTCCGCAGCATGGCCAGCGAGGAGGCCAGGACCTGGCGGGTCTCGGCCGGGTCGATGACGTCGTCCACGAGGCCGCGCTCGGCCGCGTAGTACGGGTGCATCAGTTCGCTCTTGTATTCCTTGATCTTCTGCGCCCGCATCGCCTCGGGGTCCTCGGCGCCGTTGATGTCCCGGCGGAAGATCACGTTGGCGGCGCCCTCGGCACCCATGACGGCGATCTCGTTGGTCGGCCAGGCGAACGAGAGGTCCGCGCCGATCGAGCGGGAGTCCATCACGATGTACGCGCCGCCGTAGGCCTTGCGCAGGATCAGCTGGATGCGCGGCACGGTGGCGTTGCAGTAGGCGTAGAGCAGCTTGGCGCCGTGACGGATGATGCCGTCGTGCTCCTGGTCGACGCCGGGCAGGAAGCCGGGCACGTCGAGCATGGTGACCAGCGGGATGTTGAAGGCGTCGCACATCTGGACGAAGCGCGCGGCCTTCTCACTCGCGTTGATGTCGAGGACGCCGGCCAGCGACTGGGGCTGGTTGGCGATGATGCCGGTGACGTGGCCGTCGATCCGGGCCAGCACGCACAGCACGTTGGTGGCCCAGCGCTCGTGGACCTCCAGGTACTCGCCGTGGTCGACGATCTCCTCGATCACCTTGCGCATGTCGTACGGGCGGTTGCCGTCCGCCGGCACCAGGTCGAGCAGCACGTCGTTGCGGCGCTCCACCGGGTCGTCGTTGACGACCGGCGGCGGCATCTCGCGGTTGTTCTGCGGCAGCAGCGAGAGGAGGTAGCGGACCTCCTCGATGCAGGACTGCTCGTCGTCGTACGCGAAGTGCGAGACGCCGGAGACCCCGGAGTGGACGTCGGCGCCGCCGAGGCCGTTCTGGCTGATCTTCTCGCCGGTGACGGCCTGGACCACGTCCGGGCCGGTGATGAACATCTGCGAGGTCTCGCGGACCATGAAGATGAAGTCGGTCAGGGCCGGGGAGTACGCGGCGCCGCCGGCGCACGGGCCGAGCATCACCGAGATCTGCGGGATGACACCGGAGGCCCGGGTGTTGCGCTGGAAGATGCCGCCGTAGCCGGCCAGGGCGGTGACGCCCTCCTGGATCCGGGCGCCGGCGCCGTCGTTCAGCGAGACCAGCGGGGCACCGGCCGCGATGGCCATGTCCATGATCTTGTGGATCTTCTGCGCGTGGGCCTCGCCCAGGGCGCCGCCGAAGATCCGGAAGTCGTGGGCGTAGGTGAAGACCGTCCGGCCGTGCACGGTGCCCCAGCCGACGATCACGCCGTCGGTGTGCGGCTTCTTGGCCTCCAGGCCGAAGCCGGTGGCGCGGTGCCGGCGCAGCTGCTCGACCTCGTGGAACGAGCCCTCGTCGAGCAGCAGCTCGATGCGCTCGCGGGCGGTCAGCTTGCCCTTGGCGTGCTGGGCCTCGGTGGCCTTCTCGCTCGGGCCGCGGCGGACCTGGTCGCGCAGTTCGTGCAGCTCGGCGACGCGCCCGTGGGTGTCGGCCGGGATCTCGGGGACCTCGTCGCCGACCGGCGCCTCATGCACAACCGTCATCTCGAACCACTCCAAGGGTGAGGGAACTGTCCGACAGCCAACGTCTGCTGTGCCCCCGGCTGCGAATCACTTTCTTCACTTATGACTGTACGAGGGGCCGCACGCTGGTTTCGGCGTCGATTCCGTACAAGGTCGCGTCCGTTTAGATGTCAGGGCTGCACAGAAACCGGCCGGTGGGGCTACGCACGGTAGGTGTCCGTTCGATTACCCGAAGCTGTCGCCACGGCTTCGGGCAGATGATCTGAACATGAGGGAACGCGCAGGTCAGGGGTGTTCGCGACGGTGCCGGGCGGGCTCCTTCGGGGCTCGCCGCCGAGGGGTGCCGGCCGGTCGCGGCCGGGGTGGCGCGGCGTGTTCGGCGGTCAGCCACTCGTAGGGATGCGCCAAAAACGCCACAGCCCACCCCGAAGCCCTCCGGGTGGGCTGTCCGGGGTAGCCGGCTCAGCCCTTGCGGCCGTCCTCCGGCTCGTCCTTGCCGCGCAGCTCCTCCTCGCGGCGGCGCAGATCGGCCTCCCACTGCTTGAGCATGTCCTCGTGCTGCTTGTTGTCCTTCTTCAACGAGGCCAGGAACTCCGGGTCGTCGTCCGGCGCGAGCGGCCGGCCGCCGCGCGGGCGCTCGTACTCGGGGAAGCCGGCGGGGTCGCCCGCCGGGTGGGTCCGCGGGGCGCCGCGCCGCTTGCCGGCCACCAGCCAGGCGATCGAGCCGACCAGCGGGAAGAGCAGCACGATGATCACCCAGACCACCTTGGGCAGGTGCTTCACCTCGTCCTCGGGCGTGGTCAGGCAGTCGATGAACGCCCACACCCAGAGGGCGAGTGGGAGTACGAAGGTCAGGATCCTCAGCACGGCGGCGATCTCCCCCGGCGACGGCGGTTGCGGCGGGCCGCCCCGAAGCGGCGGGTGGCTTCACGGGGGCCCTTGACCGGGCCAGGCTATCGGGTGGCGGATACTGGCTGGCATGGCATACGACGATCTCCGCTCGTTTCTGCGGGCCCTCGACCGCGAGGGCGATCTCAAGCGCATCAAGGCCGAGGTGGACCCCCATCTGGAGATCGGCGAGATCGTCGACCGGGTCCAGAAGGCCAAGGGCCCGGCCCTGCTGTTCGAGAACGTCAAGGGCTCGTCGATGCCGCTGGCGATGAACGTCTTCGGCACCGAGCGCCGGCTCGCCAAGTCGCTCGGCCTCAAGGGGCCCGAGGACATCGCCGAGAAGATCGCCGGCCTGCTCAAGCCGGAGCTGCCGCACGGCTTCACCGGGTTCCGGGACGCCTTCGGCAAGCTCGCCTCGATGGCCCACGTGCCCCCGAGGAACGTCAAGGACGCTCCGGTCCAGGAGGTCGTGCTCACCGGCGACGACGTCAACCTGGACGAGCTGCCCGCCCTCTTCACCTGGCCGCTGGACGGCGGCTCCTTCTTCAACCTGGGCCTGACCCACACCAAGGACCCGGACAGCGGCATCCGCAACCTGGGCCTCTACCGGCTGCAGCGGCACGACCGGCGGACCATCGGCATGCACTGGCAGATCCACAAGGACAGCCGCAACCACTACGCGGTGGCCGCGAAGCGCGGCGAGCGGCTGCCGGTCGCGATCGCCTTCGGCTGCCCGCCGGCCGTCACCTACGCCGCCACCGCGCCGCTGCCCGGTGACATCGACGAGTACCTGTTCGCCGGCTTCGTGGCGGGGGAGCGGGTGCGGATGGTCGACTGCAAGACCGTCCCGCTGCAGGTCCCGGCCGACGCCGAGGTGGTGCTGGAGGGCTGGCTGGAGCCCGGCGAGATGCTGCCCGAGGGCCCGTTCGGCGACCACACCGGCTTCTACACGCCGCAGGAGCCGTTCCCGGCCCTGACGATCGACTGCGTGACGATGCGCCGCCGGCCGATCCTGCAGTCCATCGTGGTCGGCCGTCCGCCGACGGAGGACGGCCCGCTGGGCAAGTTCACCGAGCGGTTCTTCCTGCCGCTGCTGAAGATCATCATCCCGGACATCGTCGACTACGACCTGCCCGAGGCCGGCGGCTTCCACAACTGCGTGATCGTCTCGATCGACAAGAAGTACCCCAAGCACGCCCAGAAGACGATGCACGCCATCTGGGGCGCCCACATGATGTCGCTGACCAAGCTGATCATCGTGGTGGACTCCGACTGCGATGTGCACGACTACCAGGAAGTCGCCTGGCGGGCCTTCGGCAACGTCGACTACAGCCGGGACCTCACCGTCGTCGAGGGTCCGGTCGACCACCTCGACCACGCCTCCTACCAGCAGTTCTGGGGCGGCAAGGCGGGCATCGACGCGACCCGCAAGCTGCCCGAGGAGGGGTACACCCGGGACGGCGGCTGGCCGGAGATGGTGTCCTCCGACCCGGCCGTGGCCGCGCTGGTGGACCGGCGCTGGAAGGAGTACGGGCTGTGATGAGCACGGCTGCCGCGCTCCCCGAAGTCCCGCCCGGCAAGGTCAGGGCGTTCCTGCGGCTGGTGATGATCGAGCACTCGGTCTTCGCCCTGCCCTTCGCCTACATCGCCGCGCTGACGGCCATGTTCCTCGCCGACGAGCGGGTGCACTGGGGCGCGTTGTTCATCGTCACGGTCTGCATGGTCGGCCTGCGGACCTTCGCGATGGCCGCCAACCGGATCATCGACCGCGAGATCGACGCCCGGAACCCGCGTACCGCCGGGCGCGAACTGGTCACCGGCGCGGTGTCGGTGAAGACGGCGTACATCGGCTCGGCGGTCGCGCTGGTGGTGTTCCTCGGCGCCGCCGCGCTGTTGAACCCGCTCTGCCTGGCGCTGGCGCCGGTCGCCGTGGTGCCGATGGTGGTCTACCCGTACGGCAAGCGGTTCACCGACTTCCCGCAGGCGATCCTCGGCCTGGCCCAGGCGATGGGCCCGATCGGCGCCTGGCTCGCCGTCACCGGCACGTGGTCCTGGGACGCCGTCGTGCTCGGCGCGGCGGTGGGCATCTGGATCGGCGGCTTCGACCTGATCTACGCCTGCCAGGACGTCGCCTCCGACCGGGCGGGGAACGTCCGTTCGGTGCCGGCGCGGTTCGGCGTGCCGGCGGCGATCCGGGGCGCCCGCGTCTGCCACGTGCTGACCACGCTGCTGCTCGGCTGGTACGCCGTGCTGACCCACGCCGGTCCGGCGTTCTGGGTCGGGCTGCTGGTGGTCGCGGGGGCGTTCGTCTACGAGCACACCATCGTGAAGCCGGGCGACCTGTCGAGGCTGAACCGGGCGTTCTTCCAGACCAACGGGTTCGTCGGCATCTCGCTGTTCTTCTTCGCCCTGGTGGACCTGGTCGTGCGCGGCCTGGGGATCTGACCGGCCGCGCACGGCGCTACCGGCCGGCGTCCTCGTCGAGGGTGTGCTTGACCAGGGCGTTGGCGTGGCCGTGGCCCAGTCCGTGCTCGGACTTGAGCCAGCCGACCAGCTCGGTGTGCCTGGTCAGCGGGGAGGAGCGGATCAGCTCCTTCCAGTGCGCCACCGGCAGGCCGTACTTCTTCTCGATCGAGGGGAAGTAGCTGGCCGGGCCCTTCACGGGTTCGGTCGTCATCGGAGTCTCCTGCCGGGGTCGTTCGGGACGGGTCGTTCGGGACGGGTCGTTCGCGGTGGGTCGATCATGCCCGGACGATGATCAGGCCGCCAGGGCGGCGGTGCCGGCGCAGGCCGGCCGCACCCGCGAGCAGGAGGGCGCCGGTGAGCAGGAAGGCGGCCTGCTGGATCAGGCCGAGGTCGCCGAGGCTGAGCTGGCTCAGGGCGTTGCGGCCGAAGTCGAAGCCGTCCCGGGTGAGGCCCTGGACGAGGCCGACGGTGAGGAACAGCGGGCCGGCGACGGTGCCGCAGGCCAGCAGGAGCTTCGTCGGGAGAACGGCCGCCGGGGCCGCGAGGCTGTGCGTCATGAGGTGGTCCGTCCTTGGGTCGCGGTGGTGTCACTGGTTGGACCGGGCGGAGCGGCGGAACTCATCGGCGCCGTGCGGGTGACCCGCGTCACAGGGGGGCGCCGGGCCGCCGGTCTACGATCCGGTCGGGGCCGCCGGTGGCGGCTCCGACCGGCCGCACCGGCGGCGCGGGACCACCCGGACGGACGGAGCGCCCGATGACCGCCGACTTCCGCGCCGACCGGATCGGCAGCGCGCTGCGGGGCGAGAACCCCACCGTGCTGCGCCGGCTCGACGCGGGGTTCGCCGTGATGGGCGATGTCCAGTTCCTGCCCGGGTACGCGATCCTGCTCACCGACGAACCGGGCGTCGAGCGCCTCTCCGACCTGCCCCGCGCGCGCCGGCTCGGCTACCTCGCCGACCTGGACCGGCTCGGCGAGGCCGTCGAACGGGCCTGCCGTGCCGTCGATCCGGCCTTCCGCCGGGTCAACCTGGAGATCCTCGGCAACAAGGACCCGTTCCTGCACGCCCACGTCTGGCCGCGCTTCGACTGGGAGCCGGACCACCTGGTGCGGATGCCGGTCTGGCTCTACCCCCGGGACCACTGGCGCGACGCCCGGTACGCCCTCGGCCCGGAGCAGGACGCCGTCCGCGCCGCCATCGGCGCCGAGCTCGACGCGCTGCGCTGATATTCCCCCGGGCCGGCCCGGTCACTCCATCCCGTGAACCCGCGGGCGAGGTCAACCCGCCCGGGCCGGCCGGTGGTTACGCTGCGCGCATGGACATCGTGATCCCGCTCTTCGACCGTTTCGAGCCGCTCGACGCGATCGGGCCGTACGAGATCCTCGGGCACGTCCCGGGCGCCCGGGTGCGCTTCGTCGCGCCCGAGCCGGGGCGGGTCACCGATGTGCTGGGGGCGCTGACGGTCGAAGTCCCCACCCGGTACTCGGAGATCGACTCCTGCGACGTGCTGCTCGTCCCCGGCGGTGCCGGGACGCGGCCGCTGACCGCCGATCCGGACTTCCTGGACTGGGTCCGCGCGGTGCACGGGGCGACCCGGTACACCACCTCGGTCTGCACCGGCTCGCTGGTGCTCGGCGCGGCCGGGTTGCTCAAGGGCCTCACCGCCACCACCCACTGGGCGGCGGTCGCCGAGCTGGAGGCCCACGGCGCCACCTACACCGCCGAGCGGGTGGTCCGCCACGACCGGATCATCACCTCGGCCGGCGTCTCCTCCGGCATCGACATGGCCCTGGGGCTGGCCGCCCTGCTCACCGACGACCTCACCGCGCAGGCCGTCCAGCTCCTCACCGAGTACGACCCCCGGCCCCCCTTCGACACCGGCTCCGTGGCCAAGGCCCCGGCCGCCGTCCGGGAGCGCGTCCGCACGCTCGGCTGAGCGGTCGCGGCTACCGCGGCTGTCGCGTGGCGGCCGGGGCCCGGCGGCCGGCCGGTGTGCCACCGCCCGGCCCCGGCGGCGCCGTTACTCGGGAGCCTTGATGTAGTCCTCGTACTCGGCGGCCGTGAGCAGGCTCCCCTGGTCGCCGCCGGGCACCGGCGTGATCTCGATCATCCAGCCGTCGCCGTACGGGTCCTCGTTGACCTGCTCGGGCGCGTCGTTCAGGCCGTCGTTCACGGCGCTGATCGTGCCGTTCTGCGGCACGTAGATCTCGCTCACCGACTTCACGGACTCCACGCTGCCGAACGGCTCACCGTGCTCGAACCGGTCCCCCTGCTTGGGGAGTTCGACGTAGACGATGTCGCCGAGCTGCTTCTGGGCGTGGTCCGTGATGCCGATCCGCAGCCGGCCGTCGGGCAGGGAGCGCACCCACTCGTGGTCCTTGGAGTACGTGAGGTCGCTCGGGATGTTGGCCATGAGGGTCTCCGTGGTGTCGTCGCCGCGTCACTGACGAGTCGTCAGTCGCACGGGAGAGACTGCTACAGATCCCGGGGCCCGGCCGGGACGTTCACCCGGGGGAGTGAGTCCGGCCCCTGCCGGGGGCGGGGGCGGGGGGAGAATGGCGGCGGACCACCGTCCCGCCGTCGGAGGAGAACCGTGATCGGCACACTGCAGTGCATCGTGCTGGACTGCCCCGAGCCGGCCGTGCTCGCGAGCTTCTACGCGGCCCTGCTGGGCGGGCAGGTCGACCGGCCGGATCCCCGCTGGTCGCTGGACGGGGCGTGGTCGACCCTGCACGTCGACGGCGGCCCGGTGTTCTGCTTCCAGGGCGTCGCCGACCACCGGCCGCCGCGATGGCCCGACCCGGCGCACCCGCAGCAGGCGCACCTGGACATCGACGTGGCGGATCTCGACGGAGCCGAGCGCGAGGTGCTCGCGCTCGGTGCCACCCGGCTGGGCGACGGCGGCGGCTGGCGGATCTACGCCGACCCCGCCGGACACCCGTTCTGCCTGCTCCCGGCCACCCCCGGCGGTGCCGGCTCAGCCCAGTGACAGTTCGTCACCCACGCTGAGGCGCCCGGGAGTCACCACCTCGGCCAGGGCGTCCAGCCGGCCCCCGTGCGCCTGGGTGATGGCCTTGAGGATCTCCGGGGCGTGCGGCAGGCCGGGCTGCGCGATGGTGGTCATGGCGCAGCGCTCGCTGGCCCGGACGAAGGCGAGCCGGGTGCCTCCGCCGCTGCCCTCGCGGCCGAACCAGCCGTCCTCGACGAACGGCGGCGTGCCCGGCGGCGTGCGGAGCAGGATGTTGGGGCGGAACCGGCGGACGTCCACCACGGCGGCGGGCGCGGCCCCGCACACCCAGTCCAGGGTCGCGGTGGTGAGCACGCTGACCGGCAGCTGGTCGAAGTGCGAGACGGCGTCCTCGCGGGCGAGCGCGACGTCCGGGCGCTGGAGGTAGGCGCGCAGGAAGGCGGTGGGATCGGCGACCGGCCGGCCCAGCGGGTCGAACAGCTCGGGGCCGTCGAGCCGGTGGCCGAGCCGGGAGGAGAGGCGCAGCAGGCCGTCCATCCGGCGGAAGCGCCGGGTGTTCTTGCCGGAGCCCAGCTTCCCGGCGCTGTCGCGCACCGCGTAGAGGCGGTCGCCGGCCAGGCCGCGCTCGTCCACCTCGACGGAGTCGAGCCGCTCGCCGCCGGTGGACTTCACGGGGTAGCGCCAGAGCTGCTCGATCACTCCGATGATCTCTGCCATGGCGCGAAAGCGTAGCGGCGCCCGCCGGGGATGGTCTAGACCAAGTGCCCGACCAGCACTCACCCGAGGCGCGCCACCGCCCGCACCGGCGCGCCGTCGGCGGCCACCAGTCGCAGCGGGAACAGCGACACCTCCACCGGCAGGCCGGCCTGCTGGGCCGCCAGCAGCGCCCGCAGATCGGTCAGGTTCTCGGCGATCACGCCGCCGCCGGGCGCTCCGAGCAGCACCCGGTGCGCGGCCAGCGTCGGCTCCGGGGCCACCGGTTGGTCGTGTTCGTCGGTCAGGTCGGCCAGCAGTGCCGCCACCGCCGGGTCGCCCGGTCCCGGGTCCGGCGTGGGGTCGACGCTGAGCGCGTCCACCCCGACCGTCCGCACCCCGGCGGCGACGATCGCCTCGGCCGCCGCCGGGCTCAGGCTGGGGTGGGCCAGATAGGCGTCGGTGCCCCAGTGCCGGGCCCAGCCGGTGGCCAGCAGCAGGACGGTGCCCTCGCCGGCCCGCTCCAGCGCCGGGGCGAGCCGCTCGGGGGTCACCTCCGCCCGCGGCTCCAGCCCCCGCAGGTCGGCGACGACCGCCGGACCGGTGAACCGCTCCAGCGGCAGGCCGTCCAGGGTGGGCCAGGTGACGTCCACGTGGTACGGCGCGTCCACATGGGTGCCGGACTGCGAGCCGAGGTGCAGGGCCAGCACGTTGACCCCGGCGGTGGCCGTGGTGAGCGCGGGGGTCAGGACGACGGCCGGATCGCCGGGGTAGACCGGCATCGCGGTGGTCACCTGATGGGTGAGGTCGACGAGGGTCGCTGCCATGCCGCCCATCCTCGCAGGGGTGAACGCCGATGGGCCCGCCCCGGGGGCCGCCGTATAGAAAGGGGGCCATGGGAACAGAAAAGCGTCAGCCGTGGGTGGTCGGGGTCTCGGGCGCGTCCGGTACGCCGTACGCCGCCTCCGTGATCCGGGCGCTGCTCGCGGCCGGGGAGTCGGTGGACCTGGTGGTGAGCCGGGCCGCCCGGCTCACCATCCTGGACGAGACCGGCATCTCCTTCCGGGACGCGCACTGGCGCGCCGACCTCGCCGCCTGGCTGGGCGGCGAGGACGGTCTCGACGACGTCCGCCACTGGTCGGCCGGCGACTTCGCGGCCGGGCCGTCCAGCGGCTCGTACCCGGCCAAGGGCATGCTGGTCGTCCCCGCGACCACCGGCGCGGTGGCCGGGATCGCGCTCGGCCTGAGCAAGGACCTGCTCCAGCGGGCCGCCAGCGTCACCCTCAAGGAGCGCCGGCCGCTGGTGGTCTGCGTCCGCGAGGCGCCGCTCAACGGGGTGACGCTGAAGCACCTGGTCGAGCTGGACGCGCAGGGCGCCGTGGTGCTCCCCGCCTCGCCCGGTTTCTACGCCGGCGGCTCCACCGTCCGCGAACTGGTCGATTTCGTGGCCGGCCGGGTCCTGGACGCCGTCGGCGTTCCGCACACGCTGTACCGCCGCTGGGAGGGCGAGTTGGGCGCGGCAGCCCGCCCGGCCGGGCAGGGCGGGTGACGGCGGGAGACGGGGGGAGTGGGGCGACCGGGGGCAGGAGAGTATCTTCTCTGCGATATCCGGGTTGTTCCGCGCATGGCGCCTTTGAATCCGGATAATGATCTGTGGGTCTGGTGAGGTTCGGAAGGACGCGGACGGTATATGGACACGGTGGACAGACAGCTCATCCAGGCGCTCCGGGAGAACGGCCGCGCCTCCTACGCCGAGCTGGGCCGACTGGTGGGCCTCTCCGGCCCGAGCGTCACGGACCGGATCAACCGCCTGGAGCAGGCCGGGGTCATCACCGGCTACCGCGCGACGGTCAATCCGGCCTCGCTCGGCTTCGGCGTCACAGCCCTGATCGGCCTTCAGCTCACCGACGCGGCCGACCACGAGGACGTCGCGTTCCGGCTGAAGGACCTCGGCGAGGTCGAGGACTGCTGGTTCATCGCCGGTGACGACTCGTACATGCTCAAGGTCCGGGTCTCCGACGTGGAAGGCCTGGAATCGGTGGTCAAGCGGATCTCCGGCACGAAAGGCGTGGCCCGGACCCGCACGACCGTCGTACTCTCCACGAAGTGGGAGAACCGGGTGAGCGAACTCCCGATGGTCGAAGGCGAGTAACACGATGGCACTGGTCGGTCTGGAGGAGCTGCGCGCGGCCCGGCAGCGGATCGCCGGGGTGGCGGTGCGCACCCCGCTGGTCCCCGCCCCCTGGGCGGGCGACGGCGAACGCCGGCTCTGGCTCAAGCCGGAGAACCTCCAGCCGACCGGCGCCTTCAAGACCCGCGGTGCCTACAACCGCCTCGCCGCGCTCAGCGACCGGGAGCGGGCCCGCGGCGTGGTCGCCCAGTCCAGCGGCAACCACGCCCAGGCGGTGGCCTACGCGGCCGGACTGCTCGGGATCAAGGCCGTGATCGTGATGCCGGACACCTCGCCGGCGGTCAAGGTCGACGGCACCCGCGCGTTCGGCGCCGAGGTCCTGCTGGTCACGCCGGAGGAGCGGGACACCGTGCCCGCCGAGCTGGCCGAGCGGCACGGCTACGTCTGGGTACCGCCCTACGACGACCCGTTCATCATCGCGGGCCAGGGCACGGTCGGCCTGGAGATCGCCGAGGACGCCCCGGCCGAGCTGGACACCGTCCTGGTGCCGGTCAGCGGCGGCGGCCTGATCGCCGGGACGGCGGCCGCGCTCAAGCTCACCCGCCCGGGCATCCGGGTGGTCGGGGTCGAGCCCGAGCTGGCCGCCGACGCGCAGGCCAGCCTGCGGGCCGGCGAGCGGCTGTCCTGGCCGGTCGCCGACACCTACCGGACCATCGCGGACGGGCTGCGCACCCCCTCCGTCGGTGCGCTGCCCTTCCAGCACCTCACCGCGTACGTCGACGACATCGTCACCGTCACGGAGGACGAGATCCGCGCCACGGTGGCCCTGCTGGCCCGCCGCGGCCGGCTGGTCGCGGAGCCCTCCGGCGCGGTCGCCCCGGCGGCGTACTTCCACCGCGCGGCCGAGATCGGCGGCCAGACGGTCGCCGCCGTGGTCAGTGGCGGGAACATCGACCCGGCGCTGCTCGCGGAGCTGCTCGCGGCGTGACGGCGGCATAGGCGTACGCTCGTTCCGGCAACGATTCGAAGTCGGAGGAGGCGGGGCACCGCATGGACGCAGGGCTCAAGCGCGAGCTGGAGGCGAAGGTCTACGCGGGTGAGCGGCTGACCCGCGAGGACGGGATCGCGCTCTACGAGAGCGACGACCTGGCCTGGCTGGGCGGTCTGGCCCACCACGTGCGGACGCGGAAGAACGGCGATGTCGTTCACTTCAACGTCAACCGCCACCTCAACATGACCAATGTGTGCAACGCGTCCTGCGCGTACTGCTCGTTCCAGCGCAAGCCGGGCGAGAAGGACGCGTACACGATGCGCATCGAGGAGGCCGTCCGCCTGGCCAGGGCGATGGAGGTCGACTCCCTCACCGAGCTGCACATCGTCAACGGGCTGCACCCGACCCTGCCGTGGCGCTACTACCCGCGTTCGCTGCGGGAGCTGAAGGCGGCCCTGCCGAACGTCTCGCTGAAGGCGTTCACCGCGACCGAGATCCACTGGTTCGAGAAGATCAGCGGCCTGCCGGCCGACGAGATCCTGGACGAGCTGATCGACGCCGGCCTGGAGTCGCTGACCGGCGGCGGCGCGGAGATCTTCGACTGGGAGGTCCGTCAGCACATCGTCGACCACGACACCCACTGGGAGGACTGGTCGCGGATCCACCGCCTCGCCCACAGCAAGGGCCTCAAGACGCCGTCCACCATGCTGTACGGCCACATCGAGGAGCCCCGCCACCGGGTCGACCACGTGCTGCGGCTGCGCGAGCTGCAGGACGAGACCGGCGGTTTCCAGGTCTTCATCCCGCTGCGCTACCAGCACGACTTCCACGACTCCAAGGACGGCGTCGTGCGCAACAAGCTGATGGCGCGCACCGAGATGGCCACCGGCGCCGAGGCGCTGAAGACCTTCGCCGTCTCCCGGCTGCTGTTCGACAACGTGCCGCACGTCAAGGTCTTCTGGGTGATGCACGGTGTCACCACCGCGCAGCTGGCGCTCAGCCACGGCGCGGACGACATGGACGGCTCGGTGGTCGAGTACAAGATCACCCACGACGCGGACAACTTCGGCACCCCGAACAAGCTCGGCCGTGACGACCTGCTCGGTCTGATCAGGGACGCCGGTTTCCGCCCAGTGGAGCGCAACACCCGCTACGAGATCATCCGCGAGTACGACGGCCCGGACCTGACGCGCCGCGAGACCCCGCAGGCGATGCGTCTCTGACCGGCGCACGACCGATCGCTCCCGCCCCCCGGGCCGCCCGCCGGCCCGGGGGGCGGCGCTCTTCACCGGGTCCGCACAGCGTTCCGGGTTTCCCAACCGGCCCCGGGTTTGGCAGGATCAGCGCCATGTCCGGTTCCCATCGCGCCACCGCGTACCCGCCGTACGAGCCGATGCACGAGCCGGTGTACGAGGTGCCGCAGCAGTCCTACGGGGTCTACGAGCAGTCGTCGTACCAGGGCTGGGACGCCCCCGCGCCGGCCGGTACCGACCCGAACCAGCCGTTCCACGACGGCTCGGACCTCTACGCGCAGCAGGGCCAGGGCTACTACCCGGCCTACCCGGAGCAGCAGGGCCACCAGGCCCACCCGGACCAGCGGGGCGGCCAGGACTACCCGGCGCACCCGGAGCAGCGGGGCCACGGGAGCCGGCCGGAGGTCTACGCGCCGCAGGGCCACCCCGGGACCGAGGGCTACGACGCGTACGACCAGCCGTTCCGGCCGCTCGCCGAGCCGGCGCCGCCCGCCGCCGTACCGGTCCGGCCCGCGGCCCAGGCGCCCGCGACCGGCCCGGCCGGGTCCCGGGCGGCCGCCCGCGGCCACCGGCGCAAGCCCAAGAAGAAGCGCGGCGGCAAGGCCGTGACCGCCGGTACCGCGCTGCTGCTCGCGGCCGCCGCGGGCTGGTACACCGTCGGCCAGGACGCCGGCCCGGGCCAGGCCAGGGCCGACGGCCCCGGTCCGGAAGGCGTCTCCGCCCCGGACCAGCCCTCCCCGGCCGCCGCCGCGCCGGCCGCCCAGGCCGCGAACGACCGGCACACCGGGGCACCCGCCGCCGACCGCAGCGAGGCCCGCCCGGACGGCTCGGTGGCCGCGATACCGGGCCTGGGTGCCACCTTCACCGCGCAGATACCCGCCGAGACCACCCAGGTCGTGCTCGCCTCCGGGCAGGGCAAGGACGCCAACAAGACCGCCGTCACGCTCTGGACCCGTACCGCCGAGGGCCGCTGGCTGGCCGGCGAGACCTGGCAGGGGCACAACGCCAACAAGGGCTGGACGACCGACCACAACGAGGGCGACCTGCGCAGCCCGATCGGGGTCTTCACGCTCACCGACGCGGGCGGCCGCAAGGCCGACCCCGGCAGCCGGCTCCCGTACGACAAGGACGCCGACTTCGTGGTCTCCGGGAGGGGCTTCGCGGGCGAGCCGCTGGCCGGCTCCTTCGACTACGTGGTCGCGATCAACTACAACCGGGTGCCCGGCAACTCCCCGCTCGACCCGCGCCGTCCCAGCGGCTCGACCAAGGGCGGCGGCATCTGGATCCACGTCGACCACGGCGGCCCGACGCACGGCTGCGTGTCGGTGCCCGAGGACAAGATGGCCCAGCTGATCCGCACCCTGGACCCGGCCGCCCACCCGGTGATCGTGATGGGCGACTCGGACTCACTGGCCGTCTGAGCCGCGTCCACTCCCCAGGCGCCGCAACGGTCCTTGTCGGCCTCCTACAGCTTCCGGGGGCGGATCCTGTAGCCGGTCGCGCCCCGCTGACCAGCGGGTAACCCGGTTGAGTGGCTGTATGAGCGGTTCGCGCATTGTGGCACTCGGCCACTACCAGCCCCCCAAGGTCCTCACCAACGACGACCTGGCGGTGCTGGTCGACACCGACGACGAGTGGATCCGCAGCCGGGTGGGGATCCGGACCCGCCACATCGCCGAGGGCGAGAGCCTGGTCGATCTGGCCACCGAGGCGGCCCAGAAGGCGCTGGCCAACAGCGGCCGCTCGGCCGCCGACATCGACCTGGTCGTGGTCGCCACCTGTACCGCGGTCGAGCGCAGCCCCAACACGGCCGCCGCCGTGGCCGCCCGCCTCGGCGTGCGGGCGCCCGCCGCCTACGACATCAACACGGTCTGCTCGGGCTTCTCGTACGCGCTGGCCACCGCCGACCACGCGATCCGGGCCGGCGCGGCCCGCCGCGCGCTGGTGATCGGCGCGGAGCGGATGTCGGACACCATCGACTGGACCGACCGGACCACCTGTGTGATCTTCGGCGACGGCGCCGGCGCCGCGGTGGTGGAGGCCCAGGAGGAGGGCGCCGAGCCGGGCATCGGCCCGGTGGTCTGGGGCTCGGAGCCGGAGAAGAGCGACGCCGTGGTGATCACCGGCTGGGATCCGGTGATCAGTCAGCAGGGCCAGTCGGTGTTCCGCTGGGCCACCACGCAGATCGCCCCGCTGGCCCGGCAGACCTGCGAGAAGGCCGGAATCGACCCGTCCGAGCTCAAGGGCTTCGTGCCGCACCAGGCGAACCTGCGGATCATCGACGCGATCGCGGCCAAGCTGGGCGCCCCCGACGCGGTGGTCGCCCGGGACGTCGTGGTGTCCGGCAACACCTCGGCCGCCTCCATCCCGCTGGCCTTCTCCAAGATGGTCGAGCGGGGCGAGCTGTCGCCCGGTGACCCGGTGCTGCTGTTCGGCTTCGGCGGCGGTCTGGCGTACGCCGGGCAGGTCGTCCGCTGCCCCTAGCGGTCCCTGGCGGCCTTCAGCGGCCCCTGGGCGCCCCGGTGGCGCCCCCTGGCCCTCCCCGGCCCTCCCTGGCCCTCCCCGGGCCCCCGGGGCCTTCCGGAGGGTCCGGAACCCCCTCACACGCGCATGCCGGTGGGCGGGCACCCCGAACGGGTGCCCGCCCACCGGCATGTCTGGCGCGCTGCGGCACGTCGGCGGACCTCCCCCGAGGACACGGCCGCCGTCCGTCGTTCCCCGGTACAGGAGGCCGGGGCTGCGCGCGGAGCGGATGGGTGGGTAGGCGGGAACGGTCTACTTGGGCGGCTTCTTGCCGGTGACACCCAGGTACACCAGGGGAGCGAGGTTGGGCTTCAGGTCCTTGACCTTGACGCCCCACGAAGTGAACGCCTTCTGGTGCTCGGCCGCCGAGGCGAGCAGCGAGACCAGGGAGCCGGCGACGGCGGCCGGGTCGAGCGACTTGTCGGCCTGACCCTTCGCCTGGAGCTCCTTGACGGCCTCCGTGAGGGGCTTGGCGACCGCGTTGAGGACCGTCATGCGGATCTTGAAGAACCGCTTGTCCCCTTCGGCAGCACCCAGCGTGACCACGCGGAGAATGGCGTCGTTCTTGCGCCAGAAGGCGAGGAATCCGTCGACCAGTTCTTCCGAAGTGGCCGTGCCGGACTTCCCTGCCCAGGACTTTCCGGCCACCAGCTCTTTGAGGGTGTCGGAGTCCTTGGCCATTTCCTCGGCGATTTCGAGGACAGCGCCCTCGACATCCGGGAAGTACTGGTAGAAGGTCGCGGGGGAGGTACCCGCCATACGGGCGACGTCGATGACCTTGACGTCCCGATAGGGCGACGTGCTGAGCATCTCGCGGAGGCAGTCGAGCAGCTTCTGCCGCGTCTCCTGTCCGCGTCGCCCGGCGACGCGACCGTCGACGGTGCGAACTTGTCCTGTCATGCCGTCAGCTTACCGTGGCACGATCTTGGCGCGATTCGGTGATGCGACTATTACTCCGCACGGGGGGTTGCTATAGGGGCGTGAACGACTTCGGACGGATATTCATCGCGCTCCGGAGGCCCCTGTTGAAGCCCCCCCGTGTGCTTATGACCCCACAGCGTGACGGCCCCTCCGCTGAGGGGTGGTCGAGTGACAGAGCGTGACGAATTTGGGTCGGATCCGGGTGGGATCCGGGTGGGATCCGGGTCGGGGTGAGAAAGAGCCGCGGTGGTGCCGTGCGCAAGCCGCAGCCGGAGCGGACGTCAGAATCCGGCCGTTGTGGCGGCACTGACCGGACGGTGAGCCCGAGGAGGCTCTGGGCGGGGGAGGTTGGAGTTGACCGGGGCGGCATTGGAGAATCGGGTCCGGCACCCCGCGGCGGGTGCGGAAAACGGGGAGGTGGCAGCGGAGTGGACCAGCTGACGGCGCACGATCCGAGGCGGATCGGGCCCTTCGAGGTGCTGGGGCGGCTCGGCGCGGGCGGGATGGGCCTGGTCTACCTGGCGCGCTCCGCGTCCGGCCGGCGAGTGGCCATCAAGACCGTCCGGGGGGAGCTGGCCGAGGACGAGCTGTTCCGGGTCCGTTTCGCCCGGGAGATCGCGGCCGCCAAGACGGTCGGCGGCTTCTACACCGCCGCCGTGGTCGACGCCGACGCCGACGCCCGGGTGCCCTGGCTGGCCACCGCGTACGTCCCGGCGCCGTCCCTGGAGGACCTGGTCACCGAGTGCGGGCCGCTGCCGGCGGGGGCGGTGCGCTGGCTGGTGGCCGGCATCGCCGAGGCGCTGCAGTCCATCCACGCCGCCGGGCTGGTCCACCGCGACCTCAAGCCCTCCAACGTGCTGGTGGTCGAGGACGGCCCCCGGGTGATCGACTTCGGGATCGCCGCCGGCGTCTCCAGCACCCGGCTGACCATGACCAACGTCGCGGTCGGCACCCCGGCGTACATGTCGCCCGAGCAGGCCCGGGACAGCCGCGGCGTCACCGGTGCCAGCGACGTCTTCTCGCTCGGCTCGCTGCTGGTCTTCTGCGCCACCGGCCACCCGCCCTACCGGGGCGCCAATCCGGTCGAGACGGTGTTCCAGCTGCTGCGCGACCAGCCCGACCTCTCCGGCCTGCCGGCCGAGCTGGTCGACCTGGTCCGCGCCTGTATGCGGCCCTCCCCCGAGCACCGGCCCTCCCCGGCGCAGATCCAGGCCGAGCTGGCCCCGCACCTCTTCTCCCGGGACGACGCCTCGGGCGAGGCGGGGGACTGGCTGCCGGCCAACGCGCTGGAGCTGATCGAGCGCAAGCGCGGCCGCCGGGTACCGGCTCCGGCCCCGGCACCCGTCCCGGTGCCGCCGGTGCCCGGTCCGAGCGTGCCGCCGCTCTCCGCCCCGCCGCTGCCGGTACCGCACCAGCAGCAGCCCCCGCAGCCGCTCCCGCCGCACCGCCCCGTCGCGGACGACCCGCGCACCCGGCACCCCGCCGAGCGGTACGCGCCGCCCGCGCCGGGGCCGGTGCACGCCCTGCCGCCGGGCCCGTCCGGGCCGGACGCCGAGGCCGCCACCGAGAAGATCTCCGCCCCGCGCCGCCACCGCGCCCCGGTCGCCGGGGAGAGCGCCGCCGAGGTGCGGCTGACCGGGGCCTCGGTGCGGATAGGCCCGGGGCCGCGCGCCGAGGCCGCCGGGCCGGGGGCCGCGCCCGCCGAGACGGACTGGGTCCGCCGGATCACCCCGCCGCCGGTCCAGGCCGCCCGCTGGCGTCCCTGGCGGTTCCGGATGTCCAACGACGTCTGGGGCACCCCGGTGGTCGCCGACGGCACGCTCTTCGTCTCCAGCTTCGAGGTGCACGCCCTCGACGTCGCCTCCGGTCAGCGCCGCTACAAGACCCGGGACGTCGCCTGGGCGCTCGCGGTGGACGCCGGCCGGGTGCACGCCGCCGACGGCCCGCACCTGTACACGGTGGACGTCGCGGACGGCACCGAGCGCTGGCGCCACTCGCTGGACGGCTGGGTCTACTCGCTGGACGCCGCCGACGGCGTGCTCTGCTGCGGCGTCCGGGGCGGTGGGGTGCAGCTGCGCTCGGCGGCCGGCGGCGCCGAGCTGTGGCGCGCGGACGACGCCCAGCAGGACTACGAGAACCCGCAGTCCGGCCCGGCCCTGGTGGGCGGCTACGCGTACTACTACGGCGGCGGGCGGCTGCGGTGCGTCGATCCGCGCGGCGCGGGCCTGCGCTGGTCCGTCCCGGTCGGCGAGGACGTGCCCTCCCGCCCGGCCGAGCGGGCCGGCGTGCTGTACGTGACGGCCGGGACCAGGGTGTACGCGCTGGACGCGGCGAGCGGGGCCGAGCGCTGGCGGTTCGAGGCCCCGGTGGTGCTCTTCACCCCGCCGGCGCTGGACGCGGACGCGGTCTACGTCGCCGACTACCTCGGCACGGTCTACGCGCTGGACGCGGCGACCGGCCGGGACCGCTGGCGCGGCGCCACCGGCAGCCGGCAGGGGGCCGAGCCGGTGGTCGTCAGGGACGGCATGGTGCTGGTCGGCAGCGGCGAGGTGCTGTACGCGTTCGAGGCGGCCACCGGCCGGGAGCGCTGGCGCTACACCGCGCGGGGCGAGATCGTCGGCACCCCGGCGGTCGCCGACGGCCTGGTCCACCTGGGCAGCCGGGACCACTCGCTGCACACCCTGGACCTGGCCAGCGGTCAGCTGCGCTGGGAACTCGGCACCAAGGGCGAGCTGACGGGCTCGCCGGTGGCGGTCGGCGGGCGGGTCTTCGTCGGCAGCAAGGACCGCTGCGTCTACGCGCTGGACGCCTTCTACGGCACGGCGGTGCCCTCGCACTGACGGGCCGGGCCGGGGCGGTCCGCGGGTGGTACTACCGGCCGCGGGCCGGGGGACGGCGGGCCCCCGGGTGCCGGGCGCACCAGCCCTCCCAGGCGGAGGCCACCGTCTCCTCCACCCCGTACCGGGCGGTCCAGCCCAGCTCGCGGTGGATCAGCTCGGCGGAGGCGACCACCCGGGCCGGGTCGCCGGCGCGGCGCGGGGCGACCTCGCCGGTGGTGTCGTAGCCGGTGACCCGGCCGATCACGTCCAGCATCTCCTGGACGCTGACGCCCTCGCCGCGGCCGATGTTGAGGACCAACGAGGTCTCGCCGGGCGGGTCGGCGGCCAGTCGCCGGGCGGCCGCCACATGGGCCGAGGCGATGTCGGAGACGTGGATGAAGTCGCGGACGCAGGTGCCGTCCGGGGTGGGGTAGTCGGCGCCGAAGATCAGCGGGGCGCGGCCGGCGGTGAGCCGTTCGAAGACCATCGGGATCAGGTTGAAGACGCCCTCGTCGGAGAGTTCGGGCGAGGCGGCGCCGGCCACGTTGAAGTAGCGCAGCGAGACGGTGGAGATGCCGTGGGCCCGGCCGGCCGCGGCCACCAGCCACTCACCGGCCAGTTTGGTCTCGCCGTAGGGGTTCATCGGGACGCAGGGGGCCGCCTCGGTGACCAGCTCGACGTCGGGCATGCCGTAGACGGCGGCCGAGGAGGAGAAGAGGAAGCGCTCCACCCCGGCCTCGGTGACGGCCTCCAGCACGTTCTGCAGACCGGTGAGGTTCTCCCGGTAGTAGAAGAACGGCCGCTCCACCGACTCGCCGACCCGTTTCTTCGCGGCGAAGTGCAGCACGCCCCGGACGTCGTGCGAGCGCAGCGCGCCGTCCAGGGCGGCGCGGTCCAGGGTGGAGCCCTCGACCAGGGTGACGTCGTGCGGCAGCCGGGCGCGGTCGCCGGTACTGAGGTCGTCCAGCACCGCCACCCGCTCGCCGGCCTCGACCAGCTGGTGCGCCACGTGCCTGCCGATGTATCCGGCGCCACCGGTGAGCAACCAAGTCATGGCGTGAATCCTAGGCCGTCCCCGGTGACGGCGCGTCGGGGCGGCGATCCGGACATATCGGTGAAATGCTGACAAAGATCTCTGTGGTCCGAGCGCTCCCGCGCGAGGCCCGGTGGTCCCGCACGGATCTCGGGGGTCCCGCACGGATCTGGATGGCCGCACGGACCCCGATCGCCCCGCACGGCCGATGGAACCGGAGGCAGCCCAGGTGAACCGCAAGAAGGAACCCACCCGCCCGCTCCCGGCCGGGCCGCGTCCGACCGGACCCCGGGTGTCCGGCGGGCGGCTGCTCGCGCCCGGGGCGCTCGCCGTGCTGACCGCGCTGGCGGTGGCCGGGTGCAGCAGCGGGTCGTCCTCCTCCTCGTCGACCGCCTCCACCGCGGGCACCTCCTCGCCCTCGTCCTCGTCCAGCCGGCCGGCGAGCGGCAACCAGCTCCAGGACGACTACCAGAAGGTGATCGCCGACGTGCTGCCCTCGGTGGTGCAGATCACCACCGCGTCCGGCCTCGGCTCCGGGATCGTCTACGACGACAAGGGCGACGTCGTCACCAACGCGCACGTGGTGGGCAGTGCCACCACCTTCACCGTCACCCTGGCCAACAGCACCAAGGCCCTGGACGCCACGCTGGTCGCCTCCTACCCGGAGTCCGACCTCGCGGTGATCAGGCTGAGCAACCCGCCGGGCAGCCTCAAGCCGGCCGTCTTCGGGGACTCCGCCAAGGTCGAGCTGGGCCAGATCACCCTGGCGATGGGCAGCCCGCTGGGCCTGTCCAGCAGCGTCACCCAGGGCATCGTCTCGGCCACCGGCCGGACCGTCTCCGAGCCGCAGGGCGGCGGCTCGCCGGGCGCCACCATCGGCAACATGGTGCAGACCTCGGCGGCGATCAACCCGGGCAACAGCGGCGGCGCGCTGGTCAACCTGGACAGTCAGGTGATCGGCATCAACACGCTCGCCGCCACCGAGCCCGAGGCCAACGGCGCCGCCGCACCCGGTATCGGGTTCGCCATCCCGGCCTCCACCATCACCGGCATCGCCGACCAGCTGATCAAGGACGGCAAGGTCACCAACTCCGGCCGGGCCGCGCTCGGGATCAGCGCCCGGACGTACTTCGACCAGAACTTCCGGCCGGCCGGGGCGGTGGTGGTGACCGTCAGCGCCGGCGGTCCGGCCGCGGGGGCGGGGATCCAGCCCGGCGACGTGATCACCAAGGTCGGCGACGCGACCATCGACTCGCTGAACTCGCTCACCACCGCGCTCGCCTCACTCACCCCGGGCACCAAGACGACCGTCACCTACACCCGGGACGGCCAGAGCAAGACCGCCGACGTCACCCTCGGCACCCTGGAAACCCCCTAGCCCGCCGGACCCCCTGGTCTGCCCGGACCCCCGGCGGCGGCCGCCCGTACACCGCGCAAGGGTTCACGGGCGGCCGGCGGACGGGTGCGGGCCGGGACGTCGTCAACTGCCTCGACGACGTCCCGGCCCGCTGGTGCGTCGGGGGTGGCGCGGTGCGGCCGGTGCGGTGGGCCGCCGGTCAGCGGCGGGCGGCGCGGGTGTGCCAGGGGAGCTCGATGGTCACCGTGGTCGGCCCGCCGGCCGGGCTCTCCACCAGGAACACCCCGTCCACGGCCCGGATCCGCTCGGCCAGCCCGGCCAGGCCGCTGCCCGGGTAGGGGGCCGCGCCGCCCTTGCCGTCGTCCCGTACCAGCAGCATCAGCTGGTCGCCGGCCCGCCAGGCGTCCACCGTGGCGGAGCGGGCGCCGGCGTGTTTCGAGATGTTGGTCAGCAGCTCGCTGACGGTGAAGTAGGCGATGCCCTCGACCGCCGAGTCCGGGCGCTCCGCCGTGCCGTCCGCAGCCGTCAACTCGACGTGCACCTTCACCCCGTCCGGCACCGTGCAGCGGGCGGCCACCGCGGAGAGCGCGGCGTCCAGCCCCCGGTCGGTGAGCACCGCCGGGTGGATGCCCCGGGCCAGGTCGCGCAGCTCCTGCAGGGCCAGCTTCACCTCGCCGTGCGCGGCGCCGACCATCCTCGCCGCGGCCGCCACGTCCTCGGGCGTCTCGGTCTCGTTCAGCCGCTCCTTGGCCATGCCGAGGTCCATCGCCAGCGCCACCAGCCGGGCCTGCGCGCCGTCGTGCAGGTCGCGTTCGATCCGGCGCAGGTCGGCGGCGGCGGTGTCGACCACCGTGCCGCGGTCGTCCTCCAGCTCGCGCACCCGCTCGGAGAGCGCGCCCGGGTAGAGCAGGGTCTCCACCAGCATCCGGTCGATCGCCGCCTGGAAGCGGACCACCCAGGGCAGCACCGGCCAGCCGATGATCACGCAGATCAGCGTCACCGCGAAGCTCAGCAGGCCCCAGGGCAGCATCAGCACGTTGTAGAGGGCCGAGCGCCAGCTCAGCGGGTCGGTGAGGTAGGAGATCGCGTAGCCGGTGATACCCGGCCGCAGCCTGCGCACCGGCTCCGGCTCGCGCACCTCGGAACCCAGCACCGAGCGGGCCCGCCGGCGGGCGAACCGGCCGAGGCCCCGGCAGCCGGCCAGCCCGGCCGCCAGCAGCGGCAGGCCGATCACCGTGACGGAGAGCGCCAGGCCGATCGAGAGCAGCGCGACGGTGAAGACGAACCCCGCGATGCCGAGCGGCAGATTGAGCATCAGCTGCCCGGCCTGCCGCCACATCCGCGCGCCGTACAGCGGGGCGCGTTCCGTGCGCGCGTCCTGCTCCTTGATGGCATCCGCGGCGCGGCGGTGCAGAGGCTTCATGTGGATCTACCGTCCCTCGGGTCGAGCTGGTGGTCCAAGCTTCCCTGGTGAGGGGCGGGCGGGGCCATGGGGGTGATACGTCTCCCCGGCCGGGGGTTATCCCCACCCCGGGGCGACGGCGCTCGGGTGCCGGGGTGTCCGGGGGCCGTCCGCGGGTTGTCCATCGGCTGTCTTGCGGATCGGGCGGGATGCGGCACTCCACGGCCGTGCACTTAGACTCACGCATTGGCGATGGTTATGACCGTGTAAAGAGACGTCGTAGAACGGCCCCGAGGGCGGTTCTCACGGACGAGGTGGAGGCGAGGGGCATGGAGGGGCAGCCGGCAGCTGCCGTCGCGGCCGACCCGGCGGTCGGCAGCGGCTACTTCGACGCGTACGCCGCGATGGGCCTGCTCGCCGTCGTCGGCGTGCTCTTCGTCGCCGTGGCGTTCACCGCCAACCGCCTGCTGCGGCCGGTGGTGTACTCGCCGGAGAAACTCCTCGCCTACGAGTGCGGCGTGGACCCGGTGGGGGAGGACTGGGCGCACACCCAGGTCCGCTACTACGTCTACGCCTTCCTGTACGTGATCTTCGCGGTCGACGCGATCTACCTGTTCCCGTGGGCGACCGTCTTCGCCTCCGCCGGATACGGCGCCGGAACGCTGATCGAGATGTTCGTCTTCATCGGCTTCCTCGCGGTCGGGCTGCTCTACGCCTGGAAGAAGGGCGTTCTGGAATGGACGTGACCCCCCACCACTCGCACGCGCACGACGCCGCGGGCCCGGTCCCGCTCGGTCTGCCGGACCCGTCGCGCCCCGGTGCGGCCGTCGAGCGGAGCGGTCTCGGCCCGCTGGCCCGGCTCGCGCCGGACCCGGTCAAGGTCGTGCTCAACTGGGGCCGCCGCTACAGCCTCTGGTGCTTCAACTTCGGCCTGGCCTGCTGTGCGATCGAGTTCATCGCCGCCTCCATGGCCAAGCACGACTTCATCCGGATGGGTGTGATCCCGTTCGCGCCCGGCCCCCGGCAGGCCGATCTGATGATCGTCTCGGGGACGGTGACCGACAAGATGGCGCCCGCCGTGAAGCGCCTCTACGAGCAGATGCCCGAGCCGAAGTACGTCATCTCCTTCGGCGCCTGCTCCAACTCCGGCGGTCCCTACTGGGACTCCTACTCCGTCACCAAGGGCGTCGACCAGATCATCCCGGTCGACGTCTACGTGCCCGGCTGCCCGCCCCGGCCGGAGGCACTGCTCCAGGGCATCCTCAAGCTCCAGGAGAAGATCGCCGCCGAGTCGCTGCCCGACCGGTACGCGGCGCCCGCGAGCGCGCTGCGCCGCCCGCTGGTGGCCGGGCCCGGTCCGGCCGAAGGAGGCGTCTCATGAGCACCGCCGAGCAGGACGCGGCGTCGGTCGGCGAGTGGGCCACCGGCGCCGAGGCGTACGGGCTGGTCACCGTCGACGTGCCCGCCGAGCACTGGGTCGAGGCGCTCACCGCGGCCCGGGACGTGCTGGGCCTGCGGTTCTTCGACTGGCTGAGCGCCGTCGACGAGCTGGCCGAGGGCTTCTCGGTGGTCGCCCACCTGGCCGCCGCGGACGCCCCCGGGGTGCGGCACCTGGTGCTGCGCACCAAGGTGGCGCGGGACGCGGCCGCCCTGCCGACCGCCGTCGAGGTGTACGCGGGCGCCGGGTGGCACGAGCGCGAGACGCACGAGATGTTCGGCATCGACTTCCCCGGGCACCCCTACCTGGCCACCCTGCTGCTGCCGGACGGCTTCGAGGGGCACCCGCTGCGCAAGGAGTTCGTCCTCGCGGCCCGGGTCGCCAAGGCCTGGCCCGGCGCCAAGGAGCCGGGCGAGTCGGACCACGGCGACGGGCCGGCGCGGCGCAAGATGCAGCCGCCCGGGGTACCGGACCCGAACGAGTGGGGCCCGCTCAAGGGCACCCTGCCGCCGGTGGCCGAGCGGCCCGCGCGTGGTGCGCGGGCGGCCGGCGCGGCGGCCCGGACGCCCCGGGCGGGTGCCGCGGCGGCCGAGGGCGGGCCCGCCGTCCGGGCGGACCGGCCGCGGCGGACCAGGTCGGTCGACGCCGGCTCGGCGAGCCAGACGGCGGAGAGCGCGGCCGCTGCCGGGGGAGCGGCCGCCGAGGCCTCCGCCGAGGTGGCCGGGGACGCGCCGGTGACTCCGCCGGTGCGGGTGGACCGGCCGCGGCGGACCAGGTCGGTCACGGACGGTTCGGCGAGCCAGGCGTCCGCCGAGGCCTCCGACGAGCCGAAGACCGACGAGCCGAAGACCGAGCGGGCCGCGCCGGCCCGGACACAGTCCGCGGACGCCCCCTGGCACGCGCCGGTGCCCGCGCGCGGACCGGAGAGCGGACCCGGGGCCGGCGAGGGCGGTGCCCCCGAGGGCGGTGCCCCCGAGGGTGCCGACCGGCCGGAGGAGGCCGCGGGCGCCGGCGCCCCCGAGGAGGCCGCCGCCCCGGGCGGGGCGGCAGCGCCGAAGGACGCGCGGGACGAGGCGAAGGAGACGTCGGCCGGACCGGCCGACCAGGACGGAGACAGCACGTGAACCTGCTCGACACGCTGCTGCGCTGCGTCGCCACGCTGGTCGTCTTCCTCACCTTCCCCCTGGTCATCGGCCAGACCGAGCACAAGGTGATGGCGCACATGCAGGGCCGGCTCGGCCCGATGTACGCCGGCGGCTTCCACGGCTGGGCGCAGCTCGTCGCCGACGGCGTGAAGTTCGCGCAGAAGGAGGACATCGTCCCGGCCGGGGCGGACCGGAGGATCTTCCAGCTGGCGCCCGCCGTCTCGCTGCTGCCCTACCTGTTCGTGCTGCTCGCCATCCCGATCGGGCCGGACGGCTTCGTCGGCCAGGCGGTCGACGCCGGACTGTTCTTCGTGCTGGCCGTGATGGGCGTCGGCGTGATCGGCAAGCTGATGGCCGGCTGGGCCTCGGCGAACAAGTTCTCGCTGCTCGGCGGTCTGCGCACGGCCGCGCAGCTGATGTCCTACGAGCTGCCGATGGTGCTCGCCGCCGCCTCCGTGGCGATGGCGGCCGGGACGCTCTCGCTGCCGGGGATCCTGGACGCCTGGCAGTGGTACTGGATCCCGTGGCAGATCATCGGCGCCTTCGTCTTCTTCACGGCCGGCCTGGCCGAGCTGCAGCGCCCGCCGTTCGACATGCCGGTGGCCGACTCGGAGATCATCTTCGGCGCGTACACCGAGTACACCGGGCTGCGCTTCGCGCTCTTCCTGCTCTCCGAGTACGTCGGGATCCTGGTGGTCTCGGGGCTGACCGCGGTGCTCTTCCTGGGCGGCTGGCACGGCCCGCTGCCGGACCAGCTCGGCTGGCTCTGGACGATCCTGAAGACCTTCGCGCTGGCCTTCGTGGTGATCTGGCTGCGGGTCACCTACCCGCGGCTGCGCGAGGACCAGCTGATGCGCTTCGCGTGGCTCGTGCTGATCCCGCTCGCCCTCGTCCAGCTCGCCCTCACCGGCATCATCAAGGTGGCGATCTCTTGAGCGCGCGAAGCGTGCCCATCACCGAACGGCGCGCACGGGTGAACGCCCCTGCCGAGCGAAGCGAGGCGGGCGTATGAGCTTCCCCGGCTCCGGCCTGGCGAAGGGCCTGGCCGTCACCCTGCGGACGATGACGAAGAAGACCGTCACCGCGCAGTACCCCGAGGTGCAGCCCGCGCTGCCGCCGCGCTCGCGCGGCGTGATCGCGCTGCTGGAGGAGAACTGCACGGTCTGCATGCTCTGCGCCCGCGAGTGCCCGGACTGGTGCATCTACATCGACTCCCACAAGGAGACGCTGCCGGCCGCCGATCCGAACGCCCGCGCCCGCACCCGCAACGTGCTGGACCGGTTCGCGATCGACTTCTCGCTCTGCATGTACTGCGGGATCTGCATCGAGGTGTGCCCGTTCGACGCGTTGTTCTGGTCCCCGGAGTTCGAGTACGCGGAGACCGACATCCTGGAGCTGACCCACGAGCGGGACAAGCTCCGCGAGTGGATGTGGACCGTGCCGGCGCCGCCGGCGCTGGACCCGGCGGCCGAGGAGCCGAAGGAGATCGCCACCGCGCGCAAGGCCGCGGACAAGCTGGCCGCCGCCGCGGCGGCGCCGGAGGAGGGTGACCCGCGATGAGTGCCGCCCTGCTGACCGCGGCCGGGTCGCTGGACCCGGCCGCCCGTTCGTTCCTCTCCCCGACCGGGGTGGAGATCGTCTTCCTGCTGGTCGGTGTCGCCGTGCTGGGGTCGGCCGTGGTGGCCGTCACCACCAAGCAACTGGTGCACGCCGCGCTCTGGCTGGTGGTCGCGCTCGGCGGGCTGGCGGTGGAGTTCCTGCTGCTCACCGCCGAGTTCATCGCCTGGGTGCAGGTGCTGATCTACCTAGGCTCGGTGGTCGTCCTGGTGCTGTTCGGGCTGATGCTCACCCGGGCGCCGATCGGGCGCTCGCCGGACGCCGACTCGGGCAACCGCTGGGTCGCCCTGGTGGTGGCGCTGGCCTCGGCCGGGACCTTGGTGACGCTGGTCGTGGACGCCTTCCGGACTTCCTGGATCGACCTCGGCGCGGGCGGTGGCTCGGCGCGGGCGACCGGCACCAGCCTGTTCCGGACGTGGGTGCTGCCCTTCGAGGCGCTCTCGGTGCTGCTGCTGGCCGCCCTGGTCGGCGCGATCGTGCTGTCCCGCGGGGCCGGGCGGCGGGTGCCGTCGCCCCGGGCCGGCAAGCTGCGCGCGGGCCGGCCGGTGGGCTCCAACGGGACGGTCGCCGCCACCGCGCCGAAGGCCCCGGCGGCCCCCGTCGCTCCCGCTTCGACGACCTCGGCGGAGGAGAGCTGATGCATCTCGCCTACCCCGTCGTGCTCGCCGCGCTGCTGTTCAGCGTCGGTGTGTACGGCGTGCTCGCCCGGCGCAACGTCGTCCTGGTCCTGATGTCCGTCGAGCTGATGCTCAACGCCGTCAACCTCAACCTGGTCGCCTTCGACGCCTGGCTGCGGGACTCCCTGCACGCCGGCCAGGCGCTCACCCTGTTCACCATCACCATCGCCGCCGCCGAGATCGGTCTCGGACTCGCGATCGTCCTGCTGCTCTTCCGGGCCCGGGGCACCGCGGACATCGACCGGGCCACCGCGCTCGGTGATCCCGCCGAGTCCGCCGCCGAGGAGGCGCCGGCCGGTGCCGAGGCACTGAAGGGCCAGGCCGCCGCATGAACCTCGCCCTGCCCACCCTCGTCCCCGTGCTGCCCGCGCTCGGGGCGGCCGCCACGCTGGCCGTCGGCAAGCGCGCCCCGGGCCTGGCCCGGCCGCTGGCGATCGTGCCGGTCGCCGTCTCGGCCGTGCTCGCCCTGGTCGTCGCCCTCCAGCTGGGCACCGGCCAGGTGCTGGAGAGCTTCACCCGGCTCACCCCGACCGGCGGACCGGACATCACGCTCGGCTTCTACCTGGACGGCTACAGCTCGCTGATCTCCGTGCTGGTCGGCCTGGTCGCCACCTGTGTGCAGGTCTACTCGACCGCCTACCTCGAGGAAGACCCGCGCTACCCCTCGTACGCGGCGCTGGTCTCGTTGTTCACGGCGGCGATGTTCCTGGTCGTCTACTCGGGCGACCTGATCGTGCTGCTGGTCGGCTGGGAGGTCATGGGCATCTGCTCGTACTTCCTGATCGGCCACCACTGGGAGAGCGCCGACGCCCGGTCGGCCTCGCTGAAGGCCTTCCTGGTCACCAAGCTCGGCGACGTGCCGTTCCTGTTCGGCATCTTCCTGCTGGGTGCCGACGCCGGCAGCTTCCGCGTCCCGGACGTCCTGTCCGCCGCCACCGACGGGCGGCTCGGCCACCCGACGCTGATCGCGCTGCTGCTGCTGGCCGGCGTGGCCGGCAAGAGCGCGCAGTTCCCGCTGCACACCTGGCTCCCGGACGCGATGGCCGGTCCGACGCCGGTCTCCGCGCTGATCCACGCCGCCACCATGGTCGCGGCGGGCATCTACCTGGTGGCCCGGCTGCTGCCGGTCTTCCTGCTCTCCGGCGCGGCGCTGGTGGCGCTCGCGGTGATGGCCGCCGTGACGATGATCGGCTCGGCGCTCTGCGCGCTCGCCCAGGACGACCTCAAGCGGGTGCTCGCCTACTCGACCGTCGGACAGCTCGGCTACATGGCCGGTGCGCTGGCCGCCGGGGACCGCGAGGCCTCCGTCTTCCACCTGGTCAGCCACGGCGCGTTCAAGGCGCTGCTGTTCCTCGCGGCCGGTGTGGTGATCCACGCCGCGCACACCAACTCGATCTCCGCGATGTCCCGGATGCCGGGGCTGCGCAAGCGGGTGCCGGACGCCTACTGGACGATGGGCATCGCGCTCGTCGCCCTGATCGGGCTGCCGCCGTTCTCCGGCTTCTTCAGCAAGGAGGCGGTGCTGACCGCCGCCGAGCACGCCGCCAACGGCGAGGCGCTGACCAACGGCGTCGGCCCCGCCTCGGCGGTGCCGCAGGCGGCCGGCTGGATCGTGCTGATCTCGGCCGCGCTCACCGCCCTGCTCACCGCGGCGTACGCGGCGCGGCTGTTCCTGGTGGCGTTCCACAGCCCGGCCGTCGCCGGTGCCGCCGCGCTGCCGGACCACGAGGCCGGCGCGCCCTACTCGCCCGAGCCGGACGAGGCCGACCCGGCCACCGCCGAGCCGCCCGCGATGCGCTGGCCGCTCTGGGTGCTGGCGATCCCGACCATGGCCTTCGGCGTGACCAGCCTGCGCTCGGACTGGCTGCCCGCGCTGCTGGACGGCGGCTCGCTGCGGCCCTCGGCCGTCACCGCCGTGACCGGCACCGGCCTCGCCGTGGTCGGCGCGCTGCTGGCCTACGGGGCCTGGCGCTCCGCCACCGCGCGGCTCGGCGCCGGCCGGCCGGCCCCGGCAGCGGAGGGCAGGGTGCCCGAGCAGGCCGGCGCGCCGGCCGCCGAGGTGGTCGTCGCCGACCCCGGGCGCACGCTGCTCGGCCCGCTGTTCGGCCCGGCCCGGCACGGTTTCGGTGTCGACCGGCTCTACAGCGCGGTCTTCGTCCGACCGGTGACCGCCGCCGCGCGACTGGTCCGCTTCCTCGACCGGGAGGTCGTCGAGACGTATGTGCGGGGCGCCGGGACCGGGGCCCAGCTGCTCGGCCGGGTCGTCCGGCTCGCACAGACCGGCAACGCGCAGACCTACCTCAGCGCGCTGCTGGCCGGTGCCGTCCTGCTGGCCGTCCTGGTGGCGGTGTAGCCGGATGGACCAGAACCGGTTGAACCAGCAGAACCGCCGCCCAGCCCCGCCGACCGCAGCCCGTAGGAGCCCCCGATGAACGCAGTCCTCATCGCCCTCCTGGTGCTGCCGCTGGCCGGGGCCGCGCTGACCCTGGCGCCGGTGTTCGGCACCGACCGGGCCGCCGCCGACCGGCGGGCGCTGCGGCTGAACACCGTGGTGACCGGCGTCGGCCTGCTGCTCAGCGCCGCCCTCGCGGCGGGCTTCGACCACGACGAGCCCGGCCGGATGCAGGCCGTCACCGATGTGTCCTGGATCCCGGCCATCGGCGTGCGCTTCCACCTCGGCGTGGACGGCGTCTCGCTCCCGCTGATCGTGCTGACCTCGCTGCTCACCTTCCTCTGCGCGCTGTACTCGGAGAAGCGGCTGCCGTCGGGGGAGGGCGCCGACACCGGCCGCCCCTCGGCGCAGGCCTTCACCGGGCTCTTCCTCCTCCTCGAAGTCGGCATGCTCGCCACCTTCGCGGTGCTGGACCTCCTGCTCTTCTTCCTGGCCTTCGAGATCGTGCTGATCCCGATGTACTTCCTGATCGCCCGCTGGGGGACCGGGGCGAAGGTGCCGGCCGCCAACCGGTTCATCCTCTACACGCTGCTCGGCTCGGCCGTGATGCTGCTCGGCTTCCTGCTCGTCGGGACCAAGGCGGGCACCTTCGACATGCAGGCCCTGGCCGCCGCGCACGGCAGCGGTATGAGCCACACCACCCAGGTGGTCGCCGCCCTGGCGATCATGGTCGGGCTCGCGGTCAAGGCCCCCGCCTGGCCGCTGCACAGCTGGCTCCCGGACGCGCACACGGCGGCCCCGACCGTCGGCTCCGTGCTGCTCGCCGGTGTGCTGCTGAAGATGGGTACGTACGGTCTGGTCCGCGTCCTCCTCCCGGTCGTCCCGGACGGCACCGCGACGCTCGCCCCCTACCTGGGCGCGTTCGCCGCCGTCGGCATCGTCTACGGCTCGCTGGCCTGCCTCGCGCTCGCCCGCCCCGGCGCCAAGGGCGACCTCAAGCGCCTGATCGCCTACTCCTCCGTCGGACACATGGGCTTCGTCCTGCTGGGCATCGCCTCCCTCACCCCGGTGGGCGTCAACGGCGCGCTGTTCGCCAACATCGCGCACGGGCTGATCACCGGTCTGCTCTTCTTCGTGGTCGGTGCCCTGAAGGACCGCTACGGCACGGCGGACCTGGACACCCTGGCCGGTTCCACCGGCGCCGCCCTCTACGGGCGGGCACCGCGGATCGGCGCCCTGCTGGCCTTCGCCGCCGTCGCCAGTCTCGGACTGCCCGGGCTGGCCGGCTTCTGGGGCGAGCTGCTCGCGATGTTCGGCGCGTTCGACCCGGCCGAGGGCCTGTCCCGCCCGGCCTTCCTCACCTACATGGTCCTGGCCGGCCTGGGCACCCTCCTCACCGCCGCCTATCTGCTGATCGTGGTCAAACGCGTCTGCATGGGCGACCCGAAGCAGCCCGCCCCGGTGCCGGAGCTCGCCGACCTGCGCCCGTACGAGGCCGTCAGCTGGACGCCGCTGGCCGCCCTCACCCTGCTCGCCGGCCTCTGGCCCGCGCTCCTGCTCGGTCTCTCCGACCCGGCCGTCAAGTACCTCCTCGGGGGTGGCTGACCATGACCGGCACCGCACTCGGGGTCCAGCAGCTCAGCACGCAGCTCGGGACCATGACCGGCACCGCACTCGGACCTCACCCCACGGGGCAGCCCACTGTGACCTCCCTCGCCGTAGCCGACCCGGGCAGCCTGATCCAGTCCGTGGACTGGGTGGCCATCGCGCCGCCGCTGATCGCCGCGCTGGCCGCGCTGGCGGTGCTGATCACCGACCTCTTCCTGCCCGAGCGGCACAAGAAGCTGCTCGGCGGGCTGACCGTGGCCGGACTCGCCCTCGCCCTCCTCGCTCTCCTCCCGCTCACCGGGGGATCACCCCGCGCCACCTTCTGCGCGCAGAACGTCGCAGGCGTCACCGGCAACGCCGGCTGCTCGTACGTCGCGGACCACTTCGCCCTGGTCTTCCAGCTGCTCGCGCTCGGCGGCGCGCTGGTCGCGGCGCTGCTGTCGACGCACACCGTCGAGCACGAGGGCCTGCCGCGCGGCGAGTACTGGTTCCTGCTGCTCTCCAGCGCCACCGGCGCGGCCCTGCTGCCCGCCTCCCGCGACCTCGCCACCCTGGTGATCGCCCTGGAGGTGGCCTCGCTGCCGGCGTTCGCCCTGGTCGCGCTGCGCCGGGACGGCCGGGGCGCCGAGGCCGCGCTGAAGTTCTTCGTCTCCTCCGTCACCGCGACCGCCGTGATGCTGCTCGGCGTCGGCTTCGTCTACGCCGCGAGCGGCAGCCTGCACCTGGGCGCCGTCGCCGAGGGCCTGGCCCACGCGCCGGCCCAGCTGAAGCCGCTGGCCGAGGCCGGTGCGGTGCTCACCCTGGTCGGCTTCGCCTTCAAGGTCGCCGCCGTCCCGTTCCACTTCTGGGTGCCCGACACCTACGTCGGCGCCCCGCTGCCGGTGGCCGGCTACCTCTCGGTGGTCGGAAAGGCCGCCGGCCTGTCCGGCCTGGCCCTGGTCACCACGATCGCCTTCCGCCCGTACGCGCACACCTGGGGCCTGGTGCTCGCGGTGCTGGCGGCCGTCACCATGACGGCCGGCAACGTGGGCGCGCTGCGCCAGCGGTTCGACACCCGGTACAGCGCGGTGCGGCTGCTCGCCTGGTCCTCGGTGGGCCAGGCCGGGTACCTGCTGGTGCCGCTCGCCGCCGCCGGCTACGCGCCGTCCGGCGCGGACCAGCTCGGCGCGACCGCCGCGTACGCGCTGATCTACGGCGTGGTGAACCTGGGCGCCTTCGGGGTGGTCGCCGCCGTCGGGGGCCGGGCCGGGGCGAGTGTCGACGACTTCCGCGGGCTCTTCGCCCGGCGGCGCTGGACGGCGCTGGCGCTGGCCTTCTTCCTGCTCTGCCTGGCCGGGCTGCCGCCGGGCGTGATCGGCCTGTTCGGCAAGGTGGTGGTGTTCCGCTCCGCCGTGGACGCCGGCCTGGGTTGGCTGGCCGTGGTGATGGCCGCCAATGTGGTCGTCGCGCTGTACTACTACCTGCTCTGGACGGCGCGGTTGTTCGCGCCGGCGCGACCGGAGGGCGCGGTCACCGCCGTCGCCGAGCGCCGGCTGCCGGCCTCGCTGGCGGCCACCCTCGGGCTCACCGCCACCGCGGCCGTGGTGCTCTCGGCGGCCCCGCAGCTGGTCCTCCAGGTGGTCGGCGGCACGCTGTTCTGAGGTCGTCGGCCGGGGTCGGCGGGGGTGCGGTCCGGGTGTCGCGGTGGTCACAAGGGAACAAGGCCGACGGCCTCGCCCGTTGAGCGGGCAGAGGGACGAGGCAGAGAGGGCTTCCCCACCGCACCATTGGAGGGCCTGCCGTGCACCGCCGGCACAACGGACTGAGGACCGCCGCACTGCTCGGCGGCCTCTCGGCGCTGATCCTGGTGATCGGCAGCTTCTTCGGCCGCACCGGCTTCGTGATCGCCCTGCTGGTCGCGCTCGGGACCAACGCCTACGCGTACTGGAACAGCGACAAGCTCGCCCTGCGCGCCATGCGGGCCCGGCCGGTGAGCGAGATCGAGGCGCCGCGGCTGTACCGGATCGTCCGCGAGCTCTCCACCTCGGCCCGCCAGCCGATGCCCCGGCTGTACATCTCCCCGACCCCGGCCCCGAACGCCTTCGCCACCGGCCGCAACCCGCGCAACGCGGCGGTCTGCTGCACCGACGGCATCCTCCAGCTGCTGGACGAGCGGGAGCTGCGCGGCGTGCTGGGGCACGAGCTGAGCCACGTCTACAACCGGGACATCCTGATCTCGTCGGTCGCCGGGGCCCTCGCCTCGGTGGTGATGTTCCTGGTGAACTTCGCCTGGCTGGTGCCGTTCGGCCGGAGCGAGGACGACGACGGGCCGGGGCTCTTCGGGATGCTCGCGATCATGATCCTCGGGCCGTTGGCCGCCTCGCTGATCCAGCTGGCCGTCAGCCGCTCCCGGGAGTACCAGGCCGATGCCGACGGCGCCCGGATCACCGGCGACCCGCTCGCCCTGGCGAGCGCCCTGCGCAAGCTGGAGGCCGGTACCCGGCAGCTGCCGCTGCCGCCGGAGCCGCAGCTCCAGACCGCCAGCCACATGATGATCGCCAGCCCGTTCCGCCCGGGCGAGGCCGGTACCAAGCTGTTCTCGACCCACCCGCCGATGGCCGAGCGGATCGCCCGGCTGGAGCGGATGGCGGGCTACCGGGGCTGACGGCCCGGGGCACGGGCCGTCGGCGGCTCACCCGGTGAGCCCCTCGTAGGCCCGGCGCAGCCGGTGGACGCCCTCGGCGATCCGGGCGGCGCTGTCGACGGCGGCGTAGCTCAGCCGCAGGTGCGGCGCCGGCGGCTCGGCGGCGTAGTACGGGCGCCCGGCGGTGATCAGGACACCGGCGCTCAGCGCGGCGGCGGCCAGCGCGGCCTCGTCGGTGCCGTCCGGCAGCCGCAGCCAGAGGTGGTAGCCGCCGGGCCGGTGCGGGCCGAGCAGACCGGGGAGCTCACGGCGCACCGCGGCCACCGCGGTCGCGCGACGGTCGCGCAGCTCGGCGCCGAGGGTGCGGAGGTGACGCGCCCAGCCCGGGTCGGCGACCAGTTCCAGCGCCGCCTCCTGGAGCGGCCGGGGGACGAAGAAGCTGTCCACCACCTGGGTCGCCCGCAGCCGTTGCAGGGCCGGGCCGCGGGCGGTGAGCGCGCCGACCCGGAGGTTGGGCGAGGTGGCCTTGGTCAGCGAGCGCAGGTGGACCACCACCCCGTCCGGGTCGTCGGCGGCGAGCGGTCGGGGCAGCGCGGGGGCGTCGGTGTGGACCAGGCGGCGGGCGAAGTCGTCCTCGACGACGAACGCGCCGGCCGTCCGGGCGATCCGCAGCACCTCCGCGCGTCGCTCGGGGGAGAGCACCGCACCGGTCGGGTTCTGGAACAGCGGCTGGCAGACGAAGGCCCGGGCCCGGGTGGCGTCGAAGGCCGCCGCCAGCAGGTCGGTGCGCACGCCGTCCCCGTCCACCGGGACGGGGACCACCCGCGCGCCGGCCGCGCGGGCGACCGCGAGGATGCCGGGGTAGGTCGGCGACTCCACCAGGACCGGCGCGCCCGGGGCGACCAGGGAGCGCAGCGCGATCGTGAGCCCGCTCTGCCCGCCGGCCGTGACCAGGACGTCGCCCGCGCCGAGCGGCCCGCCGTTGCCGCCGATGTCCCGGGCGAACCAGGCGCGCAGCGCGGTCAGCCCGTCGACCGGCGGGCGGTCCCAGGCGCCGGGCCGCCGCCCGGCCCGGGCCAGCGCGGCGGCCAGCAGCCGCTCCGGCTGGAGCGTGGCGTGCGGGTAGCCGCCGTTGAGGTCGATCACGTCGGGCGGCGGGACGTTCAGGGTGGCGAACAGCGGGCCCGCGCCCTGGTCGCGCGGGCCGGCGTCGGCGCTCAGCGCGACCTCCTGCCAGGAGAGGTCGCCGGGCCGGGCGGCCGGCGCGGTGAGCGGTGAGCGGCCCGTGAAGCCGGCGCCGCCGTCCGCGAAGGCGGCGGCCCGGAAGACCCCGGCGCCCGGCCGGGAGACCACCAGGCCCTCCGCCGCCAGCACGGCGATCGCCCGGGAGACCGTCACCGGGCTGACCTGGTGGCGCTCCGTCAGGGCCCGGCTCGACGGCAGCTTCCGTCCTTCCGGGTAGCGCTCGACCTCCCGGCGCAGGCTGTCGGCGAGATCGGTCACACTGCTACGCTCGTTCATGACGGCACAAGATAGCGCTACTCGCCCGCTGACGATAGCAGCGCGGCGATCGGTGGCCCCCGGCAGCTCCGGTACCGCCCTGGCGGCCCTCGGCGTCCTCACCTTCTCCTTCAGCTTCCCCGCGACCTCCTGGGCGCTGGGCGGCTTCGGTCCGTGGACGGCGACGGGGCTGCGCGGCGCCCTGGCCGGCCTGCTCGCCGCGCTCTGCCTGGCGGCCGCCCGCGTCCCGCTCCCCGCGCGGCGGCACTGGCCCGGACTGCTGGTGGTCTCGGCCGGCTGCGTCCTGGGCTTCCCGCTGCTGACCACGCTGGCCCTGCGGACCTCCTCGACCGCGCACTCGGCGGTCGTCATCGGTGTGCTGCCGCTCGCCACCGCCGCGGTCTCGGCCCTGCGCACCGGCAAGCGCCCGTCCCGGACGTTCTGGTGCGCGGCGCTTGCCGGGGCGGCGGCGGTGCTCGCCTTCACCCTGCTGCAGAGCCACGGGCGGCCGACCACCGCGGACCTCTACCTCTTCGCCGCGCTGCTGGTCTGCGCCGCCGGGTACGCCGAGGGCGGGCGGATCTCGCGGGAGCTGCCGGGGTGGCAGGTGATCGCCTGGGCGGTGGTCGCGGCGCTGCCGGTCACCGTGCTGACCACCGCGCTGGCGCTGCCGGCCGAGCCGGCGCACCCGGGGGCGAAGGCGCTGGCCGGGCTGGCGTACACGGCGGCGGTGTCGCAGTTCGGCGGGTTCGTGCTCTGGTACCGGGGGATGGCGGCGATCGGGGTGCCGAGGGCCAGTCAGCTCCAGCTCGCCCAGCCGCTGCTGACGCTGGTCTGGGCGGTGCTGCTGCTGGCCGAGGACCTGCCGACGGCGGCGCCGGTCACCGCGGTGGTGGTGCTGGTCTGCATCGCGGTCACCCAGCGCGCCCGGGTCTGAGCGGCACCCCGGCGCGGACCCGGCGCGTACCCCGGCGACCCGCCGCGCCCGTACCGGTCAGGCGGTGCGGGCGCGGCGGCGGGCCGGTGGCCGGCCCGGTACGGCGGGGTCAGGCGACCTCGTCGACCGGCCGGTAGACACAGAGCGCCCAGATGATGAAGACGTCCAGGGCGATCACCACGATCGACCAGAGCGGGTAGTACGGCATGGCCAGGAAGCTGTCGACGGCGCTCACCGCGGTGAGGAACACACCCGCGTAGCGGGCCCAGGCGGCGCCCATCAGGACGAAGGCGCCGACCACCGCGACCAGCACGCCGACGACGATGTGGATCCAGCCCCACCCGGTCAGGTCGAACCGGAACACGTAGCGCGGGGTCGTGACGAAGACGTCGTCGTCGGAGACGGCCATGATGCCCCGCATCGCCTCCATGAAGCCGTTGATGAGCATCAGGACACCCGCGAACATCACCAGTCCGGGAGCCCAGTCGCTGAACTTGTTGACCGACGTCGGCGGTGGCGGCGCCCCGGTGCCGGAACGCCAGGGCGGGGGCTGGTCGGGGGTGGGCGACGACGGGCTGCTCATGGTTCCTCCTGGGCCGTAGCCGGGCCGGCGGCAGGGCGCGGCCGGCAGCCGAACAGGCGTACGGAAAGGGGTACGGACTTCGACCGTCCGCCGGGGCGGGGCGCCGGGCAACCGGGCCGCGCCTGTTCGGGTGACGCTCCCCGCGCGCCCCCGGCGGGCCGGGAGGGCGGCTGGTAGTGGTTGTCCGACTGCTGTCCGGGACCGGGCCGGCCGCCCCGGCGGGCCCGGCCGCGGCCCGCCCCGAGCACGGAAGGCGCCGCGTGACTCTTCTGCCGAAGGACGTCGTGGAGCAGGCCCCGCACCGGTCGCGCACACCGCGGTGGGACCGCCGGCGGGCGGCCGCCCGCCGGCGGCGCGGGCGGGCCCTGGTGGGCTGGCTGACCACCACCGACCACAAGCGGATCGGCACCCTCTACATCACCACCGCGTTCCTGTTCTTCCTGGCCGGCGGGCTGATGGCGATGCTGATGCGGATCGAGCTGGCCCGGCCGGGGCTGCAACTGCTCTCCAACGAGCAGTTCAACCAGCTCTTCACGATGCACGGCACGGTCATGCTGCTGATGTTCGCGACCCCGCTGTTCGCCGGTTTCGCGAACTGGATCATGCCGTTGCAGATCGGCGCGCCCGACGTGGCCTTCCCCCGGCTGAACGCCCTCGCCTACTGGCTGTACCTGTTCGGCTCGCTGATCGCGCTCTTCGCCTTCCTCACCCCGGACGGCGCGGCCGACTTCGGCTGGTTCGCCTACGCGCCGCTGAACAGCGTCGAGCACAGCCCGGGCCTGGGAGCGGACCTGTGGATCATGGGTCTGGCCCTCTCCGGCTTCGGGACGATCCTCGGCTCGGTCAACTTCATCACCACGATCGTCTGCTTCCGCGCCCCCGGGATGACGATGTTCCGGATGCCGATCTTCGTCTGGAACATCCTGCTGACGGCCGTCCTGGTGCTCTTCGCCTTCCCGGTGCTGGCCGCGGCGCTGCTCTGCCTGGAGTCGGACCGCAAGTTCGGCTCGCACGTCTTCGACGCCGCCAACGGCGGGGCGATGCTCTGGCAGCACCTGTTCTGGTTCTTCGGGCACCCGGAGGTCTACATCATCGCGCTGCCGTTCTTCGGCATCGTCACCGAGATCATCCCGGTCTTCAGCCGCAAGCCGGTCTTCGGCTACTCCGGCCTGATCGCCGCCACCATCGCCATCACCGGTCTGTCGATCACGGTCTGGGCGCACCACATGTTCGTCACCGGGCAGGTGCTGCTGCCGTTCTTCTCGATCATGACGATGCTGATCGCCGTCCCGACCGGGGTGAAGTTCTTCAACTGGATCGGCACCATGTGGAAGGGCTCGCTGAGCTTCGAGACCCCGATGCTCTGGACGGTCGGCTTCCTGGTCACCTTCCTCTTCGGCGGGCTGACGGGTGTGCTGCTGGCGGCGCCGCCGATCGACTTCCACGTCTCGGACTCGTACTTCGTCGTCGCCCACTTCCACTACGTGGTGTTCGGGACGGTCGTCTTCGCGATGTTCGCCGGCTTCCACTTCTGGTGGCCCAAGTTCACCGGCCGGATGCTGGACGAGCGGCTCGGCCGGATGCACTTCTGGACGCTCTTCGTCGGCTTCCACGCGACCTTCCTGGTGCAGCACTGGCTGGGCGCCGAGGGCATGCCGCGCCGCTACGCCGACTACCTGGCCTCGGACGGCTTCACCACGCTGAACACCGTCTCCAGCATCGGCTCCTTCCTGCTCGGCATCTCCACCCTGCCGTTCCTCTACAACGTCTGGCACACCGCGCGGTACGGCCGGAAGGTCTCCGAGGACGACCCGTGGGGCTACGGGCGGTCGCTGGAGTGGGCGACCTCCTGCCCGCCGCCCCGGCACAACTTCGTCACGCTGCCCCGGATCCGCTCGGAGTCCCCGGCGTTCGACCTGCACCACCCCGAGATCGCCGCGCTGGACCGGCGGGAGAACGCGCGTGAGCCGCTCGGCTGAGCGGGCCGGTGGGCGGCCGGCGCCCGCTCGTTAGGATGAGAACGCGTCCCGCCGGCTGCGGGGCGCGGCATCCGGAGGGAGTGGCCGTCATGGCAGAGGAGAGGCACGCCCCGGCGGCCGGGGACCCGCGGGCCCGGCGGCGCGGCCAGGGCGAGCTGGAGGCCCAGGTGCTGGCGGTCCTCCAGCGGGCGCCCGGCCCGGCCACCGCGGTGTGGGTGCAGGAGCGGCTGGACGGCGGTCTGGCCTACACCACCGTGATGACCATCCTGTCCCGGCTGCACGCCAAGAAGGCCGTCTCGCGGACCCGTTCGGGCCGCTCCTACCTCTGGCAGGCGTCCTCCGACGCGGCCGGGCTGGCCGCGCTGCGGATGCGCCGGATGCTCGACGGCGAACCGGACCGGGACGCCGTCCTGGCCAGCTTCGTCACCGCGCTGCTCCCGCACGACGAGGAGTTGCTGCGGACGCTGCTCGACAGCGCCGGTGCCGATCCGGCAGTGGCCGACCGCGAGAGCTGAACCGTGGGCGTCTTCGTCTTCCTCCCGCTCATCCTGCCGCTGACGGCGGTGCCGATCGCCCGGCTCGCCGAGCAGCACCTGCATCCGCGCGGGGCGGCCCGGCTGCTGACCGCGATCAGCGCGGTGATGGCGCTGTGCAGCGCCGTCTGCCTCGGCCTGACCGGGGTGGTGGGCACCGCCCAGATCCCGGGCAACCCGCTGCCGGACAGCTGGTCCGACCCGGAGGTGCGGGCGGCGCTGCCGTACCACGAGACGGTCGGGACGGCGGCGATCTGCGTCCTGGTCGTGGTGGCCGGAGCCTGCCTGCGCACGGTGGTGCGGCATCTGCGGATCCGGGCCCGGGCGCGCCGGGCCCTCGGCCGCGAACTGGGGGGCACGGCCGGGTACGGACTCGCCGCGGCGCCCGGGGGCGGGCTCGCGGAGGATCTCGCGGTACTGCCGGACGAGCGGCCGTACGCGTACGCGCTGCCCGGCTCGCCGGGGCGGGTGGTGGTCTCCACCGGGATGCTCGCCGGGCTGGCGGCCGACGAGCGGGAGGCGCTGCTCGCGCACGAGCGGGCGCACCTGGAGCACCGGCACCACCGCTATCTGCTGATCACTCAACTCGCGGGCTGCGTGAACCCCTTCCTGCGGCCGTTGCAGCAGGCGGTGGCGTACGGCGCGGAGCGGTGGGCGGACGAGGAGTCGGCCCAGGCGGTCGGCGACCGGCGGATCACGGCGCGGGCCGTGGCCCGGGCGGCGCTGGTCTCGCACCGGGCGCCGGCCCCCGGGTTCGCCGCCTTCGCCGCGCCGGGGGCCGCGCCCGGCCCGGTGCCGCGCCGGGTGGCCGCGCTGCTCGGCCCGGTGCCGTCCTCGCGGAACTGGCCGCCGGCGCACACCCGGGCGGGCCTCGCGGCGATGGTGGCGGCGATCGGTACGGCGGCGTCGGCGCTCTGCGCGCTCAACGCGGCGGTGGCGCTGCTGCTGGTGCTGAAGGCCGTCACCCCGCTGTAGCGCGCGCGGTTGCGCGGCAGTCCGTCACCGCGGGTACCCGCGCGACCCCGCCCCGCCCCCGGCCCGGCCGGTGCGGCGTAGACACGCCCCCCAGCGGGCATGGCAGGTCATAGGGGCCGGCCGTCCGTCGTGAGAGGGTGCCCACCATGAAGGTGATCGAGTTCGTCCTGAACGCCATCTGGTTGATCTTCTGCGGCATCTGGATGGCGATCGGCTATGTCATCGCCGGCATCATCTGCTGCGTCCTCATCATCACGATCCCCTTCGGCATCGCCTCGTTCCGGATCGCCGGCTTCGTGATCTGGCCGTTCGGGCGGACGACGGTGGAGAAGCCGGACGCCGGGGCGCCGTCCTGCGTCGGCAACGTGATCTGGCTGGTGTTCGCGGGGTGGTGGCTGGCGCTGGCGCACCTGGTCACGAGCATCCCGCTGTTCCTGACGATCATCGGGATCCCGTTCGGCTGGGCCAACCTGAAGATGATCCCGATCTCGCTGATGCCGCTGGGGCGCGAGGTCGTGCCGACGGACGAGCGGTTCGGCGGCCGCTGACCCGTCGCCGGAGGTCCGTCACGGCGCGTCGGTGAGCTGGACGATCATCTTGCCGGTGTTGGCGCCGCGCAGCATGCCCAGGAAGGCGTCGACCACGTTCTCGAAGCCCCGGACGACGGTCTCGTCCGGGACGACGGCGCCGGAGCGCAGGTGGGGGACGAGGAAGTCGTACAGCTCCGGCTTGGCGTCGAGGTGGTCGCGCACCAGGAAGCCCTCCAGACGCAGGCTCTTGCCGACCACGTCGAAGAGGTTGCGCGGCGCGGCCGGCGGCCGGCTCCGGTGGTTGTACTGGGCGACGGCGCCGCACCAGGCGATCCGGCCGTGGTCGCGCAGCGCGCCGATCGCGCCTTCGAGGTGGTCGCCGCCGACGTTGTCGAGGTAGACGTGCAGGCCGTCCGGGGCGGCCTCGTGGAGCCGGTCGGCGATCGGGCCGTCGTGGTAGTCGAACGCGGCGTCGAAGCCGAGCCGGTCGGTGAGGTGCCGCACCTTGGCGGCGGAGCCCGCGCTGCCGACGATCCGGCCGGCCCCGAGCAGCCGGGCGAGCTGTCCGGCCGCGCTGCCGACGCCACCGGCGGCCGCCGAGACGAAGACCGTCTCACCGGGCTGGAGCCGGGCGATCCTGGTCAGGCCGACCCAGGCGGAGAGCCCGGTGCCGCCCAGCACGCTCAGGTGGGCGCTGAGCGGCACGCCGGCGAAGCCGGGCAGGGCGGTGGCCCCGGCCGCGCCGACCACCGAGTGGGTGCGCCAGGCCCGGCGGTGGTGGACCAGCGTGCCGACGGGCAGGGCCGGGGTGCGGGACTCCACGACCCGGCCGAGGGTCCGCCCCTCCAGCGGGGCGTGGAGCTCCCAGCCGCCCTCGTCCATCTCCTCGCGCATGTACGGGTCGACCGACTGGTAGATGTTCTCGACCAGTACCTCGCCCTCGGCGAGCGGCGGGACGCTCTCCTCGACGAAGGCGAAGTCGTCGGCGGTGGGGGCGCCGGCCGGGCGGGCGACCTGGTGGACGGCGAGGGCGGTGGGGCGGGGCATCGGGCGCTCCGGAACGGTCGACGGGGTGGGCGGGATGTGATCACCGTAGGGAGGGCGGTGGTGTGCCGGGCAGGGGTCCGCGTCGATGGAACGGCCGGTTCCATGAGCGGGATCGATGGATGCCGGTAGATTCGCGGGATGACCGCCACCGTGCCGGGCCGCACCCCGGCCGCCGCCCCCGCCCGCGAGCGCGCCGCCGCGCCCGACCTCGCCCCGCAGGAGCTGCGGATCCTGGTCGCCGTCGAGGAGGAGAAGGGCTTCACCGCCGCGGCGACGCGCCTGGACACCACCCAGTCCGCCGTCTCGCACGCGGTCCGGGCCTGTGAGCGCAAGCTCGGCGCGGTGCTCTTCGAACGCGGCCGCCACGGCGCGCGCCCCACGGCCGCCGGCACCCGGGCGGTGGCCTACGCCCGGCGGATCCTGCGGCTGCTGGAGGCGATGGGCCCGGAGGTGCGCGGTGCCGCGGCGGGGGGCGCCGCCGGGGCGGTGACGGGGCCGCTGCGGATCGCCGCCTTCCGCAGCGTCGCCGCCCACCTGCTGCCGCCCGTGCTCGCCCGGCTCACCGCCCGGCACCCCGGGCTGACCCCGCGGGTGCGGATCGTGCGCGAGATCGGCCGCGGCACGGCCGGCGAGGTCGCGGACGGCCGCGCCGACCTGGGGCTCGCCACCCTGGACGCCGGTGGGCCGCCGGCCGTCCCCGGACTGGTCGCGGTCCGCCTGTTCGAGGAGGCGTACGCGCTGGCGCACCCACTGGGACACCCGGCCCCGCACGGCCTGCCGCTGGTCGACTGGGACGAGAACTGCGGCTCCTACACCCGGGACTGGTGGGACCGCCAGGACTGGATCCCGCCCGCGACCATCGACGTCGAGGACGACACCGTCGCCGTCTCGCTGGTCTCCCAGGGACTCGGCATGGCGATCATGCCCCGGACCGCCCTGCTCGGCGCGCCGCCCGGTCTCGCCGTCACCGACCTCGGCCCGCGTCCGCCCAGCCGGCACGTCGGGTACGTCACCACGGCCGAGCTGGCGGGCACCGCGGCCGTCCGGGCGCTGATCCGCGAACTGCGGGAACTGGCGCTGCCGGAGGGGCTGACGGCGGCCTAGGTCCTGTCCAGGGCCTCCCGCAGCTGCCGGAACTCCGCTGCCAGCGCGTCCAGGGTGTAGTGGGCGTTGAGCCCGCTCGGGTTGGGCAGCACCCAGACCTCGGTCTCCCCGAGGCCCTCCGGCTGCCGGCCGACCGCCGCCGTCCGCCGGCCGAAGGCCGTCCGGTAGGCGCCGATGCCGAGCACGGCCAGGGCGCGCGGGCGCAGCGCCAGGACACGCGCGGTGAGCGCCTCGCCGCCCTCGCGCAGTTCGTCGGAGGTGAGCTCGTCCGCCTTGGCGGTGGCGCGCGGGGCGACGTTGGTGATGCCGAGGCCGAGTTCGGGCAACTCGCCCTGCTCGTCCGGGCGGAACAGCCGCGGGGTGAAGCCGGACCGGTGCAGGGCGGGCCAGAACCGGTTGCCCGGCCGGGCGAAGTGATGGCCGGTGGCACCCGACCAGAGTCCGGGGTTGATGCCGCAGAACAGCACCCGCAGCCCGGGGGCGACGATGTCCGCGATGGTGCTGTCGCGGGCGGCGAGCAGCTGGTCCGGGGTGGGCTTCATGGGCGTCTCGGTCACCCGCCCAAGTCTGCCGGTGCGGGCCGCCGGCCCGGTACGGGGGTGGCGGGCGGCCCCCGTGCCGGGCCGGTCCGGCTACCCGGCCGCGGCGGCCGCCAGCAGCCTGGTCCGGCGCCGCTCGCGCAGCCGGGCCACGCCGTAGACCACCGCCGCCGCGTACGCCCAGCCCGCGAAGACGTCGACGATGAAGTGCTCCGCCCCGTAGACCAGGGCGAACGCCATGGCGAGCGGGTACCCGACCAGCAGCACCCGGAGCCACCGGGCGGCCGTCGGCCAGAAGAAGAACAGCAGCATCGCCGGGTAGGCGGAGTGCAACGACGGCATCGCGGCGACGTCGTTGGCGAACCGGCTGCCGTTCTCGAAGACCGACCCGGCCCGCGGCAGCCCGCTCTGGGTCAGCACGTCCGACACCACCCGGGTGAGCGCCGGCATGTGGCCCTCCTGCGCGGTGAGCCACGGCGGGTCGGCCGGAAAGAGGATGTACGTCGCGAAGCCGGCGAAGGTCAGCACGAGGTAGCAGGTGAGCAGGTGCCGGAACCGGTCGTGGCGGCGCCGCCAGAGCACGGCCAGCACCACGAAGATCATGAAGAAGTGCGACATGTAGACGGCGACCGCCGCGTAGTCGTACCAGTGCGGCGAGCCGGGGGTGTAGAGCCCGTACTGCAGCCGGACCGTCAGGGTCTCACCGAAGCCGAGCAGTTCGTCGGCCCACAGCTGCGGCCGCCAGTGCGGGGCCCACGGGGTGTGCGCGCCGTACCCGCGCAGCAGCGAGTACGCCCAGACGACGGCCATCACCGGCACCCAGTCGCGCAGCACCAGCAGGAAGCCGCGCGGCCCGTGGCCGCTGTGCACGGCGGCGGCCAGCAGGGCGCCGATCAGCCAGCAGAAGACCACGTCGTTGGAGTACGGCAGGCCGTAGGCGCGCACGTACCAGAGCAGTGCGACGAGGTAGAGCGGCCACGCCAGCAGCCGCAGCCGGGCCAGTGCGCCGGCGGGCGCTCCGGGCAGCGGCCGGGTCACCGGACGCAGCCGCCCGGCGCTCGCGGGTGGGGGCGGCGCCGGGCGGAGCAGTTTGGTCATGCCAGCCGAAGCTAGCAACGCATTCTTTGAGAACTCTTCACGCGAACGGCCTGTCGTCCAGCAAAGACTCAGAAAGACACCGGACAGCGGAACGCACGGCGGGCTCCGGACCGGATCTAGGAGACGGAACCCAACTCGTGGGGCGTGTTGTTCAGCCGCCGCCCGCCCTGCTCGGTCACCGTCACGATGTCCTCGATCCGCACCCCGAACCGGCCGGGCAGGTAGACGCCGGGCTCGATCGAGAAGCACATCCCGGGGACGAGCGGCTGCTCCTCGCCCTCGACCAGGTAGGGCGGTTCGTGCGTGGTGATGCCGATGCCGTGCCCGGTGCGGTGGATGAAGTACTCGCCGTACCCGGCCTCGGTGATCACCCGGCGGGCGATCCGGTCGATGTCCTGGCAGGTGACCCCGGGCCGGACGGCCTCGAACGCGGTCTGCTGCGCCTCGCGGACCACGTCGTGCACCTTCTGCACCTCGGCGGGGACGTCCGGGCCGACGTGCACGGTCCGGGTGGTGTCGGAGCCGTAGCCGTCCTTGAGACCGCCGAAGTCCAGGACGACGGTGTCACCGGGCCGGATGACCCGCTCGCCCGCCTCGTGGTGCGGGTTGGCGCCGTTCGGGCCGGAGCCGACCACGGTGAAGTCGACCTGGCTGTGCCCGTACTGGATCAGCAGGGCGCTGAGGTCGGCGGCCACGTCGGTCTCCGGCCGCCCGGCGAACCGCACCTCCAGGATGCCCCGGTAGGCGGCGTCGGCGGCCCCGCCGGCCGCGGCCAGGCGCTCCAGTTCGTCGGCGTCCTTGACCGCCCGGAGCATCGGCAGCGCCTCGGTGAGCGAGGTCCAGCCGGTGCCCGGCAGGGCGGCCTGGAGGCCGAGCAGGTGCATGGCCCAGGCGTTGTCCGAGACGCCGTAGCGGCCGGCCGGGTCCAGCAGCGGGACGGCGGTGGCGTACGGGCTCTCGCCGTCGGTCCAGTCGAGCAGTCGCAGGCCGGGGGCGCCGGTGGCCCGTTCGGCGTCCGGGCGCTCCAGCTTGGGGACGATCAGGGCGGGCTCGTTCCCGTCGGTGAGCAGCAGCGCGGTCAGCCGTTCGGTGATCGCGGTCGGTTGGTAGCCGCAGAGGTAGACCAGGTCGGGGCCGGGGGCGACGACCAGGCCGCTCAGTCCGGCGGCGGCCGCGGCGGCGGTGGCCCGGGCCATCCGGGCGGTGTAGTCCTCGGTGGTGAACGGTCGTGGCATGAGGGGTCCTCTCTGCGTCTGTCCCGTACCGGAATCGGTCCCGGTCCGGCGGCCGTCCGGGTCGGGCCGGCCGCCGGGCGCGGGCCGCTGTCGCGTGTTCCGAACTCCATCACGTCCGGGCGGAGTCGGCGTAGTGCCGGAGGAACAACGCCTCGACATGGGCCATGTGCTCGATCTCGCCGGGATCGACGCTCTCGTTGGGCGCGTGGATCAGGCAGCGCGGCTCCTCGACGCCCATCAGGATGATCTCCGCCTCCGGGTAGGTGCGGGCGAACACGTTGCAGAGCGGGATCGAGCCGCCCTGGCCGAGGAAGGAGATCGGCTTGCCGTAGGCCTCCCGCATGGCCTTGTCGAGCGCCGCGTACGCCGGCCCGCCGGTGGAGGCCTGGAACGGCGAACCGACGCTCTCCGGCTCGACCCCGACCTGCGCGCCCCACGGCACGGCGGCCCTCAGGTGCGCGGTGAGCGCGTCCTGGGCGGCCCGCGCGTCGGTGCCGGGCGGCACCCGCAGGCTGACCCGGGCGCGGGCGGTGGCCGGGATGGCGGCGGCCGAGCCGACCACCGGAGGGCAGTCGATGCCGAGCACGGTGACGGCGGGCCTGGCCCAGAGCCGGTCGGCGACGGTGCCGGAACCGGTCAGCCGGACGCCCTCCAGGACCCCGGCGTCGGTGCGGAACTGCTGTTCGTCGTAGCCGACCCCGCTCCAGCCGCCGGTGCAGTCCAGCCCGTCGATCCGGGTGCCGCCGTCGGCGTCGCGCAGCGAGTCGAGGGCGCGGATCAGCGCGGCCAGGGCGTCCGGCGCGGCGCCGCCGAACATGCCGGAGTGCATGTCGCCGGCGAGCGTCGAGACGCTGATCACCACATTGGTGACCCCGCGCAGCGAGGTGGTGGCGGTGGGCACGCCGACGGCGGCGTTCCCGGTGTCGCAGACCAGCAGCGCGTCGGCGTGCAACTCGCCCGCGTGCGGGGGCACGTAGGCCTCCAGTCCGCCGGTGCCCTGCTCCTCCGAACCCTCGGCGACGAACTTGATGCCGACCGGGAGGTCGTCACCGAGCGCCCGCAGCGCGGTGAGGTGCATGACGATGTTGCCCTTGCAGTCGGCGGTGCCGCGCCCGTACCAACGGCCGTCGCGCTCGGTCAGCTCGAACGGCGGGGAGGTCCAGGCGGCGTCGTCGAGCGGGGGCTGGACGTCGTAGTGGCAGTAGAGCAGGACGGTCGGCGCGCCGGGCGGCGGCGGGCGGTGGCCGATCACGGCGTGGCTGCCGTCCGGTGTCTCCTCCAGGTGGACGTCGCGCAGTCCGGCCTGGGTGAAGGCGGCGGCGACCCACTCGGCGGCCTCGCGGCACTTCTCCGGCGGGTACTGGCGGGGGTCGGCGACGGACGGGATGGCGACCAGCTCGGCCAGGTCGGCCTTGGCCCGGGGCATCAGGGCGGCGATCCGGCGGGCGAGTTCGTCGGTCATGGGTACGACTCCTGGGCGGTCGGTCGTTCGGCTGGGGTCGAGGGGGCGTGGGGCGACGGGTGAGGGGCGAGGGGTGGGGCGGTGGGGTGACGGCCGGGCGGGGCGTCAGTTCCGGACGGTGTCGTGGAGCTTGAGGTCGTCGATCTTCTCCTTGATGTCGGCCAGTTTGTCCGGGCAGTACACCGAGAGCACGATCGTCTCCGCGAGCACCACCTCGCGGTCGGAGAGCACCGGCCGCTGCCCGGGCCCGCCCGCGCCGTTGGACATGCCGTACGTCCACTGCGCCTGGGTCAGCGCGTTCGCCGGGTTCGCGCAGACGGCGCCGCCGTCCTCGCCCAGGGTGTGCACGATCTGGCTCTGGCTGGGCACCGGGTAACCGGCGGCGCCCAGGGCCTCGGAGAGCTGTTTGGCCTTGTCGTTGGCCTTGTTGGTGTTGTGCAGCTGGGAGTACGTCAGCAGGCCGGTTATCAGCATCCCGACCAGCAGGACGATCGCACCCAGGTAGATCCAGCGGTGGCGGGAGGCCATCATCGTGCCGGTCATCACGCACCTCCGGTGGCGTCGCGGCGCTCCGCGGCCTCCTGCGCGGCCAGTTCGGCCTGGGCCTCGGGGGAGCGCCAGGAGGGCTTGCGCAGTCGCAGGAACAGGTACGGGATCACCAGGCCGAGCAGCAGCAGGCCGCCGGCGACGATCGCGACGTACGACCAGACGCTGCCGCTGCCGAACTGCGAGGACGGCACGAATCCGATCGCCATCGCCGCCGCCGAGGCCAGGAAACCGGTCACGCAGACCAGGACCAGCGCCGGGGCGCGGTAGCCGCGCGGGTGGTCCGGCTGGGTGCGGCGCAGCCGGATCGCCGCGAGGAACATCAGCAGGTAGACGATCAGGTACACCTGCGTGGTGATCACGGAGAAGATCCAGTAGGCGCTGGAGACGTTCGGGATCAGCGCGTACGCGAGCGCGATGACCGTGGTGATCACACCCTGGGTGACCAGCAGGTTCTGCTGGATGCCCTCCTTGTTCAGCCGTTGCAGGAACGGCGGGAGGTACCCCTCCTGCCGGGAGATCATCAGCAGCCCCTTGGAGGGCCCGGCCAGCCAGGTCAGCATGCCGCCGAGGGCGGCGGCGACCAGCGCCACCGCGATCACCGGGGTGAGCCAGCCGATGTGGAAGTACTGGAAGAAGGCGTCGAAGGCCTGCATCACGCCGGCCGTCAGGCTCAGCTCGCTGGACGGCACCACCCAGCTGATCGCCAGCGCGGGCAGGATGAAGATCAGCAGGACCATCCCGGAGGCCGTGAACATCGACCGCGGGAACTCGCGGGCCGGGTTGCGCAGCGAGGAGACGTGCACCGCGTTCATCTCCATGCCGGAGTAGCTGAGGAAGTTGTTGACGATCAGCACCAGGCTCGCCAGGCCGGTCCACTGCGGGAACAGGTGCGCGGCGTTCATCGGGGCGGCCGAGCTGTTGCCCTGGCCGAGGAAGACCATGCCGAGCACCACCAGCAGCGTGCCGGGGATCAGGGTGCCGATCACCAGGCCCCAGGAGGAGAGACCGGCCACGGCCTTCGTCCCGCGCGAGGTGACCCAGACGCCGGTCCAGTACAGCACCATGATCACCACGGCGGTGTACGGGCCGTTGCTGGCCAGCGCCGGGTTGACCACGTAGGCGATGGTCGAGGCCACGTACGCGAGCAGGGACGGGTAGTAGAAGATCGTCATCGCGAACTGGCACCAGACGGCGAGGAAGCCGAGCGGCTTCGACAGGCCCTCCGACACCCAGCGGTAGACGCCGCCCTCCCAGCCGGAGGCCAGCTCGGCGGAGACCAGCGCGGTCGGCAGCAGGAAGACGATCGCGGGGACGAGGTAGAGGAAGATGCAGGCCAGGCCGTACACCGCCATGGTCGGGGCGGCCCGGAGGCTGGCCACCGAGGCGGTCGTCATCAGTGCCAGGGTCAGCCAGGACATCCGTGGTGCGCTGGCCATCCGCGCCGCGACCGCGCCACCGGTCGTGCGGGCGCCGTCCGCACCCGGGCTTCCCCGGCCGGGCGAGGGTGCCTCCATCGAACTCATGCGTCCTCCTCGGATGCGGCCCCGGGTGCGTTCGTGCCGGGAGATCCCCGGCACGTGGGCCGTACCCGGCCAGTTCACCCGGTTGCCGGGGGCGTCGCATGCGGCGTACGTCCGCCCGGGTGATCGACTGCCGGGGGTGCGCGACGGAGGTTTGGACGGCGCGGTGGTGGAGCGGTCCGCGCGGTGTGGTTCGGTCCGGCGACTGGGGCGCGGTCCGGGTGGGTTCCGCTGGGGGTCTCAGCCCGCGTCCGGCCGGGCCGCCTCCGGCCAGGCCGAGCGGCGCAGTGTCCGGCCGGCCGTCGCGGGCAGCAGGGCGGCGGTGAGCAGTCCGGCGATCGCGGCCAGTGCCGCGCCGGGGGAGAGGTGGTCGAGCAACAGGCCGCTGCCGAGCATCCCGGCGGGCATGCCGAGGGTGAGGAGCGTCATGGTCGCGGCGATCACCCGGCCGCGGAGCGCGTCCTCGACCTGGCGGAACACCAGGATGTCGATCATCACCCGCAGCGTCGGCACCCCCAGACCCACCACGAAGAGCCCGGCGAAGACGACCACCGGGCCGCCCGGCAGCAGCGGCACCAGGGTGACCGGGACGCAGAGCCAGGCCACCGCGAGCAGCAGCACCCCGGGCCCGGCGAGCCGGTGCAGCCGGGAGACCAGGAGGGCGCCGGCCAGGGCCCCGACCGCCTCGCCGGCCAGGGCCAGGCCGATCCCGCCGCTCGACGCGCCGTTGCCGCGCAGCAGGACCATCACCGGCAGCAGCATCGCGGCGCCCGCCAGGTTGGTCACCAGGAAGACGGCGAGGGTGGGCCGCAGCAGGGGGTCGGCGACCAGGTGGCGGAAGCCGGCCAACGCGCCGCCGTCGCCCGCCGGACGCCGCCGGGCGGTGGCCGCGCGGGCCCGGCCGGGTGCGGGAGCTGACGCGTCGCCGGGTGTCCCGCCCCGGCCCGCCGGGTCCTGGGGCCGGCCGGGGAAGCGCACCGTCAGCGCGGCGGCCAGCGACAGCGCCGAGGCGACGACCGTGCCGAGGAAGGGCGCCGCCCGGCCGATGCCGAACAGGTACCCGGCCAGGGGCGGCCCGATCAGCCCGGCGCCGCTCATCCGGGCCTCGTCCTGGGCCAGCGCCTGTCGCAACTGCTCGGGCGGGACGACCGAGCGCACCGCCAGCAGCCGGACCGGCCCGCTGTACGCGATGGTGGCGCCGACCACGACGGCGACCAGCAGCGCGTGCGGCACGGTGAGCCGGTCGAACGCCATCGCCGCCGGGACGCTCGCGGAGGCGAGCAGCCTGGCGGAGTCCGCGGCGATGAGGATCCGGCGGCGGTCGTACCGGTCGGCGACCGAGCCGCCGTGGACGCCGCACAGCACGGCCGTGCCGATCTGCAGGGCCCCGAAGGCGCCGGCGAGGGTGGACGAGCCGGTGAGCGCGAGCAGCAGCAGCGGGTAGGCGGTGTCGGTGATCTGGAGGCCGAGCGTCGCGGAGGCCTGGCCGGCCCAGAGGGCCTGGAAGCGCCAGTTGCGGCGCAGCGGTACCGGCTTCGGCGTCGGTGCCGCGGTGTCCGTTGCCGCCGTGTCCGTCGCGGGCGGCTCCGGTGCTGCCCCCGCCGGTGTCGGTGCCGTGTTCATCGCCATGTCCACCCCTTGCGTTCGCGCAATCATTTACGTCTTCGTGAATGGTTGCGTATGGATGAGCGTTGGCGCAAGGGTGATTGTCGGACCGAGTCCCGATCTGCCAGGGTGGGGGCGTGGTCGAAAACGCTGAGCAGGAGTCCGGTCGTGCCGACGAGTCCCCCGGGGGCGCCGTCGGGGAGTGGGTCAGGGAACGCCGGGTCGACGACGCGGCCACGCTGAAGGCGCTGGCCGACCCGCTGCGGCTGTCCATCCTCGGGGCCCTGATGGCGGCGACGGGCGGCGGACCGCTCACCGCCAAGGAGATCGCGGCCGCCCTCGGCGAGCCGCAGACCAAGCTGTACCGCCACATCAAGCAGCTGGAGAAGGCCGGACTGATCCGGGTCGCCGGCACCCGGCTCGTCTCCGGCATCGTCGAGAGCCGCTACGCCGCCGCGCAGGAGTCGGTGCGGCTCTCCCCGGAGATCTTCTCCGCGGACTCCCCGGCCCGCTCCGAGGCGTATGACGCGATGTTCGCCGCCATGGACAACGTCCGCGGTGACTTCGGCGCCCAACTGCTCGCCGGCCGGATCGACTTCAGTGCCCCGAAGGACGGTTCGGGCGGCCCGCCCGGTCTGTTCGCCCACTCGACGCTGCGGGTCAGCCCGGCCAGGCTGGTCCGGTTGCGCAGTCAACTCGCCGCAGTGTTCGACGAGTTGAACGAGGATGGGGTGAGTGACGCGGAGGACGCGGTGGACATCACCGTCTTCACCCTGCTCTACGGTCTCCGCGGCGGAGCGGGCGGGCCGGGTGAGCCCCTCCCAGGCGGTGCGCCCGCCGGGTGAGGGCCGCCCCCGGGGCCGCCCGGGTGCGGACCGGCACCGTCCGGTGGTACCCGTCCGGGTACGGAATGGTAAATGCCGGGCGCGGTGTCAGTGCGGTGGTTCAGGATGACTGAATGTCGTACGAACTTCAGGCGCTGATCGGTTCGGCGGAGCTGCTCGCGGTGGCCGCCGCCGAGGTCCCGGCCGCCCATCTCAGTCCGCTGGCCCAGGGGTTGGCCCTGATACCGGCCACCCCCGCCTTCCTGTCCGCGCTCCAGTTCGGCCGCGGTGAACCGGGGTTCGGCGGCGAGTCCGGGTTCGACTGGTTCCCGGACGGCCTCGAACGCCGGCTCGCCGCCTGGTCCAAGGCCGGTCCGATCGCCTGCGTCGAGGCCGACTACTTCGGCGGCAGCGGCACCCAGCGCGCCGCCGTCTGGGCCGACGGCCGGCTCGACCTCGGTCCGCTGGTCAGCGGCGAGTTCGAGCCCAGCCCGCCCGAGGGCAGCCCGATCTCCCGCGCCCTGCGGCGGATCGGCGCCCGAGTCGTGGACGCCCACCACCTCGACGAGTTCGAGGCGGTGGGCCTGCCCGCCCACCGCACGACGGACCGCTGGGCCGCCCCCGGCGGGGCCTGAACCGTTCGGCGTACGTGCGGTGGCTGGGTCAACTGGCTTGCCCCAACGTGTGAATCAGGCATCTCGCCTGATTCGCATCGAGAGGAAGCAACACCCATGCGTGCCACCTGGATGGCCGCCGCGCTGACCGGAGCCATCGTGCTGACCCCGGTCGCCACGGCGTCCGCCACCGCCGCCGGCCAAGAGGCAGCGGCCCCCCGAACGTCCCCCTTCTCCGCCGTCGTCCCGGGCCTGCCGGGCTTCCCGCCGGCCGTCGCCGTCCCGGCGGCCCCCGCGCGCCCGGCCGCCGACGCGCCGCTGCCCGTCGCGGTGCCCCCGGTCAGTGCGCCGGTGCCCGGCCTGCCCGCCGCGCCGGCCGCCCCGGACCTGTCCGCCGTCCCCGACCCGGGCGCGGTGCTCGGGACGGTCGGTGACCTCGTCGGCACCGTCACCGGACTGATCCCGTCCCTGCTGTCCGCCCTCCCGGACCACGGCCTCCAGCAGCTGCTCGCCTCGCTGCAGGCCGTCGTGCAGGGCCTGCTCGGCCAGCTGCCGACGCCGCCGGTGACCGTCCCGGCCCCGCCGGCCGCCCCCGGTGGCACCGCCCCGGCCCTGTCGGAGCAACTGGCCTCGCTCACGGCGCAGAGCCAGTCCCTCGCGGACGCCGCGGCCGCCCTGCGGCCCCGCCCCGCCGTCGGCTGACCCGCGTCCGGCCGACGGGAGAGGCCCCGGTCCCGAACCCGGGACCGGGGCCTCGCCGCGCACACCCCGCGGGGTCAGCGGTAGTTCACGTACTGCAGCGCGAAGTCGAGGTCCTTGCCCTTGAGCAGGGCCTGGACGGTCTGCAGGTCGTCGCGGCTCTTCGAGGTCACGCGGAGCTCGTCACCCTGGACCTGGGCCTTCACGCCCTTGGGGCCCTCGTCGCGGATGATCTTCGCGACCTTCTTGGCATCGTCCTGGGAGATGCCCTCCTTCACGTCCGCGAAGATCTTGTACTCCTTGCCGGACAGCTGCGGCTCCTTGGCGTCCAGCGCCTTCAGCGACAGGCCACGCTTGATGAACTTGCTCTGCAGCACGTCCAGAATGGCCTTCACCCGCTCCTCGCCGCTGGCCTTCATCTCGATCGTTTCGCCGGAGCGGCTGATCTCGGCGCCGACGTTCTTGAAGTCGAAGCGGGTGGCGATCTCACGCGAGGTCTGGTTGATCGCGTTGTCGACCTCCTGCCACTCGACCTTCGAGACGATGTCGAAACTGGAGTCGGCCATGGGTGTTGGTCTCCTTGATGCTCTGGCTTCACTGACACGGGCCGTCCCACCGGACGCCCGCTGCCCCAGCCTATCCAGCACCACCCCGCACCCGCCCCCGACAACCACGGCACGTCCCTTGATCATCATGTGACCGGCAAAGTGGCGGAGCACCCCCCGGCATCGGGTATCGTTTACGGAGTCGAACGGGGCAAGCCCCCGCGAGACACCGATCCTGGCTGGTTGCCCGAGCGGCCAAAGGGAGCAGACTGTAAATCTGCCGCGCAAGCTACGCAGGTTCGAACCCTGCACCAGCCACTGGATTACCAGATCGGCCCTGAACTGCGGAAACGCGGTTCGGGGCCGGTTCTGTTTTCCGGGCGCGCACGGCGCGCCGGCCCGGCCCGGGGTGCTGCCGGAGCGTCAGAAGAGCGTGGGTGCCGCCGGGGCGGGGGCGACCCCGGGGAGTGCGTCCTGCCAGGCGGTGGCCTGGGCGAGCGGGAGTGGCCGCATGCTCGCCTCGCAGAGGACGAGGGCACGGCGGTCCCGCTTGTGGTCGTGGATGACGCCGTAGCCGGCCCGGCGGGTGGGCATCAGGGCGACCGGTCGACCGCAGGCGGGGCACTGGACTCGGGGTGCGCGCATGGGGACAGCCTGCCCCAGAGGGCTGACAGCGGCGGACGGGTGGGTCCGGCCCGGCTCAGGGCGTCGCCAGGAGCAGGGCGGTGGCGGCGGGGGTGTCGGGGGCGGTGCGGGTGGGGGTGGGGTGGCCCGGGGGGAGTGGCGGGGGCGGGGTGGGGGTGATCCAGATGGAGCGGATGCCGGCGGCGTGGGCGCCCCGGAGGTCGGTGGCGGGGTTGTTGCCGACCATCCAGGTGTCGGGGGTCAGGGTGCGGCCGAGGCGGGTGGCGGCCAGCCGGAAGATCTCGGGGGCGGGCTTGCGGGCGCCGGCCTCCTGGGAGACGCAGACGGTGTCGACGGCGGGGAGCAGGCCGGTCCGGGCGAGTTTGGCGCGCTGGATGTCGGTGCAGCCGTTGGTGACGACGCCGATGGTCCAGCCGGCCTCGCGCAGGGCGGCGAGCGCGGCGGGGACGCCGGGGATCAGGTGGGTGCGGGCGGCCTCGCCGGCGACGTGCTCCTCCCAGAGGGTGTCGCCGGACCGCGGGAGGCCGTAGCGGGCGGCGATCCGGGCGAAGCCGGCGGGGGAGCGGTCGGCGCGCAGCAGTGTGAAGACGTCGGCGGCGGCGTCGGGCGGGAGGCCGTGGGTGGCGCAGAAGCCGGGGGTCCAGGCGTCCGCGCCGCCGTCACGTTCGACCAGGGTGTGGTCGAGGTCGATGAGGAGGAGCGGACCGGAGCCGGCCGGGCGATCCGGGGGCGGAGGGTGATGGATCATGCGCGGAGCGTAACGCAGGGGGAGGGGGTGCCACTATTGCGCATTGCTTGCAATTGCTGGATCCAGGCAGCAAAGTGGTCTCCGAGGGGTGGGGTGGGCCGTTCAGCCTCCCCGTCGAGAAGTTCCGGGCCCGCTCAGGCGCGCCGGGAGTCCTCCGTCCGAGCTGATCGTCTTCCCAACCGGCGCCCGCCGGGACATCGGCCCACCCACCCCCCGCCATCCCTCTCCGCCGAGCGGCCGCCCCTGACGCGCCGACGAGCGCCGGCGCGGCGTCAGCGAGGCGTCAAGGAGGCCCGGCGGCGCGTCAGGAACGCGTAGGGGGGCCGGTGGCGAGCGGTCCGGGGCCCGCAGGATCGGAGCAGTACCCGACTGCGGAGGTCCCGTCCGATGTCCAGCGCCACCACCCCGGTTGTCACCACCGAGCCCGAGCCCCCGGATACCGGCGCGGCCCCGGAGGACCGTCACCGGTTGACCGCGCTGGGCGGGCTGGCGGCGCTGTCCCTGGACGCGATGGCGTCGGTGGCGTACGGGCCCGAGTCGATCGTGCTGGTGCTCGCGGCGGCCGGGGCGTACGGGCTGGGCTTCACGCTGCCGGTGACGGCGGCGATCGCGGTGCTGCTGGCGGTGCTGGTGGCCTCCTACCGGCAGGTGATCGCGGCGTTCCCGGACGGCGGCGGCTCGTACGCGGTGGCCAAGGCGCACCTGGGGCGGCGGACCGCGCTGACGGCCGCGGCCTCGCTCGTCATCGACTACGTGCTGAACGTGGCGGTGTCGGTGACGGCGGGGGTGGCGGCGCTGACCTCGGCGGTGCCGGGCCTGTACGACGACCGGGTCTGGCTCTGCCTGGGCGTGCTCGCCCTGGTGACCGCGGTGAACCTGCGCGGGATCGCCGAGTCGGCGCGCTGGTTCCTGGCGCCGACCGCGGTGTTCGTGCTGTCGATCCTGGCGATCATCGTGGTCGGCCTGTTCCGGGACGCGCCGGCGAGCACCGTGGCCGCCACCGGGCACGCGTCCGTGCTGGCCGGCAACGCGACGGCGGTGGGCGCGCTGCTGCTGCTCAAGGCCTTCGCGGCCGGCTGCTCGGCGCTGACCGGCGTGGAGGCGGTGGCGAACGCCGTCCCGTCCTTCCGCACGCCGGGCGTGAAGCGCGCGCAGCGCACCGAGGTCGCCCTCGGCGCGCTGCTGGGCGTGATGCTGATCGGACTGGCCGTGCTGATCGGCCGCTTCCACCTCCAGCCGGTCGAGGGCGTCACCGTCCTCGCCCAGCTCGCGGACGCCTCGCTGGGCCACGGCGCGGGCTTCTACCTGGTCCAGTTCGCGACCGTCGTCCTGCTCGGGCTGGCCGCCAACACCTCCTTCGGCGGACTGCCCGTCCTGCTCCACCTGCTCGCCCGGGACAACCACCTGCCGCACGTCTTCGCGCTGCGCGCCGACCGCCAGGTCCACCGGCACGGCGTGCTGTTCCTCGCCGGGGTCTCGGCGGTGCTGCTGGTCGGTTCGGGCGGCGACGTCAACAGCCTGGTCCCGCTGTTCGCGATCGGGGTGTTCGTCGGTTTCACGGTCTGCCAGGTCGGCATGGTCCGCCACTGGTTCCTGGCGAGGCCGGCGCGCTGGCGGGCGAAGGCGGCCCTGAACGGCTTCGGCGCGCTGCTCACCGGGGTCGCCGCCGTGGTCGTCACCGGCACCAAGTTCACCGAGGGCGCCTGGGGCATCTGCCTGGCCCTGCCGTTGCTCGTGCTGCTCTTCGAGGCGATCCACCGCGGCTACGCCCGGATCGGCGAGCGTCTGGAACTCGGACGCGTCCCCGGCCCGCTCACCCCGCAGCGCAGCCTGGTCGTCGTCCCGGTGACCGCGATCACCCGCCTCACCCGGGACGCGCTGTCCGCCGCGCTCTCGCTCGGCGACGAGGTGATGGCCGTCACCGTGGTCCACGAACCCGCCGAGGCCGAGGCGCTGCGCCGGGACTGGGAGCTCTGGCAGCCGGGCGTGCCCCTGGTGGAGATCCCGGACGGCCACCGCCGGCTCGGGCCGCCGATCGCCGGCTTCGTCAACCGGCTCGCCACCGAGCACGCCTACGACCGCCTCACCGTGCTGATCCCCGAGGTCGAGCCGGTCCGGCCCTGGCAGCGCGCGCTGCAGAACCGGCGCGGCGCCGTGATCGACCGGGCCCTGCGCCGGCACACCGACGCGGTGGTCTGCCGGCTGCGGATGCGGATGTAGCGGGCCGCGAGGGCCGTGGCGGCAGCGGGCGGCGGCGGGAGCGGGTGCTGTCGGGAGCGGGCAGTTCGCGGCGATGCCGGATCCGACGCACCTGGCCTATTCGTGGACTATGTCGTAAATGTCCTATCCGATCGTCATATCTTGACGATGTCTTAACGGCCCCCCTTAACGCCCTCGAAACGCCTCCGATTCGCCCGGCACGCGTCGCACATAGCGGCTTCCACCTGCGGGAACATCCCTCCCGAAGGGCGTGTCGGGCGCTCGGGACACTCCGCTCGGGCCCATTGCGGGCCCGTTTCAGGCCCTTACGCTCGCCCATGTGTTCAACGTGCCCCAGGCGCTCAAGCGCCTAGTGATCGGCAAAGCCATGCGCAGCGAGGAGCTGGGCGAGACGCTGCTCCCCAAGCGGCTGGCGCTGCCGATCTTCGCTTCCGACCCGCTCTCCTCGGTCGCCTACGCGACCCAGGAGATCCTGCTGGTGCTCACCGTCGGTGGTACCGCGTTCCTCTACCTGACCCCGTGGGTCGCGGCCGGTGTGGTCGCGCTGATGGCGGTCGTGGTGATGTCGTACCGCCAGGTCGTGCACGCCTACCCGAGCGGCGGCGGCTCCTACGAGGTGGTGTCCCGCAACCTCGGCGCCAACTCGGGCCTGGTGGTGGCGGCTTCGCTGCTGGTCGACTACGTGATGACGGTCGCGGTGTCGGTGGCGTCGGGCGTCGACAACATCATCTCGGCGCTGCCCTCACTGGCCGACTACCGGGTCGAGCTGGCGGTCGGCTTCGTCGTGCTGCTGGCGGCGATGAACCTGCGCGGGGTGCGGGAGTCCGGCAAGGCCTTCGCCGCGCCGACGTACCTGTTCATCGGCGGCATGCTGCTGATGATCGTCACCGGCCTGGTCAAGGCGGTCTTCGGGGACACCCCGGTGGCGGCCAGCGCCTCGTACGGGATCCTGCCGGTGGACGGCAAGGACACCCTCGCCGGCCTCGGGCTGCTGATGCTGGGCCTGCGGGCGTTCGCCTCCGGCTGCACGGCGCTGACCGGCGTGGAGGCGATCTCCAACGGCGTCCCCGCCTTCCGGGCCCCCAAGTCGAGGAACGCCGCCGCCACGATGGCCGTGATGGGCACCACGGCCGTGGTCATGTTCGTCGGCATCACCGCGCTGGCGCTGATGTCCAAGGTCCACATCGCCGACGACGCCTGCACGCTGACCGGCTTCCCCGGGGACTGTCACACCGCGCCGCAGCAGACCGTGATCGCCCAGCTGGCGGCCGCGGTCTTCGGCGGCGACCAGAGCTTCCTCTTCTACTTCATCCAGGCCGTCACCGCGCTGGTGCTGATCCTGGCGGCCAACACCGCCTTCAACGGCTTCCCGCTGCTGGCCTCGATCCTGGCCGAGCACCGCTACCTGCCCCGGCAGATGCACACCCGCGGCGACCGCCTCGCCTTCTCCAACGGCATCATCGCGCTCGCGGTGGTGGCCGGCGGCCTGCTCTGGCTGTACGACGCGGACGTCACCAGCCTGATCCACCTCTACATCCTGGGCGTCTTCACCTCCTTCACGCTCTCCCAGATCGGCATGGTGAAGCACTGGAACCGCGTGCTGCGCACCGAGACCGACCCGGCCGTCCGCGGCTCGGCCCAGCGTTCGCGGGTGATCAACGCCTTCGGCGCGGTCACCACCGCGCTGGTCCTGGTCATCGTGCTGCTCACCAAGTTCACCCAGGGCGCCTGGCTGGCCGTGGTCGCGGCGGTCGTGCTCTGGGTGATGATGCGGGGCATCCGCCGGCACTACGACAGCGTCGCCGAGGAGCTGGCGGTGGACGACCCGCACGCCGATTCGGTGCGGCCCTCCAAGGTGCACGGGATCGTGCTGGTCTCCAAGCTGCACAAGCCCACGCTGCGGGCGCTCGGCTACGCCCAGGCGTTCCGGCCGGACTCGCTGGAGGCGCTGACCGTGGCGGTGGAGCAGGAGGCCACCGGCGAACTGGAGCGGCAGTGGCAGGACCTGGACGTCCAGGTGCCGCTGAAGGTGCTGGACTCGCCGTACCGGGAGATCACCCGGCCGGTGGTGGCGTACGTCCGCGAGTACCGCCGGACCAGCCCCCGGGACGCGGTGGCCGTGTTCATCCCCGAGTACGTGGTCGGGCACTGGTGGGAGCACCTGCTGCACAACCAGTCGGCGCTCTGGTTGAAGAGCAGGCTGCTGTTCACCTCGGGGGTGATGGTGATCAGCGTGCCGTGGCAGCTCACCTCCTCCAGCAAGGCGTACCACCCGTCCCGCCGGGCCCCCGGCGCGGTCCGCCGCGGTGAGCCGGCGGCGCGGTCGGAGTACGAGAAGCTGCCGGCGCCCGAGAACGCCTGAGAGCGCCTGAGGCCGAGCCGCCGAGAGCCCCGGACCCGCACCGGTCCGGGGCTCTCGGCGTACCCCGGCGAGCCGCCCCCGGGAGGCGTCCGGAGCCCGTCCGGCCCCGGCCCGGAGCCCGTCCGGAGCCCGTCCGTCCGCCACTCCGTCGAGCCGCCGTATGGAGCCCGTCAACAATCGAACGGCCGCCGTATGGAGGGCGTCAAGAACGCCGGTAACGGTCCGTAGGGGCGGTTGGCTGGCTCTTGCCGGCCCGCCGCCGGTGCCGCGTCGACCGCCCGTAGGGCCAGGCCGCGGCCACCTCCGAACCACTGTGGTGGAGCCCATGTCCGATCTCATCTACGTCGGTGTCACGGTCGCCGTGTTCGCCGTCATCGCCCTGATCGCGCGGGGGGTGGAGAAGCTGTGAGCGCCGAGAACATCGCAGGTCTCATCGTGGCCGTCGCTCTCGTCGGCTACCTCGTCGTCGCGCTGATCTACCCGGAGAAGTTCTGACATGAGCTCCACTCTCGCGGGCTGGCTGCAGGTCATCGCCCTGGTGGGCGCCCTGGCCCTGTGCTACCGGCCGCTGGGCGACCACATCGCCCGCATCCTGACCACCTCCAAGCACCTGAGAGCCGAGCGCGGCCTGTACAAGGTCATCGGGGTGGACGGTGACGCCGACCAGCGCTGGCCGGTCTACCTGCGCTCGGTGCTGGCCTTCTCGGCCGTCTCGGTGCTCTTCCTCTACGGCCTGATCCGCCTGCAGGGCCACCTGCTGCTGAGCCTCGGGGTCCCGCAGATGTCGGGGCACCAGGCGTGGAACACCGCGATCTCGTTCACCGCCAACACCAACTGGCAGTCCTACAGCGGTGAGTCCGCGATGGGGCACCTGGCGCAGATGGCGGGCCTGGCGGTGCAGAACTTCGTGTCCGCCGCGGTCGGCATCGCGATCGTCGCGGCGCTGATCCGGGGGTTCACCCGCAACCGGACGGACCGGGTGGGCAACTTCTGGGTCGACCTGACCCGGATCGTCCTGCGGCTGCTGCTGCCGATCTCGATCGTGTTCGCCCTGGTCCTGGTGGCGAACGGCGTGGTGCAGAACTTCCACGGCTTCCACGAGGTGGCGACCCTGGCGGGCGACCCGCAGTCGGTCCCGGGCGGGCCGGTGGCCTCGCAGGAGGTCATCAAGCTGCTGGGGACCAACGGCGGCGGCTTCTACAACGCCAACTCGGCGCACCCGTTCGAGAACCCCACCGGGTTCACCAATCTGCTGCAGGTCTTCCTGATCCTGCTGATCCCGTTCGCGCTGCCGCGCGCCTTCGGGAGGATGGTGGGCGACCACCGGCAGGGCTACGCGATCGTCGCGGTGATGGGCCTGTTCTGGATGGCCTCGGTCGCGCTGATCACCTTCTTCGAGTCGCAGCACTCCGGTGCGGCGATGCAGGCGGCCGGCGGGGCGATGGAGGGCAAGGAGCAGCGGTTCGGCATCGCGGCGTCCAGCCTGTTCGCGGCGTCGACGACGCTGACGTCGACGGGCGCGGTGAACTCCTTCCACGACTCGTACTCGCCGTTCGGCGGCGGGCTGACGATGTTCAACATGATGCTGGGCGAGATCGCGCCCGGCGGTACCGGCTCGGGCCTGTACGGGATGCTGGTGCTGGCGATCGTCGCGGTCTTCGTGGCCGGTCTGATGGTCGGCCGCACGCCGGAGTACCTGGGCAAGAAGCTGGGCGGGCGGGAGATGAAGTTCGCCTCCCTCTACATCCTGACCACGCCGACGATCGTGCTGATCGGTACGGGAGTGGCGATGGCGCTGCCCGGTGAGCGGGCCGGGATGCTCAACTCCGGTGCGCACGGCTTCTCCGAGGTCCTGTACGCGTTCACCTCGGCGTCGAACAACAACGGTTCGGCGTTCGCCGGCATCACGGTGAACACCGACTGGTACGACACGGCGCTGGGTCTGGCGATGGTGTTCGGCCGGTTCCTGCCGATGGTCTTCGTCCTGGCGCTGGCCGGCTCGCTCGCGCAGCAGCAGCCCGTCCCCGCCACCCCGGGCACCCTGCCCACCCACAAGCCGCTGTTCGTGGGCCTGCTGTCGGGCGTCGTCCTGATCGTCGTCGGCCTCACCTACTTCCCGGCCCTGGCTCTCGGGCCGATCGCGGAAGGTCTCTCCTGATGTCGTCCACCCTTACCGACAAGCCGGCCACGCAGCCGGAGGCGCCCGCCGCGCCGCACAGAGTCTCCGGCGGGCTGCTGGACCCGAAGCTGATCGTCGCCTCGCTGCCCGACGCGGTGCGGAAGCTCGACCCCCGGGTGATGGTCAAGAACCCGGTGATGTTCGTGGTCGAGGTCGGCTCGGTGGTCACCACCGTGGCCGCGATAGCGGACCCGAGCGTCTTCGCCTGGTCGATCACCGTGTGGCTCTGGCTGACCACGGTCTTCGCCAACCTGGCCGAGGCGGTGGCCGAGGGCCGGGGGAAGGCGCAGGCGGACACCCTGCGCAAGACCAAGACCGACACGATGGCGCGCCGCCTCACCGACTGGCCGAAGGGCCGGGCCGAGGAGGAGGTCGCCGGCACCGCGCTGCGGCTGGGCGACCACGTGGTGGTCGAGGCCGGGCAGACCATCCCCGGCGACGGTGACGTCGTCGAGGGTGTCGCCTCGGTCGACGAGTCGGCGATCACGGGTGAGTCCGCGCCGGTGATCCGCGAGTCGGGCGGTGACCGCAGCGCGGTGACCGGTGGCACCAAGGTGCTCTCGGACCGGATCGTGGTGAAGATCGCGTCGGAGCCCGGCAAGTCCTTCATCGACCGGATGATCGCCCTGGTCGAGGGCGCGGCCCGGCAGAAGACGCCGAACGAGATCGCGCTCAACATCCTGCTGGCCTCGCTGACGATCGTCTTCCTGATCGCGGTCGTCACGCTCCAGCCGATGGCCACCTACGCGGGTGCGCCGCAGTCGATGATCGTGCTGGTCGCCCTGATCGTGGCGCTCATCCCGACCACCATCGGCGCGCTGCTGTCGGCGATCGGCATCGCGGGCATGGACCGGCTGGTCCAGCGCAACGTGCTGGCGATGTCCGGCCGGGCCGTCGAGGCCGCCGGCGACGTCAACACCCTGCTGCTCGACAAGACCGGCACCATCACCCTCGGCAACCGCCAGGCCGCCGAGTTCCTCTCCGCCACCGGCGTCTCCACCGAGGAGCTCGCGGACGCCGCGCAGCTCTCCTCGCTGGCCGACGAGACCCCGGAGGGCCGCTCCATCGTCGTCCTCGCCAAGACCGGGTACGGTCTGCGGGCGCGCGCCCAGGGCGAGTTGGAGCACGCCACCTGGGTGCCGTTCACCGCGCAGACCCGGATGTCCGGTGTCGACCTCGACGAGGCCGACGGCGTGCACCAGGTGCGCAAGGGCGCGGCCGCCGCCGTCACCAACTGGGTCACCGACAACGGCGGCACGGTCACCGACGAGGTCTCCACCCTGGTGGACGGGATCTCCGCGGCCGGCGGCACGCCCCTGGTGGTGGCGACCAGGAAGGCCCCGGAGCCGGCCAAGGTCCTGGGGGTCATCCACCTCAAGGACGTGGTCAAGGAGGGCATGCGGGAGCGGTTCGACGAGCTGCGCCGGATGGGCATCAAGACCATCATGATCACGGGTGACAACCCGCTGACCGCCAGGGCGATCGCGGAGGAGGCGGGCGTGGACGACTTCCTCGCCGAGGCCACCCCCGAGGACAAGATGGCCCTGATCAAGAAGGAGCAGGCCGGCGGCAAGCTGGTCGCGATGACGGGGGACGGCACCAACGACGCCCCGGCGCTGGCCCAGGCCGACGTCGGTGTGGCGATGAACACCGGGACCATGGCGGCCAAGGAGGCCGGCAACATGGTCGACCTGGACTCCAACCCCACCAAGCTGATCGAGATCGTCGAGATCGGCAAGCAGCTCCTGATCACCCGCGGCGCGCTGACCACCTTCTCGATCGCCAACGACGTCGCGAAGTACTTCGCGATCATCCCGGCGATGTTCGCGGCGGTCTACCCGGGCCTGGACAAGCTCAACATCATGGGCCTGCACAGCCCGCAGTCCGCGATCACCTCGGCGATCGTCTTCAACGCCCTGGTCATCGTCGGCCTGATCCCGCTCGCCCTGCGCGGTGTCAAGTACCGTCCTTCCGACGCGAGTTCGCTGCTGCGTCGCAACATCGGGGTCTACGGCTTCGGTGGTCTGATCGTCCCCTTCGTCGGGATCAAGCTGATCGACCTCGTCGTCCAGTTCATCCCCGGCCTGAGCTGAGAGAGGAGAATCCGGATGTCCAAGCCCCTGCCCACCACCGTGCGCACGCACTTCACCGCCCTGCGGATGCTGCTGGTGATGACGGTGATCCTCGGCCTCGCCTACCCGCTGCTGGTCGCCGGCCTCGGCCAGGCCGTGTTCAGTGACAAGGCCAACGGCTCGATCGTGAAGACGGCCGACGGCAAGGAGGTCGGCTCCAGCCTGCTGGGCCAGAGCTACGACCTGCCGAAGAAGAACCCGGACGACGCCGCCGAGGCCGCCCTTCCGGACCCGAAGTGGTTCCAGCCCCGCCCCTCGGCCAACGGCTACGGCGGGACGGTCTCCGGCGCCTCCAACCTGGGGCCGAACAACGAGGACCTCACCACGGCGGTCGAGGACCGCCGCGCCGCCGTCGCCGCGTTCGACGGCGTCGACCCGGCGAGCGTGCCGGTGGACGCGGTCACCGCCTCCGGCTCCGGCCTCGACCCGCACATCTCGGTGGCCTACGCCAAGGAGCAGGTCGACCGGGTCGCCAAGGCCCGCGGAAACGTCTCGGCCGAGCAGCTGAACAAGCTGGTGGCGAAGTACACCGAGGACCGCTCGCTCGGCTTCCTCGGCCAACCGGGCGTCAACGTCGTCCTCCTCAACACCGCCTTGGCAGAGCAGAAGTGACGGCCGACCGGCCGGCTCCGTGAGACAGGCCGACCCGGGCCGGGGTGCCACCCCGTGCCCGGGTCGGCCGCCGTACGTCCCGACCCTCGTACGAAGACGAAAGAGCAGCGCCCATGGCCCGCGACCTCACTCCCGGCACCGGCCCCCGCCGCGGCCGGCTGAGGGTGTACCTCGGTTCCGCCCCCGGTGTCGGCAAGACCTACCGGATGCTGGACGAGGCCGGGCGCAGACAGGCCCGCGGCGCGGACGTCGTGGTCGGCTACATCGAGTGCCACGGCCGCCGCCACACCGAGTCCATGCTCGGCGCGCTGGAGGTCCTCCCCAGGGTCCGGCGCTCCTACCGGGACGCCGAGTTCGAGGAGATGGACCTCGACGCGGTGCTGCGGCGCGGGCCCACGGTGGTCCTGGTGGACGAGCTCGCGCACACCAACGTCCCCGGCGGCCGGCACGCCAAGCGCTGGCAGGACGTCGAGGAACTGCTGGACGCCGGGATCGACGTCATCACCACCGTCAACATCCAGCACCTGGAATCGCTGAACGACGTCGTCCAGAAGATCACCGGCATCCCCCAGCGCGAGACCGTCCCGGACGAGGTGGTCCGCCGGGCCGACCAGATCGAACTCGTCGACATGGCCCCCCAGGCGCTGCGCCGCCGGATGGCCCACGGCAACGTCTACAGGGCGGAGAAGGTGGACGCCGCGCTCTCGAACTACTTCCGGGTCGGCAACCTCACGGCCCTGCGCGAGCTCGCCCTGCTCTGGGTGGCCGGGCGGGTCGACGAGGGGCTGCGCGACTACCGGGCCAGCCACAACATCGACCGCGTCTGGGAGACCCGCGAGCGGGTGGTGGTCGCCCTCACCGGCGGCCCGGAGGGCGAGACGCTGATCCGCCGCGCCGCCCGGATCTCCGACCGCACCGCCGGCGGTGACCTGCTCGCCGTGCACGTCACCCGCAGCGACGGCCTGGCCGGCGCCTCCTCCGGCGCGCTCGCCCAGCAGCGCCAGCTGGTGGAGGCGCTGGGCGGCAGCTACCACGTGGTGGTCGGCGACGACATCCCCACCGCGCTGCTGGCCTTCGCCCGCGCCCACGACGCCACCCAGCTCGTGCTGGGCACCAGCCGGCGCGGCCGGATCACCCGGCTCCTGACCGGCCCGGGCATCGGCGAGACCACCGTGGACGCCTCCGAGGACATCGACGTCCACATGGTCACCCACGCGTTCACCGGACGCGGCCGGCTGCCCTCGCTCGGCCGCCGCCACTCCCGGCGCCGCACGGTCGCCGGGTTCGCCGCCGGGCTGGTGATGCCCTGGCTGCTCACCCTGGTCCTCTCCCAGTTCCACGAGGCGGTGAACCTGACCACCGACGCGCTGATCTTCCAACTCGGCGTGGTGGCGGTGGCGCTGCTCGGCGGCGCCACCTCGGCTTTGCTGGCCTCGCTGGTCGCCTCGGCGCTGCTGAACTACTTCTTCATCCCGCCCGTCCACACCCTGACCATCGGCGAGACCAACAACATCGTCGCCCTGGTGGTCTTCGCGGCCGTCGCCCTCACCGTCTCCACCGTGGTCGACCACGCGAGCCGGCTCACCACGCGGGCCGCCCGGGCCACCGCCGAGGCCGAGACCCTGTCCACCCTCGCCGGCAGCGTGCTGCGCGGCGCCGACGCCCTGCCCGCCCTGCTGGAGAAGTCCCGGACGGCCTTCGGCATGGACTCCGTCGCCCTGCTGGAACGCACCGGCGGCACGGTGCTGGCCCACTGCGACGGCGAGGGCGAGCCCGCCGGACCGGGGGAGACCACCGAGATCCCGGTCGGCGCCGACGCCCTGCTGGCGCTCACCGGTCGCCGGCTGCCCGCCGCCGACCAGCGCGTCCTCACCGCCTTCGCCGCCCACGTCGCCGCCGCCCTGGAACGCGACCGGCTCGCCGTGGTCGCCGCCGAGGTCGAACCGATCAAGGCCGCCGACCGGATGCGCACCGCCCTGCTCGCCGCCGTCAGCCACGACCTGCGCACCCCGCTGGCCGCCGCCCTCGCCTCGGTCGGCTCGCTGCGCAGCCCCGACGTCGAGTTCTCCGCCGAGGACCAGGCCGAACTCCTGGCCACCGCCGACGAGTCCCTGGTCAAACTCACCCGACTGGTGGACAACCTGCTCGACATGAGCCGCCTCCAGGCCGGGGCCCTCACCCTGCACCTCGCCGAGACCCACCTGGACGAGATCCTGCCCCGGGCGCTGGACACCCTCCCCGACCCGTACGCGCCGGTCCAGCCGCTCGACCTGGACACCGTGCCGGCGGTGCTGGTGGACCCACCGCTGCTGGAACGCGTGCTGGCCAACGTCATCGCCAACGCGCTGCGCCACAACGCCCCCGGCGCCCCCGTGCTGGTCGCCGCCAGCCACCACCGGGACCAGGTCGAGATCCGCGTCATCGACCGCGGCCCCGGCATCGCCCCCGGAGACCGCGACCGCGTCTTCCTGCCCTTCCAACGCCTCGGCGACACCGACAACACCACCGGCGTCGGCCTCGGACTCGCCCTCTCCCGCGGCCTCGCCGAGGCCATGGGCGGCAGCCTGGAGGTCGAGGACACCCCCGGCGGCGGCACCACCATGCTGCTCACCCTGCCCGCCGCCCACCCGGGAGGAGCGCCCGCATGAGCGAGATCCTGATCGTCGACGACGAACCGGCGCTGCTGCGCACCCTCCGGATCAATCTGAGCGCCCGCCAGTACGCCGTCCGGACGGCCGCCAGCGGCGGCGAGGCCCTGGACCGGGCCGCCCGCACCTCGCCCGACGCCGTCCTGCTCGACCTGGGGCTGCCCGACCTGGACGGCATGGACGTCATCCGGGGCCTGCGCAGCCATAGCGCGGTGCCGATCATCGTGCTCTCCGGCCGCACCGGCGCCGCCGACAAGGTGGGCGCCCTCGACGCCGGCGCCGACGACTACCTCACCAAGCCGTTCCTGATGGAGGAACTGCTCGCCCGGCTGCGTGCCGTCCTGCGCCGGCCACCGGGCGGCCGCGCCCCGGCCCCGCCGGTGATCGGCGCGCACACCGTGGACATCGCCGCCACCACCGTCACCGGCCCGGACGGGCCGGTCCGGCTCACCCCCACCGAGTGGCGCATCCTCGCCCTGCTGCTCGCCAACCCCGGCCGCCTGGTGCCCGGGCGGCAGATCCTGCGCGAGGTCTGGGGCCCGGCGCAGGAGGAGCGCGGCAACTACCTGCGGGTCTACCTGGCCGGGCTGCGCCGCAAGCTGGAACGCGATCCGGCCCGCCCGCGCCATCTGATCACCGAGCCCGGTATCGGCTACCGGTACGAGCCCTGAAGTCGTGAAGTCGTGAAGTCCTGACGCCCTGGCCTCCTGACCCCCTGGCCTCCCGCCGGGCCGGGCCGGCGTCAACGAGCCGTCAAGGGCGGCCCGCCGGGCGACAGGAGGGCGTCAAGGCCGGCCGGACCGGGCCGTCGGCGGGCGTAGCGTCAGCGGTGAGAGAGCGGCCCTGCTCCATGTGGGGGATGCCGGGGCCGCTCCGCCGCCCCGGCGGCCGACTGGTGGGGGAGGGGCGCGCGACCAACGACGCGCGCCCCTATCACCCGATCGGCCCCGTGCCGGCCCGCGGCCGCGAGCCCGGCGCTCACCCCCCGCCGGTGCTCCCCGACTGCCGCGGCAGCGCCAGCGCCACCGTGTCGGCGAACTCCCGGACGGCACTGGTCCGGCTGACGATCCGCCCGCTGTGCACCACCAGCCGGCTGTGCCCGCCGGCGAGCGCCCCCGCCAGGCTGTCCCCGCGCACCGCCAGCAGCTCCGCCGGGAACCCGGCGTCCACCCGGACCGGCGGCAGCCCGAGCGCCGCCCGGGCCTGGTTGGCCACCGCGTCGTAGGCCGCCTCCACGTCCAGCGCCCCGCTCGCCGCCAGCAGGTAGGCGGCCTCCAGCGGATCGGCCCGGCCCACCGGGTTGGCCGGGTCGCGCAGCGAGCCGCTGCCCGCCGAGAGCGGGACCCCGGCCCGCGCCAGCTCGCGCGCCAGCCCCGGTCGCGTCCCGGTGGCCCGGCCCTCCAGCCCGCTGCAGCAGCCGTTCTGCGGCAGGCAGACCACCCGGACGCCACTGCTGGCCAGCGCCGCCGAACCGCCCGGGGCCAGCGCCCCGCACGGGCCCAGCACCACCCGGGGCCGCAGCGGGGCGAGCGCGCCCGCCAGCCGGGCCAACTGCGCCGGGTCGGCCCCGGTGGTGTGCAGGTCCACCGGGCAGTCCGCCTCCCGGGCGGCCTCCAGCAGCACCTGGACGTACCCGGCCGGGTCCGGGTCCAGCTCCGGGCAGCCGCCGGCCGCGGTGGCGCCGAGCTTGAGCGCGTCGCGCAGCTGGGCCCGGCCGTCCGCGCCGGCCCGGCCGGTGAGCAGCCGCGGCATCGCCACCGCCTGCAGTTCGGCCAGACCGCGCAGCGCCTGCCGGGCGGTGAGCACCGCCTCCAGCCGGCGCAGCCCGTGCACGTCGCCGATCCGCACATGGGTGCGCTGCGCGGTGGCGCCGTACCCGAGCGAGGTGAGCGCGGCCTCGGTGACCCGGCGGGTGAGGTCGGCGGAGGTCTCCGGCGGAGGGGCGGGCAGCGCGGCGGAGAAGGCGACGTCGTAGTGCGCGTGCGCCTCGGCGGGGGCCGGCAGCAGCAGGTAGCCCCTGAGGTCGATCCGGGCGCCGGTGGTGGCCGTGGGGGCGCCGGGCAGGGCGGGCAGCGGGCCGAGGCTGCCGGTGGTGCCGACGGCCTGGATCCGGTCGCCGCTGATCCGCACGTCCACCACCCGGCCGTCGGCGAGCCGGGCGTCGGTGAGCAGCAGGACGGGGCCGTGCCCCAGCGGGTTGGCGGCCGGGCCGGATCCCGGCTGCGGCCCGTCGGAGGGTGCGCTGTCCATCGCCCGGTTCCTCCTCGCGCTGGCCCGTCCAGATCCCCGGCCCGTCCCGATCAATGAGCGACGAGCCTATGGGGCGGGGGCGCGGGGTGCGGGGAGGCGGGCAATAGTCGTATCGGGTCGGGCCGCGCCCCGTACGGGCCGCTCGAACGCCCGGCCTTCGATCGCTCGCCCGTGCACCTCGCCCACCTGCGGTCTTCGCGTCGGGATACGGATTTCACCTCTGGGCGCGGAACGTGTAATCTCTTCCTCGTTCGCCCCTATAGCTCAGTCGGTAGAGCGTCTCCATGGTAAGGAGAAGGTCTGCGGTTCGATTCCGCATGGGGGCTCTGGTGAGAAGGAGTCAGCTTCGGCTGTGCTCCGGATCACTGTGGCGGTGTAGCTCAGTTGGTAGAGCAAGCGGCTCATAATCGCTGTGTCACCGGTTCAAGTCCGGTCACCGCTACCCCGCGTAGTCGGTCGGGAGATCGCACTCCCGGTCGGCTACTCTTGTTGTGTTCTTATTCAATGTCCAAGGAAGGCACTCCCGTGGCTGCCACCGATGTCCGCCCGAAGATCACGCTGGCCTGCGTGGAGTGCAAGGAGCGGAACTACATCACCAAGAAGAACCGGCGTAACGACCCGGACCGTCTTGAGATGAAGAAGCACTGCCCCCGCTGCAACTCGCACACCGCGCACCGCGAGACCCGCTGACCCTGTCGCGTGTCCGCGGACCTGTGTGATCACAGGTCTACGACTCCGGGCCGTACCCCTCACAGGGTGCGGCCCGGAGTCTTTTCGTCATTCACCGTGCTCTTGAGGAGCTGCCATGGCGCTCGACCCCTCCTTCATCGGGCGGACCTACCCGCCCACCGAGCCGTACGAGGTCGGCCGGGAGAAGATCCGCGAGTTCGCCGTCGCCGTGGGTGACGCCAACCCGGCGTACACCGACCCGGAGGCCGCCAAGGCGTTCGGGCACCCGGACGTCATCGCCCCGCCGACCTTCCCCTTCGTCCTCACCTACCGGGCCGCCGGCCAGGTGGTCGAGGACCCGCAGCTGGGCCTGGACTACAGCCGGGTGGTGCACGGCGACCAGAAGTTCGCCTACACCCGCCCGGTGCGGGCCGGTGACCGGCTCTCGGTCGCGGTGAGCATCGACAACATCAAGTCGCTCGCGGGCAACGACGTGCTCACGGTGCGCGGCGAGGTGACGGACCAGAGCGGCGAGCACGTGGTGACGTCGGTCATGACCCTGGTGGCCCGGGCCGCCGACGAGGCGGGGGAGTAACACGATGGCGATCAGCTACGACGAGGTCGAGGTCGGCACCGAGCTCCCGGCACGGTCCTTCCCCGTGACCCGCGCCGCGTTGGTGCAGTACGCGGGCGCCTCCGGCGACTTCAACCCGATCCACTGGAACGAGAAGTTCGCGCTGGAGGTCGGCCTGCCCGACGTCATCGCGCACGGCATGTTCACCATGGCCGAGGCGATCCGGGTGGTCACCGACTGGGTCGGCGACCCGGGCGCGGTGGTCGAGTACGGCGTGCGCTTCACCCGGCCGGTGACGGTGCCCAACGACGGCGTCGGCTCCGTGATCGAGGTCACCGCCAAGGTCGCCAAGCTGCTCGACGACCGCAAGGCGCAGATCGACCTGCTGGCGACCTTCGGCGGCCAGAAGGTGCTGGGCATGTCCCGCGCCGTCGTCCGGCTGGCCTGAGGCCGCCGGGCGGTACCGGTGGAGGGCGGCGGGGAGGGGCGGACCGGCCCCTCCCCGTACGCTGGGGGCGTGCTGGTAGAACTCGACGCCCCCCTCGCCCCGCTGACCACCCTGCGGCTCGGCGGCCCCGCCCGCCGGCTGGTGACCGCGCAGACCGACGAGGACGTGATCGCCACCGTCCGGGAGGCCGACGCGGCCGGCGAGCCGCTGCTGGTCCTCGGCGGTGGCTCCAACCTGGTGATCGGCGACGCGGGCTTCGCCGGGACGGTGCTGCGGATCGCCACCACCGGCTTCGCGCTGGACGGCACCACCCTGGAGCTCGCCGCCGGCGAGGTCTGGGCCGACGCGGTGACCGACACCGTGCTGGAGCACGGCCTGGCCGGGATCGAGTTCCTGGCCGGCATCCCCGGCTCGGCCGGCGCCACGCCGGTCCAGAACGTCGGCGCGTACGGCCAGGAGGTCGCGCAGTCGATCACCGAGGTGGTCGCCTACGACCGCCGGGCCGACGAGGTGGTCACCCTCTCCAACGCCGAGTGCGGCTTCTCCTACCGGCACAGCCGCTTCAAGGCCGACCCGGACCGCTACGTCGTCCTGCGGGTCCGCTTCGGGCTGCGGGACGAGGGAGGGCTCTCCACCCCGGTCGCCTACGCCGAGACGGCCCGCCACCTGGGCGTCGAGCAGGGCGAGCGGGTCGACGTCCGCAGCGCCTGGAACGCCGTGCTGATGCTGCGCGCGGGCAAGGGCATGGTGCTCGACCCGGCCGACCACGACACCTGGTCGGCGGGCTCCTTCTTCACCAACCCGGTGCTGACCGCCGAGCAGTACGCCGCGTTCCTGGCGCTGGCCGCGGAGCGCGAGCTCACCGCCCCCGCCTACCCGGCGGCGGACGGCCGGACCAAGACCTCGGCGGCCTGGCTGATCGACCGGGCCGGCTACGGCAAGGGGTACGGCAGCGGCCCGGCCACCCTCTCCACCAAGCACACCCTGGCCCTGACCAACCGCGGCGCGGCCACCGCCGAGGACCTGCTGGCGCTGGCCCGCGAGATCCGGGACGGTGTCCGGGCGGCGTTCGGCGTGGAGCTGGTCAACGAGCCGGTGATGGTGGGCGTCCAGCTCTAGGCGGTCGCCGCGCCCGGGCCGCCGTCCCCGAGCCAGCCGTCGATGTCCGCCAGCAGTTCCTTCCGCACGCTGTCCGGCGCGCGCGAGCCGCGCACCGACTGCCGGGCCAGCTCGGCGAGTTCGGCGTCGGAGAAGCCGAGCACGTCGCGGGCCAGGTCGTACTGGGCGGCCAGCCGGGAGCCGAACAGCAGCGGGTCGTCGGCGCCCAGCGCCAGCGGGACGCCCGCGTCGAACAGCCGGCGCAGCGGGACGTCCTCGGCCCGCTCGTAGACGCCCAGCGAGACGTTGGAGGACGGGCAGACCTCGCAGGTGATCTGGCGGTCGGCCAGCCGCTGCATCAGCCGGGGGTCCTCGGCGGCGCGGACGCCGTGGCCGATCCGGCCCGCGCCCAGATCGTCCAGGCAGTCCCGGACCGACTCCGGCCCGGCCAGCTCGCCGCCGTGCGGGGCGGCCAGCAGTCCGCCCTTGCGGGCGATGTCGAAGGCCCGGTCGAAGTCCCGGGCGAGGCCGCGCCGCTCGTCGTTGGAGAGGCCGAAGCCGACCACGCCCCGGTCGGCGTAGCGGACGGCGAGCCGGGCCAGCGTCCGGGCGTCCATCGGGGACTTCATCCGGTTGGCCGCGACCAGCACCCGGATCCCCACCCCGGTCGCCTCGGCGGCGTGCTCCACCGCGTCCAGGATCAGTTCCAGGGCGGGGATCAGACCACCGAGCCGGGGCGCGTACGAGGTCGGGTCGACCTGGATCTCCAGCCAGCGCGATCCGTCCCGCCGTTCGTCCTCGGCGGTCTCCAGCACCAGCCGGCGGATGTCGGACTCGTCGTGCAGCACCGAGCGGGCGGTGTCGTAGAGGCGCTGGAAGCGGAACCAGCCGCGTTCGTCGGTCGCCCGCAGTCTGGGCGGCTCGGCGGAGCTCAGCGCCTCCGGCAGCCGGACGCCGTGCTTGTCGGCCAGCTCCAGCAGCGTGGCCGGGCGCATCGAGCCGGTGAAGTGCAGGTGGAGGTGGGCCTTGGGGAGGTCTCTGACGTCTCGCGGGTTCGGCAGGCGTTCCATTCGCCGATACTGCCGTATCGGGCCCCGATACGGGAACCGCCCCCTTCACGTCCCCCGAAGGGGTGAAAAGGGGGCGGTCACGGTGGATCGGGCCGTCAGGCGGCCGCCTCGCCGAGCAGCTTCTGGATCCGGCCGACGCCCTCGGCCAGGTCGGCGTCGCCCAGCGCGTAGGACAACCGCAGGTAGCCCGGGGTGCCGAAGGCCTCGCCGGGGACGACCGCGACCTCGACCTCGTCCAGGATCAGCGCGGCCAGCTCGGCGGAGCTCTGCGGGCGCTTGCCGCGGATCTCCTTGCCCAGCAGGCCCTTGACCGACGGGTAGACGTAGAACGCGCCCTCGGGCTCGGGGCAGATGACGCCCTCGATCTCGTTCAGCATCTTCACGATGGTCCGGCGGCGCCGGTCGAAGGCGGTGCGCATCTCGTGCACGGCGGAGAGGTCACCGCTGACGGCGGCGAGCGCGGCGCGCTGCGCGACGTTGGAGACGTTCGAGGTGGCGTGCGACTGCAGGTTGGTCGCGGCCTTGACGACGTCCTTGGGGCCGATCAGCCAGCCCACCCGCCAGCCGGTCATGGCGTAGGTCTTGGCCACGCCGTTGACCACGATGGTCTTGTCCGCGAGCTCGGGCAGCAGGGCCGGCAGCGAGGTGAACGTCGCGTCGCCGTAGACCAGGTGCTCGTAGATCTCGTCGGTCAGCACCCAGAGGCCGTGCTCCAGCGCCCACTCGCCGATGGCCCGGGCCTCGGCCTCGGTGTAGACCGCGCCGGTCGGGTTGGACGGCGAGACGAACAGCACCACCTTGGTGTTCTCGGTGCGGGCGGCCTCCAGCTGCTCGACCGAGACCTTGTAGCCGGTGGTCTCGTCGGCCACGACCTCCACCGGGACACCGCCGGCCAGCAGCACCGACTCCGGGTAGGTGGTCCAGTACGGGGCCGGGACGATGACCTCGTCGCCCGGGTCGAGGATCGCGGCGAAGGCCTCGTAGATCGCCTGCTTGCCGCCGTTGGTCACCAGCACCTGGGAGGCGTCCACCTGGTAGCCGGAGTCGCGCAGCGTCTTGGCGGCGATCGCGGCCTTCAGCTCCGGCAGGCCGCCGGCCGGGGTGTAGCGGTGGTTCTTGGGGTCGCGGCAGGCCTCGACGGCCGCCTCGACGATGTAGTCCGGGGTGGGGAAGTCCGGCTCGCCGGCGCCGAAGCCGATGACCGGCCGGCCGGCCGCCTTGAGGGCCTTGGCCTTGGCGTCCACGGCGAGGGTCGCGGACTCGGCGATCGCGCCGATCCGGGCGGAGACGCGGCGGTCGGCGGGGCGGACGGAACTGTCGGGCTGCGGGGTGGAAGCGCTCATGCCTGCATGGTCGCAGAACCGGGACGGACCGGGCATGGGGGTTTCACCATATGTACGGGCTCGTCCACATGGCGGCCCGGTGCGGTGCCGGTCTGTGGTCGGTCGTGAAAGAAGAGGTTCGACCAAACGCCCCTCGACCACGTACACTCACTCCTCGACGGCCACCGAGAAGCCACAGCTTCCACCGCCTGTGCAGACAGCGGCGGGAGATGCGGTAGGTTGGTGGTCGCTACAGGGGCCGAAAGGCACCGTAGGGCAATAGCTCAATTGGTAGAGCACCGGTCTCCAAAACCGGCGGTTGGGGGTTCAAGTCCCTCTTGCCCTGCTGCTTGATCCGTATTCAGCCCGTTCGCTCCACAGAGCGAGCGGGCTTGATGCGGAGAGGGCACCGAACAGCACCCTTTTAGCCGGCCGCTCGTGCCCTGTCGGGTACGCAGGTGATGCTCGGCAGGACCCGGATTCAGGTGAGGACGAGTGACGGAGACCACGGGCTCCACCGCAACGCCTGAGAGCGGCAACCCCGAGGGTGCCGACGGCGCCGACGAGGCCACGCCCGCCGAGGGCGGGGACAAGGGATCGCGCCGCGACCGCAAGGCGGGCCGCGCGGACAAGAAGTCCGGCAAGCGCGCCAAGAAGGGCGTCTTCGCCCGGCTCGCGCTCTTCTACCGCCAGATCATCGCGGAACTGCGCAAGGTCGTCTGGCCCTCCCGCAACGAGCTGGTCAACTACACCACCGTCGTGGTCGTGTTCGTCGTGGTCGTGATGGCGTTCGTCGCCGGCCTCGACTACGGATTCTCGAAGCTCAGCCTCTGGGTCTTCGGCTGACCGAGCGGTCCCACCTTCGAAACAGCTTCCCGACCCGGGCCGATTCTTCGGCCCGGGTCGAGCTGTCGGCGCCGGACGTACGAGGCCGCTACCGTTGACTCGGTACTGTTGAAGTCTCCGAGTCATCTCCTGGCGCCCGCGTGAAGCGGAGCGGCGCCGGAGCGGTCCCGGAGCGCGCCACCTTCACCATCTCCAGGAAAGAAGCAGCCACCGTGTCTGACTCCCCCCTGTACGACGCCGACGAGACCGTCCGCGAGGCGGATGTCGCCGCCGAGCTGGACGCGGCCGAGCTGGCTGACGAAGCCGAGGCCGCCGAGCAGATCGTGGACGCCGCGGACAGCGACGAGGACGAGGTCGCGGCGGACGACGAGGCCGAGGCCGGCGAGCCCGCCGAGGAGGCCGCGCTGCACGTGGAGTCCGACGAGGAGCTCGACGCCGAGGCCGCAGAGGACGCCGAGGGCGAGGACGAGGCTGCGGACGACGCCGAGGCTGCGGACGACGCCGAGGCCGCCGAGGCCGAGGAGGCCGAGGAGGCCGTCGAGGTCGACCCGGTCGCCAAGTTCCGCGAGGACCTGCGGTTCATGCCCGGCGAGTGGTACGTGATCCACACCTACGCCGGCTACGAGAACCGGGTGAAGCAGAACCTGGAGCAGCGCGCGGTCTCCCTCAACGTGGAGGAGTACATCTTCCAGGCCGAGGTGCCGCAGGAGGAGGTCGTCCAGATCAAGAACGGCGACCGCAAGACCATCCGCCAGAACAAGCTCCCCGGCTACGTCCTGGTGCGCATGGACCTCACCCCGGAGTCCTGGGGCGTCGTGCGCAACACCCCCGGTGTCACCGGCTTCGTCGGCAACGCCTACGACCCGTACCCGCTGACCCTGGACGAGGTCGTCAAGATGCTCGCCCCGGACGTCGAGCGCCAGGCGGCCAAGGAGGCCGGCAAGCCCTCCCCGGTCAAGCCGAGCGAGATCCAGGTCCTGGACTTCGAGGTCGGCGACTCGGTCACCGTCACCGACGGCCCCTTCGCCACCCTGCAGGCGACCATCAACGAGATCAACCCGGACTCGAAGAAGGTCAAGGGCCTGGTCGAGATCTTCGGTCGCGAGACCCCGGTCGAGCTGTCCTTCGACCAGATCCAGAAGAACTAGTACGGCCGGAAGAACGCGTACGAGTCTTCGACTTCGGGGTGGGGCCGCGGCCCCACCCCGAAGTCGTTTTGGTCCAGCGGCGCATCCGCGTTAGCCTGGTCCGATGTGTGTGTTGACGGTCGGGTGTCGCCCCGGCCCGGCACGCACCAGCAATCACCTCTCGGAAGGACCCGGAGAGAAATGCCTCCCAAGAAGAAGAAGGTCACGGGGCTTATCAAGCTCCAGATCAACGCCGGTGCGGCCAACCCGGCGCCGCCGGTCGGCCCCGCGCTGGGCCAGCACGGCGTCAACATCATGGAGTTCTGCAAGGCCTACAACGCCGCGACCGAGTCGCAGCGCGGCATGATCGTGCCGGTGGAGATCACGGTCTACGACGACCGTTCCTTCACCTTCATCACGAAGACGCCGCCGGCCGCGCGCCTCATCCTGAAGGCCGCGGGCGTGGACAAGGGCTCGGCCGAGCCGCACAAGACCAAGGTCGCCAAGCTCACGGCCGCCCAGGTCCGCGAGATCGCCACGGTCAAGCTCCCCGACCTGAACGCCAACGACCTGGACGCCGCGTCGAAGATCATCGCCGGCACCGCCCGGTCGATGGGCATCACGGTCGAGGGCTGATCACCCTTCTCGTCCATGTGGTAGGGCCTGCGCGGCCCGTCCATACCACGACTCCATTCCCCATTCAGGAGCAGCAGTGAAGCGCAGCAAGGCTCTGAAGGCCGCGGACGCACAGGTCGACCGCGAGCGCCTTTACGCCCCCCTCGAGGCCATCCGCCTCGCCAAGGCGACCAGCACCAGCAAGTTCGACGGCACCGTCGAGGTCGCCATGCGTCTGGGCGTCGACCCGCGCAAGGCCGACCAGATGGTCCGCAGCACCGTGATCCTCCCGCACGGCACCGGTAAGACCGCTCGGGTCCTGGTCTTCGCGACCGGCGAGCGTGCCGAGGCCGCGCGTGCTGCGGGCGCCGACATCGTCGGCTCCGACGAGCTCATCGACGAGGTCGCCAAGGGCCGCCTCGACTTCGACGCCGTCGTCGCCACCCCGGACCTCATGGGCAAGGTCGGCCGCCTGGGCCGCGTGCTCGGTCCCCGTGGCCTGATGCCGAACCCGAAGACCGGCACCGTGACCCCGGACGTGGCCAAGGCCGTGAACGAGATCAAGGGCGGCAAGATCGAGTTCCGCGTCGACAAGCACTCGAACCTGCACTTCATCATCGGTAAGGCCTCCTTCACCGACGAGCAGCTGGTCGAGAACTACGCCGCCGCGCTGGACGAGGTGCTCCGCGCCAAGCCGTCCGCGGCCAAGGGTCGTTACATCAAGAAGACCGCGATCAGCACCACGATCGGCCCCGGCATCCAGGTGGACCCGAACCGCACCCGCAACCTCCTGACCGAGGAGGACCCGGCCGCCTTCTGAGCCCTGAGCTCCGACCGGTAGCCGCGTCCTGGGCGCAGCAGTAGTCCGTACGACGGGCCCGTACCCCCTCACCGGGGGTGCGGGCCCGTCGTCGTGTCCGGATCGAGATCCGGGGGGTGGGGAACTCCCTGGCGGGTCGTCGTACGCTCGGCCGGTCCGATCATCCGATCGAGGCCTGACCGCAGCGACCCGCCGGAGTGTGCCGTGCCGCCCGCCCTTCGCCCCGCCGCCTGGGGGGCGGCCCTCCTGGTGCTCGCCAGCGGCCTCACCGCGTGCAGCCTGCTGGCCGTCTCGGGGGACCGCACCCCGCAGGGCACGCCGGCGACCGTCCGGGCGCCCAAGCAGGTGCTGCTCTCGGCCGTGCAGGCCCTGGACGACACCGGCGGCGCGCGGGTCGAGGTGGTCGAGGAGAGCCCGGCCGGCCGGCGCACCGCCACCGGCAAGGTGTTCTGGGGCGCCCGCGAGGGGGCCGAGCTGACCGTCACCGACGAGCGGGGGACCGGTCTGCTGCACAGCCAGGACGGCACGATCGACCTCGGCTACGAGGGGGCGCCGCCGCTCCGGGCCGAGCGGGCCGAGGCCGAGTCGCTCGACCCGCGCGCCGCGCCGGGCGCCGGCGGCTACGCGGGCGGCTGGATGAGCGGGCTGGTCTCCAACCCGGCCGACTCGGCGCACAGCATGGCGCTGGCCGGCCGGCTCACCTCGCTCGGCGGGGAACAGCTGGCCGGTGCCACGGTGGCGCACTACCGGGGCAGCGCGCCGGTGGCCGAGTTCTTCGGCGCCGACCAGGGCCTCACCCCCGCGCGGCTCGCGGTCGTGCTCGGGTACTACCGCGAACGCGGGGTCACCGCCATCGGCTACGACTTCTGGGTGGCCCCCGGCGACCGGCTGCTCCGGCTGCGGGCCACCGCCGAGGGCAGTGCCGGAACCGTGGTCACCACGACCGACGTCTCCGACCCCGGGACGAGCACCGAGAGCCCGGCTCCGGCCGGGTGACCGGGGCCGCCGATATGCGGTGGGGGAGGGCCCGGCGATCCATTAGAGTCCGCTGGGTATTTCCTGATGATCGGTCAATGGGGGGCTCTTCATGCGCGTTCTGCGCCTTGCATCCGCCGGTGCCGCGGCGGCCGTCCTGGCCGCCGGGCTGACGGCCTGCGGCAGCGGTGGTCACGGTGGTGGCGGGACGGCGGACGTCAAGGCCGTCGGGGACGCGATCGCCGGGAAGGCGGCGGACCTCGACCCCCGGGCGGCGCTGGCCGCGTCGGCCGCGGTGATGCAGCGGGCCGGCAACGGCTCCCTCACGCTGACCACCGACGGCGACACGCTGACCGGCGCCGGCGAGTGGCGGCAGCGGACCGTCGTCGACCTGGCCGGCGCGACCAGGACGAGCACCAAGGCGCGGGTGCTGGGCGACGAGGTCTACCTCGGCGGCGGCTCCGAGACGACGGCGGCCCTGGGCGGGCGGCACTGGGCCAGGATCGGCCCGAAGGACCCGGTCGTCGGCTCGATGTCCGTGATCTTCCTGACCATGGCGCAGCTGACCAACCCGGTCCTCCAGCTGGGCGCGGCCGCCCAGGGCGGCAAGGTCACCAAGATCGGTACCGAGACGGTGGCCGGGGCCCCGGCCACCCACTACCGCGCCGTCGAGGACGTCGCCGGGCTGGCCGACAGCCTGACCGCGCTCGGCGGCGACCAGCGCGCGGCCGTCAAGCAGACCCTCGACTCCGGCGGCAGCACGCTCACCGTGGACTTCTGGATCAACGCCGGTCAGCAGCTCGTCCAGCTCAGGGAGTACGGCGACAAGGCGGGTGAGGCCTCGGCCGTCACCGTCGCCTACACGGGCCTGGGCGCCGCGCCCAAGATCGAGGCGCCGGCTCCGGCCGACGTCGGCACGGGCGCCGACTTCGCCGGGCTCTTCCACAGCTGAGCCCACCGGGCTCCGCGTAGACCGGCTCATCACCCCGGGGCACGCCGTGCCCCGGGACCTTTCGGAGGGGAACCATGGCTGGAACCCGCAGGACCGCCGTCGCCGTCGTCGTGGCCGCGCTGGCACTGACCGCGACGGCCTGCGACAACAACGCGAAGTCCACCGGTGCCGCGTCCGCCGCGCCGACCACGGTCGCGGCCGCGCAGCCGACGTCCGCCGCGCCCAGCGCCACGCCGGAGCCGACCAAGGAGGCGCCGGTCAAGCTGACCCCGGCCGCCTACCTCAAGCTGGTCACCGAGAAGACCGGCGCGGTGAAGTCCGCCAAGGTCGCCGAGGAGATCCTGACCGGGGGTGCGACGATCACCGCGACCGGGACCATCGGCTGGTCCGACGGCCTCCAGGGCGATCTCTCGATGGACATGTCGCAGCTGCCGGTCGGGCAGCAGATGGCCAAGCTGACCGGCAGCAAGACCGTGCCGATCCGCTACCTCAAGGACGGCATGTACCTGCGGCTCGGCGGCGAGGTGGTCGAAGCGGTGGGCGGCCGCCACTGGCTGCACTACAGCTACGCCGACATGGCCGCGATGAACGGCGCCACCGCCGACCAGCTGAAGCAGGCCGACCCGGTCGAGGGCGTCCGGTCCCTGATCGCCTCCGGCAAGGTCGCCGAGGCCGGCCAGGAGACCGTGAACGGCAAGCCGGCGACGCACTACACCGGGCAGCTCGCCGTCGACGAGATGACCGCGGCGGCCGGCAGCGGGGTGACCGACGAGCAGCTCCAGGCGATGAAGAAGAAGCTGAAGACCGCCGGGATCAGCAGCGAGCAGATCGACGTCTGGGTCGACGCGGACAACCTGGTGGTCAAGCGGACCGAGCAGGCCGACACCAAGGCCGGCCCGTTCAAGGTCACCGTCACCTATTCGGACTACGGGACCGCCGTGTCCGCCACCGCGCCCGACCAGGCCGATGTGGTGGAGTTCGCCGAGATCGCCAAGCAGGCCAAGGGGGGCGCCGCCGGCTGACCGGGGTCCTGGTGGCAAGGTGGCCGGTACGGCGCGGCCGAGGACACGGCGGCCGATGACAGGCGGTCCCGCGCGGTGACCGGACGGAAGGGAAGGGGGCATGGCGGTGCGGCAGCGACTGGCGGCCATCACGGCCGCGGTGCTCCTGGCGAGCGGTCTCACGGCCTGCGGCGGTGACGGGGGCGCGGTGCCGGTGGCGTCCGGCAGCCCGGCGCCGACCGCCCTCTCCTCCACCAAGCCGGCCAAGCCCACCGACCGGTCGCCGCACGGCGTCCTGCTCTCCGCCCAGCTCGCCGCGCAGACCGCCCGCCGGGCCAAGGTCAGCTACCGGCTCGGGGCGGACGCCGGCTCCGGCCCGCTGTTCTGGCAGCCGAAGACGGCGCTCCAGGTCAAACGTTCCACCCCGGCCGAGGCCGAGCAGCTGATCGTCGTGGACACCGTGGCCTACCAGGGCGGTGACGCGGCCACCGCGGCCCGGCAGGGTGGCAAGCACTGGGAGCGGTTCTCCGTGCCGCCGGGCGCGGACGGCCACCGGGAGGTCCCGTACGCCGGGCTGATCGACCTGCTCAGCCCGGTCGAGGCGCTGGCCGCGGCGACCGCCGACGGCGTCGAGGCGCGGTACCTCGGCGAGGAGAAGTTCGATGACTCGGCGGTCGAGCACTACCGGGTCACCACCGACGCCGAGCGGTACGCGGCCGCCCAGGCCCAGCTGAGCCAGACCCGCCGGGACGGCCTGCGCGCCGCGCTGGCCCCCGGCGGGTCGGTCTCGCTGACCCTCGACCTGTGGCTCAACGACAAGGACCAGCTGGTCAGGCTGCAGCGGACCGGCACCGGGCCGAGCGGCCGGGTGGACGACGCGGTGCTCTACAGCGACTTCGCCGGCACCCTCTCGGTGCAGGCCCCGGCGGAGGCGGACACCGTCGACGCGGGCACCCGCGACATCTCCCCACTGGCCCGCTGAGGCCCGGCCCGCCGGGCTTCCGGGCCCCGCCCGGCCCGCCGCCGGGGCCCGGCGATGGGCGATTTGCCCCGGACGGCGGAGTCCGGCTAGTGTTACCGAAGCCAAAGACCGCTGGTTGTCACCGTGCGCTCGCAAGGGACGCGGAGGCCGAAGGATCTGCGATTCGTCGCAGGCAGCCCGCGCAGGATTGTTTGGAGCTTGGACTTCCGGGTCCCATGTGTTCGCACGTGGACCTGTCGAGGTCGAACTGAGCCCCGTGCGCCTGCGCACCGGGGCTCATCTGCTTTCCCGCAGGAGCTTTCCTTCCGTCCGGTGGTCCGAGGCTCGAATGGTCGACTTTCGCGGTCGGCCTGACTTCGACATCACGGAAGGAGGCGTAAGCCTATGGCTAGGCCCGACAAGGCTGCCGCCGTCGCCGAGATCACGGAGCAGTTCCGTGCCTCGAACGCGGCCGTGCTGACCGAGTACCGCGGTCTGACGGTGAAGCAGGTTAAGACCCTGCGTCGCTCGCTGGGTGACAACGCCCAGTACGCCGTGGTGAAGAACACGCTGACCAAGATTGCGGCCAACGAGGCCGGGATCACGGAGCTCGACGACCTGTTCGCCGGTCCGACGGCTGTCGCCTTCGTCACCGGTGACCCGGTGGAGTCGGCGAAGGCTCTGCGTGACTTCGCCAAGGAGAACCCCGCTCTCATCATCAAGGGCGGTGTCCTTGACGGTAAGGCGCTGACCGCCGATGAGATCAAGAAGCTCGCGGACCTCGAGTCCCGCGAGGTGCTGCTCGCCAAGCTGGCCGGCGCTCTGAAGGGCAAGCAGTCCCAGGCTGCCGCGCTCTTCCAGGCCCTGCCGTCGAAGCTCGTCCGCACTGTGGACGCGCTGCGCGACAAGGTCGAGCAGGGCGGTGCCGGTACGCCGGCTCCCGCCGCCGAGGACGAGGCCGCGGAGTAATTCCGCAGGCTCACGCCTCGCTGCGGGCCCGTACGCCCGCCAACCCGTACATACGGCACCACCTGCCGAATTAGTGGAAGGACGCCAATCATGGCGAAGCTGACCCAGGACGAGCTGCTCGCGCAGTTCGAGGAGCTCACCCTCATCGAGCTCGCCGCCTTCGTGAAGGCGTTCGAGGAGAAGTTCGACGTCACCGCTGCCGCTCCGGTCGCCGTTGCCGCCGCCGGTGGCCCGGCCGCCGTTGAGGCCGTCGAGGAGCAGGACGAGTTCGACGTCATCCTCGAGGGCGCGGGCGACAAGAAGATCCAGGTCATCAAGGAGGTGCGCACCCTGACCTCCCTCGGCCTGAAGGAGGCCAAGGACCTCGTTGACACCGCTGGTGCCAAGGTCCTGGAGAAGGTTGCCAAGGACGTTGCCGAGAAGGCCAAGGCTGCCCTCGAGGCCGCTGGCGCCAAGGTCACCGTCAAGTGACTCCTCCCCGGCCCTGAGGGCCGGGAGGCAGCCGCACGCCCTCACTGAGGGCGAAGGATGCCACGGGCCGGGCCGATCACCCTCACGGGTGGTCGGCCCGGCCTTTTCGCGTTCCCGGGCGCGGACGCCGGCCCGGGCGGCCCGGGGGGCGGGCCGCGGCAGGCTCCCCGGCGGGCCGGCGGGCCCCGTGGCGCGCCCCGGCCGGCCGGGGCGCGCGGGTATGGCCGAGAGCCCACTCGGCACTGTCGGTGCGGGCGGGTAGGGTGATCGCTGTCATCGAGAGTGGCCCCCACCACGGCTTCTGTAACGCCGGGAGGGCCGGCGGCGATGAACCGATCGAGGCCCGTGCCGGAGGCGGGCCCTTGACGAACCAGGCGCGGCGCGCGATTCTCGTGGCGCGAGTCCGCCCCGGTTGGTTCGCTGGTGGATGCATAACCAGCGGCTCCGGAGGGAAGTGACTCCACGTGAGTCGAAGTGGCCCGGCAGCGTCCGGGCCCGTGCAGTACCCGGTGGGCGTTCGCGTCCGCCGGCTACCGGGAGGAGTCTCCGATTCGGTTTCCGAATCAGAGCTGGACAGCAGTGTGCCGTTTGGCTACACTGTCCCTTTGCGCTGCCTGTTAGCTGCTCCGTGACTCGTCGCCCGGAGTTTGCGTTGCCCTGAAGGGGTCTGGCACCGCCTCCGCAAAACGGCTCTGACCTCGGGTTTCACCCCAGGCGGAGGCCAGTGGCGAGGGAGGTGGGACCAAACCTTTCCAGGCCCGGCCGGTACGCGCGCAGTGAGCTCCGAGCCCTCGGAAGGACCCCCCTCTTGGCCGCGCCGCGCAACGCCTCGAACAATTCCGCCGCATCCACCGCCCCGCTCCGCGTCTCGTTCGCGAAGATCAAGGAGCCCCTCGAGGTCCCGAACCTCCTGGCCCTGCAGACCGAGAGCTTTGACTGGCTGCTCGGCAACGCGGCCTGGAAGTCCCGGGTCGAGGCGGCCCTGGAGAGTGGTCAGGACGTCCCCACCAAGTCCGGTCTGGAGGAGATCTTCGAAGAGATCTCCCCGATCGAGGACTTCAGTGGGTCGATGTCGCTGACCTTCCGCGACCACCGTTTCGAGCCGCCGAAGAACTCCATTGACGAGTGCAAGGACCGCGACTTCACGTTCGCGGCCCCGCTCTTCGTCACGGCCGAGTTCACCAACAACGAGACCGGTGAGATCAAGTCTCAGACGGTCTTCATGGGCGATTTCCCGCTCATGACCCACAAGGGCACGTTCGTGATCAACGGCACCGAGCGTGTCGTCGTCTCGCAGCTCGTCCGCTCCCCGGGTGTGTACTTCGACTCCACCCTGGACAAGGTGTCCGACAAGGACATCTACTCCTGCAAGGTCATCCCCTCGCGTGGTGCCTGGCTGGAGATGGAGATCGACAAGCGCGACATGGTCGGCGTCCGCATCGACCGCAAGCGCAAGCAGTCCGTCACCGTGCTGCTCAAGGCGCTCGGCTGGACCAACGAGATGATTCTCGAGGAGTTCGGCGAGTACGAGTCGATGCGCGCCACCCTGGAGAAGGACCACACCCAGGGCCAGGACGACGCGCTGCTCGACATCTACCGCAAGCTGCGCCCGGGCGAGCCGCCCACGCGCGAGGCCGCGCAGACGCTTCTGGAGAACCTCTACTTCAACCCGAAGCGCTACGACCTCGCCAAGGTCGGCCGTTACAAGGTCAACCGCAAGCTGGGCAACGCCGAGTCGCTGGACTCCGGCGTGCTCACCGAGCCCGACATCATCGGTGCGATCAAGTACCTGGTGAAGCTGCACGCGGGCGAGACCGAGTGGCGTGACACCGAGGGCCGCGACATCGTGGTCGAGGTCGACGACATCGACCACTTCGGCAACCGTCGTCTGCGCAACGTCGGCGAGCTCATCCAGAACCAGGTCCGTACGGGTCTCGCCCGTATGGAGCGCGTCGTGCGCGAGCGCATGACCACCCAGGACGTCGAGGCGATCACGCCGCAGACCCTGATCAACATCCGGCCGGTCGTCGCCTCCATCAAGGAGTTCTTCGGCACCAGCCAGCTGTCGCAGTTCATGGACCAGACGAACCCGCTGTCGGGCCTGACCCACAAGCGTCGTCTGTCCGCCCTCGGCCCCGGTGGTCTCTCCCGTGAGCGCGCCGGCTTCGAGGTCCGTGACGTGCACCCCTCGCACTACGGGCGCATGTGTCCGATCGAGACCCCGGAAGGCCCGAACATCGGTCTGATCGGGTCGCTGGCCTCGTACGGCCGGGTCAACGCGTTCGGCTTCATCGAGACCCCGTACCGCAAGGTCATCGAGGGTGTCGTCACCGAGCAGGTCGACTACCTCACGGCCGACGAGGAGGACCGCTACGTCATCGCGCAGGCCAACGCCCCGCTGACGCCGGAGCTGACCTTCGCCGAGCCGCGTGTCCTGGTCCGCCGCCGTGGCGGCGAGATCGACTACATCCCGGGCACCGAGATCGACTACATGGACGTCTCGCCGCGCCAGATGGTGTCGGTCGCGACCGCCATGATCCCGTTCCTCGAGCACGACGACGCCAACCGCGCGCTCATGGGCTCGAACATGATGCGTCAGGCGGTGCCGCTGCTGAAGAGCGAGGCTCCGCTGGTCGGTACCGGCATGGAGTACCGCTGCGCCGTCGACGCCGCGGACGTCATCACCGCCGAGAAGGCCGGTGTCGTCCAGGAGGTCTCGGCCGACTACGTCACCGTGGCGAACGACGACGGCACGTACACCACGTACCGCGCCGCCAAGTTCACCCGCTCCAACCAGGGCACCGCCTTCAACCAGAAGGTGCTCGTCGACGAGGGCTCCCGGGTCGAGGTCAACCAGGTGCTGGCCGACGGCCCCTGCACCGACGAGGGCGAGATGGCCCTCGGCAAGAACCTGCTCGTGGCGTTCATGTCCTGGGAGGGTCACAACTACGAGGACGCGATCATCCTGTCGCAGCGCCTCGTGCAGGACGACGTCCTCTCCTCGATCCACATCGAGGAGCACGAGGTCGACGCCCGTGACACCAAGCTCGGCCCGGAGGAGATCACCCGGGACATCCCGAACGTCTCCGAGGAGGTCCTCGCGGACCTCGACGAGCGCGGCATCATCCGCATCGGCGCCGACGTCGTCACCGGCGACATCCTGGTCGGCAAGGTCACGCCCAAGGGCGAGACCGAGCTGACCCCGGAGGAGCGCCTGCTCCGCGCGATCTTCGGCGAGAAGGCCCGTGAGGTCCGCGACACCTCGCTGAAGGTGCCGCACGGTGAGTCCGGCAAGGTCATCGGCGTCCGCGTCTTCGACCGCGAAGAGGGCGACGAGCTGCCCCCGGGCGTCAACCAGCTGGTCCGCGTCTACGTGGCCCAGAAGCGCAAGATCACCAACGGTGACAAGCTCGCCGGCCGTCACGGCAACAAGGGCGTCATCTCGAAGATCCTGCCGGTCGAGGACATGCCGTTCCTGGAGGACGGCACCCCGGTCGACATCATCCTCAACCCGCTGGGTGTCCCGTCCCGAATGAACCCGGGACAGGTCCTGGAGATCCACCTCGGGTGGCTCGCCAAGCAGGGCTGGGACGTCTCCGGCCTCGCCGACGAGTGGGCCCAGCGCCTGCAGGCGATCGGCGCCGACACCGTCCAGGGCGGCACCAACCTCGCCACCCCGGTCTTCGACGGCGCCCGCGAGGACGAGATCACCGGCCTGCTGGACAACACCACCCTCACCCGTGACGGTGAGCGCCTGGTGAACTCCACCGGCAAGGCCCGGCTGTTCGACGGCCGCTCCGGCGAGCCGTTCCCCATGCCGGTCTCGGTCGGCTACATGTACATCCTCAAGCTGCACCACCTGGTCGACGACAAGCTGCACGCCCGTTCGACCGGCCCGTACTCGATGATCACCCAGCAGCCGCTCGGTGGTAAGGCGCAGTTCGGTGGTCAGCGCTTCGGTGAGATGGAGGTGTGGGCCCTCGAGGCGTACGGCGCCGCCTACGCCCTGCAGGAACTCCTCACCATCAAGTCCGACGACGTCCTCGGCCGCGTGAAGGTCTACGAGGCCATCGTCAAGGGCGAGAACATCCCCGAGCCCGGCATTCCCGAGTCCTTCAAGGTTCTCATCAAGGAAATGCAGTCGCTCTGCCTCAACGTGGAGGTGCTGTCCTCGGACGGCCAGTCCATCGAGATGCGGGACTCCGACGAGGACGTGTTCCGCGCCGCCGAGGAGCTCGGCATCGACCTGTCCCGGCGCGAGCCGAGCAGCGTCGAAGAGGTCTGACGGAGGCCGGGCCGGCTCTTGACCACGAAGAGCCGGCCCGCCCCCAGGCCCCCCTCAGACCACACGAACGACTCTCGACTTACGAAAGAGGGCTTGACGACCAGTGCTTGACGTCAACTTCTTCGACGAGCTCCGCATCGGCCTGGCCACCGCCGACGACATCCGCCAGTGGTCGCACGGCGAGGTCAAGAAGCCGGAGACCATCAACTACCGCACCCTGAAGCCGGAAAAGGACGGGCTCTTCTGCGAGAAGATCTTCGGCCCCACCCGGGACTGGGAGTGCTACTGCGGCAAGTACAAGCGCGTCCGCTTCAAGGGCATCATCTGTGAGCGCTGCGGCGTCGAGGTGACCCGCGCCAAGGTGCGCCGTGAGCGGATGGGCCACATCGAGCTGGCCGCCCCGGTCACCCACATCTGGTACTTCAAGGGTGTCCCGTCCCGCCTGGGCTACCTGCTCGACCTGGCGCCGAAGGACCTCGAGAAGGTCATCTACTTCGCCGCCTACATGATCACCTGGGTGGACGACGAGCGTCGCCAGCGCGACCTCCCGTCCCTGGAGGCGCACGTCTCGGTCGAGCGTCAGCAGATCGAGAACCGCCGCGACTCCGACCTCGAGGCCCGTGCCAAGAAGGCCGAGACCGACCTGGCCGAGCTGGAGGCCGAGGGCGCCAAGGCCGACGTGCGCCGCAAGGTGCGCGAGGGTGCCGAGCGCGAGATGAAGCAGCTGCGGGACCGTGCGCAGCGCGAGCTCGACCGCCTCGACGAGGTGTGGGCCCGCTTCAAGAACCTCAAGGTCCAGGACCTCGAGGGCGACGAGCTGCTCTACCGCGAGCTGCGCGACCGCTTCGGCACCTACTTCTCCGGCTCGATGGGCGCGGCGGCCCTCAAGGACCGCCTCGAGACCTTCGACCTGGCGGAGGAGTCCGAGCGCCTGCGCGAGATCATCCGCACCGGCAAGGGCCAGAAGAAGACCCGTGCGCTGAAGCGCCTCAAGGTCGTCTCCGCGTTCCTGCAGACCACCAACAAGCCCAACGGCATGGTGCTGGACTGCGTCCCGGTCATCCCGCCGGACCTGCGTCCGATGGTGCAGCTGGACGGTGGCCGCTTCGCGACCTCCGACCTGAACGACCTGTACCGCCGCGTGATCAACCGCAACAACCGCCTGAAGCGCCTTCTCGACCTCGGTGCCCCCGAGATCATCGTGAACAACGAGAAGCGCATGCTCCAGGAGGCCGTCGACGCGCTGTTCGACAACGGCCGTCGTGGTCGCCCGGTCACGGGCCCCGGCAACCGCCCGCTGAAGTCGCTCAGCGACATGCTGAAGGGCAAGCAGGGTCGTTTCCGTCAGAACCTGCTCGGCAAGCGAGTCGACTACTCGGCCCGTTCGGTCATCGTCGTCGGCCCGCAGCTCAAGCTGCACCAGTGCGGTCTGCCGAAGGCCATGGCGCTGGAGCTCTTCAAGCCGTTCGTGATGAAGCGCCTGGTGGACCTGAACCACGCGCAGAACATCAAGTCGGCCAAGCGCATGGTCGAGCGTGCCCGCCCGGTCGTGTGGGACGTGCTCGAAGAGGTCATCGCCGAGCACCCGGTGCTGCTGAACCGTGCGCCCACCCTGCACCGCCTCGGCATCCAGGCCTTCGAGCCGCAGCTGGTCGAGGGCAAGGCCATCCAGATCCACCCGCTCGTCTGCACCGCGTTCAACGCGGACTTCGACGGTGACCAGATGGCCGTCCACCTGCCGCTCTCCGCGGAGGCGCAGGCCGAGGCCCGCATCCTGATGCTGTCCTCGAACAACATCCTGAAGCCGGCCGACGGTCGCCCCGTCACCATGCCGACCCAGGACATGGTGCTCGGTCTGTTCTTCCTCACCTCGGACCGGCCGAAGGTCAAGGGTGACGGTCGCTCCTTCTCCTCGACCGCCGAGGCGGTCATGGCGTTCGACGCCAAGGAGCTGGACGTCCAGGCCGTCATCGACGTCCGCCTGCCGATCGGCACCGTCCCGCCCCGCGGCTGGACCCCGCCGGTCGACGAGGACGGTCAGCCGGCCTGGTTCGAGGGCGAGTCCTTCCGCCTGCGCACCACCCTGGGCCGCGCGCTCTTCAACGAGCTGCTGCCCGAGGACTACCCGTTCGTCGACTACGAGGTGGGCAAGAAGCAGCTCTCCGCGATCGTCAACGACCTGGCGGAGCGCTACCCCAAGGTCGTCGTCGCGGCGACCCTGGACAACCTGAAGGCGTCCGGCTTCCACTGGGCCACCCGCTCGGGTGTCACCGTCTCGATCTCGGACGTCGTCGTCCCGCCGCAGAAGGCCCAGATCCTCGAGGGCTACGAAGCGCAGGCCGAGAAGATCCAGAAGCAGTACGAGCGCGGTCTGATCACCAACGACGAGCGCAAGCAGGAGCTCATCGGCATCTGGACCCGGGCGACCAACGAGGTCGCCGAGGCGATGAACGCCAACTTCGAGAAGACCAACCCCATCTTCATGATGGTGGACTCGGGCGCTCGAGGAAACATGATGCAGATGCGCCAGATCGCCGGTATGCGTGGTCTGGTGTCGAACGCGAAGAACGAGACGATCGCCCGTCCCATCAAGGCGTCGTTCCGTGAGGGCCTCACCGTTCTCGAGTACTTCATCTCGACCCACGGTGCCCGTAAGGGTCTGGCCGACACCGCTCTTCGTACCGCCGACTCCGGCTACCTCACCCGTCGTCTGGTCGACGTCTCCCAGGACGTCATCATTCGCGAGGAGGACTGCGGCACCGAGCGCGGCCTGAAGCTGGCGATCGGCACCGTCGGTGCCGACGGCGTCCTGCGCAAGACGGACGACGTCGAGACCAGCGTCTACGCCCGCATGCTCGCCGAGGACATCACGGTGGACGGCAAGCTCCTCGCCACCGCGAACACCGACCTCGGTGACGTGCTGATCGACGAGCTGATCCGCCACGGCATCAGCGAGGTCAAGACCCGCTCGATCCTGACCTGTGAGTCGGCCGTCGGCACCTGTGCCTTCTGCTACGGCCGTTCGCTGGCCACCGGCAAGCTGGTCGACATCGGTGAGGCGGTCGGCATCATCGCCGCCCAGTCCATCGGTGAGCCCGGTACCCAGCTGACCATGCGTACCTTCCACACCGGTGGTGTGGCCGGTGACGACATCACGCAGGGTCTGCCGCGTGTCGTCGAGCTCTTCGAGGCCCGTACCCCCAAGGGTGTGGCCCCGATCTCGGAGGCGCAGGGCCGGGTCCGCATCGAGGACACCGAGAAGACCCGCAAGCTGGTCGTCACGCCGGACGACGGCACCGACGAGATCGCCTACCCGGTCTCGAAGCGTGTGAAGCTGCTCGTCAGCGAGGGCGAGGCGGTCGCGGTCGGCCAGAAGCTGACCATGGGTGCCACCAACCCGCACGACGTGCTGCGGATCATGGGCCAGCGTGCCGTCCAGATCCACCTGGTCGCCGAGGTCCAGAAGGTCTACAACTCGCAGGGTGTGTCGATCCACGACAAGCACATCGAGATCATCATCCGGCAGATGCTCCGCCGCGTGACGATCATCGAGTCGGGCGACGCCGAGCTGCTCCCGGGCGAGCTCGTCGAGCGCGGCCGCTTCGAGACCGAGAACCGTCGTGTGGTCTCCGAGGGCGGTCACCCCGCCTCCGGCCGTCCGCAGCTGATGGGTATCACCAAGGCCTCGCTGGCCACCGAGTCCTGGCTGTCGGCCGCCTCCTTCCAGGAGACGACCCGGGTCCTCACCGACGCGGCGATCCACGCCAAGTCGGACCCGCTGCTGGGCCTCAAGGAGAACGTCATCCTCGGTAAGCTCATCCCGGCCGGTACGGGTCTGCCCCGTTACCGCAACATCCGGGTCGAGCCGACCGAGGAGGCCAAGGCCGCGATGTACTCGGCCGTCGGCTACGACGACTACGACCTGTCGCCCTTCGGCGCCGGCTCCGGCCAGGCGGTCCCGCTGGACGACTACGACTACGGCCCGTACACCGGCTGAGTCCACGGTCACGAACCGCCGGGCGGTCACCCCTCACGGGGGTGGCCGCCCGGCGGCGTTCCCGGGGGCTCCTGGGCCCCGCAGGGGCCTTCCGGGGTGCCTCGCTGACCTCGGCCGCGCTTCGTCCGTGACCCCCGCCGGGCGGCTCCGCGGGGGTTTCGAGGGGCGGAAGGTCACCGGATTAGGTTCCCCGGCAGAAGTCGCGTAGAGTCGTGTTTACCGACGCGGGGTGGAGCAGCTCGGTAGCTCGCTGGGCTCATAACCCAGAGGTCGCAGGTTCAAATCCTGTCCCCGCTACAAATCGAAGGGCCCGGAGGCATTCAGCCTCCGGGCCCTTCGGCTTTCCCGGATCCTCGGGCTCCCCCGTACGGGGGAGTGGGCCGGACCGCCCGCGCGGGCGAGGCGCCGCCCGGGGTGACGGGGAAGGCTTCTCGGCGTCGGAGGAACGGACGTGGAGGGGAGCCGGCTGTGAAGCGGGTACTGGGTGCGATGGCGGTCACCGGAGCGGTGCTGCTCGGGACGGCCGGCTGTCTGCCGGGCGGGGACGACGAGCGGCGGGACGTCGGCTACGCCGTCGACGAGCCGGTGCGGGTGCTGGTGGTCGAGGCGCGGACCGGTGGGGTCACCGTCCGAGGGGGCGGGGAGGCGGTGAAGGTCACCGAGCACCAGAGCTACCGGGGCGCGGCACCGAGGAGCAGCCACGAGGTCAAGGACGGCACTCTGACGCTGCGCTACGACTGCGAGGACTGCGGGGTCGGCTACGAGGTGGACGTGCCCGCCGGGACGGTGGTGCGGGTCGGCACGGAGACCGGTGGCGTGCGGCTGACCGGGCTGGCGGCCGAGGTGGACGTGCGGGCGGGCACCGGCGGGGTGGAGGCGAGCGGGCTGACCTCGCCGGTAGTGCGGCTGCGCACCGGCACGGGTGGCATCGACGTCTCGTTCGCGGGGAGCCCGGACACGGTGGAGGTCCGGGCGGAGACCGGCGGGGTCCGGGTCCGGGTGCCGGCGGGGGAGGCGTACGCGGTGGACGCGAGCGCCGGGGCGGGCGGCGTCTCGGTGGAGGTGCCCCGCTGGCCGGGCGCGGCGCGCACCATCTCGGCGCGGACGGAGGCCGGCGGCGTGACGGTCAGCGGTGCCTGACGCACCGCTCCCCACGGTGCTGCCGGTAGGGCATGATCTTCTCCGCGGGGGAGGCTTCCCCGGGTACGGGGGGTACGTGGACGGGGACCGGTTCGCACCGGGGCGGGCCTGGCGGGCGCGGTTCGCCGGGGTGAGCCCCTATGTGCTGGACAGCCTGCTGGCGGCCGGTTCGGCCGGGATCTCGCTCTGGGCGGTGTACCACGACGACCGTGCCTGGCCCTGGTGGGTCCCGCTGCTGGCGCTGGGCACCGCGCTGCCGCTGCCCTGGCGGCGCCGGGCCCCGCTCGTCGTGATGGCCGTCAGCGGCGCGGTGTCGGCGGTGGTCTCGGTGGTGGCGCACCCGGTGATGCCGCAACTGCCGCTGTACGCGGTGATCACCGTCTACACGGTGGCCGACCGCGCGCGGGACCGGCAGCGCTGGGCGGTGCTGGCCGTGGTGGTGGCCGCCAACGTGGTGGGGACCCACTCGCCCGACGGCATGCTGTTCTCCCTGCTGACCTCGGTCGGCGCGTTCGTCTTCGGCTCGCTGGTGCGCGAGCTGCGCCGGCTGGCGCGGGCGGAGGCGGAGCGGGCCGAGGAGGCCGGCCGGCGGGCGGCCAGCGACGCGGCGCGCGCGGTGGCGCAGGAGCGGGGCCGGATCGCCCGGGAGATGCACGACATCCTGGCGCACGCGGTGTCGCTGATGGTGATCCAGGCGGAGGCCGGCCCGCTGGTGGTGCGCAAGGACCCGGAGCTGGCGATCAGGACCTTCGACACCATCGCCGACTCCGGCCGTGACGCCATGGTGCAGCTGCGGCGGGTGCTCGGGGTGCTGAAGGAGGACGGCGCTGCGCCGGAGCTGGCACCGCAGCCGCGGCTGGCCGAGCTCGCGGCCCTGGCCGAGCGGGTGCGCGGGGCGGGGCCGCGGGTGGAGCTGGAGCTGGACGACTCACCCGGTCCGGTGCCCGCGGACGTGCAGGCGGCCGCGTACCGGATCGTGCAGGAGGCGCTGACCAACACCGTGAAGCACTCCGGTGCGGACCGGGTGGCGGTGCGGGTGGTCCGCTCGGGCGAGGCGCTGGAGGTCGTGGTGTCCGACAACGGGCGCGGGGTGCGCCGGCGGGCGGACCGGACGGTGAGCGAGTGGTCCGGCGGGCGCGGGCTGGTCGGGATCCGGGAGCGGGCCGCGGCCTGCGGCGGGCGGGCCGAGGCCGGGCCCGGGCCGGAGGGGAAGGGTTTCCTGGTGAGCGCCCGGCTGCCGCTGGGCGAGTCGGTGATGAGGGAGGGGGTGGGCCGGTGAAACCGATCCGGGTGGTCGTCGCGGACGACCAGGAGCTGGTGCGGGCCGGGTTCGGGATGATCCTGGACGCGCAGCCGGACATCGAGGTGGTCGCGGAGGCCCGCGACGGCGCCGAGGCGGTCGAGGCGGTGCGTGAGCACGGTCCGGACGTGCTGCTGCTGGACGTCCGGATGCCGGTGATGGACGGTCTGGAGGCGGCCCGCCGGGTCTGCGCGGAGTACCCGGACACCAAGGTGATCATGCTGACCACCTTCGACATCGACGACTACGTGTTCGACGCGCTCTACGCGGGCGCGAGCGGGTTCCTGCTCAAGGACGTCCGCCGCGACGACCTGGCGCACGGCGTGCGGATGGTCGCCTCGGGCGAGGCGCTGCTGGCGCCCTCGGTGACCCGCCGGCTGATCGGCGAGTTCGCCGCCCGCCGGCCGGGCGGGGCCAGGCCGCCCGCGCAGGGCGTCCGGGCGCCGTCCCGGCTGCTGGAGCAGCTGACCGCCCGGGAGCGGGAGACGCTGCGGCTGCTGGCCCGCGGGCTCTCCAACGCGGAGATCGCCGCCGAGCTGGTGGTGAGCGAGCACACCGTGAAGACCCACGTCAGCAATGTGCTGGGCAAGCTCGGGCTGCGCGACCGGGTGCACGCGGTGGTGTTCGCGTACGAGGCGGGGGCGGTCGTCGCGGGCGAGGGCTGACACCCGGCCGCCCGGGGAGCGCGGCGGGGGCCTTCCGGGGGCCTCCCCCGCGCGGGGGAGGCGCCGGGTTCGCCGGTGCGGGCGATCCGCGACGAGGGCTCCGGTCGACAGCATCTGGGGTGTCGGAACCGCACTCGCAGACCGGAGCACACCCATGAACGCCGGCAAGCTCGACCGCCTCACCCCGTTCGCCGCCGTCGGCGGCCCCGCCCTGATGGCGCTGTACGGCGGCATCAGGCTGCTGGACGGCTCCCGGGAGCCCGGCCCGGGCTGGCTGGTCGGCCACACCCTGATGCTGGCCGGGCTGCTGCTGTTCGGTCCGGTGCTCGCCGCCCTGCGCGGGCTGCTCGCGCCACGGCGTACGGCCGGCCGGATCGCCGCCGACGTGACGACCGGGGTGGCCTTCACGGGCCTGGCGGCCTCGGTGGTCCAGATCTCGATCGACCTGTACGTGGGGGCGGTCGCCGCGGACAAGGCCGACCAGCACCGGATGTTCGAGAGTGTCCAGAGCCGGCCGGGGGTGCTGCCGGCCTTCTACTCGGTGGGGCCGATGCTGTTCTACGTCGGCCTGCTGGCGCTGCTGGTCGCCGCCTCGGCAGGTGCGACGCGGGCGCTGCGCTGGTGGAGCCCGGTGCTGATGCTGGTGGGGACGGCCATGACGGCCGTCGACCTGGCCCTGATCCCGCCGGCCGCCGTGCTCTACCTGGTGGCGCTGGCACCGTTGGCCGGGTTCGGCGGGGCGCGGCGCGCGGTCGCGGTCTGAACGGGCCGGGCCGGCCGCTCCCACGGGGGTGGGGCGGGCGGCCCGCTCGCCGGAGGGCCCGGCGCGGGATATTCGGTGGTGGCGCACCGTCCCGGGCCCGTAGCGTCCGGGGCATGACCGCCAAGCGTCCGCTGATCGCCGTTCTCACCGGTGCCGGTATCTCCACCGACTCCGGCATCCCCGACTACCGGGGGCCGAACGGCCTCTGGCAGCGCGACCCGCGGGCCCAACAACTCGTCACGATCGGCCCGTACCTGGCCGATCCCGAGGTCCGCCGGCAGGCCTGGCTGATGCGCCGGGACGCGGGCGCCCTGGCCGCCGAGCCGAACGCCGGACACCTCGCGCTGGTCGAGCTGGAGCGCAGCGGCCTGCCGGTGCGGGTGCTCACCCAGAACGTCGACGGCCTGCACCAGCGGGCCGGGACGTCCGCCCGCAAGGTGTTCGAACTGCACGGCACCGCGCGGGAGGTGGAGTGTGTGCGCTGTCATGTCGTCGGCCCGATGGCCGAGGCACTGGAGCGCGTCGCCGCCGGCGATCCGGACCCGGCCTGCCGGGAGTGCGACGGGGTGCTCAAGCCCCGCACGGTGATGTTCGGCCAGGCGCTGGACCCGGTGGTGCTCCAGCGGGCCGACGCCGTGGCCAGGGCCTGCGACCTGTTCATCGCCGTCGGCACCAGCCTCCAGGTGTACCCGGTGGCCGCCCTCCCGCAGATCGCGCTGGAGTCCGGTGCCCGGCTCATCGTCGTCAACGGCGAGCCCACGCCGTTCGACGAGGCGGCGGACGAGGTGGTCCGCGAGCCGATCTCCACCGCGCTCCCGGCCCTGGTCCGCCGGCTGGTGGCCGAGCACTCCTAGCCGTCCCGGGCCCGAGCGCCCGCCGACCGGACCGACCGCGTGCGTACGATGATCACCCCGGCTCCCCCTCGCATGGCCAGGAGTGATCGATCGATGACGACGACGGCGAAGTTCGACCCCTGGTCGGCGGCGTTCGTGGCCCACCCCTACGACGCGTACACCGAGCTGCGCGAGCACGCCCCGGTGACGTACTACGAGCCGACCGGCCAGTGGCTGGTCTCGCGCCACGAGGACGTCAGCGCGCTGCTGCGGGACCGGCGGCTGGGGCGGACGTACACCCACCGCTTCACCCACGAGGAGTTCGGCCGGCCCGCGCCCGATCCGGCGCACGAGCCGTTCCACACGCTCAACGACCACGGGCTGCTCGACCTGGAGGCGCCGGACCACACCCGGATCCGGCGGCTGGTCTCCAAGGCCTTCACCCCGCGCATGGTCGAGGGGCTGCGCCCGACCGTCCGGCGGCTCGCCGCGGACCTGGTGGACGGGCTGCTCGCGGCCGGCGGCGGCGACCTGATCGCCGCCGTCGCCGAGCCGCTGCCGGTCGCGGTGATCGCCGAGATGCTGGGCGTGCCCGAGAGCGACCGGCACCTCCTGCGGCCGTGGTCCGCCGACATCACCGGCATGTTCGAGCTCAACCCGACCGAGGAGGCCGCCCGCCGGGCGGTCACCGCGAGCACCGAGTTCTCGGACTACCTGCGCGCCCTGATCCGCGCGCGTCGGGCGCAGCCCGGCGGCGACCTGATCAGCGCGCTGATCCAGGCCCAGGAGGGCGCCGACGCGCTCAGCGAGCAGGAGATGATCTCCACCTGCGTGCTGCTGCTCAACGCCGGCCACGAGGCGACTGTCAACACCACCGGGAACGGCTGGTGGGCGCTGTTCCGCGACCCCGGCGAACTCGCCCGGCTGCGCGGCTCGGTGGACGAACTGCTGCCCACCGCCGTCGAGGAGCTGATGCGCTGGGACACCCCGCTGCAGATGTTCGAACGCTGGGTGCTGGAGGACATCGAGGTCCGCGGCGTCACCGTCCCGCGCGGCTCCGAGATCGCGCTGCTCTTCGGCTCCGCCAACCGGGACCCGGCCCGCTTCGCCGACCCCGACCGGCTCGACCTCGGCCGCACCGACAACCCGCACGTCACCTTCGGTGCCGGAATCCACTTCTGTCTCGGCGCCCCGCTCGCCAGACTGGAACTCACCGAGTCCTACGGCGCGCTGCTGCGCCGGGCGCCCGGCCTGCGGCTGGTCCGCGAGCCCGCGTGGCGTCCGGGGTACGTGATCCGGGGGCTGGAGGAACTGCTGGTCGAGATCTAGGGGGAGTCGTGGGCAAGGCGACGGGGGCACTGCTGGGCCTGGCGATCGGGGACGCGCTGGGCCACCGCACCGAGTTCGACGAGATCGAGCACATCGCCCAGTACTGCGAGGACTGGCGCCGGCTCCCGCTGCCGGAGAAGGCGCTGGTCACCGACGACACCCAGATGACGCTCGCCCTCGCGCGCGGCCTGCGCACCGCCCTGGAGCGCGGCCCGCTCGGCCCGCTGCGCCTGGAGCGGCCGGTGCGGGAGGAGTTCGTCGACTGGTGGCGCTCGCCGGAGAACAACCGGGCGCCCGGGATGACCTGCCTGCGCTCCTGCCGGCGGCTCAGCGACGGCCGCCGCTGGCAGGCGGCGAGCGACGTCGGCTCCAAGGGCTGCGGCGCCAACATGCGGGTCGCCCCGATCGGCCTGGTCAAGGAGCTGACCCCGCGCCAGCTCGCCGGCGCCGCCCAGCTGCAGTCCGCCCTCACCCACGGCCACCCGACCGCGCTCGCGGCCAGTGACCTCACCGCGTACGCCGTCCGCCGGCTCACCGAGGGCCTGGCGCCGTCCGCGCTGACCGCCGAGTTGCGGGCGTACGCGCTGGCCCACCGCACCCGGTACGACGACTTCTGGCTCGGTGACCTCGCGAAGCGCGCCCAGGACCCTTCGCCCGAGCACTTCACCGCCCGCGGCTGGGACGACTGCCTCGGTGTGCTCGACCGGCTGGACGCGGCGCTCGCCGAGCCCGACGTCGAGGCGGACCCGTGCCTGGCCACCGGCGAGGGCTGGATCGCCGAGGAGGCGCTCGCCACCGGCCTGCTCTGCTTCCTGCTGCTGCCGGACGACCCGGTCGCCGCCGTGCGCCGGGCCGCCTACTCCTCCGGGGACTCCGACTCCATCGCCTGCCTGACCGGTGCCTTCGCCGGCGCGCACCTGGGGGCCACGGCCTGGCCGGCGGACTGGGTCGAGCGGATCGAGCACCGGGACGAGCTGCTCGCGTTCGGCGCGCTCTGGGACTGACGGCGCCGCGGCACGGCGGGCGTCCGGCCGGGCGGGGAACCGGTCGGGGCGGGGAACCGGTCGGGAGGGTGCCGCGTCGAACCGCCATGACGAGCCGCACCCGCAGTCGCACCCGCCGCCGTCCGGCGGCCCCGCTCCTCGCCCCGCTCCTCGCCGCCGCGCTCGCCGCCCCGCTGCTCACCGGCTGCGGCAGCACCGGCGCCGCCGACCCGGTCGTCGTCCGGGCCTCCGCGCCCACCTCCGCCCTGCCCGCCGACCCGGCCCAGGTGTCGGCGACCGCCGCCGCGACCAGCGCCTTCGGCCTGGACCTGCTGCACACCCTCACCGCCGCGCCCGAAGGGACCGGCCGCAACCTCGTGCTCTCCCCGTCCGGCCTGGCCACCGTGCTCGCCATGGTGCTGCCCGGTGCCCGCGGCACCACCGCCGACGAACTCGCCAAGGCGCTGCGCACCGGGCTCACCCCGCGGCAGTACGCCCTCGCCACCGGCGCGCTCAACCGCACCGCCGCGCCCACCGACGGTCTGACCCTGCGCCAGGCGGACGACCTCTGGGTCCAGCAGGGCTTCCCGCTCGACCAGGACTACCTGGGCACCCTCGCCGCCGCCTTCGGCACCGGCGTGCACACCGCCGACTTCCGCGCGGACCCGGCGGGCGCCCGCCGGAGCGTCAACGCGTCGGTGGAGAAGGCGACCGAGGGCCGGATCAAGGACCTCTTCGGGGAGAAGGCGGTCAACCGGGACACCCGGCTGGTGCTCACCGACGCGCTCTACCTGAAGGCGAGGTGGGCCACCCCGTTCAAGCCCTCGCAGACCTCCGACCGGCCGTTCCACCTCCTGGACGGCTCGACCCCCGCCGTCCCCACCATGGCCGGCAGCGGCACCCTGCGCTACGCCGACGGCTCCGGCGGCATCCTCGGCCAGCCCTGGCAGGCGGTCGAACTGCCCTACGCGGACGGCGCTGTGGCGATGGACCTGCTGGTGCCCGCGCAGGGCGGGTTCGAAGCCTTCGCCAAGGACCTGGACCAGGCCCGGCTCACGATGATCCTGGACTCGCTCGCCGAGCGGTCGGTCGACCTCACCCTGCCGCGGTTCCACTTCGACACGGCCAACGAGCTGACGCCGGCCCTGCGCGCGCTCGGCGTCAACGCCGCCTTCGACGCCGCCGACCTCGGTGGCATCCCCGGACCGGGGGCGGCCGAGCGGCTGAGGATCAGCACGGTGGTGCAGAAGGCCACCGTCCAGGTGGACGAGGAGGGCACGGTGGCCGCCGCCGGCAGCGGTGTCGCCCTGGAGGCGGCCGCCGCGGCGGCCCCGAAGCGGGCCGTCGAGCTGCACATCGACCGGCCGTTCCTGTTCCTGATCAGGGACACCACGACCGGTCGGCCGCTCTTCCTCGGCCAGGTCACCGACCCGCGGGCGGGCTGACCGACCCGCGGCGGCCGACCCGCGGCGGCCGACCCGCGGCGGCCGGTCACCAGGCCGGGTAGCGCCCGCCGAGGGCGGGGTGGGTCGGCTCGCGGCTGCCGAACAGCACCAGCAGGTCGTCCGCCACCCGGAGCAGCGTCTCCCCGCCCTCGACGGCCTCGGCCCAGGCCGCCGGCAGCGCCGCCGCGCCGTACGCCGCGCCGACCAGGTTGCCGCAGACCGCGCCGGTGGAGTCGCTGTCCCCGGAGTGGTTCACCGACAGCAGCAGCGCCGTGCGGGCCGGGTCCGGCCCGGACGCGGCGGCCAGCAGGCAGTACACCGCGATCGCCAGGCACTCCTCGGCGATCCAGCCCAGCCCGACCCGCTCCACCGCCTCCGCCGAGGGCTCGGCCTCCTCGGCCACCCGCACCGCCCGGTGCAGCGCCAGGACGGTCTCCTTGGAGGCCGGCAGGTCCCGGGTCTGCTCGACGACCTGCCCCACCGCCGTCCACGGCTCGACGCCGTCCACCAGCCGCTCGACCAGCGACGCGAACGCGCCCGCCGCCAGATAGCCGGTCGGGTGCCCGTGGGTGAGCTGCGCGCACTGCGCGGCCAGCCCGAAGGACTGTTCGGCGCCCAGCCGGGCCAGTCCGAACGGTGCCGAGCGCATCACCGTGCCGCACCCCTTGGAGTGCGCGTTGATCGGCCCCGGCTGCCCGAACGGTGCCGGCGCCTGGAACTCCGGGTGGTACGACACCCCGCTCAGACAGGCGTTGCCCGGCGCCCGCCGCGCGTACAGGAACGGCTGCCGCAGCAGCCAGCCGTCGTACGGGCGGGGGAGCGGCCCCTGGTCCGGCGCGCCCTGCTGCTGCGTCAGCAGCCAGCGCCGGTAGGCGCCGTGGACGGCCTCCGGCACCGAGCCGCCACCGCCCGACCAGCCCCGGACGAAGCCGCGGATCAGCCCCTCGGCGGTGAACAGCGTCATCTGGGTGTCGTCGGTCACCTCGGCGATCCGGCCGCCGCCCGGCAGCCCGGTCACTCCGGCCGGGCCGTACCGCTCCCGGATCTGCTGCAGCTGCTGGAACTCCACCGGCCAGCCCAGGGCATCCCCGATGCCCCCGCCGAGCAGTGCCCCGCGCACCCGGTCCGCGTACCCCGACTCCGTCACCGTCGCTCCCCCTCGCTCCTGGGGCCCGTCCGGCCGGTCGGGCCGGGAGCGGCCGGACCGGCCGGACCGGCCCTGACGATGTCCGTTCTATCAGGCCCTAGCGCCTGATCTCCCCGGCCCGGCCGTGCAGCGCGGCCCGGTCGGCGGCCGCCCGGCCCGCCACCCAGCCCTCGCCGTCGCTCACCCGGACCCGCTGCGAGACCAGCTTCGGGAACATCCGCCCGACCTGCTCGTCGACCGCCTCGGTCCGGGCCGCCAGCGCCGGCAGCAGCCGGTCGTCCGGCACCAGCTGCTCCTCGGTGCCGTCCTCGCGCAGGTGCCGGCCGGCCGCCGCGTCGCTGGTGGCCCGCTCGGTCGCGGCGGTCAGCCGCTCACGGATCCGCGCCGCGTACGCGACCAGGAAGGAGTGCCGGAACGCCTTGGTGCGTGAGGCGCCGTCCAGGTGCTGGCGCGAACCGGCCTTGTTCATCGCGTGCGTCGCCTGCACCAGCAGCGAGGTGTACAGCAGCTCGACGCCGTCCAGATCGCCGTCGAAGCCGATGATGGTGCAGAAGCCGAACTCCTTGGCCCAGACCACGCGGCACCGGTTCGCCGCCGCCACCGCGTCCAGCAGCATCGTCTTCGGGACCTCGTAGGGATTGTCGACGCCGATCCGCAGCGCCGCCGGGCCGTCACGGTCCTCGCCGCCGACCGCCAGCAGCGCCTCGTCGATGCTGTGCTGGGCCATCAGCTGCTGGGCCTTGGCGGTCAGCGCCTCGGCCTCCTCCGGGAACTCGGTGGACTCGGCCTTCGCCAGCAGCGCCCGGATCCGGGACAGCATCCGCGGCTCGCCCGGCACCGGGCCCCGCGCCCGGCGCTCCGCACCGGGTGCCTTCCCGGCCTGACCGGGAGCCGGGCCCACCGGGGCGATCGGGGGCAGCCGGCCCCAGCTGCGCAGCAGCTCCAGGACGTTCGTGGCCAGCGCGAACCGGTCCAGCCGGTGCCGGTGGGCGAACGCCCCCAGGTACGCCTCGTCGCCCTCCCACCACACCTCGGTCTCCAGCTCGCGCAGCTGCTCCTGCCAGCGTCGGTCCGTCGCGGCCGCCGGGTGGCGCCGGTTCTCGGCGGCGATCAGGTCCACCGCGAGCGCCTGGTGCACCGGCTTCAGCTCCCGCCGCACCACCCGGGCCAGATCCGCCGGCCGCCAGCCCGCCGACCAGCACCGCCCGACCGCCGTGTCCGCGTACCCGAGCAGCGCCCGGCTCACCGCCGGCCACTGGCCCGGGGAGGCGGCCAGCAGCGAGGCCCCGGTGTCCAGCGCGAGGTCCAGGCCGTCGTCCGGTGCCGTCAGCACCGCCCGCACCGCCTGCTCCAGCAGCGGTCCGGCGCTCCCGTCCGCCCCGTCCCCGCCCTGTTGCCTGCGCTTGCCCACGGTGTCGCCTGCTCTCGTCGTGGCCGTCCCGCGGTCGGGGCGGCCTCCGCCCATGATGCCGGAGCGCCCGGCCCCGAGGACGGGGACCGGGCGCTCGCAGGGCTGCTCGACGGGGTGGCGGTCAGCGTTCGACGGCCTTGGCCAGGATCTCCGGGGCGCGCTCCAGCAGCCGGCCGGCGGCCAGCCGGATGCCGAGGAAGGCGATCAGCGCGCCGTACAGCGGGCCGAGCGGCAGTACCGGCCAGGCCGGACCGTCGGCGAGCAGCGCCCAGCCCAGGTAGCCGGTGACCGGCAGGCTGAGCAGCGCGGCGCCGAACATCGAGCCGAAGCTGTTGAGCACCACCAGCCCGCCCTGGCCGGGGGCGGCGTTGCGCATCGGGCTGTTGTCGGCCGGCATGGTGTACGGCGCCAGCACGCTGAGCACCGCGCCGATCGCGATGCCGCAGCCGAGCAGGCCGAGCGCCAGGCCGAGCGCCGGCGCCAGACCGGCCCAGTCGCCGGTGACCGCGGCCAGGAACAGTGCCAGCACCAGGGTGACCGGAATCGCGTAGGAGAGCACCGCGTACGCCCGGCCGCGCAGTTCCTCCCGGGCGTCGGCGGGGGTGAGCAGGGTGGCGGCGACCATCCAGAACGCCGAGCCGTCCATGCCGAACAGGTTGAGCATCTGCAGGCCGAGGAACATCCCGGTGGCGGCCACCAGGTAGACGCTCGACCAGCCCTGGACCACCGAGAGCACACAGATCACCAGCGTCATCCCGATGCTGGTGAACACGGCGGCCTTGGCCCGCGGCTCCCGCCAGGCGTACCGCAGGTGGCGCTGCATCACCGCGCCGGTCCGGCCCGCGGGCAGGAAGCCCCAGCCGCGCGAGGCCTGCACACCGCGCGCCACCTCCAGGGTGGAGGCGTCCGCGGTGACCATCAGCTGCTGGAGGCTGGCGTGCCACCAGCGCAGCAGCAGCACCAGCAGGGCGGCCGTCGAGGCCAGCTGGAGCAGGGCCAGCGCGTACCGCCCCTCGCCTGCGGTGCGGCCGGCGTCCACCGCGCCGACCGGCGGAACCCAGCGCAGCACCGAGGCGATCGGCTCCAGCGGGCTGAGGTCCAGTCCGTTCTTCCCGGGCTTGCCGAAGACGCTCTGCGAGCCGACGTTGGCGACCTGGATCAGCAGGGCGAAGAGCAGGCCGCCGAAGATCGCGAAGTCCTTGCCGCGCCGGCTGGAGAGCAGCCGGGCGTTGCCCGCCGCGACCGCGCGGGAGAGCGTCACCAGGGTGAGCACCGCCAGCGGGACGCCGATGACCGCGGCCGCCGCCGAGGCGGCGCCGTCGGCGCCCGACAGCGCCGCACCGGTCAGCAGCACCAGGGCGACCAGCGGGCCGGGCCCGAGCAGCGCGGCCAGCACCGAGCCGCGCAGCAGCGGGCCCGGGCGCAGCGGCAGCATGGTGAGCCTGGTCGGGTCGGCGCTCTCGTCGCTGGAGAACAGGAACAGCGGCAGCGCGGCCCAGCCGATGGTGAGGGCCCCGACCAGCATCACACCCGCGTCACCGGCGCCGGGGTGCCCGTTCAGCAGGGCCAGCGCGAGCGCGATCAGCGCGGCGAACAGCAGGCCGAGCACCGCGCCGACGACGTAGAGCACCGCCCGCCCGCGGCTGCGCCGCAGGCCGTTGCGGAGCAGCCGGAGCTTGAGCGACACGAGGGTGCGGACGACGACCCGTCCGTCCGGCACGGGTGTGCGGGCGGCGCGGACCCCGGCGTCGGCGGGGGCGGAGCTCACCGCTCGCCCCCGAGCCAGCCGAGGGCCTGGCCGTCGTCCTCGCGGACGCCGATCAGCTCCAGGAAGGCCTCGTGCAGGCTGCGTCCGCCGCGGACGGTGTCCAGCGGGCCCTGGGCGATCACCCGGCCGGCGTTCACCACGGCGACCCAGTCGCAGAGCTGCTCGACGAGCTCCATCACGTGGCTGGAGAAGATGACGGTGGAGCCGGCCGCGGCGTAGCGCTTGAGGACGCCGCGGATGGTCTGGGCGGAGACCGGGTCGACCCCCTCGAAGGGCTCGTCCAGGAAGAGCACGTCGGGGTTGTGCAGCAGCGCGGCGGCCAGGCCGATCTTCTTGCGCATACCGGTGGAGTAGTCGGCGACCAGCTTGTCGGCGTCGCCGGCGAGGTCCAGGACGGCCAGCAACTCCTCGGCGCGGCGGTCCACCTCGGCGCCGGGCAGGCCGCGCAGCCGGCCGTTGTACTGCAGCAGTTCGCGGCCGCTGAGCCGCTCGAACATCCGCAGGCCCTCGGGCAGGATGCCGATCCGGGCCTTGGCGGTGACCGGGTCGGCCCAGACGTCGGCGCCGTGCACCAGGACGGTGCCCTGGTCGGGCCGGAGCAGGCCGGTGACCATGGACAGCGTGGTGGTCTTGCCGGCGCCGTTCGGACCGACCAGGCCGATGAACGCGCCGGCCGGCAGCTCCAGGCTCAGCCCGGCGACCGCCGCCTGGCTGCCGAAGTGCTTCCAGAGCCCCTGGATGCTGACGGCGGAGGGCACGGGGGACGCGGGGACCGGGGACGGCGGCGGCGCTGACGCCTGCATGGCGGCCTTCTCTGCTGGGGGACGGGTGAATGTCCAGGCCAGCCTGCCACTGCCCGGGGCGGGCTGTCGTCCCCATGGATGATCTTCGATTGATCTGGGCCGAACGGGTGAGGGCGGGCGGGGGCGCGGCGCCGTCGCGGGCGGGTCCGGGAAAGTGGCAACTACTCAGGGCCCCTGTTCGTCCTGCACTATGAAGGCCAGTGAGCGCGCACGGCGCGCCGGGGTGTCGGAGGTGGCGGATGGCCGTTCAACCGTGGGGCGAGCAGGGCCCCGGGTACGGAGGACGGCCGCCCCAGGTACCGGCCAAGCCGTACGCCCAGCCCTACGCCCAGCCGTACCCCCAGCCCGGGCCGATGCCCCAGGCGGCGATGCGGGCGGCGCACACGGACCGGGACCGCACCGTCGACGTGCTGAAGGCCGCGTACGCCGAGGGCCGGCTCTCCGCCGACGAGTACGGTCAGCGCTTCGACGCGGCGAGCGCCGCGCAGACCTACGGCGAGCTGGCCCGGCTGGTGGCCGATCTCCCCTCCGGCCCGATGGTGACGCCGATGGCGCCGATGACGGCGGTCGGCCAGCCGGTGCCGCAGACCTTCCTGGCCCCGCCCCCGCCGCGCCGGACCAACGGTGTCGCGGTCACCTCGCTGGTGCTGGGCCTGCTCAGCCTGCCGACCGGCGGGCTGACCGGGCTGCCGGCCGTGATCACCGGCCATGTCGCCCGGCGGCAGGTGGCCGAGCGGAACGAGGAGGGTGACAGCATGGCCATCACCGGCCTCGTCTTCGGCTGGCTGTCGGTGGCCTTCTGGGCGCTGGTCCTCCTGCTCGCGGTGGTCGCCGGCTGACGGCCGCCGCGTCCGGCCTCCGAAGCCGGGCCGCCGCCCCGCGCCGCCCGTCCGAGTGGCGACGGACCACCGGGTGTGGTAGAGCGGCAGGAGAGCGGTTCGACACCGGGCGGCCGGGCGCGGGACACCCCGGCGACACCCGGCCGACGCCGCGACCTGCGGCGTTGCATTTGTTTTGACCGAGCCCGATGCGCTAGGTACGCTCTGACCTTGTGCCTGGGGTGTCCCCGGGTCCTTGTGCGTGCATGCACACCGGCCGCCGCGCCGAGCCGGAGCGCCTTTCAGCGCTCCGCGCGCTGAGCGCCGTCGCTGTACATCAGCTCATGGGATTCCGTGTCGGAACAAGCCCAACACACCCGACCGCGTGGGTCGACCACGGGGTTGTGTGTGCATGGAGACACCGCAGGTTAGTTTCACCAAGCCTTGGCACACAGAAAACGGAGAAACGGTGCCTACGATCCAGCAGCTGGTCCGAAAGGGCCGGCAGGACAAGGTCGAGAAGAACAAGACTCCCGCGCTGAAGGGTTCGCCCCAGCGTCGCGGCGTCTGCACGCGTGTGTACACGACCACCCCGAAGAAGCCGAACTCGGCGCTTCGTAAGGTCGCCCGTGTGCGCCTCACCAGCGGGATCGAGGTCACCGCTTACATTCCGGGCGAGGGCCACAACCTGCAGGAGCACTCCATCGTGCTGGTGCGCGGTGGTCGTGTGAAGGACCTTCCTGGTGTCCGCTACAAGATCATCCGCGGTTCGCTTGACACCCAGGGTGTCAAGAACCGCAAGCAGGCTCGCAGCCGCTACGGCGCCAAGAAGGAGAAGTAAGAATGCCTCGTAAGGGCCCCGCCCCGAAGCGCCCGGTCATCATCGACCCGGTTTACGGCTCCCCGGTCGTCACCCAGCTGGTCAACAAGATCCTGCTGCACGGCAAGCGTTCCACCGCCGAGCGGATCGTCTACGGCGCCCTCGAGGGCGTTCGCGAGAAGACCGGCGCCGACCCCGTCGTGGCGCTGAAGCGCGCGCTGGAGAACGTCAAGCCGGCCCTCGAGGTCAAGTCCCGCCGTGTCGGTGGCGCGACCTACCAGGTTCCGGTCGAGGTCCGTCCGGGCCGCGCCAGCACCCTGGCGCTGCGCTGGATGGTCGGTTACTCCCGCGCCCGTCGCGAGAAGACCATGACCGAGCGCCTGATGAACGAGATCCTCGACGCCAGCAACGGCCTGGGCGCTTCCGTGAAGCGTCGCGAGGACACCCACAAGATGGCCGAGTCCAACAAGGCCTTCGCGCACTACCGCTGGTAGTCCCAACCCCGTCACTAGACAGAGAGAGAACGAGCCACCATGGCTGCAACCTCCCTTGACCTCGCCAGGGTCCGCAACATCGGGATCATGGCGCACATCGACGCGGGCAAGACCACCACCACCGAGCGGATCCTGTTCTACACCGGTGTCTCGTACAAGATCGGTGAGGTCCACGATGGCGCTGCCACCATGGACTGGATGGAGCAGGAGCAGGAGCGCGGCATCACGATCACGTCGGCCGCGACGACCTGTCACTGGACGCTCGACGGCGTTGACAACACCATCAACATCATCGACACCCCGGGTCACGTCGACTTCACCGTCGAGGTGGAGCGTTCGCTGCGCGTCCTCGACGGTGCCGTCACGGTGTTCGACGGTGTCGCCGGTGTCGAGCCCCAGTCCGAGACCGTGTGGCGGCAGGCTGACCGCTACGGCGTCCCGCGCATCTGCTTCATCAACAAGCTGGACCGCACGGGCGCGAACTTCTTCTTCTGCGTCGACACCATCGTGGAGCGCCTCGGCGCGACCCCGCTGGTGATGCAGCTCCCGATCGGTGCCGAGGCGGACTTCCAGGGCGTCGTCGACCTGGTCCGCATGAAGGCGCTGGTCTGGACGGCCGAGGCCGCCAAGGGCGAGATGTACGACATCGTCGACATCCCGGCCGAGCTGGCCGACCAGGCCGCGGAGTACCGCGAGAAGCTGCTGGACACCGTCTCGAACGTCAGCGACGAGGTGATGGAGCTCGCCATGGAGGGCGAGGACGTCCCCCAGGAGCTGCTGATCTCGGCGATCCGCAAGGGCACGCTGAACTCGGACTTCACGCCGATCTTCTGCGGTACCGCCTTCAAGAACAAGGGCGTTCAGCCCCTGCTCGACGCGGTCGTGAACTACCTCCCGTCGCCGCTGGACATCGAGTCCATCGAGGGCACCAAGCCCGGCGACGACACGGTCAAGATCTCCCGCAAGGCGTCGGACGAGGAGCCGCTCGCGGCTCTCGCGTTCAAGATCATGTCCGACCCGCACCTGGGCAAGCTCACCTTCGTCCGGATCTACTCCGGGCGCCTTGAGGCCGGCACCGCCGTCCTCAACGCGGTGAAGGGCCGCAAGGAGCGGATCGGCAAGATCTACCGCATGCACGCCAACAAGCGTGAGGAGATCGACTCGGTGGGCGCCGGCGACATCGTCGCCGTCATGGGTCTCAAGCAGACCACCACCGGCGAGACCCTGAGCGACGAGAAGCACCCGGTCATCCTGGAGTCCATGGACTTCCCGGCCCCGGTCATCCGCGTCGCGATCGAGCCGAAGTCCAAGGGCGACCAGGAGCGGCTCGGTACCGCCATCCAGCGCCTGGCCGAGGAGGACCCGTCCTTCCAGGTCAACACGGACGAAGAGACCGGCCAGACCATCATCGCGGGTATGGGCGAGCTGCACCTCGAGGTGCTGGTCGACCGTATGAAGCGTGAGTTCAAGGTCGAGGCCAACGTCGGCAAGCCGCAGGTCGCGTACCGCGAGACGATCCGCAAGGCCGTCGAGCGCATCGACTTCACGCACAAGAAGCAGACCGGTGGCTCCGGCCAGTTCGCGAAGATCCAGATCGCGATCGAGCCGATCGAGTCCGGCGAGGGCTACGAGTTCGTCAACAAGGTCACCGGTGGCCGCGTGCCGAAGGAGTACATCCCTTCGGTCGACGCCGGTTGCCAGGAGGCCATGGAGTTCGGCGTGCTCGCCGGCTACCCGCTGCAGGGTGTCCGCGTGACGCTGCTCGACGGTGCCTCGCACGACGTCGACTCCTCCGAGCTCGCGTTCAAGATCGCCGGTTCGATGGCCTTCAAGGAGGGCGCTCGCAAGGCGTCCCCGGCTCTGCTGGAGCCGATGATGGCCGTCGAGGTCACCACGCCCGAGGACTACATGGGCGATGTGATCGGCGACATCAACTCTCGCCGTGGCCAGATCCGGTCCATGGACGAGCGTTACGGCGCCCGCGTCGTCTCGGCGCTGGTGCCCCTCTCCGAGATGTTCGGCTACGTCGGTGACCTGCGCAGCAAGACCTCTGGTCGCGCGAGCTACTCGATGCAGTTCGACTCGTACGCCGAGGTTCCGCGGAACGTGGCGGACGACATCATCGCCAAGGCCAAGGGCGAGTAAGGACCGGCGCGAGCCGAGTCCCTACCCGAGGCCGCAGGACATCCCGACATTCGGGACGATTGCGAACCCTTAGGCTATTAGGAGGCGACCCGGGAGAATCCGGCCGGATTCTCCCGGGGCCTCCGCCCCCACCCGCGGGACGGTGCGGAGCGCTCCAGGGCGCCCCGTGCCCAACCCGATCAAAGACCAACTGACGTCAGCACGGCGTACAGAACTGTCCTCAGGAGGACTGCAGTGGCGAAGGCGAAGTTCGAGCGGACGAAGCCCCACGTCAACATCGGCACCATTGGTCACATCGACCACGGTAAGACGACCCTTACCGCGGCCATCACCAAGGTGCTGCACGACGCTCACCCGGACATCAACCCCTTCACGCCGTTCGACCAGATCGACAAGGCGCCGGAGGAGCGGCAGCGCGGTATCACCATCTCGATCGCGCACGTCGAGTACCAGACCGAGGCGCGTCACTACGCCCACGTCGACTGCCCGGGTCACGCGGACTACATCAAGAACATGATCACCGGTGCGGCCCAGATGGACGGTGCGATCCTCGTCGTCGCCGCCACCGACGGCCCGATGCCGCAGACCAAGGAGCACGTCCTCCTGGCCCGCCAGGTCGGCGTCCCCTACATCGTCGTCGCCCTGAACAAGGCCGACATGGTGGACGACGAGGAGATCCTGGAGCTCGTCGAGCTCGAGGTCCGTGAGCTCCTCTCCGAGTACGAGTTCCCGGGCGACGACCTGCCGGTCGTCCGCGTCTCCGCGCTGAAGGCGCTGGAGGGCGACAAGGAGTGGGGCGAGAAGCTCCTCGGCCTGATGGCCGCGGTCGACGAGGCCATCCCGACCCCGGCCCGTGCCGTGGACCAGCCGTTCCTGATGCCGATCGAGGACGTCTTCACGATCACCGGTCGTGGCACCGTCGTCACCGGTCGTATCGAGCGTGGCATCCTCAAGGTCAACGAGACTGTCGACATCATCGGCATCAAGGAGACCAAGACCACCACCACGGTCACCGGTATCGAGATGTTCCGCAAGCTGCTCGACGAGGGCCAGGCCGGTGAGAACGTCGGTCTGCTCCTCCGTGGCATCAAGCGCGAGGACGTCGAGCGCGGCCAGGTCATCATCAAGCCCGGCTCGGTCACCCCGCACACCGACTTCGAGGCCCAGTCCTACATCCTGTCGAAGGACGAGGGTGGTCGTCACACCCCGTTCTTCAACAACTACCGCCCGCAGTTCTACTTCCGTACCACGGACGTGACCGGCGTCGTGACCCTCCCCGAGGGCACCGAGATGGTCATGCCGGGCGACAACACCGCCATGACGGTCGTGCTGATCCAGCCGATCGCCATGGAGGAGGGCCTGAAGTTCGCCATCCGTGAGGGTGGCCGCACCGTCGGCGCCGGCCAGGTCACCAAGATCCTCAAGTAATCGAGGCTCTTGACCTGCCTGTGTTACACAGGTGATGTCCGACGGGCCCCGCACACCTCGGTGTGCGGGGCCCGTCGGCGTGTCGGGGGGAGGGCGCGGGGTCATGTGTGGAGGGGATTCGGGCTGCGGATAGACTGAGCCACCCGCAGCCGTCGCCAGGGCGAGGCTGACCGAGGTTCTCCGCCCCACTCGCTGAAAGCGCTCCGGAATGACCTCTGCCCCCCTTCTCACGAAGCCCTCGCTCCTTCGGCGCCGTTCGGCCACCCGCGCGGACCGCTCGCCCGACGGACGCGCCAAGCGCCCCCGGCTGTACGCGCTCGACGGGATGCGCCTCTTCGCCGCCCTGAGCGTGCTCTCCTTCCACTGGACGGCCTACGTGGGCATCTCCGGGGTGTGGCAGGGCGTCACGCCGAAGGAGGTGCTGCCGACGGTCAACCGGATGGCGGCCTACGGCTGGCTGGGGGTGGAGCTGTTCTTCGTCATCAGCGGCTTCGTGATCTGCATGAGCTGCTGGGGGAAGCGTCCGGGGGAGTTCTTCGTCTCCCGGGTGGTCCGGCTGTACCCCGGGTACTGGGCGGGCATAGCGCTCACCAGCCTGGTGGTGCTGAACTTCAAGAACTTCGCCCGGCTGGGCGCCGGTGACGGGCTCAACGCCAGCACCATCCTCGGCAACCTGACCATGCTCCAGACCCCGCTCGGGATGCGCCACGTCGACGGCGTCTACTGGACGCTCTGGGTGGAGATGCGGTTCTACCTGCTCTTCGCCATCGTCGTGGCGACCGGCCTCACCTACCGCAAGGTGGTGGCCTTCTGCGGGATCTGGACGATTCTCGCGGTGCTCGCCCCGCAGGCGCAGATTCCGCTGCTGACCACGCTCGCGATGCCGAACGAGTCGCCGTTCTTCATCGCCGGTGTCGGCATGTTCCTGATGTACCGCTTCGGTCAGAACCTGCTGCTCTGGGGAATCGTCGGATTCTCCTGGATCCTCGCGCTGACCCGCCTGGGATCCATCCAGGAGGTCTACGTCAACGTGCTCGGCCACCCCCTTTCGTGGAATGTGATGGCCGGCGTGGTGACGGCGGCCTTCGCCCTGGTGCTGGGTGCCGCGCTGGGTCTGTTCGACTGGGTGCAGTGGAAGTGGCTGACGGTCGCGGGCGCGCTGACCTACCCGCTGTACCTGATCCACCAGGAGATCGGCTGGACGCTGATCCACTTCCTGCTGACCAAGCACTTCGGCGTCGGGGCGGCCCTCGGGACGGCCCTGGTGACGGTGATGGTCGGCGCGTGGCTGATCCACCGCCTGGTCGAGCGGCCGGTGTCGAAGATCCTGAAGAACGCGTTGGACCGTTCGATGGCGACCCTGCGCAAGGTCTCGGACGAGCCCGCCCCGGTGAAGCACTGACGGTGCACGAAGGTCGCGTGCATACGAGGCCTCAAGAACCATTCATGCAATCGCAAAATCCTGCTGCTAGCCTGGCCGCCACCACGGGGCCGGCTCCGGCCCCGCACCTCTCCTTCGCATCCACCAGCTCGGTCGTCCGGGCCACCCGGCCGCTCTCCGGCAGCGATCGATCGTTCTCAAAGACATAGGGACAGGCGACAACTGATGTACAACGCAGCTGTATCGGCAGAGCAGGTGGCCGTCCGGCCGGCGCCGCTGTTGTCGGTCGTGATGCCGATCTACAACGAGCAGGAGGCCCTGCCGCTGACGGTCCAGCGCCTGCGTCCGATCCTGGATGAGCTGGGGGTCGACTACGAGGTCGTCGGCATCGACGACGGCAGCACCGACGCCACCCCGGCGATCATGCAGAAGATCCACCAGGACTGGCCGGAGTTCCGGATCGTCCGCTTCGCGCGCAACTCCGGGCACCAGGCGGCGCTGACCGCCGGTATCCACCGCGCCTACGGCGACTACGTCGTCTCGATCGACGCCGACCTGCAGGACCCGCCGGAGAAGATCACCGAGATGCTCGCGCTCGCCCGCGAGAAGAACCTCGACATCGTCTACGGCGTGCGCGGCGACCGCGGCACCGACACCTTCTTCAAGCGGCGGACCGCCGGCGCCTACTACTGGCTGATGCGCAAGCTCGTCGGCAAGAAGATGCCGAACCAGGCCGGCGACTTCCGCCTGCTCAGCCGGGCCGCCGTGGACGCGCTCAAGGCGATGCCCGAGCACCAGCCGGTCTACCGCCTGCTGGTGCCGTGGCTGGGCTTCCCCAGCGGCGAGGTCGTCTACGTCCGCGAGGAGCGGGTCGCGGGCAGCACGCACTACCCGCTGTCCAAGATGGTCCGCCTCGCCATCGACAGCATCACCAACTTCTCCGCCAGCCCGCTGCGGCTCGCCACCTGGCTCGGCCTGCTGAGCTTCGTGCTCTGCTTCTGCCTGGGCATCTACACCACGGTCGAGTTCGCGCTCGGCAAGACCGTGCCCGGGTGGTCCTCGCTGTTCATCGGCATGCTCTTCCTCGGCGCCGTCCAGCTGGTCTGCATCGGCCTGCTCGGCGAGTACGTCGGCCGGATCTACTCGGCGGCGCAGGCCCGACCGGCCTACTTCGTGGGCTACGACTCGGCCGAGAACAGCGACGCGAAGACGGCGAAGGTCTCCGAGTACGCGGTGTGACCTCCCCGGTCCGTCCTGCGGCGCCGGCCGCCGCGGGACGGACCGGCCGCCGACCGCCAGGAAGCCGACGCACAGCCCGCAGGAGAAGAAGAGCGATGGGCACTACCGACAGCACCGCGCCCGCCCTGGGCACGCCGACCGGGCCCGCCGGGCGGCGGACCGGCAGTTCCGCGCCGGACGCCGACGGTGCCCCGCTCGGCCTCCGGGCCCGGCTGACGGCCTTCCTGCCCGCGGTCGCGGCCTACCTCTTCCTGGTCGTCCTGCTGCTGGCCGCCGACACCTCGGTCAGTGACGTCGCGCGCTACACCTTCTACGTGCTGTGGGGCGTCATGCTCCCGGGCACGCTGGTCTTCCGCCTGCTGCGGCGCCGTCCGCACACGCTGGTGGAGGACCTCGCCTTCGGCGCCGTGGTCGGTCTGGTGCTGGAGCTGGCGGCCTGGGCCGTCCTGGTCGGCCTCGGTCTGCAGTCGGTGGCCACCGCCTGGCCGCTGGCGGTCGTGATCCCGTTCGCCGCCGTGCCCCGGCTGCGGCGGCACTGGCGGCCGCGTGGCTACCGCCGCGTGTCGGCCGGCTGGTCCTGGTCGGTCGCCGGCACGGTCGCGTTCACCAGCGCCTACATGTACGGCGCGGTGCTCAGCCGGAACCCGATCGTGCCGGACAGCGAGACCACCCGGCAGTACATCGACCTGCCGTACCTGTTGTCGCTGGCCGGGAACGCCAAGCACAACTTCCCGCTGACCTTCCCGCAGGCCGCCGGCGAGCCACTGCACTACCACTGGTTCACCTTCGTCCACATGGCGATGACCGACCTGGTCGGCCACATCGACCTGTCCGTCGTCCAGATGCGGCTGATGGTGCCGGCGCTGGCCGCGCTGGCCATGGTGATCACCGCCGTGGTGGCGCACCGGCTGACCGGCCGGCCGTGGGCCGGACCGGTCGCCGCCCTGCTGATCTTCGCCGTGGGCGAGTTCAACGCCATCTACCCCAACAACGTCGGCCACTGGACCTTCGGCGCCCCGGCGGTGCCGCTGATGTCCTGGGCGAGCCTCTCCCTGACGTACAGCCAGCCGCTGCTGATGGCCCTGATCGGCGTGGTCGGCGACGCCCTGCGCGGACGCGGCGCCGGGGAGCGCGCCGAGGGGGAGCCCGCGGACGGGGAGCTCGGCGACGAGGGCCGGGCCGGCCGGATCCCGGCGCTCGGCCGGGGCGCGTTCGTGCTCACCGCGCTGTTCGCGGTGGCCTCCAGCGCGGCCAAGGCGAGTTCGCTGCCGGTGACGCTGGCCGCGCTGGCCTTCGCCGGCGTGATGGTGCTGATCGGGACGCGGCGGATCCCGTGGACCATCGTCGGCCTCGGGGCGGTCATCGCCGGCGCGCAGGTCTTCGCCACCGCCGTGCTGTTCCGCTTCGAGAGCTACGGCCTCGAAGTGGTGCCCTTCGGCAACATCGAGAAGTACTGGGCGGATCCGCAGCAGACCCGGACGGCGGTGACCCAGAGCGTGGTCGTCGCCGCCACGCTGGTCGCGTTCCTGCTGAACCACCAGCTCCGGATGGTCGGCATGATCCCGCTGCTGTGGCGCCGCCGGCTCCGCCTGGAGCAGACCCAGTGGTTCCTGCTCGGCGGGGCGCTCGCCGGTCCGGCCGTCTACCTGGTGGTCAACGGCTTCAACGCCAGCTACTTCACCCTCGCCGGCCTCTCCTTCGGGGTGCTGCTCTCGGCCTGGGGCTACTGCGAGGTCTTCGAGCGCGCCGCGCTGCCCACCCGGGGCAAGGTCGCGCTCGCGGCCGGCACGGTGGCCTTCGTCCTCCTGCTCACCTACGGCATCTACCACTACGCGGCCGACTGGGCGACCTTCGCGCTCAAGGCGGTCGGCGACGCCAAGGGCACCGCGTCCTACACCCCGCTGGTCCCGGCGCTGGCCGCGGCGGCGGCGCTGGCCGGTGTCGCGGCGGTCTGCGGCGTGCTCTGGTGGGTGGCCGGCCGGGCGCTGCCGGCCCTGCGCGGCCGGGGCGGGGTGGTCCTGCTGACCGCGGCGCTCGCGGCCGGCGCGCCCTCGCTGCTGCTCGACGTCCAGCAGTCCCGGCAGGTGCCGTGGGACGGCGCGTGGCCGCTGCCCGCCAGCCAGGTCGAGGCCGCCCGCTGGGTCCGCGCGCACAGCGACCCGACCGATGTGCTGGTCACCAACGGCCACTGCCGCTCGGAGAACGACTACGCCGTCCCCGGGGCGAACTGCTGGAACTCGCTGTCCTTCTACCTGAGCGGCTACTCCGAGCGCTCGGTGCTGGTGGAGGGCTGGGCCTACTCGCCGCGGCTGATGTCGGAGAAGTCCGGCTCCTTCTGGGACCAGCCGCTGCTCCAGCTCAACGAGGACGCCGTCTACCACCCGACGGCCGGTATCCTCGACCAGCTGCGGGAGCGGCACCACGTCCGCTACGTGGTGGTCAACCGCAAGGTGGCGCCGGAGTCCCCGGACCTGAAGACCCTCGCCAAGCTGGTCTTCGACAACGGCCGGATGGCCGTGTACGAGATTTCCTGACCCGACGAACCGATCACATGGGTGCTCACATGGTTTCCATCGACCGGTCGACCGAAGCGGCCGCCGTGCCGCCGGCCGACCAGGGCCCGCAGGCCCCCGGCACCGGGACGGCCAAGCGCCAACTCCCGTCCTTCCTGGTGATCGGGGTCCTGAGCACCCTCTTCTACCTGCTGCTCTACGTGGTGGCCCGGCGCTTCGTCGACCCCCAGGTGGCCAACTTCCTCGCGCTGGCGATCAGCGCGGTCGCCAACACGGCCGCCAACCGCCGGTTCACCTTCGGCATCACCGGCAGTGAGGGCGCGCTGCGGCACCAGCTCCAGGGTGCGGTGGCCTTCCTCATCGGCCTCGGGCTGAGCGCCGGGGCGCTGGCCCTGCTCGACCTGGCCGCGCCGGACGCCTCGAAGGCCGTCGAGGTGGCCGGGCTGATCGCCGCGAACGGTCTGGCCACGGTGGTCCGGTTCCTGCTGATGAAGGTCTGGGTCTTCAGGAAGAAGTGACCTCGGGCGGCTTCGGCTCCTGCGTCGGCCGCGGGGCCGGCCGGGGTTCCCGCCCGGCGGCCGGCCGGGGCGGGCCCGGGGTCCAGGACCGCAGCCGCAGCGCGGGCGCCTCGACGAGGTGCCAGGAGAGCGCCGCCAGCAGCCCGGTCGCGCCGAGGGCGCCGGCCAGGAAGCCGAACGGGCCGTAGCGCGCTCCGCCGACCAGTGCCAGCGCCTGCTCGACCGGGAAGCCGAAGATGTACACGCCGTACGAGTAGTCGCGGCGGCTGCCGACCGCCCGCCAGCGGCGGGGGAGTACGGCCGCGGCCCAGAACAGCAGGTAGACCAGCGCGGGGAGGCCGAACTCCGCGAAGCCGCCCCAGCGGGCCGAGCCGGCCGCGGTGAGGGCGGCGGCCAGCGCCAGGGCGTCGTCGACCGGGATCCGCTCGGCGTACAGCCGCAGCGCGCCGCCGAGCAGGAAGGCGAGGCCGAGGTTCGCGGCGAGGTGGAAGGTGACCTGGCCCAGCAGCGGCAGGGCGACCCCGGGGCCGCCGGCCGGCGGCACCCCGGGCGGGAGGTCCGCGGCGCCGGTGGCGATCAGCAACCAGAGCGCGAGCGCCGCCACGGCGACCGGCAGCCGTCGGCGCAGCAGCCCGAGGGCGGCCAGCAGCCCGGCCACCAGGTAGCAGAGCAGCTCGTACTTCAGCGACCAGAGGGCGCCGTTGAGGCTCCCGTCGAAGTTGGTGCCGGCGCGGACGCCCCCGGCGATCACGCCCGAGACGTCCCAGCCCGTGGTCGGCGTGCCGCTCCCGAGACTGGTCAGATAGCTCAGCGGACCGTCCGGTCGGCTCCAGAAGCCGCCCAGCGTGCCGTGCTGCCACCAGTAGAGGGCGGGCATCAGGACGACGGCCGAGAACAGCAGCGATCCGCAGAGGCCGGGCACGATGCGCAGCGCCCGGTGCCAGACGAAGCGGCCGGGCGGGAGCCGCCGGGCGCTCTCGGTGATCACGAAGCCGGAGAGCGCGAAGAACCCGAGGACGGCGGACTTGCCGAGGTCGGTCTGCCCGCCGCTCCAGTGCCAGAGCGGATCGGGGTGCCCCCAGCCGAGGGGGAAGACGTGCGAGACGACGACGGTGGCGGCCAGCAGGAGCCGCAGCGCGCCGAGCCCGTTGGCCCGGCCGTGGAGGAGCGGCGCGAGAGTGCCGCGCGGGCGGAGCACCGCTGGTCGGCTGATGGCTCCCCCCCGACTGGTTGGGTCGGGCGGCGTCCGCGGTCGTCGCGGACGCCGCCGCGTCATGATGGGCGGTGCTCGTCGGGCGCGGGCCGGGGCCTACGCCTGCGGAGCGGCGGTCTGGGCCTCCCAGAGCTCCCGGACGGCCTCGCGCAGGGTGCGCCGGGGCTCCCAGCCGAGCCGCTCGCGGGCGACGGTGATGTCGAGCTGCTGCCACTCGGTCTCCGGGCCGGTGCCGTCCGGCGCGGGGACCTCGGTGATCTCGGTGGGCACCCCGCTCTCCTCGATCAGCAGCTCGACCAGCAGCCGGGCGGAGGACGCGGCGCCGGTGCCGACGTTGACCACCGGCGGGACGTCGCGCCGGACGGCGGCGAGGAGCACCGCGTCCAGGGTGTCGGTCAGGTCGACGAAGTCGCGCTGGGCGGTGAGCGGCTGGAGCGAGAGCCGCGCGGTCTCGCCGGCCCGGCGGGCGGCGTCCAGCTTGGCGGCCATCACACCGAGCAGGCTGTGACCGGGCTGGCCGGCGCCGACCACGTTGCCGAGCCGCAGCGACACCGCGTCCAGCCGGCCGGCCTCGACGGCCCGGACCAGGGCCTCGGTGGCGGCGAGCTTCAGCTTGCCGTACTCCATCACCGGGGCGGCGGGGTCGCTCTCGCGCTGGCTGGTGCCGACCGGTGCCATGCCGTACTCGTGCACGGTGCCGAGGTGGACCAGCCGGGCGGGGGAGGCCATCGCGGAGACGGCCTCGATCAGCCGGTCCACCAGGACCACGTTGGCCTGGTACATCTGCTCGTCGTTCAGGCCCCACATGCCGCCGGCCGCGTTGACGACCGTGTCGATCCGCTCCCGGTCGAGCAGCGCGGTCAGGTCGGCGGCGGCGTCGGAGGAGATGTCGAAGGCGACGAACCGGCCGGGCGCTGGCACCGCCGGGGCCTTGCGGGCGAGGCTGACGACCTCGGCGCCCTGCTCCAGCAGGCGGGCGCCGAGCACGCGGCCGATGAAGCCGGTGCCGCCGAGGACGGCGACCCGGGCGGGGGCCGGGTGCGGTGCGGTCATGGGGTGACTCCCTGGGACGGTGATGGACCTGGGGCGTTGGCGGGCCGGGTCAGCGGGGGCGGGCGGCGGTACTGGTGGCGTTGCGCAGCAGGGCCTTCGCCCCGTCCCACTGGCCGGCGCGCATCGCGCCCGGGACCAGGGTGAGGGCGTGGATCCGGGCCGAGAGGTGCATCCGGGACGCCTTGGCGGCCCGCGGCCAGCCGTGCGCGTCCAGGCGGTCGGCGGCGTCCAGGAAGTACCGGCGGGCCTCGGCGAAGCGGGTGCCGCTGTAGGCGGACTTCGAGGAGATGCTGACGGCGTGCCGGCGGTACTGGAAGGCCCGGACGTCGTCGACGACCATGTGCTCGCCGGACTGCAGCAGGTCGATGACGAGCGCGAGGTCCTGGATGATCTCCAGGTTGTCGCGGAAGCCGGTGGTCCGCACGGCCTCGGTGCGCCAGCAGATCGACGGGAAGTACAGCCAGTTGCCCTTGAGCAGGCTGACCGCGAGCTCCTCGCCGCCGCGCAGGGTGCGGCCCTGCTGCTTGGGCGCGTAGATCCGGCGCTTGGCCTCGTCGGCGAGCGAGCTGCTGGGGTTCCCGTCGCCGTCGATCACCTGGACGCCCGGCTGGATCATCGCGACGCCGGGGTACTGGGCCAGGATCGACCGGATGGTGGCGACGTAGTTGGGCAGCATGATGTCGTCGGTGCCCATGAACATCATGTACTCGTGCTCGGCCATGCCCAGGCACTTGCGGTAGTTGCCGGTGACGCCGAGGTTCTGCTCGTTGCGGAAGTACCGCACCCGCGGGTCGTCGAGTTCGGCGAACCACTCCGGGACGCCGGGCTCCCGGCCGTCGTCGACGACGGTCAGCCGCCAGTCGGGATCGCTCTGCGCCAGCACGCTGCGGACCGCGGCCTGCATCAGCGCGACGTCGCCGTAGTACGGGAGCAGGATTTCCAGAGTGGTCATGGTGGAGGGCACATCCGCTGGTCTGAGTCGGGGCCGGGAGCGGGGCGAGGACCCCGCGGCGGGCCCATCATACTGAGCCCGCCGGCGGCCCCCGCCGGGCCGCCCGCCGCGCCGACGACGATGCCCGGGCCCGCGCCGGAGGGCGGCGGGCCCGGGCATCGGGCGGGTCAGCGGGTGCGCAGGCTCTCGGTGAAGGCGAGGCACTTCTCGTAGTCCGGCAGCAGGCCGGTGGCGAGCGCCTCGGCCAGCGACGGCGCGGCGTCGTCCCGGGCGGACAGCTGCGGGGCGTCGGTGGGCCACTCGATCCCGAGGTCCGGGTCGAGCGGGTGCACCGCGTGCTCACCGGTCGGGTTGTAGGTCTCCGAGCAGACGTACGACAGCGTGGCGTCGTCGGTCAGCGCGCAGAAGCCGTGGCCGACGCCCTCGGGGATGTAGACCGACCGGCGGTCGGCGTCGTCCAGCCGGACGAACTCCCAGCGGCCGAAGGCGGGGGAGCCGACCCGCAGGTCCACGATCACGTCGAGCACCGCGCCGCGCACACAGCTGACGTACTTGGCCTGGCCGGGCGGGACGTCGGCGAAGTGGATGCCGCGCACGACGTCCTTCGCGGACACCGACAGGTTGCCCTGGGCGAACTTCAGCGGGTGGCCGACCACTTCTTCGAGCCGGTCGAAGCGGTACCACTCCATGAACAGGCCGCGCGGGTCGCCGTGCTGCTGCGGGGTGACCTCGAAGGCACCGGGGATCGAGAGCTCACGGAACTTCACCGGGCCGCCTCCTCGTCGAGCAGCGCGATCAGGTAGTCGCCGTAGCCGCTCTTGCGCAGCGGCTCGGCCAGCTCGCGCAGCTGCCCGGCGTCGATCAGGCCGGCCCGCCAGGCGGCCTCCTCGATGCAGCCGATCTTGAAGCCCTGGCGCTCCTCGATGACCCGGACGAACTCGGAGGCCTGCACCATCGAGACGAACGTGCCGGTGTCGAGCCAGGCGGTACCGCGGTCGAGGATGGTGACGTGCAGCTCACCGGTCTTGAGGTACTCCTCGTTGACCGCGGTGATCTCCAGCTCGCCGCGCGCGCTCGGGCTGAGGCCGGCCGCGATCTCGACCACGCGGTTGTCGTAGAAGTACAGGCCGGGCACCGCGTAGCGCGACTTCGGCTGCGTGGGCTTCTCCTCGATGGAGATGACCTGGCCGTTGTCGTCGAACTCCACCACGCCGTACGCGGTCGGGTCGGCGACCGGGTAGGCGAAGACCATGCCGCCCTGCGGCGCGGTGCGCTGCGCGAGCCGGGTGCCGAGGCCGCTGCCGTGGAAGATGTTGTCGCCGAGGATCAGCGCGACGGGCTCGTCACCGATGAAGTCGGCGCCCAGCACGAAGGCCTGGGCGATGCCCTCCGGCTTCTCCTGGACGGCGTACTCCAGCTTGAGGCCGAACTGGGAGCCGTCGCCGAGCAGGCGCTGGAACTGCTCCTGGTCCTGGGGGGTGGTAATGATCAGGATCTCGCTGATACCGGCCATGACCAGGGTCGACAGCGGGTAGTAGATCATCGGCTTGTCGAAGACGGGGAGGAGCTGCTTCGAGACTGCTCGGGTCAGCGGCCACAGTCGTGACCCGGTGCCGCCCGCCAAGAGGATTCCACGCATGCGCGCAGCTTATGTGAGGTTCGGAGCCCGCCGCTGACCCGGGGCGATGGCCCCGGGGCACACCGGTAGACTGCCCGCACTATGCGCATCCTCGTCACCGGCGGCGCCGGCTTCATCGGTTCAGAGTTCGTCCGGCAGCTGCTCGGCGCCGACGCAACGGATCAGATCACCGTCTTCGACAAGCTCACCTACTCGGGCGTCGAGGCCAACCTGGCGCCCGTCGCCGGTCACAGCGGCTACTCCTTCGTCCGCGGCGACATCTGCGACGAGCAGGCCGTCGACCAGGTCATGCCCGGCCACGACGTGGTCGTCCACTTCGCGGCCGAGTCGCACGTGGACCGCTCCATCGAGGGCGCCGGCCCGTTCGTGGTCACCAACGTGCTGGGCACCCAGGTGCTGCTGGACTCGGCCAAGAAGCACGGTGTCGGCCGCTTCGTCCACGTCTCCACCGACGAGGTCTACGGCTCCATCTCCGAGGGCTCGTGGACCGAGGAGTGGCCGCTGGCGCCCAACTCCCCGTACTCGGCCTCCAAGGCCGGCTCCGACCTGCTCGCGCTCGCCTACCACCGCACCCACGGCATGGACGTGGTGGTCACCCGCTGCTCCAACAACTACGGGCACTACCAGTTCCCGGAGAAGGTCATCCCGCTGTTCACCACCAACCTGCTGGACGGCAGGAAGGTGCCGCTGTACGGCACCGGTGGCAACATCCGTGACTGGCTGCACGTCTCGGACCACTGCCGCGGCATCGAGCTGGCCATGCGCAAGGGCCGCTCCGGCGAGGTCTACAACATCGGTGGCGGCACCGAGATCACCAACAAGGAGCTCACCGAGCTGCTGCTGCAGGCCGCCGGCGCCGACTGGTCGATGGTCGAGCCGGTCGCCGACCGCAAGGGCCACGACCTGCGCTACTCGCTGGACATCACCAAGATCAGCGAGGAGCTCGGCTACAGCCCGCAGGTCCGCTTCGAGGACGGCCTGGCCGCCACCATCGCCTGGTACCGCGAGAACCGTGCCTGGTGGGAGCCGCTGAAGGCCAAGGCCACCCTGCGATGACGAACCCGGTGGCCAAGCTGCTGGGGGCGCTGCCCCCGGGCGTGCGGCTCGTCGCGGGGGGCACCGTGGTCCTCGGTATCTCCTCGTACATCTTCCTGGCCCTGGCCGGGCACAGCTTGGACACCACCCAGGTCGCCGGCGTCTCGATGCTCTGGACCGTGGTCATGTCCGTCGGGTACGGGCTGTTCTCCCCGGTCGAGCTGGAGCTGACCCGCCTGGTGGCCGCCCGCGACGTGGCCGGCCACGGCCCCGGTCCGGCGGTCCGGCGGGTCCTGCTGGTCGCCGCCGGGGTGCTGGTGGCGGTGCTGGCCGTGATCGCGGCCGCCGCCCGCCCGATCGCGGACCGCTTCTTCTCCGGCGACCTCGGCCTGGTGGCCGGCCTGGGCGGCGCCCTGGTCGGCCTGGCCGTGAGCTCGGTGGCCCGCGGGGCGCTGGCCGGCCTGGGCAACTTCGGCGCGTACGGCACGCAGCTCGCCGTCGACGGCGGCCTGCGGATCGGGCTCGCCGCGCTGATCCCGCTGTTCGGCGCGCACTCGGCGTTCGCGTTCGCGCTGATCCTGGTGGTGGCACCGCTCGCCGCCTCGGCGATCGGGATGCGCGGCGTCCTCGCGGACCGGCGCGGCGGGCCGGCGCCGGCCTGGCGCGCCCTGGTCACCGGGCTCGGCCTGCTGACCGGTTCGACGCTGCTGGCGCAGCTGATGGTCAACGCGGCCGTGGTCAGCGTCGGCCTGCTCTCGCCGTCCTCCAAGGCGCTGATCGCCGCCCTGCTGAACGCCGTGGTGCTGGCCCGGGTGCCGCTGTTCGCCTACGCGGCGATCCAGGCCTCGCTGGTCTCCTCGCTCTCCGGCGCCGCCGCGGCCGGCAACCACGCGGAGTTCCGCAAGGTCCTGCTGCGCACCGGCGGCATCGTGGTGCTGATGAGCACCGCCGCCGGGCTGCCGACGGTCTTCCTCGGCCCCTGGGCGATCCGGGTCTTCTTCAAGGCGCAGGACGTGCTGGGCCCGGTGGACTTCCTCTGGCTGGCCCTCGGCACCCTCTGCTACATGCTGGCCACCGTCTTCGGCCAGGCGCTGCTCTCGCTCGGGCGCCACCAGCGGCAGCTGCTCTCCTGGCTGGCCGGTTCCGTGGTGCTGGTGGTCGTCACCCTGCTGCCGGGGGACATCGCCACCCGGGTCGAACTCGCCTACCTGGCTGGTGCCGCGGTCAGCGCTGCTGCCATGCTATGGGCGCTGGCCCGCTCGATGTCCGCCCCGGCCCGGCCCGTGGCGGAACACCGGGCACCACTGGCGGCCCATCAGTCGTCGGAGGTATGACGCCCGTTCGCCGGGTCCCGCACAGCCGGCGGCGGCAGTACGTTCACGCCACGCCTTTAATATGTGATTACCCTTGGCCACGCCACTGCCGCTGAAAGGCGCCTCCAGTCGTGCATCTCACCGTCATCACTTCGATCACCGGCGTGCTGGTGCTCGTCTACATCCTGGAGTTGCTGCGCCGACAGCAACTGCGGGAGAAGTACGCGGCTATCTGGCTCGCGATCGGCGTCGTCGTGGCGCCGCTCGGGTTCTTCCCGACGATCCTGGACTCGACCGCCCGCCGGCTCGGCATCGCCTCCGGTGTGAGCCTGGTGCTGTTCGCGGGCTTCGTGCTGGTCCTGATGGTCTCGCTGCACCTGAGCTGGGAGGCCTCCCGGCTGGAGGCCGAGACCCGGACCCTGGCCGAGGACGTCGCCATGATGCGGGCCCACCTGGCCGAGCACCACGGCTACCCGATCGCACGCAGCAGCAACGACGCCGGCAAGACGACGGACTCCGGGGTGACGGCATGATCGACGGCAAGCGGGTACTGATCATTCTCCCGGCCTGGAACGAGGCCGAGGGTCTGCCCAAGATCCTCCACGAGATCCAGCAGAAGCTCCCCGGCGTCGACACCCTGGTGGTCGACGACGGCTCGGTGGACAACACCGCGGCCGTGGCCGCCGCGGCCGGCTCCCGGGTCGCGCAGCTGCCGTACAACCTCGGTGTCGGCGGCGCCATGCGGTTCGGCTACCGCTACGCGCACCTGCACAACTACGACGTGGCCATCCAGTGCGACGCCGACGGCCAGCACGACCCCGCGTACGTGCCGGCCCTGCTGGAGAAGCTCCAGGAGGCCGACCTGGTCATCGGCGCCCGGTTCGCCGGCCAGGGCAGCTACAAGGTGCGCGGCCCGCGCAGCTGGGCGATGAAGCTGCTGTCCGTGGTGCTGTCGCGGGTCACCCGCACCCGCCTCACCGACACCACCTCGGGCTTCAAGGCCTGCAACAAGCCGATGATCGAGTTCTTCTCGCAGTGGTACCCGGTCGAGTACCTGGGCGACACCATCGAGAGCATGGTCGGCGCCGCCCGCTGCGGCTTCGTCATCCGGCAGGTCCCGGTCGCGATGCGCGAGCGGACCACCGGCACGCCCAGCGCCTCCCCGATCAAGGCGACCATCTACCTGGCCCGCGCGGGCCTGGTGCTGCTGCTCGCGATGATCCGCCGGATGCCCAAGCACCTGAAGACCATCGAGCCCGCCAGCCGGGCCGCTGCCCCGCAGCGCGCACTGGCCGGCCGGAGCTGATCACGGTGAGCGACCGCCCCGGGTGCACCTGGTGATCGATCCGGTGCGCACCGGGGCGTCTTGCTAGCGTGTCGCCCGTGGGCGGGTCGTTCGGGTACGGCGGCCGTCCTGCGCAGAGGGCGCCGGTGGGTGCCCGCCGACTTCGCTCGCACCGGCGAGCCGACCCGACCCCGCGGCAGTCTGCCGCTTCACGGAAGCGAATTGACATGACGGATTTGGCCCCGGACGTCGTCGGTGGCCCCGCCGCGGCGCCCCAGGGAGTGAACGGCACCGCGTCGTCCGGTGACTCGACGGCCGCCCGCCCGGGCGGCCGCTCCCGGTGGACCGAGAAGCGCTGGTTCCTCCCGCTGGCCGAGGTCGTGGTCAGCGTGCTCGCGGGCGTCGGCTTCATGGCGCTCTGCCAGCACATCAGCGTCAACCCGATCAGCCGGGTCGGTCAGGTCAGCGGCCTCGCCAAGATCCAGCAGTACGCGGCCCTGCTCGGCATCCCGGTGCTCGCGGCGCTGCTCTTCCTGGCCTACCGCGGCACGCTGCGCCACTACCAGATCGCCCAGCGGCTGGTCTGCGCGGCGCTCGCGGGCCTGGCCACGGGTGTGGTGGCCGGCGGCATCGCCGTCGCGCTGCACGGCACCCCGTGGGGCCTGGGCGGCCAGGAGGGCGACCCGGGCAACCTCATGGGCATGGCCAACGACATGATGCGGGGCAAGGGCCTGCCGGGTGTCTACCCGCCGCTGTTCCCGGCCCTGCTGGCCGTCTGGGCCAAGCTCTTCCACAACGGCATCCCCGGCGTCGGCCACGCGCTGAAGGACCTCCAGCTGATCCTCAGCGCGCTGGTCGGGCCGATGGCCTACCTCTCCTGGCGGATGCTGCTGCGCCCGTTCTGGGCGATGGCCGTCGCGGTCCCGACCTCGATCGTCTTCCTCGACCCGATCCGCCCGTACAGCCACGGCTCGATGCTGGTGCTGCTGCCGCTGCTGGCCGCCTGCTTCCGGGAGATCCGCCGGGCCGACGAGCTGTCCACCCGTTCGGCGGCGCTGCGCGGGCTGGGCTTCGGCGCCGCGTTCGGCGTGATGTTCCTCTGGTACTCCGGCTGGTACCTCTGGGCCGCGCCCGGCTCGTTCATCCTGGGCCTGATGCTGTTCCCGTGGCGCCGCGGCCGCGCCGCGATCACGCGCGCGCTGGTCTTCCTCGGCGTGATGCTCGCCACCGCCGCGGTGATCGGTGCCCCGCTGCTCTACCAGCTGGCCCGCCTCGGCGCGTCCACCATGGACCGCTACGCGTACATCAACACCTACATCGACCCGGCGTACGTCCTGGGCTGGGCCTCGGACCGCTCCGGCGGGCTGACCTACCACAACTGGCCGGAGTCCGGCGAGCTGGCCGGCCAGAGCGGCTTCGCGGTGCTGCTGCTGCTCGGCGTCGGGATCGGCGTGGGGCTGGGGCTGCGCAACATCATCGTCCGGACGGCCGGCTTCGTGCTGGCCGGCGCCTGGCTGCTGCGCTTCTGGTTCGCCTCGCACATGGAGCACAACCAGGCCGTCCAGCTCTACCCGCGCACCACCTGGATCATCTACTACTGCCTGATCATCCTGGCCGTCCTCGGTGTGATGCTGACCTACCAGCGCGTCTTCGGCTGGGTCCGCGGCACCCTGGAGGCGCTGAGCCCGGCCCGGGCCGTCCGGATCTCGCCGCGCGTCCTGGCCCAGGTGGCGGCCGGCCTGGTCTGCGCCGTCGCCCTGTTCGCGACGATGGGCGGCTCGTGGTCGGCCAACCGGTTCATGCCGTCCACCAACCCCGGTGTCGAGGACATGGGTCTGGACGCCTGGCGGGCGCACATCCAGCAGCTCGACAACGGCGACTGCCCGAAGTACTCGCCGTACAAGGGCGTGAAGGCGTGCAACCCGATCAACATGGGGCTGTCCGAGTACACCTTCGGCCCGGACGAGAACAAGCTGTGGTGCGCCAACAGCGGTAGCGACTACACCGTGGTCTGCGGTCGGCCGCCGAAGAACTGACCGAGTGCGGCGACCACCCCGATCGGGGCCGGCGAGGGAGACCTCACCGGCCCCGATTGGCTTTGTCGCTGCTCCATGTGGCAGTATGTCCAAGTTGCTCGGTTGAGTGCCGATGCTACGCGCCTCCCGCCGGGAGGACTGGAAGCGAGTCCCATGTACTCGTCGTTCCCGTGATGGCCGTTCATGTGTTCACGTGAAATGTGTGAATGCAGTGGTGTGAAGTCGACACCGCGGCAGCTGCGGGGCGGACGTACGGGAATCTTCCGGGAAGCGTGGGCGGGGCCTCGATCCGGCGCCTGGTGGGTGCAAGACCTCACCGATCCAGTGGGAAATCCGCAAGGGGGAGACCTCGTGTCGGATTTTTTGCAGGCGGACGTGCGACACGCCCGACCGCGTGGGTCGGAGGCAACCATCCAGGGGTGCCACCGGACACAGTCCACCCGGACGAATCCGGCCGCAGAAGCAGCAGACGACACAAAGGACTACTGAGTAGCCATGGCGGGACAGAAGATCCGCATCCGGCTCAAGGCCTACGACCACGAGGTGATTGACTCCTCGGCGAAGAAGATCGTCGAGACTGTCATTCGCACTGGTGCGCAGGTCGCGGGCCCGGTGCCGCTGCCCACTGAGAAGAACGTGTACTGCGTCATCCGCTCGCCGCACAAGTACAAGGACTCGCGCGAGCACTTCGAGATGCGCACTCACAAGCGTCTGATCGACATCCTCGACCCCACGCCGAAGACGGTTGACTCGCTGATGCGTCTCGACCTGCCGGCTGGTGTCGACATCGAGATCAAGCTCTGAGAGGCACACCGAAGATGGCTAAGCAGATTAAGGGCATCCTGGGCGAGAAGCTCGGCATGACCCAGGTCTGGGACGAGAACAACCGGATCGTTCCGGTGACCGTCGTCAAGGCTGGGCCCAATGTCGTGACCCAGGTCCACACCGCCGACAGTCCGGCCGGCTACGACGCCGTCCAGATCGGTTTCGGCGAGATCGACCCCCGCAAGGTGAACAAGCCCCTCGCGGGTCACTTCGCCAAGGCCGGCGTCACCCCGCGCCGCCACCTGGTCGAGCTCCGTACGACGGACGCGTCCGAGTACACCCTCGGCCAGGAGATCACCGCGGAGCTGTTCGATGCGGGTGTCAAGGTCGACGTGACCGGCACCTCCAAGGGCAAGGGCTTCGCCGGTGTCATGAAGCGCCACAACTTCCGGGGCCTCGGCGCCGGTCACGGTGTGCAGCGCAAGCACCGCTCGCCCGGCTCGATCGGTGGCTGCGCCACCCCGGGTCGTGTGTTCAAGGGCGTACGGATGGCCGGCCGGATGGGCCACGAGCGCGTGACCACCCAGAACCTGACCATCCATGCCGTTGACGCGGAGAAGGGGCTGCTCCTGATCAAGGGCGCAATCCCGGGCCCGAACGGCGGCCTCGTCCTCGTCCGCACTGCGGCGAAGGGGCTGTGAGGATATGAGCACCATTGACATCCTGTCGCCCTCGGGCGACAAGACCGGCAGCCTCGAGCTTCCGGCCGAGATCTTCGACGCCAAGGTCAGCGTTCCGCTGATGCACCAGGTCGTCGTGGCGCAGCTCGCTGCGGCCCGTCAGGGCACCCACAAGACCAAGACGCGTGGCGAGGTCCGCGGTGGCGGCAAGAAGCCGTACCGTCAGAAGGGCACCGGCCGCGCCCGTCAGGGCTCGACCCGCGCCCCGCAGTTCGCCGGCGGTGGCGTCGTGCACGGTCCCGTGCCGCGTGACTACTCGCAGCGGACCCCGAAGAAGATGATCGCCGCCGCCCTGCGCGGTGCGCTCACCGACCGGGCCCGCCACAACCGCATCCACGTCGTCTCCGACGTGATCGCGGCCGAGGCGCCGTCGACCAAGGCCGCCAAGGGTCTGTTCGGCAAGATCACCGAGCGCAAGAACATCCTCCTCGTCGTCGAGCGTGCCGACGAGGTGGGTCTCAAGAGCGCCCGCAACCTGCCGAACGTGCACATCCTGGACGCCGGCCAGCTGAACACCTACGACGTGCTCGTCTCCGACGATGTGGTCTTCACCCAGGCCGCCTTCGAGCGTTTCGTGGCGGGTCCCGCCGCGTCCGCCAAGGCCGTGGCTGCTGAGGGCGAGCTCGAAGGGAGCGCCGCCTGATGGCTGCAGAGATCACGAGCAAGACGTTCACGGACCCCCGCGACGTCCTGGTGAAGCCGGTCATCTCCGAGAAGAGCTACTCGCTCCTCGACGAGAACAAGTACACGTTCGTCGTGTCGCCCGGTGCCAACAAGACCCAGATCAAGCAGGCCGTCGAGGCGGTCTTCTCGGTCAAGGTCGAGTCCGTCAACACGCTCAACCGTCAGGGCAAGCGCAAGCGCTCCAAGACGGGCTTTGGCAAGCGCAAGGACACCAAGCGCGCCATCGTGACGCTGGCTGAGGGCAACCGCATCGACATCTTCGGTGGTCCGGTCTCCTAACGGGGATCGTGATCGTCGATAAGGACGAGGACGAGAGAGCCAAATGGGCATCCGCAAGTACAAGCCGACTACGCCGGGCCGTCGTGGCTCCAGCGTGGCCGACTTCGTAGAGATCACGCGGTCCACGCCGGAGAAGTCGCTGGTTCGCCCCCTGCACAGCAAGGGCGGCCGTAACAACGCCGGTCGGATCACCGTTCGCCACCAGGGTGGTGGACACAAGCGCGCCTACCGCGTGATCGACTTCCGTCGTCACGACAAGGACGGCGTGCCGGCCAAGGTCGCGCACATCGAGTACGACCCGAACCGCACCGCGCGCATCGCGCTCCTGCACTACGCGGACGGCGAGAAGCGCTACATCATCGCGCCGCGCGGCATCGCGCAGGGTGACCGGGTCGAGAACGGCGCAGGCGCCGACATCAAGCCCGGCAACAACCTGCCGCTTCGCAACATCCCGGTCGGTACGACCATCCACGCGGTGGAGCTGCGTCCCGGTGGCGGTGCCAAGATGGCCCGCTCCGCCGGTGCCGGCATTCAGCTGCTGGCGCGTGAGGGCAAGATGGCGCACCTGCGCATGCCCTCCGGTGAGATCCGCCTGGTCGACGCGCGCTGCCGCGCGACCGTCGGCGAGGTCGGCAACGCCGAGCAGTCGAACATCAACTGGGGCAAGGCCGGCCGTATGCGCTGGAAGGGCGTTCGCCCGACCGTGCGTGGTGTGGCCATGAACCCGATCGACCACCCGCACGGTGGTGGTGAGGGTAAGACCTCCGGTGGTCGCCACCCGGTCTCGCCGTGGGGCCAGAAGGAGGGTCGCACTCGTAGCCCGAAGAAGGCTTCGAACGCCCTCATCGTGCGCCGCCGCAAGACCAACAAGAAGCGCTAGGAGCAGGTCAGATGCCGCGCAGTCTCAAGAAGGGCCCCTTCATTGACGGCCACCTTCTCAAGAAGGTGGACGCGCAGAACGAGGCGGGTACCCAGAACGTCATCAAGACCTGGTCCCGTCGCTCCGTGATCTTCCCGGCCATGCTCGGCCACACGATCGCGGTTCACGATGGCCGTAAGCACGTCCCGGTGTTCGTCACCGAGTCGATGGTCGGCCACAAGCTCGGCGAGTTCGCGCCGACGCGTACCTTCCGCGGTCACGTCAAGGACGACCGCAAGTCGAAGCGTCGCTAGTCGCCAGCGAGATTACCGACTCAATGACTTACACCAGCAAGGGGACAACCATGGAAGCCAGGGCCCAGGCGCGGTACATCCGCGTCACGCCCATGAAGGCCCGCCGCGTGGTGGACCTCATCCGTGGCCTGAACGCCACGGAGGCCCAGGCGGTCCTGCGTTTCGCTCCGCAGGCCGCTACCGTGCCGGTCGGCAAGGTGCTCAACAGCGCCATCGCCAACGCCGCGCACAACTACAACCACTCCAACGTGGACGACCTCGTCATCAGCGAGGCGTACGTTGACGAGGGCCCGACCCTGAAGCGGTTCCGTCCGCGCGCCCAGGGCCGTGCCTACCGGATCCGCAAGCGGACCAGCCACATCACCGTGGTCGTCAGCAGCAAGGAAGGGACCCGGTAATGGGCCAGAAGGTTAACCCGCACGGGTTCCGCCTCGGCATCAGCACGGACTTCAAGTCCCGCTGGTACGCCGACAAGCTGTACAAGGACTACGTCAAGGAAGACGTTGCCATTCGTCGCATGATGACGAAGGGCATGGAGCGCGCCGGCATCTCCAAGGTCGAGATCGAGCGCACCCGCGACCGCGTCCGCGTCGACATCCACACCGCCCGCCCCGGCATCGTCATCGGCCGCCGCGGCACCGAGGCCGACCGCATCCGCGGCGACCTCGAGAAGCTGACCGGCAAGCAGGTCCAGCTGAACATCCTCGAGGTCAAGAACCCCGAGCTGGACGCCCAGCTCGTGGCTCAGGGCGTCGCGGAGCAGCTGTCCTCCCGCGTCTCCTTCCGCCGTGCCATGCGCAAGTCGATGCAGGGCACCATGAAGTCCGGCGCCAAGGGCATCAAGGTCCAGTGCTCCGGTCGTCTCGGCGGCGCCGAGATGAGCCGTTCGGAGTTCTACCGCGAGGGCCGTGTGCCGCTGCACACCCTGCGCGCGAACGTCGACTACGGCTTCTTCGAGGCCAAGACGACCTTCGGCCGCATCGGCGTGAAGGTCTGGATCTACAAGGGCGACGTCAAGAACATCGCCGAGGTCCGCGCTGAGAACGCCGCTGCCCGCTCGGGCAACCGTCCGGCCCGTCCCGAGGGTGGTCGTCCCGCCCGCGGTGGCGAGCGCCGTGGTGGCGAGCGCGGTGGCCGTGGCCGTCGTCCCGCCGGCACCGAGGGCCAGGCCCCGGTCGCCGCCGAGACCCCGGCTGCCGAGAACACCGGAACGGAGGCCTGACCGCAATGCTGATCCCCCGTCGGGTCAAGCACCGCAAGCAGCACCACCCCAAGCGCCGCGGCGCTGCCAAGGGTGGCACCGAGCTCGCCTTCGGCGAGTACGGCATCCAGGCCGTCACCCCGGCCTACGTGACGAACCGGCAGATCGAGTCCGCTCGTATCGCCGTCACCCGTCACATCAAGCGTGGCGGCAAGGTCTGGATCAACATCTACCCGGACCGTCCGCTCACCAAGAAGCCGGCCGAGACCCGCATGGGTTCCGGTAAGGGTTCGCCCGAGTGGTGGATCGCGAACGTGCACCCGGGTCGGGTCATGTTCGAGCTGTCGTACCCCAACGAGAAGGTGGCTCGTGAGGCGCTGACCCGCGCAGCTCACAAGCTCCCGATGAAGTGCCGGATCATCCGGCGCGAGGCAGGTGAGAGCTGATGTCGGCCGGCACCAAGGCTGCTGACCTCCGCGAGCTGGACAACGAGGGTCTCGTTGCCAAGCTCCGTGAGGCCAAGGAGGAGCTGTTCAACCTCCGCTTCCAGGCGGCGACCGGGCAGCTCGACAACCACGGACGGCTCAAGCTCGTCCGTAAGGACATCGCGCGGATCTACACCCTGATGCGCGAGCGCGAGCTGGGCATCGAGACGGTGGAGAACGCCTGATGACTGAGAACACCAACGAGACGCGCGGTTTCCGCAAGACCCGTGAGGGCCTCGTCGTCAGCGACAAGATGGACAAGACCGTCGTCGTCGCCGTCGAGGACCGCGTCAAGCACGCGCTGTACGGCAAGGTCATCCGCCGTACGAACAAGCTGAAGGCGCACGACGAGGCGAACGCCTGCGGCATCGGCGACCGGGTCCTCCTCGCGGAGACCCGCCCGCTGTCCGCGACGAAGCGCTGGCGCGTCGTCGAGATCCTCGAGAAGGCCAAGTAACGAAGTTGATGCGGTACGGCCGTATGTGCACCAGGCCCCTCGTGGGCGCTGGTGTGAGCAGCGGCCGGCCCGTCAGCTCTCGTTGACGATCAGGAGAAAGCTGTGATCCAGCAGGAGTCGCGACTGCGTGTCGCCGACAACACGGGCGCGAAGGAAATCCTTTGCATCCGCGTTCTCGGTGGTTCCGGTCGCCGCTACGCCGGTATCGGGGACGTCATCGTCGCCACCGTCAAGGACGCGATCCCCGGCGGTTCGGTGAAGAAGGGTGACGTCGTCAAGTGCGTCGTCGTCCGTACCGTGAAGTCGCGCCGTCGTCCCGACGGTTCGTACATCCGGTTCGACGAGAACGCCGCTGTCGTTCTCAAGAACACCGACGGTGACCCCCGCGGTACCCGCATCTTCGGCCCGGTGGGCCGCGAGCTGCGCGACAAGAAGTTCATGAAGATCATCTCGCTTGCGCCGGAGGTGCTCTAACCCATGGCGAACAGCATGAAGATCAAGAAGGGTGACCTGGTCCAGGTCATCACCGGCAAGGACCGCGGCAAGCAGGGCAAGGTCATCAAGGCCATGCCCGCCGAGAACAAGGTCCTCGTCGAGGGTGTGAACCGGGTCAAGAAGCACACCAAGCCGGGTCCGGGTACTCAGGGTGGCATTGTCACCGTCGAGGCCCCGGTGCACGTCTCCAACGTCCAGCTGGTCGTGGAGAAGGACGGCAAGAAGGTCGTCACCCGCGTGGGCTACCGCTTCGATGACGAGGGCAACAAGATCCGCGTTGCCAAGCGAACCGGTGAGGACATCTGATGTCTGAGACGTCTGTTGAGAAGGTGACCCCCCGTCTCAAGGAGCGTTACAACTCCGAGATCAAGGGTCAGCTGCAGGAGCAGTTCTCGTACGAGAACGTCATGCTGACGCCCGGCCTGGTCAAGGTCGTCGTCAACATGGGTGTCGGCGAGGCCGCCCGTGACAGCAAGCTGATCGAGGGCGCGATCCGCGACCTGACCGCGATCACCGGTCAGAAGCCGGCCGTGACCAAGGCTCGCAAGTCCATCGCGCAGTTCAAGCTGCGCGAGGGCCAGCCGATCGGCACCCACGTCACCCTCCGTGGTGACCGCATGTGGGAGTTCCTGGACCGTCTGGTGTCGCTGGCCCTGCCGCGTATCCGTGACTTCCGTGGTCTCTCCCCCAAGCAGTTCGACGGCCGTGGCAACTACACGTTCGGTCTGACCGAGCAGGTCATGTTCCACGAGATCGACCAGGACAAGGTCGACCGTCAGCGCGGTATGGACATCACCGTCGTGACCACCGCTCAGACCGACGACGAGGGCCGGGCGCTCCTGCGCGCTCTGGGCTTCCCGTTCAAGGAGGCGTGAGCCAATGGCGAAGAAGTCCCTCATCGCGAAGGCCGAGCGGAAGCCGAAGTTCGGCGTCCGGGCCTACACCCGGTGCCAGCGCTGCGGTCGTCCGCACTCGGTGTACCGCAAGTTCGGCCTCTGCCGTGTGTGCCTCCGTGAGATGGCCCACCGCGGCGAGCTGCCGGGCGTCACCAAGAGCTCCTGGTAATCAGGACCTCGCGGTAACGCCATAGCGAAGCAGGTGTGCCCGATCCCACAGCGCCCCTTTTTTGGGGCTACGTACGGGAATCCCGTAAGGTAGTGAGGTCGGGCCCCCTGTCGCGGGAGCTCCATAGCTGCCGTCGACCCTCTTCGAGGGCTCGCACCCAGTCTTACGACGCCGCAGGTCCCCTGCGTCTGTGCCCCTGCCGCACTCCTCGGAGTGCGGCGGGGGGACCTGGCGCGGAGAAACCACGGCGAGAGAGGCCTGAGGCCATCATGACCATGACCGACCCCATCGCAGACATGCTCACGCGTCTGCGTAACGCGAACTCGGCGTACCACGACACCGTGGCGATGCCGGCTAGCAAGATCAAGGCGCACGTCGCCCAGATCCTGCAGCAGGAGGGGTACATCTCCTCCTACAAGGTTGAGGAGCCCGTTGAGGGCGAGGTCGGCAAGAAGCTGACCATCGAGCTCAAGTTCGGTCCCAACCGTGAGCGCTCGATCGCTGGCATCAAGCGGATCAGCAAGCCGGGCCTGCGGGTCTACGCAAAGTCCACCAACCTGCCGAAGGTGCTCGGCGGCCTGGGCGTGGCGATCATCTCCACGTCTTCCGGTCTCCTCACCGACAAGCAGGCTGCCAAGAAGGGCGTAGGCGGAGAAGTTCTCGCCTACGTCTGGTAATTCGGGAAACGGAGGTACAGCAATGTCGCGCATTGGACGGCTGCCCATCCCGGTTCCCGCCGGCGTGGACGTCACCATCGATGGCCAGGCGGTCTCGGTGAAGGGCCCGAAGGGCTCCCTCACCCACCTCGTCGCCGCGCCGATCGAGATCGGCAAGGGCGAGGACGGCACGCTGCTCGTCACCCGCCCCAACGACGAGCGTATGTCGAAGGCCCTGCACGGCCTTTCCCGCACGCTGGTGGCGAACATGATCACCGGCGTGACCGCGGGCTACCGCAAGTCGCTGGAGATCAGCGGTGTTGGCTATCGAGTCCTGGCGAAGGGCTCCAACATGGAGTTCCAGCTCGGCTACAGCCACCCGATCCTGGTCGAGGCCCCGGAGGGCATCACCTTCGTCGTCGAGTCGGCCACCAAGTTCCACGTGGACGGCATCGACAAGCAGAAGGTCGGCGAGGTCGCCGCGAAGATCCGCAAGCTGCGCAAGCCCGACCCGTACAAGGCCAAGGGCGTCAAGTACGCGGGCGAGGTCATCCGCCGCAAGGTCGGAAAGAGTGGTAAGTAAGCGATGAGCGTCTCTGTCAAGATCGGCAAGGGCAACGCCTACAAGAGCGCCGCTCGCAAGCGCCGCGCCATCCGTGTTCGCAAGCGCGTCACCGGCACCGAGGTGCGTCCGCGCCTCGTGGTGACCCGCTCGAACCGCCACATGGTCGCCCAGGTCATCGACGACGCCAAGGGTCACACCCTGGCGTCGGCGTCCACCCTCGACGTGTCCATCAAGGGCGTCGAGGGCGACAAGACCGAGCTGGCCAAGAAGGTCGGGAGCCTGGTCGCCGAGCGCGCCAAGGCCGCCGGCATCGAGTCGGTCGTCTTCGACCGCGCGGGCAACCGGTACGCAGGCCGCATCGCCGCTCTGGCCGATGCTGCCCGTGAGGCCGGGCTCGACTTCTAAGCCGCTCGTCGGCTCAGTCGACGGACGTAATCGAGAGAGGTAATTCCAATGGCTGGACCCCAGCGCCGCGGTAGCGGCGCCGGCGGCGGCACCGGCGGTGGCGAGCGGCGTGACCGTAAGCGTGACGACCGGGGCAACGCCCCCGCCGTCGAGAAGACCGCTTACGTCGAGCGTGTTGTCGCGATCAACCGTGTCGCCAAGGTTGTCAAGGGTGGTCGTCGTTTCAGCTTCACCGCGCTGGTCGTGGTGGGCGACGGTGACGGCACCGTAGGTGTCGGCTACGGGAAGGCGAAGGAGGTTCCGGCCGCCATCGCCAAGGGTGTTGAGGAGGCCAAGAAGAACTTCTTCAAGGTCCCCCGTATCCAGGGCACCATCCCGCACCCGATCCAGGGCGAGAAGGCTGCCGGCGTCGTGCTCCTGAAGCCGGCTGCCCCCGGTACCGGTGTTATCGCCGGTGGCCCGGTGCGTGCCGTGCTGGAGTGCGCCGGTATTCACGACATCCTGTCGAAGTCGCTCGGCTCCGACAACGCGATCAACATCGTGCACGCCACGGTGGCCGCTCTGAAGGGCCTCGTGCGCCCCGAGGAGATCGCCGCCCGTCGTGGCCTGCCGCTGGAGGACGTGGCTCCCGCCGCTCTGCTGCGGGCTCGTGCTGCAGGGGTGAGCGCCTGATGGCTCGCCTGAAGATCACGCAGACCAAGTCCTACATCGGCAGCAAGCAGAACCACCGCGAGACGCTGCGCTCGCTGGGTCTGAAGCGCATGCACGATGTGGTCGTCAAGGAGGACCGTCCCGAGATCCGCGGGATGGCCCAGACCGTGCGTCACCTCGTCACGGTCGAGGAGGTGGACTGATTATGGGCGACTCGCCGATCAAGGTTCACAACCTGCGTCCCGCCCCGGGTGCCAAGACCGCCAAGACCCGTGTCGGTCGTGGTGAGGGCTCCAAGGGTAAGACCGCCGGTCGTGGCACCAAGGGCACCAAGGCCCGCTACCAGGTTCCGCAGCGCTTCGAGGGTGGCCAGATGCCGCTCCACATGCGCCTGCCGAAGCTGAAGGGCTTCAAGAACCCGTTCAAGATCACGTTCCAGGTTGTCAACCTCGACAAGCTGGCCGAGCTCTACCCGCAGGGTGGCGAGGTCACTGTCGAGGACCTGGTCGCCAAGGGCGCGGTTCGCAAGAACTCCCTCGTCAAGGTGCTCGGCACCGGCGAGATCTCGGTCGCGCTGCAGGTGACGGTCGACGCCGTCTCCGGCTCCGCCGCCGAGAAGATCACCGCCGCCGGCGGTACCGTCACCGAGCTCGTCTGAGCCCGCTGACTCTCCACGAGCCCCGCGCCTCCTTCACGGAGGTGCGGGGCTCGTGCGTTGTCGAAGTGGTCCGTCGCCGCCCCCAGGTGGATACGGGCCTCGTTCTTTTGTGTGGCAAAACCGGGCATCCCGTACCTCGTGAGTGGGGGAGGGGCCGTACGCGCTTCTTTCGAGTGGCCGTGCACTGTTAGAGTCCGTGGAGTTCCCTTGTAGGCTGCGCGTAGGCTCGCCTATGCCGTCTGTACGGGGGCCCGAACCGCAAACTCCCCATTAGGACCGACCCTCCCGCCGACGACGCGCGGGAGGCGCAGGAGGCACCGTGCTCAGTGCGTTCGCGCGGGCGTTCCAGACGCCCGACCTGCGCAAGAAGCTGCTGTTCACGCTGGGCATCATGGTGCTGTTCCGGCTGGGCTCGCACATTCCCGTACCGGGGGTCGATTTTCAGGCCGTCAACGAGTGTGTGAAGCAGACAAAGACGAACGGTCTGTTCGGGCTCGTCAACCTGTTCAGCGGTGGAGCGCTCCTCCAGCTGACCATCTTCGCGCTCGGCATCATGCCGTACATCACGGCCAGCATCATCCTGCAGCTCCTCACCGTCGTGATCCCGCGACTCGAGGCGTTGAAGAAGGAGGGTCAGGCCGGCACCGCGAAGATCACCCAGTACACGCGCTACCTGACGATCGCGCTCGCCGTGCTCCAGGGCACCGGCATCGTGGCCACGGCCTCCAGCGGCGCGCTGTTCTCGAACTGCTCGCTGGCCAACCAGATCGTCCCGAACCAGTCGGTGTTCCGGATCGCCGTCATGGTGATCACGATGACCGCCGGCACCACGTTCATCATGTGGCTGGGCGAGCTGATCACCGACCGCGGCATCGGCAACGGCATGTCGATCCTCATCTTCACCTCCATCGCCTCGGGCTTCCCGGGCTCGATGTGGGCGATCAAGCAGTCCGGCACCATCGGTGACGGCTGGGTCGAGTTCCTCTCCGTGGTCGCGGTCGGCGTCATCGTTGTGATGCTGGTCATCTTCGTGGAGCAGGCGCAGCGGCGGATCCCCGTCCAGTACGCGAAGCGGATGATCGGGCGCCGTGCCTTCGGCGGCACCTCGACCTACATCCCGCTCAAGGTGAACCAGGCCGGTGTCATCCCGGTCATCTTCGCCTCGTCGCTGCTGTACATCCCGGCCCTGGTGGTCCAGCTGACCAGCAGTAAGGCCGACTGGGCGGTCTGGATCAGCAACCACTTCGTCAAGGGTGACCACCCCGTCTACATGGCCACCTACTTCCTGCTGATCGTCTTCTTCGCCTTCTTCTACGTCGCCATCTCCTTCAACCCCGAAGAAGTTGCCGACAATATGAAGAAGTATGGTGGGTTCATCCCGGGCATCCGGGCCGGCCGGCCGACGGCCGAGTACCTGAACTACGTGCTCACCCGCATCACGTGGCCGGGTTCGCTCTACCTGGGCCTGATCGCGTTGATCCCGATGATCGCCCTGGTCGCCTTCGGACAGCAGACCAACTTCCCGTTCGGCGGCACCAGCGTTCTCATCGTCGTCGGCGTCGGACTCGAAACTGTGAAGCAGATCGAGAGCCAGCTCCAGCAGCGCAATTACGAAGGGTTCCTCCGCTGATGCGTATCGTCCTCGTCGGGCCTCCCGGGGCCGGGAAGGGTACTCAGGCGCACGTGCTCGCCAAGACCCTGTCCATCCCCCACATCTCCACCGGCGACCTGTTCCGCGCCAACATTGGTCAGGGCACCCCGCTGGGGCTCGAGGCCAAGAGCTACATGGACGCGGGTCGCCTGGTGCCGGATGAGGTCACCATCGGGATGGCCAAGGACCGCATGCTCCAGCCCGATGCCGCCAACGGCTTCCTGCTCGACGGCTTCCCGCGCAACCTTGGCCAGGCCAAGGCGCTGGACGAGTTCCTGGCCGAGCAGGGCATCGTGCTGGACGGCGTGCTGGACCTGGAGGTCCCCGAGGACGAGGTCGTCCGCCGGATCGCCGGCCGTCGCCTGTGCCGCAACGACGGGGGCCACGTCTTCCACGTGGACTACAACCCGCCGAAGGCCGAGGGCGTCTGCGACGAGTGCGGCGGCGAGCTGTACCAGCGCTCGGACGACACCGAGGAGAAGGTGCGGACGCGGCTGGAGGTCTACCACACGGAGACCGAGCCGATCATCGACTACTACGCCCAGCAGGGCCTGGTGGCGACGATCCCCGCGCTCGGCAAGGTGGACGAGGTCACCCAGCGCGCGATCGAGGCGCTGAAGCAGGACAACTGACAGTACCGAGCGACGCCGTACGGCCGCGCCGCCCCTCGCCGGGGCGGCGCGGCCGTACGGCGTCGTACGGTGGAACGAGTGCACGGCCGCCCGGCAAGGACCGGGCGGGAATCCAAGGAAGGCGTGACCAGATGGTGGAGATCAAGACCCCCGAGCAGATCGCGAAGATGCGGGTGGCCGGGCTGGTCGTCGCCGAGGCGCTGAAGGCCTGCCGGGAGGCGGTCGCTCCGGGGGTGAGCACCCAGGAGCTGAACGACATCGCCGACAAGGTCATCACCGGCCACGGCGCCACCTCGAACTTCCGCGCCGACCACGGCGGGCTCTGGTTCCCCGGGGTGATCTGCGCCTCGGTGAACGACGAGGTCGTCCACGGCATCCCCGGTGACCGGGTGCTGCGGGAGGGCGACGTCATCTCGATCGACTGCGGCGCCATCGTGGACGGCTGGCACGGCGACGCGGCGATCACCGTGGCGGTCGGCGAGGTCCGGCCCGAGGTGGAGATGCTCAGCCGGGTCACCGAGGGCTCGATGTGGGCCGGCATCGCCCAGATGAAGAAGGGCAACCGCCTGGCGGACGTCTCCAAGGCGATCGAGGGCTTCATCCGCCGCCAGCCGCTGCCGCCCAAGGGCAAGTGGGGCATCACCGAGGGCTACGGCGGCCACGGCATCGGCACCGCGATGCACATGGAGCCGCACGTGCTGAACTACGTCGAGCGGGGCCGGGGCAAGGGCCCCAGGCTGATCCCCGGCACCGTGCTGGCGATCGAGCCGATGGTGTCGCTGGGCACCCCGCACACCAAGGTGCTGGAGGACGACTGGACCGTCGTGACCACCGACGGCACCTGGGCCTCGCACTGGGAGCACTCGGTGGCCGTGACCGAGCAGGGCCCGCTGGTGCTGACGTCCTTCGACGGCGGCCGCGCCGAACTCGCGAAGCTGGGCATCACCGCAGCTCCGGACCCCCTCGGGTAGTCCCGGAGGCGGTCAACTGCCGCGTCCGGGAAGGGATCGGAGCCCTGGAGGTTTGGACCTCCAGGGCTTTTGTCCTATTTTTATCGGCTGGCGGTGGTCTCAGTGGCCGCAGCGGCTTCGATCAAGCAGGAGAGTGCAGTGCTCAAGGGATTCCGCGACTTCATGATGCGCGGCAACGTGGTCGACATGGCCGTCGGTGTGGTCATCGGTGCGGCCTTCACCGGGGTGGTGACCGGCTTCGTGTCGGCGTTCCTCACCCCGCTGGTGGGCGTCGTGGTCGGCGCCGCCGGCGACTTCAGCTCGTACAAGGCCAACCTCGGCGGGGTCATCTTCCCGTGGGGGCAGTTCCTCAACGTGCTGATCGCGTTCCTGATGACCGCCGCGGTGCTGTACTTCTGCGTCGTGCTGCCGGTGACCAAGGCCACCGCCCGGTACCTGCCGAAGAAGCCGAAGGCCCCGAAGCGCCCCTGCCCCGAGTGCCTGACCGAGATCCCCCAGGCGGCGCGCCGCTGCGCGGCCTGCACCGCCCACGTCGAGCCGCTGGTGGTCACCGCGGGCCTGTGACGCCGGCCCCGCGGCGCGGCGCCGGCCGGCCTCGTTTTGGCCCATCGGACGCGCTGGCGTAGGATGGACCGTCGGCTCACTCGTAGCGTGCTCCAGCACGCCCTCTTCCCCCTCGGGGGATGGGGTGGACCCAGGTTCGCACGAGCGTTCCGCATACGGTAGCCGGTCCCGGAAGGTGGATCTCGCAGTTCATGGCTAAGAAGCAAGGCGCCATTGAGATCGAGGGCACCGTGATCGAGTCTCTTCCGAACGCGATGTTCAAGGTCGAGCTGCAGAACGGTCACAAGGTCCTCGCGCACATCAGTGGCAAGATGCGCATGCACTACATCCGCATCCTGCCGGACGACCGGGTCGTGGTGGAGCTCAGCCCCTACGACCTGACGCGTGGCCGGATCGTCTACCGCTACAAGTAAGAACGTCAGATCTAGACCCGGAGAACCTGAAGCATGAAGGTCAAGCCGAGCGTCAAGAAGATCTGCGACAAGTGCAAGGTGATCCGCCGTCACGGCCGGGTCATGGTGATCTGCGACAACCTGCGCCACAAGCAGCGCCAGGGCTGATCAGTTCTCCCCAGCATTTCTCGTAGTACTTCGCGCGACGCGAAAACGTCATAAGCGGGCTACCCGATCCGTCCTTCGCGGGACGGACTGCCACCCCCGGTCAGAGGCCGGGGCTCCCACACCGTGAGGTGTCGGAGTAGGTAGCGCGCAAGACCTCTGAAAAAGCACAGGAGCCTTGAATGGCACGCCTCGCCGGCGTTGATCTCCCCCGTGAGAAGCGGATCGAGATCGCCCTTACCTACGTGTACGGCATCGGTCGTACCCGCGCCCAGCACACCCTCGCCGAGACCGGTGTCAACCCGGATGTCCGCGTTCGCGACATCTCCGAGGAAGACCTCGTGAAGCTGGGTCAGTACATCGACGCCAACTTCACGGTCGAGGGTGACCTCCGCCGTGAGGTGGCCGCCGACATCCGCCGCAAGGTCGAGATCGGTTGCTACGAGGGTCTGCGTCACCGCCGCGGCCTGCCGGTCCGCGGTCAGCGCACCCACACCAACGCGCGTACCCGCAAGGGCCCGCGTCGCGCGATCGCCGGTAAGAAGAAGCCGGGCAAGAAGTAGTCCGTCCCGTCACCGGACATCCCTCCGGCCCGCGGGTCAGCGGACCGACCACCTCAGTAGGAGAACAGACTTATGCCCCCCAAGGGTCGTCAGGCTGCCGGCGCCAAGAAGGTGCGCCGCAAGGAGAAGAAGAACGTCGCTCACGGGCACGCCCACATCAAGAGCACGTTCAACAACACCATCGTTTCGATCACCGACCCTGCGGGCAACGTGATCTCCTGGGCCTCCGCCGGCCACGTCGGCTTCAAGGGCTCGCGCAAGTCCACCCCGTTCGCCGCGCAGATGGCCGCCGAGGCCGCTGCCCGTCGCGCGCAGGAGCACGGCATGCGCAAGGTTGACGTCTTCGTGAAGGGTCCGGGCTCCGGCCGCGAGACCGCGATCCGTTCGCTCCAGGCCACCGGCCTGGAGGTCGGCTCGATCCAGGACGTCACCCCCACCCCGCACAACGGCTGCCGTCCGCCGAAGCGCCGCCGCGTCTGACGCAGCGCCCTTCGGGCACTGGTGTTCGCTTGACACCGCGTACGGGGTCCCGGTTCGTCCGGGACCCCGTACGCTGGTTCTGTTCGGCATCAAATAGTGGGTGCCGAAGACAACTGGAGGATCTGAAAACATGCTGATCGCTCAGCGCCCCTCGCTGACCGAAGAGGTCGTCGACGAATTCCGCTCGCGGTTCGTGATCGAGCCGCTGGAGCCGGGCTTCGGCTACACCCTCGGCAACTCCCTTCGCCGCACGCTCCTCTCCTCGATCCCCGGTGCCGCTGTCACCAGCATCCGGGTCGACGGCGTCCTGCACGAGTTCACCACCGTGCCGGGCGTCAAGGAGGACGTCACCGACCTCATCCTCAACATCAAGCAGCTGGTCGTCTCCTCGGAGCACGACGAGCCGGTCGTGATGTACCTGCGCAAGCAGGGCCCGGGTGTCGTCACCGCCGCCGACATCGCGCCGCCGGCCGGTGTCGAGGTGCACAACCCCGAGCTGGTCCTCGCCACGCTGAACGGCAAGGGCAAGCTGGAGATGGAGCTGACCGTCGAGCGCGGTCGCGGCTACGTCTCCGCCGTGCAGAACAAGGCTTCCGGCCAGGAGATCGGCCGCATCCCGGTCGACTCGATCTACAGCCCCGTGCTGAAGGTCACCTACAAGGTCGAGGCCACCCGTGTCGAGCAGCGGACCGACTTCGACAAGCTGATCGTCGACGTCGAGACCAAGCCCGCCATGCGCCCCCGTGACGCCATGGCCTCGGCCGGCAAGACCCTGGTGGAGCTGTTCGGTCTCGCCCGCGAGCTGAACATCGACGCCGAGGGCATCGACATGGGCCCGTCCCCGACGGACGCCGCCCTGGCCGCCGACCTGGCGCTGCCGATCGAGGAGCTCGAGCTCACCGTTCGGTCGTACAACTGCCTCAAGCGCGAGGGCATCCACACCGTGGGTGAGCTCGTCGCCCGCTCCGAGGCCGACCTGCTCGACATCCGCAACTTCGGTGCGAAGTCGATCGACGAGGTCAAGGCGAAGCTGGCCGGCATGGGCCTGGCCCTCAAGGACAGCCCGCCCGGGTTCGACCCGACCGCCGCCGCCGACGCCTTCGGCGCCGACGACCTGGACGACGCGGGTTACGCGGAGACCGAGCAGTACTGAGTGCGTTCCGGGGGATTCCCCCCGGACCCCTGTTTTGCTGACGGGGGCGGTTCCCCGGAGTCGCCCCCGCCATCATGAAAGTCGTGCGGACACCGTGTCCGTACGCCCGCCGCGGTACCTGGTACGGCCGTGGTCGGAGATCCAAGGAGTCATTCCATGCCGCGTCCCACCAAGGGTGCCCGCCTCGGCGGCGGCCCGCACCACGAGCCGCTGCTGCTCGCCGGTCTGTGCCGGGAGCTGTTCCAGTACGGCCGCATCACCACGACCGAGGCCAAGGCCCGTCGGATGCGCCCGCTGGCGGAGAAGCTGATCACCAAGGCGAAGAAGGGCGACATCCACAACCGTCGCCTGGTTCGCAAGACGATCACCGACATCTCGGTGCTGCACACCCTCTTCACCGAGATCGCGCCGCGCTACGAGAACCGCCCGGGTGGCTACACCCGCATCACCAAGATCGGTGGCCGCCGCGGCGACAACGCCCCGATGGCCGTGATCGAGCTGGTCGAGGCGCTGACCGTCGCGCAGACCGCCGTCGGCGAGGCCGAGGGCGCCACCAAGCGCGCCGTCAAGGAGGCCGAGGCCAAGGTCGAGGAGACCAAGGTCGAGGACACCAAGGCCGACGAGGCCGAGGCCGAGCAGGCCTGACACCTTTGGGTGCAGTGCGGGCCCGCTCTCCCATTCCGTGGGGGAGCGGGCCCGTTCCTTCTGTCTGGAGTGAAGCAGTGGTCAACGATTGCGCCGAGCGGCCGCCGGTGAAGGACGGCCCGGCGGACGGGTACGTCCGGGTCCGGCTCGACCTCGCCTACCAGGGCGCGGAGTTCTCCGGCTGGGCCCGCCAGCGTGGCGGCCGCCGCACGGTGCAGGAGGAGATCGAGACCGCGCTGCAGATCGTCACCCGCAGCACGGAGCTCCACCCGCTGACGGTCGCCGGCCGGACCGACGCCGGTGTGCACGCCCGCGGCCAGGTCGCCCACGTCGACCTGCCCGCCGAGCTGTGGGCCGCGCACCGGGAGAAGCTGCTGCGCCGGCTGGCCGGACGGCTGCCCGGGGACGTGCGGATCTACCGGCTCGGCGAGGCGCCGGCCGGCTTCGACGCCCGTTTCTCCGCGATCTGGCGCCGCTACGCCTACCGGGTCGCCGACCACCCCGGCGGGGTCGACCCGCTGCTGCGCGGGCACGTGCTCTGGCACGACCGGCCGCTGGACGTCGAGCGGATGAACGCGGCCGCGGCGCTGCTGCTGGGGGAGCACGACTTCGCCGCGTACTGCAAGAAGCGCGAGGGCGCGACGACCATCCGCACCCTGCTGGAGCTGCGCTGGGACCGCGTCCCGGTCGACTCCTACGCCGCGCAGGAGGGCTCGCTGGCGGTCGCCACCGTCCGCGCCGACGCCTTCTGCCACAACATGGTCCGGGCCCTGGTGGGCGCGATGCTGCTGGTCGGCGACGGGCACCGGCCGGTGGAGTTCCCCGGCGAGGTGCTGGCCGGCGGGGTGCGCAACTCCGCGGTCAACGTGATCCGGCCGTACGGGCTGACGCTGGAGGAGGTCGGCTACCCGGCCGACGACCTGCTCGCCGAGCGCAGCCGGCTGGCCCGCCGGATCAGGACGCTGCCCGGGCAGCCGGCCGTCGGGTAATCCGTTTTGGTCCTGGGCGGCGGCTTGGGAGAATCGTCCCCATGGGACACGTCGAGATTTCGCACCTTGAGTACTACCTGCCGGACGGGCGGGTGCTTTTCGACGACGCGTCCTTCCGGGTCGGCGAGGGCACCGCGGTCGCGCTGGTGGGCGCCAACGGCGCCGGCAAGACCACGCTGCTGCGCATGATCGCGGGCGACCTCCAGCCGCACGGCGGCTCGGTGACGATCAGTGGCGGCCTCGGCGTGATGCGCCAGTTCGTCGGGACGACCGGCCGCGAGGCCAAGCAGGACGACGAGGACCGCCCGGGCCCGGCCCCGCTGGCCGCCGACGCCTCCGTCCGCGACCTGCTGGTCTCGGTGGCCCCCGCGCGGATCGCCGTCGCGGCCCGCGCGGTCGACGCCGCCGAGCTGGCGATGATCGCCCAGGACGACGAGAAGACGCAGATGGCGTACGCCCAGGCGCTCTCCGACTGGGCGGACGTCGGCGGGTACGACTACGAGACCGACTGGGACGTCTGCACCACCGCGGCCCTCGGGATGCCCTTCGACAAGGCCCAGTGGCGCGGGCTGAACACGCTCTCCGGCGGTGAGCAGAAGCGCCTCGTGCTGGAGGCACTGCTGCGCGGCCCCGAGGAGGTGCTGCTGCTGGACGAGCCGGACAACTACCTGGACGTCCCCGGCAAGCGCTGGCTGGAGGAGGCGATCAAGGCCACCTCCAAGACCGTGCTCTACATCTCGCACGACCGCGAGCTGCTCTCCCGGACCGCCGAGAAGATCATCAGCGTCGAGTCCGGCGCGGCCGGCAGCAGCGTCTGGGTGCACGGCGGCGGCTTCGACTCCTTCCACGAGGCCCGCAAGGACCGTTTCGCCCGGTTCGAGGAGCTCGGCCGGCGCTGGGACGAGGAGCACGCCAAGCTCAAGAAGCTGGTGGTCACCCTGCGCCAGGCCGCCTCGGTCAGCCACGCGCTGGCCACCCGCTACGCGGCCGCGCAGACCAGGCTGAAGAAGTTCGAGGAGGCGGGCCGCCCGGAGGAGCCGCCGCGCGAGCAGAACATCACCATGCGGCTCAAGGGCGGCCGGACCGGCGTGCGGGCCTTCACCATGGAGCGGCTGGAGCTCTCCGGCCTGATGAAGCCGTTCGACCTGGAGGTCTTCTACGGCGAGCGGATCGGCGTGCTGGGCTCCAACGGCTCGGGCAAGTCGCACTTCCTGCGGCTGCTCGCGGGGGACACGACGGTCGCCCACACGGGCCAGTGGAAGCTCGGCGCCCGCGTCGTACCGGGGCACTTCCGGCAGACCCACGCCCACCCGGAGCTGTTCGGCCGCACGGTGCGCTCGATCGTCGAGGAGGAGCACGCGCTCAGCCGCGGCGCCGCGATGGGGGCGCTTCGCCGGTACGAGCTGGACCGCCAGGAGGAGCAGAAGTTCGAGTCGCTGTCCGGTGGTCAGCAGGCCCGGCTGATGATCCTCAAGCTCGAACTGGACGGGGTGACGGCGCTGTTGCTCGACGAGCCGACCGACAACCTGGACCTGGAGAGCGCCGAGGCGCTGCAGGCCGGCCTGGAGGCCTTCGACGGCACCGTGCTGTGCGTCACACACGACCGCTGGTTCGCCAAGACCTTCGACCGGTTCCTGGTGTTCGGCGCGGACGGCCAGGTGTACGCGTCCGACGAGCCGGTCTGGGACGTCACCCGGGTCGAGCGCGAGCGCTGACCGGGCCTGGCCGGGGTGGGTGCGAGCGCCGGTCCGGGCCGCTTTCCGGCCCGGCCGGCGCGGGGGGATTTTGACCCACCCCGGCGCGCCCAGTAGGCTGGGGGCTTGTTGTGCGTATTGGCTCGCTCTATCTCACGTGAGAGGTCGGTACGCCGGAGATATCAGGTCGACCACCCAGCGGCTCCCCTTGAATTGCGTCCAAGGCAGCCAGGCTGACGCGCTCGACCGGGTGCTCCTGTCAGGACTCACTCACTGAAAAGCAGAGGCTACGACCGTGCGTACGTACAGCCCCAAGCCCGGCGACGTCCAGCGTCAGTGGCACGTCATCGACGCGACCGACGTCGTGCTCGGCCGCCTGGCCTCCCAGGCCGCCAACCTCCTCCGGGGTAAGCACAAGGCGATCTACGCGCCGCACGTTGACACCGGTGACTTCGTCATCATCATCAACGCGGACAAGGTGCACCTGTCGGGTAACAAGAAGACCCAGAAGCTGGCGTACCGCCACAGCGGTTTCCCGGGCGGTCTCCGCTCGGTCCGCTACGACGACCTCCTGGCGAACAACCCGGAGAAGGCCGTCGAGAAGGCCATCAAGGGTATGGTCCCCAAGAACTCCCTGGGTCGCCAGATGCTCTCGAAGCTGAAGGTTTACTCGGGCGACCAGCACCCCCACGCTGCCCAGCAGCCGGTGCCGTTCGAGATCACCCAGGTCGCGCAGTAACTCCGGCCACCTAGCCCCCCAACACTGAAAAGAGCTGAGGAACACCGTGGCCGAGACCACTGAAACCCTTGAGGTCGACTTCGACGAGACCGTCGTCGAGGGCGAGTACACCTCCGAGGAGTACACCTCCGAGTCGCTGGCCGGTCGCTTCGGCGAGGCCATCCCCGGCGCCGGCCTTGGCCGCCGCAAGGAGGCGATCGCCCGCGTGCGCATCGTCCCGGGCACCGGCGTGTGGAAGATCAACGGTCGCACCCTGGAGAACTACTTCCCCAACAAGGTGCACCAGCAGACCGTGAACGAGCCCTTCAAGCTGCTGGAGCTCGACGGTCGTTACGACGTCGTCGCCCGCATCTCGGGTGGCGGCACCTCCGGTCAGGCCTACGCGCTGCGCCTCGGTGTGGCCCGCGCCCTGAACGAGGCCGACGTGGACAACAACCGCGCCGCCCTCAAGAAGGCCGGCTTCCTCATGCGTGACGCCCGCGCCGTCGAGCGCAAGAAGGCCGGTCTGAAGAAGGCCCGTAAGGCCCCGCAGTACAGCAAGCGCTAGTCGCGCCCGAGGGGTGTGCGCCGCCCTGGTGGTGCACACCCCTGGTTGCGCTCTCACGCCCCGGAGTACCCCGTGTACTCCGGGGCGTCGTGCTCCCCGGCCATGGTGCGCGGGCCGGGGATTCGATCGAATGGACTGCCGGGTTTACCTGCCAGCAGCGGTGATGGAGGACGGGACAGTGGGACGACTCTTCGGTACGGACGGCGTACGCGGTGTGGCCAACCAGGGGCTGACGGCAGAGCTCGCGCTCGGGCTGTCCGTCGCGGCGGCGCACGTGCTCGGTGAGGCGGGGGCCTTCGACGGCCACCGGCCGGTCGCGGTGGTCGGCCGCGACCCGCGCGCCTCGGGCGAGTTCCTGGAGGCCGCGGTCATCGCCGGCCTGGCCAGTGCGGGCGTCGACGTGCTGCGGGTCGGCGTGCTGCCCACCCCGGCGGTGGCCTACCTCACCGGCGCCCTGGGCGCCGACTTCGGCGTGATGCTCTCCGCCAGCCACAACGCGATGCCGGACAACGGCATCAAGTTCCTCGCCCGGGGCGGCCACAAGCTGGACGACCGGATCGAGGACGCCATCGAGGCGCACTACCGCACCCACACCCTCGGCGGTGAGGAGTGGAAGCGTCCGACCGGTGAGGCCGTCGGCCGGGTCCGCGAGTACAACGAGGGCTTCGACAAGTACGTCGCCCACCTGATCGGCGTGCTGCCCAACCGGCTGGACGGCATCCGGGTCGTCATCGACGGCGCGCACGGCGCGGCCGCCTACGTCGCCCCCGAGGCGTTCGCCCGGGCCGGCGCCGAGGTCGTCCACACCCTGGGGGCCGAGCCCACCGGTCTCAACATCAACGACGGCGTCGGCTCCACCCACCTGGACCGGCTGCGCACCGCGATGGAGGAGTACCGGGCCGACCTCGGCATCGCGCTCGACGGCGACGCCGACCGCTGCCTGGCCGCCGACGCGGACGGCAACGAGGTCGACGGCGACCAGATCATCGCGATCCTGGCCGTCGCCATGAAGGAGGCCGGCACCCTGCGCCGCAACACGGCCGTCGCCACCGTGATGTCCAACCTGGGCTTCAAGCTGGCGATGGAGCGCGAGGGCGTGGAACTGGTGCAGACCGCGGTCGGCGACCGCTACGTGCTGGAGGCGATGAAGGAGCACGGCTTCGCGCTCGGCGGCGAGCAGTCCGGCCACGTCATCCTGCTGGACCACGCCACCACCGGCGACGGCACCCTGACCGGTCTCATGCTGGGTGCCCGGCTGGCCGCCACCAAGCAGCCGCTGGCCGACCTGGCCGCCGTGATGACCCGGCTGCCGCAGCTGCTGATCAACGTCAAGGGCGTGGACAGGAGCCGGGTGAACACCAGCCTCGAACTTGCCGCGGCGGTCGCCGAGGCCGAGGCCGAGCTGGGCTCCACCGGCCGGGTGCTGCTGCGCCCCTCCGGCACCGAGCCGCTGGTCCGGGTGATGGTCGAGGCCGCCGACCAGGTGCAGGCGAAGGCCGTCGCCGAGCGGCTGGCCGAGGCGGTCCGCACGCACCTGGGCTGACGCCCGCGCACCGCGAGACGAGCAGGGCCCCCGCCGTACGAACGGTGGGGGCCCTGCGGTGTGTCGGGGGATCAGAGTTTGCGCAGCAGCGCGCGGCGGACCTTGTGGTCCTGGCCCTTCTGCAGGACCAGGGTGGCGCGGCCTCGGGTGGGCAGCACGTTCTCCAGCAGGTTCGGCTTGTTGATGGTGCGCCAGACCTGACGGCCGTACTCCATCGCCTCCTCCTCCGGCACTTCGGTGAAGCGGCGGAAGTAGGAGTTCGGGTCCTGGAAGGCGGTCTGCCGCAGCTTGCGGAAGCGGTCCAGGTACCAGCTCTCGATGTCGTCGGTGCGGGCGTCGACGTAGATGGAGAAGTCGAAGTAGTCGGTGACCGCGAGCCTGGTCCGGCCGTCCGTCCCGGGCAGGGCCGGCTGGAGCACGTTCAGGCCCTCGACGATGAGGATGTCCGGGCGCTCCACGGTGAGCCGCTCGCCGGGCACGATATCGTACACCAGGTGCGAGTAGACGGGGGCGGTGACCCGCTCCTTGCCGGCCTTCACGTCCGCCACGAAGCGCATCAGCGCGCGGCGGTCGTACGACTCCGGGAAGCCCTTGCGGGCCATCAGGCCGCGTCGGCGCAGTTCGGCGTTGGGCAGCAGGAAGCCGTCGGTGGTGACCAGTTCGACCCGGGGGTGCTCGGGCCAGCGGGCCAGCAGCGCCTGGAGCAGGCGGGCGGTGGTGGACTTGCCGACGGCGACCGAGCCGGCCACGCCGATGATGAACGGCGTGCGGGTGCGCTCGGTGTCCGGGGTGTCCAGGAAGGTGCCCAGCGCGCCGCGCAGGTCGTGCGTGGCGTGGATGTAGAGGTTCAGCAGGCGGGACAGCGGCAGATAGACGTCACGGACCTCGTCCAGGTCGAGGGCGGTACCGAGGCCGCGCAGCCGTTCCACCTCCTCGGCGGTCAGCGGCAGCGGCGTACGCTCGCGCAGCGCGCTCCACTCGGCCCGGCTGAGGTCCACATAGGGCGACGGCGACGGGCCGGGCGTGGCGGCGCCCCGCGTACAGAGTTCGGTCAGCACATGCTCCATTGTGGGCCGTAGCGGCGTTCGCGGTGGCTGTGGTGTCGGTCACGCGCTGTGGGCGAAGCGTGCGAATGGGGCGTCTTGGGCGCCCTTATGCTGGCACGCATGTGCGGAATTGTTGGATACGTGGGCTCGCAGCCCGCCCTTGATGTAGTAATCGCAGGCCTGCAGCGACTCGAGTACCGGGGCTACGACTCGGCCGGTGTCGCCGTGCAGGTGCAGGGCTCCGACGGGCAGTGGAGCCTGGCCACCGACAAGCGGGCGGGCAAGCTCGCCAACCTGGAGAAGTCGCTCGCCGAGACCCCTCTTCCCGGCGGCACCACCGGCATCGGCCACACCCGCTGGGCCACCCACGGCGGCCCCACGGACGCCAACGCCCACCCCCACCTGGACGACGCCGTCCGGGTGGCCGTGGTCCACAACGGCATCATCGAGAACTTCGCCCAGCTCCGGGCCGAGCTGGCCGAGCGCGGCCACACGCTGCGCTCGGAGACCGACACCGAGGTCGTCGCGCACCTGCTGGCCGAGGTGTACGAGGGCGACCTCGCGGAGGCGATGCGGATCGTCTGCCGCCGGCTGGACGGCGCCTTCACCCTCGTCGCCGTGCACGCCGACGCGCCGGACGTCGTGGTCGGCGCGCGCCGCAACTCGCCGCTGGTGGTCGGGCGCGGCGAGGGCGAGAACTTCCTCGCCTCGGACGTGGCCGCGTTCATCGCGCACACCCGTGAGGCGATCGAGCTGGGGCAGGACCAGGTCGTCGAGCTGCGCCACGAGGGCGTCACGGTGACCAACTTCGACGGCAGCCCGGCGGACGTGCGCGAGTACCACGTCGACTGGGACGCCTCGGCCGCCGAGAAGGGCGGCTACGACTACTTCATGCTCAAGGAGATCGCCGAGCAGCCGAAGGCCGTCGCCGACACCCTCCTCGGCCGGATCGGCACCGACGGTCGGCTCACCCTCGACGAGCTGCGGATCTCCGACACCGACCTGCGCTCGGTGGACAAGGTCGTCATCGTCGCCTGCGGCACGGCCTTCCACGCCGGCATGATCGCCAAGTACGCGATCGAGCACTGGACCCGCATCCCGTGCGAGGTCGAGGTCGCCTCGGAGTTCCGCTACCGCGACCCGATCATGGGTCCGGGCACGCTGGTCATCGCGATCTCGCAGTCCGGCGAGACCATGGACACCCTGATGGCGCTGCGGCACGCGCGTGAGCAGGGCGCCAAGGTGCTGGCGATCTGCAACACCAACGGCTCGACCATCCCGCGCGAGTCGGACGCGGTGCTCTACACGCACGCCGGCCCGGAGGTGGCGGTCGCCTCCACCAAGGCGTTCCTGACCCAGCTGGTCGCCTGCTACCTGGTCGCGCTCTACCTGGGCCAGGTGCGCGGCACCAAGTGGGGCGACGAGATCTCCGCCGTCATCAAGGAGCTCGGCGACGCGCCCCGGCAGGTCGAGCAGGTGCTGGAGACCATGGAGCCGGTGCGCGAGCTGGCGCGTTCGCTCGCCGACGCCAAGTCGGTGCTGTTCCTCGGTCGCCACGTCGGCTTCCCGGTGGCCCTGGAGGGCGCGCTCAAGCTCAAGGAGCTGGCGTACATGCACGCCGAGGGCTTCGCGGCGGGCGAGTTGAAGCACGGGCCGATCGCGCTGATCGAGGAGGGGCTGCCGGTCGTGGTGGTCGTGCCGTCGCCGCGCGGGCGCTCGATCCTGCACGACAAGATCGTCTCCAACATCCAGGAGATCCGGGCCCGCGGTGCGCGCACCATCGTCATCGCGGAGGAGGGCGACGAGGCGGTCGTCCCGTACGCGGACCACCTGATCCGCATCCCCGTGACGCCGACCCTGCTGCAGCCGCTGGTCTCCACCGTGCCGTTGCAGGTCTTCGCCTGCGAGCTGGCGACGGCGAAGGGCCACGAGGTCGACCAGCCGCGCAACCTGGCGAAGTCGGTCACCGTCGAGTAGTACCCCGTCCGGCCGGTGCCCCTGCGGTGGCTGCGTCCTACCGCAGGGGCACCGTGTCGAGCGTGAACGAGAACGGGGCGGGGAGGTCGAGCGGCTTGCCGAAGTCGACCTGGCTGTGGGCGGTGTAGTCCTCGCCCTCGGGGTCGGTGAAGAGGGTGACCTTGCCCTCGCTGCGGTCGACCAGCAGGTAGCAGGGGATGCCGGCGGCCGCGTAGCCGCGGCGCTTGGGACCGCGGTCCTTGACCGGGTTGGTCGACGTCACCTCGAAGACCAGCAGGACTCCGGAGGCGTCCGCCCAGGAGCCGGAGTTCTCGAAGTGGCCGACCGGGGCGACCGTTCCGTCGGGGATGAACCGGCCCTTGGGGGTGACCAGCCCTCTGTTCCCCGACAGGTCGAATTCGACCTCGGCCTTGCGCATGAGCTGCCTGTTGAGCAGCGAGAACGCGGTCTCGTGCGATCCGTCCGGTGGCGGCGTCACGACGATCTCCCCTTCGATGAGCTCGGCCTTGAACCCCGGCGGTGTGTCCAGCTCCAGGAATGCCTGGAGGATGTCCTGCTGCAGCGGGTGCTCGACTGCCGGCATGGCGACCATGGCCCTTCTCCCTCCTGCTGGTCCGTGCGCCTGTCTGCCTTGCGAACGACACGGTAGGCGTACGGACCGACACCGGTGGGGGATCGAAGTGGTTGTCACTCGAAAGTGTCCCGCAAAGGTGGAGGAACAGCTGGTGATCATCGGGGTCGGGATCGACGTGGCGGGGATCGACCGGTTCGGCGCCGCGCTGGAGCGCACGCCGGGGCTGGCGGAGCGGCTGTTCACGCCGGGCGAGCGGCGGCTGCCGTCGGGGGAGCCGCGCGGTACGGCGTCACTCGCGGCGCGGTTCGCGGCGAAGGAGGCGCTGGCCAAGGCGCTCGGCGCGCCGGGCGGACCGCACTGGACGGACGTCGAGGTGGTGACGGAGGCGTCCGGGCGGCCGGAGCTCTGGGTGCGGGGGACGGTGGCCGCACTGGCGGCCGAGCTGGGCGTCGTCTCGTGGCACGTGTCGCTCGGCCACGACGCGGGCGTAGCGTCGGTGGTAGTCATCGCCGAGGGTTAGCCGAAGGGTAGGGGCTTGCGCATGCGCCGTGCTCACCGTGTCGAACAGGTCCGGTCCGCCGAGGCCGAACTGATGGCCCGACTGCCCGAGGGCACCCTGATGCAGCGGGCTGCCGCAGGCCTCGCCGCCACCTGCGCCCGGCTGCTGACCCGCCGTCGCGGTCGGGTGTACGGGAGCCGGGTGGTGGTGCTCGCGGGCAGCGGGGACAACGGGGGTGACGCGCTGTACGCCGGCGCGGCGCTGGCCCGGCGCGGCGCGCGGGTGACGGCGGTGCTGCTCGCGCCCGGGCGTGCCCACGTACAGGGGCTGGCGGCGCTGCGTGCCGCGCACGGTCGGGTGGTGCTGGAGCAGGAAGTCGGCCTGGCCGACTTCTCGTGCGCCGACCTGGTGCTGGACGGCATCGTCGGGATCGGCGGCCGGGGCGGGCTGCGCCCGGAGGCGGAACCGTACGCGCGGGCCGGGCGGCGCGGTGTGGTGGTGGCGGTGGACGTGCCCAGCGGGGTGGACGCCGACACCGGAGAGGTGGCGGGCTCGGCGCTGCGGGCGGACGTCACGGTCTGCTTCGGCACGTACAAGCCGGGGCTGCTGATCGACCCGGGCGCCTCGTACGCCGGCGCGGTCCAGCTGGTGGAGATCGGGCTGGCACTGCCGACCGCCGAGGTGGAGGCCCTGCAGCACGCCGAGGTGGCCGCGCTGCTGCCGGTCCCGGGAGCGGAGAGCGACAAGTACCGGCGCGGCGTGGTCGGGGTGGCGGCCGGTTCGGTGACGTACCCGGGGGCGGCGCTGCTGGCGGTCGCCGGCGCGCTGCGCGGTGGTGCGGGCGCGGTGCGGTACGTCGGGACGGCGGCCGAGGAGGTGGTGCGGCGGTTCCCGGAGGTGCTGGTCACCGAGGGCGGGCCGGCCGGCGCCGGCCGGGTGCAGGCCTGGGTGGTCGGTCCGGGGGGAGGGGACGGAGCCCGGCAGGCGCTCGGCGAGGCGCTGGCGAGCGACGTACCCGTCCTGGTGGACGCGGACGGACTCACCGAACTGGGTCGACTCGGCCCGCAGGCCCTGACCGGGCGGACGGCGCCCACGCTGCTCACCCCGCACACCGGCGAGGCGGCCCGGCTGCTGGCGGGGGCGGGGGTGGTTGGGGCGGGGGGCACCACACCGCCGGCTGCCGACGAGTTGGCCGCCGCCCGATTGGTCACCGCACGCCGGCTGGCTGCCGCGTACCGGGCGACGGTGCTGCTGAAGGGCTCCACCACGGTGATCGCCGACCCGGGGGGCGCGGTGCGGGTCAATCCGACCGGTACGCCGTGGCTGGCGACGGCCGGGAGCGGCGACGTGCTCGCCGGCCTGGCCGGCTCCCTGCTGGCGGCGGGTCTGCCCGTGCTGGACGCCGCCTCGGTGGCCGCGTATCTGCACGGCCTGGCCGGGCGCCACGCTGCGAGTGCGGTGGGTGCGGCGGGCCTGCCGGGTGTGTTGGGCGCGGCGGGTACGCCAGGTGCGCCGGTTATGGCGTTGCAGGTGGCCGCTGCCCTGTCGGCGGTCTGGCGCGATGTGCGGGGGTCGGCAGGGCCGGCGGCAGAATAGACCGACCGGTCTACATAGTGGTGGATGCGCTCGTCCGGGGTGGAGCAGGAAGTCGGACAGGCCGACTTCCTGTGCGTGTGGGGCGTTGGGCGCGGGCTGGAATGTAGACCGGTCTACATATTCGACCTGCGGGTGTGGGGTGGATCCCAAGGGAGAGATGGGTGCCGGCGCGGGAAGTCGGGCGGGCCGACTTCTCGTGCGGTGATCCGGTGAAGCGGTGGTGCAGGGGTGCGGGTCTGGGGGTGTTGCGAAGGTAGACCGGTCTACATATTCCTGGCTCAGGATCGTCCAGCGGGGAGGGGCCCGCCCGGCAGCGCTCGCCGGGGTGGGGTGGGAAGTCGGACGGGCCGACTTCTCGCGCGGGGCAGGGTGCGGCGCGGGGTGGCGCGGGGTGGCCCGGAGTGGTCCGGAGTGGTCCGGGGAACCGGTGGTGCTTCGGGGGCGTCCCGGACGAGGTGGCGGGGCATACGGGCCGGTCGGCGGGCCGGGGCCGGTCCGCCGCGCCGACGGGCCGTTCGGCGAGGACCATGAGACGTCTGGGAGACTGACCCTGATGACAACTGCGAACACGACCGGCACGGCCACCCTCACCGACGGCGTACGGGCCGAGGCGACCATCGATCTGGCCGCCCTGCGCGGCAACCTCGCCGCGCTGCGCGAGCGCGTCGGCGCCGCCACGGTGATGGCCACGGTCAAGGCGGACGCCTACGGCCACGGCGCGGTCCGCTGTGCCCGCGAGGCGGTCGCCGCAGGCATCGGCTGGCTCGGCACGGCGCTCCCGCAGGAGGCGCTCGCCCTGCGCGCCGCCGGAATCCGCCCCGACCAGGCCCGCGTCCTCTGCTGGCTCTGGACGCCGGGCGGCCCCTGGCGCGAGGCGCTGCTCGCCGACATCGACGTCTCCGTCAGCGGCGAGTGGGCACTGGACGAGGTGCTCGCCGCCGTCCGCGCGACCGGCGTTCCGGCCCGGGTGCACCTGAAGGCCGACACCGGCCTCGGCCGCAACGGCTGCCAGCCCCACGACTGGCCCGAGCTGGTCGCCGCAGCCCGGCGTGCCGAGGTCGAGGGCCTGCTCACGGTGGTCGGCGTCTGGTCGCACTTCGCGGCGGCGGACGAGCCCGGCCACCCCTCCATCCAGGCCCAGCTGGACGCCTTCCGCGAGGCGCTGGCGCACGCCGAGGCGGCCGGGCTGCGCCCTGTGGTCCGCCACCTCGCCAACTCGCCGGCCACCCTGCTGCTCCCGCAGTCGCACTACGACATGGTCCGTACCGGCCTGGCGATGTACGGGCTCTCGCCCGTCCCGGAGGTCGGCTCGCCGGCCGATTTCGGGCTGCGCCCGGTGATGGCGTTGACCGCCCGGTTGGCACTGGTCAAGCACGTTCCCGGTGGCCACGGCGTCAGCTACGGACACCACTACACCACGCCGGGCCCGACCACCCTGGGCCTGGTGCCGGTCGGCTACGGCGACGGTGTCCCCCGGCATGCCAGCGGCACCGGTCCGGTGCAGATCGCGGGCAAGTGGCGCACGGTGGCCGGCCGGGTGGCGATGGACCAGTTCGTGGTCGACCTCGGCGGGGACACCCCCGCGATCGGCGACGAGGTGCTGCTGTTCGGCAACGGCGAGCAGGGTGAGCCGACCGCCGAGGACTGGGGCCGGGCCTGCGGCACCATCTCCTACGAGATCGTGACCCGGATCGGCGCCCGGGTGCCGCGGCGCTACCTCGGCGCGAGCGCGGACACCACGGACAGCGCCGAGGGCCCGGTCGCATGAGCGAGGAGGCCGGCTCCGGTCCGGTCGCGGCGGTGGCCAAGGCGGCGGGCGCGGCCTCCGGGGTGAGCCGGGCCGGCCTGATCGGGATCTCGGTCGGCGTGGTCGCGGCCGGTGCGGCCGCCGGTGTGGCGATCGAGCGGCTGACCGTCGGCCGGGCGACCCGCCGCCGGGCCCGCGCGGAGCTGGACGCCAACGCCCCGTACGGCTCGCTGCGCGGGCACCCGTGCACGGTGGCGGCCCCGGACGGCACCGAGCTCTACGTGGAGCTGGACGGCACCGGTTGGCCCGAGCCCGTCCGGGTGCGCGCCGAACACCCGCCGCACCACGAGGCCGGGACGGACGGCGGTGCCGGGACGGACGCCGGTGACGATGCCGGGGCCGGCCGTCGCGGCTGGTTCGTCCGCCGCCGGGCGGGCGGCCCCGGGAGCGGCGAGGGACCGGTCGACCGGAGCGGCCTGCCCGGTCTGCTGGGCGGCTCCGGCGCGCTGGTGCGGGCCGGGCGGCGCTCCGGCCCCGGGCCCGCCGCCGCGGACGACGACGGACGCGAGCCGTTGACCGTGATCTTCTGCCACGGTTACTGCCTCAACCAGGACAGCTGGCATTTCCAGCGGGCCGCGCTGCGCGAGGGCATGCGGCTGGTCTTCTGGGACCAGCGCAGCCACGGCCGGTCCGAGCGCTCCCGCTCCTTCCTGGCCGGCGAGCCCGCGAGCATCGACCAGCTGGGCGGGGACCTCAGGACGGTGATCGAAGCCGTCGCGCCGACCGGGCCCCTGGTCCTGGTCGGTCACTCGATGGGTGGCATGACGGTGATGGCGCTGGCCGACCAGGACCCGGACCTGTTTCGGGAGCGGGTCGCCGGGGTCGCGCTGATCGGCACGCTGGCGGGGGACTGGGAGGCCGTGACCCTCGGTCTGCCGGCGGTCGGCGCCAAGCTGTTCAAGAAGGTCGCGCCCGGCGTGATGAAGCTGCTCGGCCGGCAGGTCGAGCTGGTGGAGGCGACCCGGCGGCTGGGCGCCGACGTCAGTGCCGTCTTCTACCGGAAGTTCTCCTTCGGCGGGAAGGACGTCGACCCGGGCGTGGTGCGGTTCGCCGAACAGCTGTTGGACGCCACCCCGATCGACGTGGTGGCCGAGTTCTACCCGGTGTTCGGCGCGCACGAGAAGACCTCCGCGCTGGCGGCCCTGCGAGGCATCCCCACCCTGGTGCTCGCGGGTACCAAGGACCTGCTGACCCCGCCCGCGCACAGCGAGGCGATGGCCGAACAACTGCCCGGCGCCGAGCTGCTCCTGGTGGAGGACGCCGGGCACCTGGTGATGCTGGAGCGCCCCGACCTCGTCGACCGGTGCCTGGCCGCCCTGCTCAAGCGGGCGGTGGACTACCGGGGCGCGGCGCCGCTGCCGCCCTCGGTGGGGGAGACGGAGTAGCCCGACCGATCACCTCGGACCGGGCCGGGCGCGGGGCCGGGCGGGGATGTGGCACCGTAGCGGAGGCGCCCGGAGGTCGGTGCGCCGCAGTACGGATCGAAGGGCTTGAATCGCGCATGGGCTCGCACGCCACTCTCACCGTCGCCACTCCCCAGCGGATGGGCCGGCTCGGCCGGGAACTGGCCGCGCTGCTGCGGCCGGGGGACCTGGTGCTGCTCTCCGGGGAGCTGGGGGCCGGCAAGACCACGCTCACCCGGGGTCTGGGGGAGGGGCTCCAGGTGCGCGGGGCGGTCACCTCGCCGACCTTCGTGATCGCCCGGGTGCACCCGTCGCTGGTCGGCGGGCCGGCGCTGGTGCACGTGGACGCGTACCGGCTGGGCGGGGACCTGGACGAGATGGAGGACCTCGACCTGGACGTCTCGCTGCCGGAGTCGGTGGTGGTGGTCGAGTGGGGCGAGGGCAAGGTCGAGCGGTTGGCCGAGGACCGCCTGGAGGTCCGGATCGAGCGTGCCATCGGTGGCGCGGCGGACGGGGACGACCTGGACCCGCGCCAGGTGCGGCTGACCGGGATCGGCCCGCGCTGGACCGGGGTGGAGCTGGACGCGCTGGCCTGAGCCGGCCGATGCCGACAGACTGTCGGGAAAGTGTTGCGGGCGGGGTGCCGGGCGTGATGGGATAGGTGCTGCGGTTAGGTCTGCCTAACTAGGGAGGCGCCATGTCGAGCACCACCCCCGCCCCGGAGCGCGCGCCGCGCGGTACCGGGGCCGGAGAGCCCGCCCGCAGCGTTCAGGGCGGGCCGATGCGGGCCCTGCTGGCCGCGTGTGCGGCCGCGGAGGCGGTCTCCACCCCGCCGGAGCGTCGGACGACCGCGGCACCCGCCGAACCCCTGGCCGACACCCCTCGCGCGGCCTGACCTCCGCGGCCTGACGTCCCCCTGACCTCCCCCGGACCGGCCCGCCGGCACGACGGGGGCCCGCGAACCACGGCCCGCGGGCCGTACCCGCAGGCCCCGGAGCCTCAGGCGATCACGACGACCTTGGTGCCGTTCGGCGCGAAGTCCCAGATCAGCTGACCTTCCGGTCGCCCGCTGCGGATGCCGCCGGTCTTGGCCTTCGGGTCGGTGGTCGGGGTGGCGCCGTCCACGGCCGCGCTGAAGCCGAACACCACGCCGTTCTGCTGGGCGAAGCGCACCACGTGCTCGATCTGGCGGCCGTCGGTACCGGTGGTGGTGGGTGTGCGGCTGTACACCGGGTAGCTGCCGGGGGTCGGTTCCACCGAGCCCGGAGTGACCGCGAAGGTGGCCACCACCTGCGGGTTCTTCTTGGGGTCGATCAGCCAGACGTAGTGGCTGCCGACCGAGTAGACGATCCGCAGCCCGCTGCCCGAGCCGACCGGCAGCGCCGGGGCGGTCGGGGTGGCCGAAGCGGACGGGCTGGCCGAGGCGGACGGGCCGCTCGACGAGGTGGTCGGGCTCGCACTCGGCCGGGTGGCTCCCGCGCGGTCCTGCGCGCCGTTGGCCTGGAAGGCCAGCAGGCTCACCACCGCCAGGGCCCCCAGGGTCAGCCCGGTGACCACCACTCCAGGACCCATCTTCGCCACGTGTCGCTCCCACCGCCGTCCCAAAACCCGTCGGCCCCATCGTGCCAGGTCGACTCCTCCGCGCCCGCACCCCGTAGGACGTGTGTTCCGAACCCGGACGCCTTGTCGATCGGGCGGACCAAGACCGGCGGTGGGCCACGGCTCCGACCGGTCTAACCTTGACCCGTGCTGCTGCTCGCGTTCGACACCGCTACCCCCGCCGTCACCGCCGCCGTCCACGACGGCGCGGCCGTCCTCGCCGAGACCGACCAGGTCGACGCCAGGCGCCACGGTGAACTGCTCCTCCCCGCCATCGACCGGGTGCTGCGGGAGGCCGGCGTCGACAAGCACCGGCTGACCGGCATCGCGGTGGGCGTCGGCCCGGGCCCCTACACCGGCCTGCGGGTCGGCCTGGTGACGGCCGCCGCGCTCGGCCACGCGCTGGGCGTGCCGGTGCACGGCGTCTGCACCCTGGACGCGATCGCCCACGCGGCGCGCGCCGGCGGCCTCGCCGGGCAGCCGTTCACGGTGGCCACCGACGCGCGCCGCAAGGAGGTCTACTGGGCCTCGTACGACGCGGACGGCCGCCGTGCCGAGGGCCCCGCCGTGGACCGCCCGGCCGAGCTGACACCGCGGCCGCTGGCCGTCGGCGCCGGCGCGCTGCTGTACCCGGAGGCCTTCCCGGGCGCGCACGGGCCCGAGCACGTCTCGGCCGGCGCGCTGGCCGACTTCGCCGCCGCCGAACTCGCCGCCGGCCGTGAGCTGCTGCCCAACGTGCCGCTGTACCTGCGGCGCCCGGACGCCCAGGTGCCCGCCGGCTACAAGGCGGTGCTCCCGGCGTGACCGGCCCGAACGGCGTAACCGTTCCGAGCGGCCCGAGTGTTCCGAGCCTTCCGAGCGGCCCGAGCCTTCCGAACGGCCGGACCGGACCGGGCACCGCGGCCGCCCCGAGCGGCCCCGCCGCCCTGCGCCCGATGCGCTGGTGGGACATCGCGCCGGTGATGGAGCTGGAGCTGGACCTCTTCCCGGAGGACGCCTGGTCCACCGGGATGTACTGGTCCGAGCTGGCCGAGACCCACCCCGGCGGCACCCGCCACTACACGGTGGCCACCGCCGCCGACGGCGCGATCGTCGGCTACGCCGGGCTGATGGCGGTGGCCGGCGAGGGCGACGTGCAGACCATCGCCGTCGACCGGCGGCACCAGGGCACCGGCCTCGGCGCGGTGCTGCTCGCGGACCTGATCCGGGAGGCGGCCCGGCGCGACTGCGCCGAGCTGCTGCTGGAGGTGCGGGTGGACAACCCGCGCGCCCAGCGGCTGTACGAGCGCTTCGGCTTCGAAGCGGTCGGCATCCGGCGCGGCTACTACCAGCCGGCCGGCATCGACGCGCTGGTGATGCGCCTCGATCACCCCAGTACCGAACCGAAGGACCTGAAGGAAGACCGCCATGGCTGACGAACCGCTCGTCCTCGGCATCGAGACCTCCTGCGACGAGACCGGCGTCGGCATCGTGCGCGGCACCACGCTGCTCGCCGACGCGGTGGCCTCCAGCGTCAACGACCACGCCCGGTTCGGCGGTGTGGTGCCCGAGATCGCCAGCCGCGCGCACCTGGAGGCGATGGTCCCGACCATCCAGCGCGCCCTGGACACCGCTGGCATCAAGGCGAGCGACCTGGACGGCATCGCCGTGACGGCCGGCCCCGGCCTGGCGGGCGCGCTGCTGGTCGGCGTGAGCGCCGCCAAGGCCTACGCCTGGGCGCTGGACAAGCCGCTCTACGGGGTCAACCACCTGGCCTCGCACATCTGCGTGGACCAGTTGGAGCACGGCCGGCTGCCCTCGCCGACGATGGCCCTGCTGGTCTCCGGCGGGCACTCCTCGCTGCTGCTCAGCGAGGACATCACCAGCGACGTCCGGCCGCTCGGCGCGACCATCGACGACGCGGCCGGCGAGGCCTTCGACAAGGTCGCCCGGGTGCTCGGCCTCGGCTTCCCCGGCGGCCCGGTGGTGGACCGCACCGCCCGCGAGGGCGACCCCAAGGCGATCGCCTTCCCGCGCGGTCTGAGCGGCCCGAAGGACCCGGCGTACGACTTCTCGTTCTCGGGGCTGAAGACCGCCGTCGCCCGCTGGGTGGAGGCCAAGCGCCGGGCCGGAGAGGAGGTGCCGATCGCGGATGTCGCGGCCTCGTTCCAGGAGGCGGTCACCGATGTCCTGACCCGCAAGGCGGTCAAGGCCTGCAAGGACAGCGGCGTCGACCACCTGATGATCGGCGGCGGGGTGGCGGCCAACTCGCGACTGCGCGAGATGGCCCAGCAGCGCTGCGACAAGGCGGGCATCCGGCTGCGGGTCCCGCGTCCGGGGCTGTGCACCGACAACGGCGCGATGGTCGCCGCGCTGGGGGCCGAGATGGTCTGGCGCGACCGCACGCCCTCGGCCTTCGACCTCTCGGCCGACTCCTCGCTGCCGGTCACCGAGGTCCACGTGCCGCACACCGACGTGCACGGCCAGGCGTACCGGGCGCTGGGCGGCGGGCGGTGACCACCACCGCCGCGATGTGGGAGGCGCGGGCCGCCGACGGCCGGGGCGCCGAGCTGTCCGCCTGGGTCCGCGAGGTCGCGCTGCCCGCGCTGCGCGGTTCGGCCGGCCTGGTCCGCGCCGAGCTGTTCGGCGCCGCGGGCGACCGGGTGCTGCTGATCACCTGGTGGACGGCCGAGCCGTTGCCGCTCGCCGAGCCGCCCGCCGGGCTGATCGGCCGTCCGGTGCACCGCTGGTCCTTCGTCAGCGAGCATGTGGAGTAGCCGTTCGTCAGCCTGTCCTGGAACCGAACAGCTGACCGTTACCGTGCATAGCTGAGGAACAGCTGGACGGTACCGGGGAGCGCGGCGCGGTGAAGTGGCACGGGCGGGGCAGGACGAGGACGTACACGGTGGGGGCGCTGGCCCTGTTGGCCGCCGCCACGGGCTGTGGCGGCGGCGGGTCGGGCACCGCGGCGGGCGCCGCCGCGACCACGCCGGCGGCCGCGCAGCGGCCCTCGACGGCCGCGAGCCCGGCGCCCGCGACGACGCCCGCCGCGGTGCCCGCGGCCGGGGACGCGGCGGCCTGGGCGAAGTGGAACCTCAAGCCGCTGCCGCCCGCCCCCGCGGCGCCCGCCGACAAGCCGGTCAAGCTCGAACGGACCGGCACCGTGCCGGTGTTCAGCGAGGTGAAGACCACCGACAAGGTCGTCTTCCTCACCATCGACGACGGCGCCGAGAAGGACCCGAAGTTCGTCGAGATGCTGACCGACCTCAAGGTGCCGGTCTCGATGTTCCTGACCCGGGACATCGTCAAGGACAACTACGGCTACTTCAAGCCGCTCCAGGCACTCGGCAACCACATCCACAACCACACCGTGGACCACGCCCAGATGAGCAAGGTCCCGCCGGAGAAGCAGAAGTCCGAGATCTGTGACGCCCAGTCCGCGCTGACCCAGCAGTACGGCAGCGCGCCGCTGCTGTTCCGGCCGCCCTACGGGGACGGTGCCAACACCCCGGCGCTGAACACCGCGGTGCAGCAGTGCGGGCCGCGCGCGATCGTGCTCTGGCGCGAGTCGATGCAGATCCACGACATGCAGTACCAGGCGGCGGACAAGAAGCTGCGGCCCGGCGACATCGTCCTCGCCCACTTCCGGGGTCCGAAGGACCTCAAGGGCGAGACGATGACGCAGATGTTCGGGGAGCTGCTGGCCCGCGTCCAGGAGCAGGGCTTCGCGGTGGCCCGGCTGGAGGACTACATCCAGGCGCCCGCCTCCTGACCGGGGGCGCTAGGGGAGCGTCACCGGCCGGCCGAGCATCATCAGCGGGCCCCGGTCGGTGCGGCTGAGGATCACCGTGACGCTGTTCGGCCCGCTCGGCTTCAGCTGGCGGCGCAGCTCCTCCGGGGTGATCGCCATCCCCCGCTTCTTGATCACCACGGTGCCGACGGCCCGTTCGCGCAGCAGCGCCTTCAGCTTCTTGATGTGGAACGGCAGCACGTCGGTCAGCTCGAAGGCGTGCGCGTACGGGGTGGCGACCAGGTGGTCCGAGGTGACGTAGGCGATCTTCGGGTCGATCAGCCGGCCGCGCACCTGCCCGGCGACCTCGGCGACCAGATGGGCCCGGATCACCGCGCCGTCCGGCTCGTAGAGGTAGCGGCCGACCGGTCCGGCCGGCGGGTCGGGCAGGTCGCCGCCGGTCAGCGAGGCGCCGTGCGGCAGCAGGGTGGCGCGGTGCGGGCGGTCGGCCCCGGTGCCGAACCAGAGCACCGCCTCCTTGACGTCGCCGTGGTCGGAGACCCACTCGGCCTCGGCGTCGGCCGGTACGGCCTCGTGCGGGATGCCCGGAGCCACCTTGAGCGCGCCGACCGGGGTGCGCCGGCCGGCCTCGATCGCCCAGGAGAGCGGCGGGGCGTACGCCTCGGGGTCGAACACCCGGCCGCGCGCGGTGCGGCGGGCCGGGTCGGTGAAGACCGCGTCGTACCCGGTGACGTCGATGTCGGCGACGTCGGCGCACCGCACCTCGACCAGGTCCGCCAGGCCCAGCGCGGTGGCGTTGGCGGCGGTGGCCGCGCAGGCCGCCGGGTCCTTGTCGACGGCGAGCACCTCGATGCCGGCCCGGGCCAGCGCGAGGACGTCCCCGCCGATGCCGCAGCAGAGGTCGGCCAGCCGGCGCACGCCCAGGTCGGCGAAGCGCCGCGCCCGCCACTCGGCGACGACGCGCCGGGTGGACTGCTCGACGCCGTTGGGCGTGAAGTACATCAGGTCGGCGTCCGTGCCGAACTTCGCGCGGGCCCGTTGCCGCAGCCGGGCCTGTCCGAAGGCCGCCGAGACCAGCTCCGCCGGGTGCTCCCGGCGCAGCCTGGTCGCCAGCGCGAGCTCCTCCTCGGGCGCGAACTCGCGCAGTTCGGCGAGCAGGGACTGTCCCTCGGGGGTCAGCAGGGGCTGCAGGTTCTCGGTCTCCACGCGCTCATTCTCCCCGGTCGGGCCGCGGCGGTGCCGGGGTGCCGTGGTGCCGTGGCGACGGGGTGCGGTGGTGCCGGGGCCGCCGAACCGCCGGGGGCCGTCGGCCCACCGGGGGCACGCGTGTGCGGTGCGGTGGCGGCATCGCACAGGAGTACGACCGGAGATCCGCCCGCCCGAACCGTTCGGGCGCGCCGTTGGCACTCTGGTTGACTGAGTGCTAACCGCCGCCTATGGTCGTCCTTGGCACTCTCCCCATGGTGAGTGCTAACGCGACGACGTGTGTCTGACCCCCGCGACGGCAGGCCCGCAGGTTCGCCACCTACCTGTTAGAAAACCCCGTAATCTCCGAAGGGGAGCTCGGACGTGACCACCAGCAGCAAGGTTGCCATCAAGCCGCTCGAGGACCGCATCGTGGTCCAGCCGCTCGACGCCGAGACCACCACGGCCTCCGGCCTGGTCATCCCGGACACGGCCAAGGAGAAGCCCCAGGAGGGCGTCGTCCTGGCTGTCGGCCCGGGCCGCTTCGAGGACGGCCAGCGTCTGCCGCTCGACGTCGCCGTCGGTGACATCGTCCTGTACTCGAAGTACGGCGGCACCGAGGTGAAGTACCAGGGCGAGGAGTACCTCGTCCTCTCGGCGCGCGACGTTCTCGCCATCATCGAGAAGTAAGCAGCACCGAGAAGTAAGTCGTTCCAGCCCGCCCCGGATCCGTGTCCCAGTGACAGGGGCCCGGGGCGTGGTTGTTGGTTCACGTAGTCCGGTGGCCGGCGTGCCGGCCGCAGCCCCGAGGGAATAGGGAACATGGCGAAGATCCTGCAGTTCGACGAGGACGCCCGCCGCTCGCTGGAGCGCGGTGTCAACAAGCTGGCCGACACCGTCAAGGTGACCATCGGCCCCAAGGGCCGCAACGTCGTCATCGACAAGAAGTTCGGCGCCCCGACCATCACCAACGACGGTGTCACCATCGCCCGCGAGGTCGAGCTGGACGACCCGTACGAGAACCTTGGCGCGCAGCTCGTCAAGGAGGTCGCCACCAAGACCAACGACGTCGCGGGCGACGGCACCACCACCGCCACCGTGCTGGCCCAGGCCCTGGTCAACGAGGGTCTGCGCAACGTCGCCGCCGGTGCCGGCCCGGCCGCCCTGAAGAAGGGCATCGACAAGGCCGTCGCCGCCGTCTCCGAGCACCTCCTCTCCATCGCCCGCGAGATCGAGGGCAAGGACGACGTCGCCGCCGTCGCGTCCCTCTCGGCGCAGGACACCCAGGTCGGCGAGCTGATCGCCGAGGCGATCGACAAGGTCGGCAAGGACGGTGTCATCACCGTCGAGGAGTCGAACACCTTCGGCGTGGAGCTGGACTTCACCGAGGGCATGCAGTTCGACAAGGGCTACCTGTCGCCGTACTTCGTCACCGACGCGGAGCGGCAGGAGGCGGTCCTGGAGGACCCGTACATCCTGATCAACCAGGGCAAGATCTCCTCCATCCAGGAGCTGCTGCCGCTGCTGGAGAAGATCCTGCAGGGCGGTGCCTCCAAGCCGCTGCTGATCATCGCCGAGGACGTCGACGGCGAGGCGCTGTCCACCCTCGTGGTGAACAAGATCCGCGGCACCTTCAACGCGGTCGCCGTCAAGGCCCCGGGCTTCGGTGACCGCCGCAAGGCGATCCTGGGCGACCTGGCCACCCTGACCGGTGCCACCGTCATCTCCGAGGAGGTCGGCCTCAAGCTCGACCAGGCCGGTGTGGACGTGCTGGGCACCGCCCGCCGCGTGACCATCACCAAGGACGAGACCACCGTCGTCGACGGCGCCGGTGACAGCGAGGCCGTGGCCGGCCGCGTCGCCCAGATCAAGGGCGAGATCGCCAACACGGACTCCGACTGGGACCGCGAGAAGCTGCAGGAGCGCCTGGCCAAGCTGGCCGGCGGCGTCTGCGTCATCAAGGTCGGCGCCGCCACCGAGGTGGAGCTGAAGGAGCGCAAGCACCGCCTGGAGGACGCCATCTCGGCGACCCGTGCCGCGGTCGAGGAGGGCATCGTCGCCGGTGGTGGCGCCTCCCTGGTGCACGCCGCCAAGGTGCTGGACGGCGGCCTGGGCCTGTCGGGCGACGAGGCGACCGGTGTCGCGGTCGTCCGCAAGGCGCTCGCCGAGCCGCTGCGCTGGATCGCCCAGAACGCCGGCCTCGAGGGCTACGTCATCACCCACAAGGTCGCCGAGCTGGAGGCCGGTCACGGCTTCAACGCCGCCACCGGTGAGTACGGCGACCTGCTGAAGGCCGGCGTCATCGACCCGGTCAAGGTCACCCGCTCCGCCCTGGAGAACGCCGCGTCGATCGCCTCCCTGCTGCTCACCACCGAGACCCTCGTGGTGGAGAAGCCCGCCGACGAGGAGGCCGGCAACGGCCACTCGCACGGTGGTCACGGGCACTCCCACTGACGCCTGATCAGTGACCGCAGGCCCGGTCCGCACCCCTCGGGGTACGGGCCGGGCCTGCGGCGTGTCCGCGCGCTTCATTCTTCAACTATCAGTTGAATTTTGCATAACGCAAAGATTGCCTTATAACTGAGGCATGATCGAGGCCCGCCATCTGCGCGTACTGCGTGCCGTCGCCCGCACCGGCTCCTTCTCCGCCGCCGCGCGTGAACTGGGCTGTACGCAGCCCGCCATCAGCCAGCAGATGAAGGCCCTGGAGAAGTCCGTGGACACCCCGCTGGTGGTCCGCTCGGGGCGCGGCATGCAGCTGAGCGAGGCCGGGCGGGTGCTGCTCAAGCATGCCACCGGCATCCTGGCCGGGCTCTCCGCCGCCGAGGAGGAGGTCGCGGCGATCGCCGGGCTGCGGGCCGGGCGGGTCCGGTTGGTCTCCTTCCCCACCGCGAGTTCCACCCTGGTGCCGCCGGCCGTCGCCCGGCTGCGGGACAGCCATCCGGGGGTGCGCGTGTCGCTGGTCGAGGCCGAACCGCCGGAGTCGCTGGCGATGCTGCGCGGCGGCGAGTGCGAGATCGCGCTGGCCTTCCGCTATCCGCAGGCCCCCGGCGGCGCCCCGGCGCCCGCCCCCGCGCACGGCACGCCGCGCGAGGCGCGGGCCGAGGCCAACCTGGAGGCCCAGCAGCTCAGCGCCACCACCGACTGGTCCGACCTGGTGGTCACCCCGCTGCTGGACGACCCGCTGGTCGGCCTGCTGCCCGCCGCGCACCCGTTGGCGGGGCGCGACGGCGGGCGCGGGCCGGTGGAGCTCGCCGAGCTGGCGGGGGAGCAGTGGATCGCCGGCTGCCCGCAGTGCCGGGGGCACCTGGTGGAACTCTGCGCGGGCGTGGGCTTCGAGCCCCGGATCGACTTCGCGACCGACGACTACCCGGCGGTGGTCGGCCTGGTGGCGGCCGGGCTCGGGGTGGCGGTGCTGCCGGGGCTGGCACTGGAGTCGGTGCGCCCCGACGGCGTGTCGGCGGTGTCGGTGCGGACCGCCTCGGGAGCGCCCGCGGTGCGGCAGGTGGTCGCCCTGACCCTGTCGGACCTCGCCGAGGTGCCGGCGGTGGCGCTGATGCTGGAGCGGCTGGCGGGCGCGGCGGCCGGGCGCTGACCGGACCCCCACGCGGGCGGACCGGCGGCTCACAGCGCTGCGAAGAAACGTTTCTTCGCGGCGCGGGCCGGGTGGGTGCCTAGCGCGGCAGCCCCGTCGGCGCGACCAGCGGTACTTCCATCAGGCGGTTGCGCGAGCGGCCCATCATCTCCTCGCGCTCGTCCTCGGTCAGTCCTCCCCAGACGCCGTACGGCTCGCGGACGGCCAGAGCGTGCGCCGCGCATTCGGTGCGTACCGGGCAGCGCATGCAGACCTCCTTGGCGCTCGCCTCGCGCGAGCTGCGCGCGGCGCCGCGCTCTCCCTCGGGGTGGAAGAAGAGCGAGCTGTCCACGCCGCGGCAGGCCGCGGAGAGCTGCCAGTCCCAGAGATCGGCGTTGGGGCCGGGGAGGCGTGAGAAATCTGCCATGGCTCATTCCCTTCAGAGGCTCGGCGGCCGCGGACCGGCCATCGGCGGGCTGGGCTGCGCGGCACGGCGAGGCTTCGATGCGCTGGTGTGGACACCTGGAAATATGACTTACGGCAACTCCATGGACAAGTCACCCACAGAGTGGCACAACAGTCAATGACCATACAAAAGCTATAAAAACGGGCAAAGTGGGCATGGAGTTCGGCAGGCGCAGACGTGGCAATCGGGTGGCCGGGGGGCGTGCGACCTCCCGCACCGGTGTGCGGGTCGTACGCCCACCGCGCGCGAGCTGCACAAAAGTGCGGCGTGTGCACCGCGAGGTGGCTGATCGGTAACGGGTCGGCCACGTACAGTGGTGGAGATGGCCCTGAAAGCCGTAACTCATTCGAGTGACGGTCGTTGGAAGTGCGGAGGCGGTCAGCGGGCGCCGGACGTCGGGAACGATCGCGGGGAAGTTCGGGCGATCGGCACGGAGTCTGTCGCCGGGTCGGCCGTGTCGGAGAGATTCGTACCAGCCAGGAGGCTCAACGTGACGCGGATCAGCTGCGGAGGACGACGGTCATGACTTCCGTTCTCGTTTGCGACGATTCCCCCCTCGCCCGCGAGGCGCTTCGCCGCGCGGTCGCGACCGTACCCGGCGTCGACCGGGTCACCACCGCGACGAACGGGGAGGAGGTCCTCCGCCGCTGGGTGGCAGACCGCTCCGATCTCGTTCTGATGGACGTCCGGATGCCCGGCCTCGGCGGGGTCGAGACGGTCCGGCGACTGCTGTCCGCCGACCCGGGCGCGCGGATCATCATGCTCACCGTCGCCGAGGACCTCGATGGCGTCGCCCTCGCGGTGGCCGCCGGTGCCCGCGGGTACCTGCACAAGGACGCCTCGCGCGCCGAGCTGCGGGCCACCGTCACCCAGGCCCTCGCCGACCCGACCTGGCGGCTCGCCCCGCGCCGGCTGCGCAGCCCCGACATGGGCGCCGCGCCGACGCTGACGGCACGTGAGATCCAGGTGCTGGAGGGCATGAGCCACGGCCGCAGCAACGCCGAGATCGGCCGCGAGCTCTTCCTCTCCGAGGACACCGTGAAGACCCACGCCCGACGGCTGTTCAAGAAGCTCGGCGCCTCGGACCGCGCGCACGCGGTGGCCCTGGGCTTCCGGTGGGGCCTGGTCCGCTGACCACCGCCGGCTCCGCCGGCCGCGGCGCGCTGGTCGAGGTTCCCTTCGCAGGGGCGTATGACGTTACGGTCCCGAGGTTGCACCATGGAGGTGTGGAGCACCTCGGGGACCAGCGGACAGGCACTGCGGCGAACCACGGAGTCGCAGGACATTCGGCGGACGGCGCGACGGACGGAACCACCGACGGCGGCGGGGCGGGAGGTGGCACGGTGCAGGAGGGGCCGGTGGTGCGCGGCGGCCCGGTGCCCGGTGCCGCACCGCATAACGTTCCGGTGCACAACTCCGGACGCGGTGCCGCGTTTTCCCGTTCGACCAGGCACCATGGACCGATGCGTGACGACGTTGCCGGTAGTTCCGGCGAGGCTGACCCGGTGGAGGCCGAGCCCTCCGGACCGGGTCGGGATCCGTCGTACGCGGATCCCGGTGACGGCGGGCCCGGTCACGACCCCGGGCAGGGTGCCGACGAGGCCGGCTCCGGCCGGGCCCCGGTGCTCGGCACCGGCGGCTCCCCGTTGGTCGGCGAGCTGGTCGCGGCCGCCGTCCGGGGCGAGGGCCCGGCGATCGACGCGCTGCTCGCCTACGTCCACCCGCTGGCACTGCGCTACTGCCGGGGCCGGCTGGTCCGGCTGCCGGGCGGGGCCCGGCACCACGTGGACGACGTCGCCCAGGAGGTCTGTGTCGCGGTGCTCTGTGCGCTGCCGCGCTACCGGGACCAGGGCCGCCCGTTCGAGGCCTTCGTCTACGGCATCGCCGCGCACAAGATCGCCGATCTGCAGCGGGCCGCGATGCGCGGTCCCGGCTCGACGGTGGTCCCGCAGGACGACCTGCCGGAGGTGCCGGACGAGGCGCTCGGTCCCGAGGAGCGGGCGCTGCTCAGCAGCGACGCGGCCTGGGCCAAGGAGCTGCTCTCCAATCTGCCGGCCCGTCAGCGCGAGCTGGTGCTGCTGCGGGTGGCCGCCGGACTGTCGGCGGAGGAGACCGGCGAGGTGCTCGGGATGTCGCCCGGCGCGGTCCGGGTCGCCCAGCACCGGGCGCTGAGCCGGCTGCGGGCGCTCGCGGAGGAATCCTCCTGATCGTCCGCCTTTGGCGGGGTCGGAATGGCCCATGGGCGGTCGGTGTTGTCAAGGGCACACGAGGACACATTCGCGGTGCCAGTACCATGGGGTATCGGCGCCTGGGCGGGTCGCCAAAGTTCCGTGGGTGCGAGCGGGGTTTCCCTGGAGGTTCCTCCAATGGCACCGAGCTTTCGGCGGCCTGAGCGAGTGAGCGATGGAGAGCGCCCCCACCCTCAGGGCGCGAGCGGATTAGGCCGGCCACGGAAGGTACCCCCAAATGTCCTACAACGCCGCAGGCGTACCCGAGAAGTTCGCGATGCTCGGGCTCACGTACGACGACGTGCTGCTGTTGCCCGGGGCCTCCGAGGTGCTGCCGAACCAGGTCGACACCTCCTCGCGGGTCTCCCGGAACGTGCGCGTCAACATCCCGCTGCTGTCCGCGGCGATGGACAAGGTCACCGAGGCGCGGATGGCGATCGCGATGGCCCGCCAGGGCGGCGTCGGCGTCCTGCACCGCAACCTCTCGGTCGAGGACCAGGCCAACCAGGTCGACCTGGTGAAGCGGTCCGAGTCCGGCATGGTCACCGACCCGATCACGGTCGGCCCGGAGACCACCCTGGCCGAGGCGGACGCGCTCTGTGCCAAGTTCCGGATCAGCGGCGTGCCGATCGCGGACGAGGCGGGCAAGCTGCTGGGCATCGTCACCAACCGTGACATGGCCTTCGAGTCGGACCGCAGCCGCCAGGTCCGCGAGATCATGACGCCGATGCCGCTGATCACCGGCAAGGTCGGGATCTCCGGCGAGGACGCCATCGCGCTGCTGCGCCGCCACAAGATCGAGAAGCTTCCGCTGGTCGACGACGAGGGCCGGATCAAGGGCCTGATCACCGTCAAGGACTTCGTCAAGGCGGAGAAGTACCCGAACGCGGCCAAGGACGCCGAGGGCCGGCTGCTGGTCGGCGCCGCCGTCGGCGCCAGCGCCGAGGCGTTCGACCGGGCCCAGGCCCTGGTCGAGGCGGGCGTCGACTTCCTGGTCGTGGACACCTCGCACGGCCACAGCCACAACGCGCTGGCCTGGATCGCCAAGATCAAGGCCGCCGTCGGCGTCGACGTGGTCGGCGGCAACGTCGCCACCCGGGACGGTGCCCAGGCGCTGATCGACGCCGGCGTGGACGGCGTCAAGGTCGGCGTCGGCCCCGGCTCCATCTGCACCACCCGCGTGGTCGCCGGCATCGGCGTCCCGCAGGTCACCGCGATCTACGAGGCCGCGCTCGCCTGCCAGGCGGCCGGCGTGCCGGTCATCGGCGACGGCGGCCTGCAGTACTCCGGCGACATCGGCAAGGCGCTCGCCGCCGGCGCCGACACCGTGATGCTGGGCTCGCTGCTGGCCGGCTGCGAGGAGTCGCCCGGTGAGCTGCTGTTCATCAACGGCAAGCAGTTCAAGTCCTACCGCGGCATGGGCTCGCTGGGTGCGATGCAGACCCGCGGGCAGGCCAGGTCCTTCTCCAAGGACCGGTACTTCCAGGGCGAGGTCACCTCGGACGAGAAGCTGATCGCCGAGGGCATCGAGGGCCAGGTCCCGTACCGCGGCCCGCTGTCCGCCGTGCTGTACCAGCTGGTCGGCGGCCTGCGGCAGACCATGGGCTACGTCGGCGCGGCCACCGTGGCGGAGATGGAGAGCAAGGGCCGGTTCGTCCGGATCACCTCGGCGGGCCTCAAGGAGAGCCACCCGCACGACATCCAGATGACCGTCGAGGCGCCGAACTACACCAGCCGCTGACCCGGCCGCTGACACCGAGAACACCGAGGGGCCCGCGATCGCGGGCCCCTCGCGCGTGTCCGCGCCCCGTCGGCCCGGCCCGGGCCGACGGGGCGCGCCGCCGCAGGGCGGGGGAGCGCGGGCGGGCCCCGGGGAGCGAGGGCCGCGGCGGGACGGCCGCCGGCCTCCCGTCCGGCAGCCGGAGGCGAGCGCGCGCGCCGCGGCAGGTGCGGGATACTGGGGGCGGCCGGGGTGACCCGGCGGGTATGAGCAACAAACCAGAAGGGCTCGAACGAAGTGACTGAGATCGAGATCGGGCGAGGTAAGCGCGGCCGCCGGGCGTACGCATTCGACGACATCGCCGTCGTCCCCAGCCGCCGCACCCGGGACCCGAAGGAGGTCTCGATCGCCTGGCAGATCGACGCCTACCGCTTCGAGCTGCCGTTCCTGGCCGCCCCGATGGACAGCGTGGTCTCCCCGCAGCAGGCCATCGCCATCGGCCGCCTCGGCGGTCTGGGCGTGCTCAACCTGGAAGGCCTCTGGACCCGCTACGAGGACCCGCAGCCGCTGCTGGACGAGATCGCCACGATCACCGACGAGGCCGCCGCCACCCGCCGCCTGCAGGAGATCTACGCCGCGCCGATCCGGGCCGAGCTGATCAAGCAGCGGATCCAGGAGGTCCGCGACTCCGGCGTGGTCACCGCCGCCGCGCTCTCCCCGCAGCGCACCGCCGAGTTCTCCAAGGCCGTCGTGGACGCCGGCGTCGACGTCTTCGTCATCCGCGGCACCACCGTCTCCGCGGAGCACGTCTCCAGCGGCGCCGAGCCGCTCAACCTCAAGCAGTTCATCTACGAGCTGGACGTCCCGGTCATCGTCGGCGGCTGCGCCACCTACACCGCCGCGCTGCACCTGATGCGCACCGGCGCGGCCGGTGTGCTGGTCGGCTTCGGCGGCGGCGCCGCCCACACCACCCGCAACGTCCTCGGCATCCAGGTGCCGATGGCCACCGCCGTCGCCGACGTCGCCGCCGCCCGCCGTGACTACATGGACGAGTCCGGCGGCCGCTACGTGCACGTGATCGCGGACGGCGGCGTCGGCTACAGCGGCGACATCCCGAAGGCCGTCGCCTGCGGCGCGGACGCGGTGATGATCGGCGCGGCGCTGGCCCGTGCCACCGACGCCCCGGGCAAGGGCTTCCACTGGGGCATGGAGGCCGTCCACGAGGAGCTGCCGCGCGGCAAGCGGGTGAACCTCGGCACCGTCGGTTCCACCGAGGAGATCCTCACCGGCCCGTCGCACACCCCCGACGGCACCATGAACCTGTTCGGCGCGCTGCGCCGCGCGATGGCCACCACCGGCTACACGGAGCTCAAGGAGTTCCAGCGGGTCGAGGTCACGGTCAACCCGGCGCTCCACCACCGCTGAGCCGCCCGTGCGGAAGGCCCCTCACCGGACGACGTCCGGTGAGGGGCCTTCCGCGTGCCGGTCCGGCTAGTCCCGGGTGGCCGTGCGGCGGGTGAGCAGGAAGCCGCCGATCACGGCGATGCCGTAGAAGACGACGTCCAGCAGGCGGCGGTCCGCGCGCCAGACGGTCAGGGCGTCGCGCAGCAGTTCGCCGTACGCGGTGCCGGCCAGCTCGTGCAGGCGGCGGGTCTGGCCGATCAGCTGGCCGAGGAAGAGCGCGCCGGCCGAGAGCAGCGCGCCCAGCGGCGGCAGGGCACGGCCGCGGCCGCCGAGCCGGCCGAGCGGCCAGGCGACGGCGGCGGCCGGGGCGATGGCCAGCCAGCCGACCGTGCCGGTGGCCCGGTCCGGCGCGAGTCCGTACGCCAGCGCGCCGGCCAGCATCGCGCCGACGGCGAGGCCGACCGCGACGGCGGTGCGGCCGTTGCGCCGGCCCCGGTCGGGCGTGGCGGCCTCGTCGGCGGGGTGGTAACCGGCCACCGGTGCGCCGGGCATGCCCGGGGCCACATAGCCCTCGGGGGTCACCGGCTGCGGTGCGACGGAGTAGTGCGTGGCCGTACGCGGCCGGTCCGACCGGCCGTCAGCGCCCGGTACGGGTGCGGTCATGGGCGTCGAATCCCCCCGGGAAAGACGGTGAGCTGCCGAACGCTAGCAGCGCCCGGGGGCGGCCGGACAGAGTTTTCGATCACAGATCGGGCACGGAGCGCCGTGCCCGGCCGGGTCCGGCACCAGGGTGGCCGGGGGCCGGGTGGTCGTGGGCCCTCCGGACAGGGGATGATGGAGGCTTGGCGTCCGGGCCCGCGCCGGGCCGACACGCCGTCACCTCGACCGCCGGCAGCACATGGGGGAACGTTCCGAATGACCCAGGCGCAGGGTTCCACCGGCCGCCTCCTGGCCGGCCGCTACCGGCTGGACGCGGTGCTCGGACGCGGCGGCATGGGCACCGTCTGGCGTGCCGAGGACGAGATGCTGGGCCGCATCGTCGCGGTCAAGGAACTGCGGATGAACGGCAGCGTCGACGAGGACGAGAAGCACCGGCTGATCGTCCGGACGCTGCGCGAGGCCAAGGCGACCGCCCGGATCCGGCACAGCTCGGCCGTCACCGTCTTCGACGTGGTCGAGGAGGACGACCGGCCGTGGATCGTCATGGAGCTGGTCGAGTCCCGCTCACTGGCGGACGTGATCAAGGAGGACGGGCCGCTGTCGCCCGGCCGGGCCGCCGAGATCGCGCTCGACGTGCTGGGCGTGCTGGTCGCCGCGCACGCGCACGGCATCCTGCACCGTGACGTGAAGCCGTCCAATGTGCTGATCGGCGAGGACGGCCGGGTGGTGCTCACCGACTTCGGCATCGCCAGCGTCGAGGGGGACGCCTCGGTGACCTCCACCGGCATGCTGGTCGGCGCGCCCTCGTACATATCCCCGGAGCGGGCCCGCGGGCAGAAGCCCGGTCCGCCGGCCGACCTCTGGTCGCTGGGCGGCACGCTGTACGCGATGGTCGAGGGCCGCCCGCCCTACGACCGGGGCTCCGCGCTCGCCACCCTGACGGCGGTGATGACGGAGGACCTCGGCACCCCGCTGAACGCCGGGCCGCTGGGCCCGGTCATCGAGGGACTGCTGACGAAGGACCCGGCCGAGCGGCTGGACGCCTCGCAGACCCGCTCGCTGCTCAAGCGGGTGGCGGCCGAGGCCACCACCCGGGCGGAGTCGACCACCGAGCACGCGATGCCGGTGAAGCCGGCCGCCGGGGACACCCGGGAGAGCGAGGCCGGCGAGGCCGGGGACGACGCCGGGAAGAAGTCCGCGGGCGGGGGCGCCGGCCGGCGCCCGATCGGCGGGCTGCTCGGCACCGTCCGGGTGGGGAGCCGGGCCAAGGACGCCAAGGCCGCCGCCGAGGAGCCGGAGAAGCCCGCGGCCGGGGCCACCGCCGCCGGGGCCGGGTCCGAGCCGATCCGGCCGGTGACCAGCGAGTGGACCCTCGGGGCGACCCAGGCCGCCGGCGCCGACCCGCACAAGGGCCGGCGGCGGCTGGCCGTGGTCACCGTCGTGGTGGTGCTGCTGCTGATCGCCGGGGCGGTGGCGATGGTGCGCGCCTTCGGCGACTCCGACGGCGGGTCGGCCAACGGCGCCGGCGCGACCTCCCCGGCGGCGTCCGGCGCCGGCGACCCGGGGGCGGGCACCGAGACGCCCGGGACCGAGACGCCCGGGACCCCGCCCGCCGTGGGCCCGGGAACGCCGGCCGGGACGGTCCCGGCCGGTGGCGGGGCCGGTGCGGCCGAGACCTCCCCGGCCGGCGCGCCCCCCGCCGCGACCCACCCCGTCACCGCGCCGCCCACCCCGGCGGCGACCGGCGCGGTGGTCCCGGCCGGGTACCACGAGTACAAGGACCCGGCCGGCTTCTCGATCGTCCTGCCGGACTGGCTCCAGCCCGCCGGTTCGGAGTCCATCCGCCGGGTCTTCAAGGGCAACGGGAGCACCCTGCGGATCGAGTGGACCACCACCCCGGGCCCGAGCGCGGTCGACGACTGGCAGGCCTCCGAGCCCGGGCTGCGCGGTCAGGTCAGCAACTACCAGCGGGTCCAGCTGCAGGCCATCACCTACCGGGAGTGGGCCAACTCCGCCGACTGGGAGTGGACCAACGGCACTCCCCGGATGCACTCGCTCAACCGGGGCTTCGTCACCGGCTCGCCGGCCAAGTACGGGTACTCGATCTACTGGATCACCCCGGACGCGGACTGGAGTACGCCGGCGAGCACGCAGGCCCGCCAGGTCGCCTTCGACACCTTCCAGCCCGCGCCGTAGGCCGGTCCGGCCGCCCGGCCCGGTGGCTGCCCGGCGGCCGGGCGTCAGCCGATCAGGCGCTGCTTGGCGCGGCTGAACTCCTCGGCGGTGAGCGCCCCCGCCGCGTGCAGGGCGGCCAGCCGCTCCAACTGGTCCAGCAGCTCGGCGCCGGAGGCGGCCGGCGCGGCGGCGGGCAGCCCGGGGGACTTCGGCGCGGCGTCGCGGACCAGCCGGGCGGCCGCCCGGACCTGCTCGGCGAACACCTCGGCCTTGACCACGTCCTCGAACCGGTGCGAGCCGGTGAGCGCGACCACCAGCAGCACCTCGCCGTTGAACCTGGTCCTGGTGACGGTCGCGTCCGTCACCGCGGTGAGCGGAACCGGGACCGGCGGCTTGCCGTCCTTCAGGAAGAGCAGCCGCTGGGTGGTCAGGACCAGCACGCCCTTCCGGAAGTGCTCGGGATGACGCCCCGCCGTGGAGGCGACCGGCTTCTCGTTGGGCACGACGTTCGCCTCGACGGTGCGCAGGGCTTCGGCCCGGTTGTCACGGTTGCTGTTGCCGGCCACGTCGAAGGCCGCGTCGATCAGATCGCTCCAGTCCATGGCACCGAGCGTAGTGCGGCGGCCGGCGGGCTCCCGTTCGGCCGGACGCCGCGCACCCGGCGAGGATCGGCGGGGCAGGGCCTAGGCTGGGCGTTGAGCGAGAGGAACACCCATGCGAGCGGGTCCGGGTCAGGTATTGGCGGGGCGTTACCGACTGACGGACCGTCCGGAGGCGTTGCGCGCCTTCGCCGTGGACGAGCGGACGGGAGCCGTCGTCCTCCTGCGCGCCCTGGAGCTGCCGGCGCTGCTGACCGGCGGTCACGACCCGGACGACCCGGTGCCCGAACAGGGCGACCGGATGGTCCGCCGGGTGGCCGCGGTGGGCTCGGCCGCGCCGGTGCACCCGAGGTTGCTGCAGGGCGTCGGCGCGTTCGTCGAGGGTGAGTCGCTCTGGACGGTCGAGGAGCGGCCGGCCGGTGTGCCGCTGGCCGATCTGGCCGCGACGGGGCCGATCACGCCGTACCGGGCGGCCGAGTTGGCGGCGGACCTGGCCGGCGCGCTGCGGGCGCTGCACGAGGCCGGGCTCACGCACGGCAATCTGACCACCGGGTCGGTGCTGGTCTGCGAGGACGGCGCGGCACTGCTGGGCGGGCTGCTCCCGGGGGTGGCCGAGGAGGCGTTGGCCGAGGAGTTGGGCGGGCCCGGCGGGCGCCGCCGGTACGAGGTCCGGGCCACCCTGGTCGGGCCGGCGGCGGAGCGCTGGCCGTTGGACGGCGGCCCGGCCGGCGACTGCTGGGCGCTCGGCGTGCTGCTGCACCGGCTGGTGACGGGCCGTTCGCCGTACCCCGACCAGGGGGTGCCGGAGTTGGTGACGGCGGTGCGGGACGGGCGGCGGGAGCCGTCGACGGTGTGCGGGCCGCTGGCGCCGCTGGTCGAGCGGCTGCTGCAGCCCGATCCGGCACTGCGGCCGGCGGCGGAGGCCATCCGGCGGGAGCTGGCGGACCTGCTGGCGGGCGCCCCGGAGCCGGTCGACGAGGAGCGGGCGGCGCGTGCGGTCGAGCTGCGCCCGGACGGCCCGTTGGTGCCGCTGAGTCCGCGTCGGCGCGGCCGCGGCGCGCCGTCCCCGGTGGCGGTGACGGCGGACGCCGGCCCGCTGCCCGTTCGGGCACCGTTGCTGCCGCCGGCCCTGCTGGGCCCGGTCCTGGTCGGTGCGGTGTTCCTGCTGCTGGTGCTCGGGGTGGCGGCCGTGGTGATGTTCGCAGGCTGACGGTGCCCGCCGGGCGCTTGCCGTCCCTCCCACGGGCGGGGGAGATTACCGGTGCCCGGGCGGTGCGCCTAGGGTGTGCCTGAGATCTGTTCGAAAACTGGTCTGTACCGGGCCCTCCGTCGCGGTGACGGCAGGTGGAGGAGGGGGAGCGGTCGCCGATGGGCGTGCAGAACCGGCCGGAGGCGGCCGAGGCGGAGCGGTTGCTGGCCGGGCGCTACGAACTGGGCGACCGGCTCGGCCGGGGCGGCATGGGCACGGTCTGGCGGGCCTGGGACCGGATGCTGGACCGCGAGGTCGCGGTCAAGGAGCTGACCGTCAGCCACCTCCCCGAGGAGGAACTGCAGATCCTGTACGCCCGGATGAAGCGCGAGGCCAGCGCGGCCGCCCGGATCAAGCACCCCGGGGTGATCACCGTCCATGACGTGCTGGAGCAGGACGGCCGGCCCTGGATCGTGATGGAACTGGTCGACGGCCGCTCGCTGGCCGATGTGATCAGCCAGGACGGCACCCTCCAGCCGCGCGCCGCCGCCGAGGTCGGCAGCCAGGTGCTGGCCGCGCTGCACCGGGGGCACCAACTGGGCGTGCTGCACCGGGACGTGAAGCCGGCCAACGTCCTGCTGGAGCGCGGCACCGGGCGGGTGGTGCTGCTGGACTTCGGCATCGCGACGTACGAGGGCTCCGCCGAACTGACCCGGCCGGGCGACCTGGTCGGCTCGCCGGACTACCTGGCACCGGAGCGTGCCCAGGGCGAGCGGCCCGGCCCCGCCTCCGACCTGTGGGGTCTCGGGGCGACGCTGTACGCGGCGGTGGAGGGCGAGTCGCCGTTCCGCCGGACCTCGCCGCTGACCACGCTGGCCGCGGTGGTCGGCGAGCCGCTGCCGGAGCCGCGGCGGGCCGGGGCGCTGGGGCCGGTCCTGGCCGCGCTGATGGCCAAGGACCCGGCGGAGCGGCCGGGCGCGGACGAGGCGGCTCGGATGCTGGCCGAGGTGAAGGCCGGGCACACCGTCGGCTTCAAGCCCGTCGCGCCGGTCAAGATGCCGACCCAGTCGGTTCCCGTGGTCGACCGGACCGACGCGTCGGCCGGTCCGGCACCGGGCGCGGCCTCCGAGGGCCCGACCGTGCCGCAGCCTCCGGCGGGGGTCGCCGGGGTCGCGGGGAACGCCGGGACCGCGGACACACCGCCGGTGGCGCTCGGCGGCGGGGCGCTCGGCGCCTCATCCGCGCCGGGGGCGCACCCCACCCCATTGACGCCGGGGGCGCACCCTGGTTCGCCCGCGCGTGGCCCGGCCAGGCGCCGGGGTGTGCTTCAGCTCGCCGCGATCGGGCTGGCCGTCGGGGTGGTGGCCGCCGGCGCGACCTTCCTGGCGACCCGGGGCGGCGGCGCGACCCCGGTGGTCGGCCCCACGGCGACCGGCTCCGGAACGCCGCAGCCCAGTGCGTCCGGCGATGCCGATCCCCCGCCCACCGGCTACCGCTGGGTGAACGACCCGGCGGGCTTCCGCTTCCCGCTGCCGGTGGCGACCCCGGCCTGGCAGCGCAGCACCGACACCGCCAACCAGATCTTCTACAGCCCGGACAACAAGACGCACTACCTCCAGTTCGCCGTCACCGTCGGCCAGTCGGTCAAGCCGCTGGAGCACCTGCGGCAGATGGAGACCACGGTCTCGAAGCTGAAGGAGTACCGCCAGCACAAGCTGACCAGCGTCCTGGTGAACGGCCACGACGCGGCGGTCTGGGAGTTCAGCTACGCGGCCAAGGAGGGCGGCCGGCGGCGGGCGATAGAGGCGGAGTTCATCGACGCGGACGGGACCGGCTACGCCATCTACCTGTCCAGCCCGGACACGGACAAGGACTGGCCGGAGGGGGAGCAGCGGTTCAACGCGGTGCTCAGGGACTTCACGCCGACCCGCTGAGCGGTCGGCTCGCTGAGGGGCCGGCTCGCCGAACGGCCGGCCCGGTGAGCCGGCGGCCCGCCGAGCGGTCGGCCCGCCGGTGGGGCGCGGCGCGCCGACATTGTTGTTACCGACGGGTACCGAACCGGCTTCCGAGCGCCTAGGCTGCGCCCCATGACGGACCTCACAGCAGATGCCACGGTCTCCGGACAGCCCGGCGCCGCGGACCGCAACCCCGCCGCCCCCGGTGGCGGCCGCACCGTCGCCGCGGCCGTTCCGCCCTCCCTGGTCGGCCGCCTCTCCGCCGGGGTCACCGCGGCCGGCGAGCCGGACCTGGTGGAGACCGTCGCCCCACTGACCGGTGAGCGGCTGGCCGGTCTGCCGCGCTCGACCCCCGCCGACGTCGAGGTCGCCTACGAGCTGGCCCGGCGCGCCCAACCGGCCTGGGCCGCGCTGCCGGTCCGCCGCCGTGCCGCCGTCCTGCTGCGCTTCCACGACCTGCTGCTCAAGCGCCAGGACGAAGTGCTGGACCTCATCCAGGCCGAGACCGGCAAGGCCCGGCTGCACGCCTTCGAGGAGGTGCTGGCCGTCGCGATGGCGGCCCGGCACTACGGGCGCGCGGCGCACGGCTACCTGCGTGACAAGCGGCACGGCGGGGCCCTGCCGCTGCTCACCCACGCGGTCGAGGCCCGCCGCCCCAAGGGCGTGATCGGACACATCTCGCCCTGGAACTACCCGTTGGAACTGTCCATCGGTGACGCCCTGCCCGCCTTCGTGGCCGGCAACGCGGTGGTCAACAAGCCGGACACGCAGACCGCGCTGACCGCGCTCTGGGCCCGCGAGCTGCTGATCGAGGCCGGTCTGCCGGCCGACCTCTGGCAGATCGTGATCGGCGACGGCCCGGTGGTCGGACCGGCCGTGGTCGAGCACGCCGACTACGTCTCGTTCACCGGCTCCACCCGTACCGGCCGCGAGGTCGCCCAGCGCGCCGCCGCCCGGCTGGTCGGCGCCTCACTCGAACTCGGCGGCAAGAACGCCATGCTGGTGCTCGCCGACGCGGACCTCGACCGGGCCGCCGAGGGCGCCGTCCGGGCCTGCTTCTCCTCCGCCGGTCAGCTCTGCATCTCCATCGAGCGGCTGCTGGTGCACCGCGCGGTGGCCGACGAGTTCCTGGCGAAGTTCGCCGCGCGCACCCGCGCGCTGCGCCTCGGCGGCGGCCTCGCCTACGGCGCGGACATGGGGTCGCTGGTCTCCGTACGGCAGTTGGACGCCACCACCCGCCATGTGGAGGAGGCGGTCAAGGCCGGTGCCACCGTGGTGGCCGGCGGCCGCGCCCGGCCGGACCTCGGCCCGTTCTTCCACGAGCCGACCATCCTGGACGGGGTCACCCCGGAGATGGCGGTCTGCACCGAGGAGACGTTCGGCCCGGTGGTCTCGGTGTACCGCTTCGACACCGAGGACGAGGCGGTGGCCGTCGCCAACTCCACGCCGTACGGCCTCAACTCCAGCGTCTGGACGAAGGAGCTCCGGCGCGGCCGGGCGATCGCGGCCCGGCTGCGCACCGGCACGGTCAACGTCAACGAGGCCTACGCGGCGGCGTACGGCTCGGTCGGCTCGCCGATGGGTGGCATGGGCGAGTCCGGGCTCGGCCGGCGGCACGGCGCCGAGGGCATCCTGCGGTTCACCGAGGCGCAGACCATCGCCAGCCAGCGGGTGATGCCGCTCGCGCCGTCCTTCGGCCTGGACGACCGGCAGTTCGCCGCGGTCTTCACCGGCGGGCTGCGGGTGCTGAAGGCCCTGCGCTTCAAGTAGCCCCGGTCCGTCCGTCCGTCCGTCCGTCCGTCTGTCCGTCGGACCGGCAGGCCCGGTCCGACGACCGGGCCGGTCCTGATGTCCGTTCGTTTCTCGAAGGAGCAGTGGCACATGGTGGGGTCCCGCGACGAGGCGGACTTCGACTACGACGTGGTCGTGATCGGCTCGGGCTTCGGTGGTTCGGTCGCCGCGCTGCGGCTGACCGAGAAGGGGTACCGGGTCGCCGTCCTGGAGGCCGGGCGGCGCTTCGAGCGCGACGAACTGCCCAAGAACTCCTGGGACCTCGCCAAGTACTTGTGGGCGCCCAGGCTCGGTCTGTACGGCATCCAGCGGATCCACCTGCTGGCCAATGTGATGATCCTGGCCGGCGCCGGGGTCGGTGGCGGCTCGCTGAACTACGCCAACACCCTGTACGTGCCGCCGAAGGCGTTCTTCGAGGACCGCCAGTGGCGCCACATCACGGACTGGCAGGAGGAGTTGGCGCCGTTCTACGACCAGGCGCAGCGGATGCTCGGGGTCCGGCTCAACCCGACCGTCACCCCGTCCGACGTCCATCTGCGGGCGGCCGCCGAGAAGATGGGCGTCGGGGACACCTTCCACCTCGCGCCGGTCGGGGTCTTCTTCGGCGACGGGAGGGACTCCGACCACACGGCCAAGGCGGCTCCCGGCGAGGAGATCGCCGACCCGTACTTCGGCGGGGCCGGCCCCGCGCGGCGGGCCTGCGTGGAGTGCGGCGAGTGCATGACCGGGTGCCGGCACGGCGCCAAGAACATGCTCACCGAGAACTACCTGTACCTGGCCGAGCGCGGCGGCGCCGAGATCCACCCGCTCACCACGGTGGCCCGGATCCGCGCGCGCGGCGAGGGTTTCGCGGTGGACGTCCGCCGGACCGACGCCCGCTCCACGACCGATCCGGTGAAGGCGGGGGCGCGGACGATCACCGCCGCCCGGGTGGTGGTCGCGGCCGGCACCTACGGGACCCAGCGGCTGCTGCACCGGATGCGCGACGGCGGTCACCTGCCCCGGATCTCCGGCCGGCTCGGCGAGCTGACCCGGACGAACTCCGAGGCGCTGGTCGGCGCGCAGACCACCGACCGGCGCTACGGCAGCCGGGCGGACTTCACCAAGGGTGTCGCGATCACCTCCTCGATCCACCCGGACGAGAACACCCACATCGAGCCGGTGCGCTACGGCAAGGGCTCCAACGCCATGGGCGCCTTGTCGGTCATGCAGGTGAAGGGCGGCGGGAAGGGTCCCCGCTGGCTGCGCTACCTGGGAACGGCCGCCCGGCACCCGGTGACCTTCGCGCGGTCGATGAACCAGCACCGCTGGTCGGAGAAGACCATCATCGGCCTCGTGATGCAGTCGCTGGACAACTCGATCACCGTCTCGCTGAAGACGAAGGGCTTCGGCAAGGGGCAGCTGACCTCCACCCAGGGCCACGGCGCGCCCAACCCGAGCTGGATCCCGGCGGCGGAGGAGGGGGCCCAGGCGCTGGCCGCCGAGATCAACGGCTTCGCGGGCAGCACCGTCGGCGAGATCTTCGACATCCCGATGACCGCCCACTTCCTCGGCGGCTGCCCGATCGGCGACTCCGCGGAGACCGGCGTGGTCGACCCGTACCACCGGCTCCACGGGCACCCGGGGATCAGTGTGGTGGACGGTTCGGCGGTCTCCGCCAACCTCGGGGTGAACCCCTCGCTGACGATCACCGCGCAGGCCGAGCGGGCCATGTCGATGTGGCCCAACAAGGGCGAGACGGACGGCCGACCGGAGCCGGGGGAGGCGTACCGCCGGGTCGGGGCGGTGGCGCCGGTGCGTCCGGCCGTGCCGGCGGAGGCCTTCGGGGCGCTGCGACTGCCGCTGCTGGCCGTGCCGAAGGTGCCCAAGAAGCAGGGCGGAACGGCCTCCTGACTCCCTGCCGGGCCCGGCGGCCGCCGTGTCCCGGGCCGGTTGACAGCCGTCCGGGCACGATGGGATAAACGGGGCTCCCTGGGGGGACCAGGGGGCACCGTTCTTGGGGGGATCGCGGTCCATGGCCATCTGCGCATCGTGCGGCGCGGCTTCGGGGGAAGGGGCGCTCGGCTGCGCCTCCTGTGGGCGGCCGCTGACGCCGCCACCACCCCTGCCGCCGCCCGCTCCACCCACCGCTCCACCCGCTCCACCCGCTCCACCCGCTCCACCCGCTCCACCCGCGCCACCCGCGCCACCCGCGCCACCCGCGCCGCCCGCGCCGCCCTCGGTGCCCGCCCCACCCGCCCCACCCGTCTTCGCGCCGCCGGCGCCGGGCGGTTGGGGCGCCGGCCGGCCCTACGACCCGGCCGCCGCGCGGCCGGCCGTCCTGCGCGGGCTCACCGGCGACTGGAGGCCGGCGTTCACGGTGCTGATCGCGCCGACCGCGGTGCTGTTCCTGGCGGCGCTGATCGCCGCGGTCCCGGACGGCTACACCTTCTTCTACCTCTTCGAGGCGCCGTCCTTCGGCAAGCGGTTCGGTGCCGCCCTGACGCTGGCCCTGGCCGCCCTCGGCGCGCCGTTCGAGCTGGGCTTCTCCGGCGGGGGCCGCTACTCGGACGGCGGCGGGGAGGCGATCGTCCGGGCGGTGCCGATGACGGTCACCGCGCTCTGGCTGGGCGCGCTCTGGCTCGGCCTGCGGGCCGAGGCGCGCCGGCGGCAGGCCCGTACCGGTGAGCAGCCGACCAGGCGGCAGGCGGCCGGTGAGGCGCTGCGCACCGCGCTGGCCGCGGCGGCGGTGACCCTGCTGATCGGGCTCGTCGCCGGTGCCTCGTGGCGGCCCCGGGCCGCGCGCGGCGGGTTCGACGCGGGTGACTACTACGGCGAGGCCGGCGGTGTGACGTACACGGCCGGCTCCGGCTGGCTCCAGGCCGCCTGCTGGGCGGCGCTGCTCGCCGGACTGGCGGCGTTCACCGTGCACGGTACGGACGCGTTGCGCTGGGCGGCCTGGCGCAACCGCGCGGTGCGCGGCTGGGCGGTGGCCGCGCTGGCGGCGGGCCGCGCGCTGGCGATGACGACCGGCCTCGCCGCACTGGTCGGCTTCCTGCTGATCCTCGTCCAGGGCGCGGACGGGCAGACCGGCGCCGCGCTGGCCGTCCTGCCGAACGTCGCCCTGCTGCTGCTCGGCCTGGGCTCGGGGGCGACGCTCAAGGCGACCAGCGACGCGAGCGGTCCGCGTGCGGACTGGGAGGGCGACGGCTCCGACAACGGGTTCTCCTTCTTCGACCTGCACCACGAGAGCGCCGACTGGCGGTGGACCGGTCTGCTCGCGCTGGTCGGGGCGGCCCTCCTCGGGTGGACGGCGTACCGGCGCCGGCTGGACGCGGCGGACCGGCTCCGGTTGGCGGTGGTGTACGCGGCCGCGCTCAGTCTGCTGATGCCGATCGCCGGCGCGGTGCTCTCGACGAGTTCGGCCGCGACGTACCTCGGCCGCCGGCAGGAGCTCGGCCACGAGTACGCGGTCGGCCTGGTCTTCCCCACCCTGCTGCTGGCCAACGTGGTCTGGGCGGCGATCGGCGCGCTGGCGGTGCCGCCGCTGCTGGCGGCCGCCGGCAACCGCCCGGTGGCCGGCCCGCCCGGGGCGCCGCAGCGGCTGCCGCACCAGGGGGCGCCGTCCCCGGCCGGTGTGCCGTGGGAGGCCGGGGCCGGGCCGGAGCCCGCCGCGCCGCCGGGGGTCGGCGAGGTGATCGGCTCGCACGAGGAGCCGCCGTCGTTCCCGGGCGGCGGGGTGCCGGCCGCCCGGCCGCCGGGGGAGGACGATCCGGTCGACCCGAGCGTCTGGCGCAAGCAGCAGTAGCGGCCGAGGGGCGCGCGGCCAATGGCCCGCGCCCCTCGCCCGTACCGGCCGGGCCCGCGGCTTCGCCCGCCGCGGCGGGCCCCGGCCCCGAGCCGGGCGCACGGTCCCGAACAGGGCAAAGGGCCCCGCGGGGGAACGGGGCCCTTTGTCGCTCAGCACGCGGCGTCAGGGCTGCGCCGGTGCTGGGGTGACGGCGCCGGGGGAGGAGCGCCGTCGCGTCGGATGGCTCGTGGGTCGTGCCGCCGCGGTGCCGGCATGAGGTGGGCCGGTCGCGCGTGGCGTGTCCACACGCGGCGGGGCGGGCCGGCGCGCATGCCTGCGCCGAGCATTCGCTCACGGAGCGTGAGGTGATAATCGTTGCCACCGTGGGTCTCGGTGGCAACGGGACGGCACTCCGCAGTGGGCCTTCGGCCGCCGGGAGAACCTCTTCCCACCAGCATCGTGATGGACGAAGGGCTTGCTCTGCAACCGATTCGGCATGATTCGGCACAGTCCATTTTCGGCCGGGCCGGTGCGCGGCGGTGCGTCCGCGGCGGCTCGGCGGCCCGCCGGGAGATCGCGGGCGGGTGCGATCGATGATCACCGTGCGTAGTGGTGGCGCCGGAGCGCACAGGGACGCGCGTAGCGGCGCGGGACGATGAACGGTGCGCGCCCGGGTCGCGCCGGGGTGCGGCGGCCGGTACCCGGGCGTCCCCGGGGCCGGCCGCCCCACCTCCTTGGGTCCAGTCGCGGCCGGGGTCGCTGTCCCCTGCTGGCCGGCCGCTGCACCCGCGCACGGTCCCACGGCGCACCGCTCCCGGCCGGGCCGGGACAGCGGCGGCGCCACGCGCGCCGGTGGACTGGGATGAGCTCCACGCGTGGTCCTGCAAGCCCGCACGGCGGCGCCCCTGCCGGGGCGGAGGCGGCGCACCTGGCGGGCGCGGCGCGGTCGTGCGGTCGTCAGATGCAACGAAGCGGCGGCCCGGCCGGTCACGGCCTCTTGGACGTGCAGACGAGTGAAACCGGCCAGCCCGGTAGACTCGTGCCCAGACCCCCGCCCGTCGCCGCCCTCCCGGGGCGTGCGCCGCGACACCTCTAGATACCGCTGCCGGAAGGCCGTCCGTGTCCTCTGCTATTCCCGACCAGTCCGCGCCTGAGACCGACACCGTCCTGGTGGTCGACTTCGGCGCCCAGTACGCCCAGCTCATCGCCCGTCGGGTGCGTGAGGCCCGGGTCTACAGCGAGATCGTGCCGAGCAGCATGCCGGTCGCCGAGATGCTCGCCAAGAACCCGAAGGCGATCATCCTCTCCGGCGGCCCCTCGTCGGTCTACGAGCAGGGCGCGCCGCAGCTCGACCGCGCGATCTTCGAGGCCGGTGTGCCGGTCTTCGGCATGTGCTACGGCTTCCAGCTGATGGCCAAGACGCTCGGCGGCACCGTCGACAACAGCGGCGCCCGTGAGTACGGCCGCACCCCGCTGGTCGTCTCCCGCACCGGCTCGACCCTGTTCGAGGGCGTCCCGGCGGAGCACTCGGTGTGGATGTCGCACGGCGACGCCTGCTCGGCCGCGCCCGAGGGCTTCACGGTCACCGCCTCCACCGGCGTGGTGCCGGTCGCGGCCTTCGAGAACGACGAGGCCCGCCTCTACGGTGTGCAGTACCACCCCGAGGTGCTGCACTCCGACCACGGTCAGCAGATCCTGGAGCACTTCCTCTACCGCGGCGCCGGCATCGCGCCGACCTGGACCACCGGCAACGTGGTCGACGAGCAGGTCGCGCTGATCCGCGCCCAGGTCGGCGACAAGCGCGCGATCTGCGGGCTCTCCGGCGGCGTGGACTCCGCGGTCGCGGCGGCCCTGGTCAACAAGGCCATCGGCACCAAGCTGACCTGCGTCTACGTCGACCACGGTCTGATGCGCAAGGGCGAGACCGAGCAGGTCGAGAAGGACTTCGTCGCGGCCACCGGCGTGCAGCTGAAGGTCGTCGACGCGCAGGAGCGCTTCCTGAACGCGCTGAAGGGCGTCAGCGACCCGGAGGAGAAGCGCAAGATCATCGGCCGGGAGTTCATCCGGGTCTTCGAGCAGGCCCAGGCCGAGATCGTGGCCGAGGCCGGCGAGCACGGCGAGTCCGTGGACTTCCTGGTCCAGGGCACCCTGTACCCGGACGTGGTGGAGTCCGGCGGCGGCACCGGCACCGCCAACATCAAGTCGCACCACAACGTCGGCGGCCTGCCCGAGGACCTGCAGTTCCAGCTGGTCGAGCCGCTGCGCAAGCTCTTCAAGGACGAGGTCCGGATGGTCGGCCAGGAGCTCGGCCTGCCGGAGGAGATCGTCCAGCGCCAGCCGTTCCCGGGCCCGGGCCTGGGGATCCGGATCGTCGGCGAGGTCACCAAGGAGCGTCTCGACCTGCTCCGCGAGGCCGACGCGATCGCCCGCGAGGAGCTGACCGCGGCCGGTCTGGACCGCGAGATCTGGCAGTGCCCGGTGGTGCTGCTCGCGGACGTCCGCAGCGTCGGCGTCCAGGGCGACGGCCGGACGTACGGCCACCCGATCGTGCTGCGCCCGGTCTCCTCCGAGGACGCCATGACGGCCGACTGGTCGCGCCTGCCGTACGAGGTGCTGGCGAAGATCTCCACCCGGATCACCAACGAGGTCCCCGATGTGAACCGCGTGGTGCTGGACTGCACCAGCAAGCCGCCGGGCACCATCGAGTGGGAGTAGGCACTCCCCGCCGGCGGTGAACCGGCATTGAACGGCCGCGCCGTCGTTCCCGTATACAAGGGAGCGGCGGCGCGGCCGTTCGCGGTGGACGGCCGGGGCGCCGGGCGCCCATCGGAGGGGATCTCCCACCGAATGCGCTCACGAGCGTGCAGAATGCGGACCGGACCTGTCAGGTGATGGCAGGCCGTGAAGGAAGGTGTGAGGGATGTCGGAGGCCAGCGGCTCCGTGGAGACCAGCGGTTCCACGACGGGCGGCGACTTCACGGCGGCCGGCGACTCCGCGGCGACCGGCGCGGCGGGCGGCGGCGGGGCGGACCGGCTCGCCCTGCTCAGGGCGACCGCCTCCCGGTACGCGCTGCTGCCGCTGCGGATCTTCCTGGGCGTCACCTTCGTCTACGCGGCGCTGGACAAGCTCGCCGACGCGCACTACCTGGCCGGCGCGGGCGACCCGGCGTCCTTCGTGTCGCAGACCCAGGCGGCCAGGAGCTCCAGCCCGATCTCGTTCCTGCTCGGCGCCCCGCTCCACGCCCCGACCCTGTTCGCGCTCGCCATCGCCTTCGGCGAACTGGCGGTCGGCCTGGGCACCCTGTTCGGCCTCTGGGGCCGGGTCGCGGCCGTCGGCGGCGCACTGATCAACCTGAGCCTCTGGCTGACCGTCAGCTGGAACGTCTCGCCGTACTACCTCGGCAACGACCTCGCCTACCTGATGGCGTGGACCCCGCTGGTGCTGGCCGGCACCCCGTACCTCTCGCTGGACGGCTACCTGGCCGGGCGGGCCGCCCGGGACCGCGGGCGCGGGCTGCGCGAGCGGCTCGTCCGGCGGCGGGCGCTGGTGGACGGCGGGATCGCGGCCGTCGCGATCGGCGGTGCCGGGCTGCTCACCGGCTCGCTGACCGCCACCTTCGGCCGGGACGGGAAGGCCGTCGGGCCGTCGGCCGCGCCGGCGCCCGCCGGGCCGGCCGTGTCGGTGGACGCCGCGAGCGTCCCGGTGGGCGGCTCGGCCCAGGTCAAGGACCCGGCGACGGGTGACGCGGTCTACATCGTCCAGCCCAAGGCCGGCCAGTACTGCGCGTTCTCCTCGGCCTGCACGCACTCCGGCTGCGCGGTCGACGCCCCGAAGAACGGCCAGCTGTACTGCCCCTGCCACGGCTCCCGGTTCGACGCGGCCACCGGCGCGGTGGTGAACGGCCCGGCCACCAAGCCGCTGCCCCGGTACAGCGTCACCAAGGACGGCGAGAAGCTGAACCTCGGGCCGCTGCAGAGCTGAGCGGCGCCGGGACGCGCTCGGGCCCCGTCCGGGGACTCAGGGCGCGTCCCGGTCCCGCCGGTCCGCGCCGCCGCGCCGGACCGCCGCCGCGACGGCCCCGGCCAGCCCGCCGAGACCGAGCACGATGAAGGTCACCGGGATGACGATCCGGCCGTTCACGGAGATGTCGTTCAGCGCCGCCACCAGGTAGAGCACCGCTATCACGGTGAACAGCCCTCCCGCGATCAGCGAGAACAGGTCGAGCTGGTGCTTCCTCACGACTGGACCACCTTGATGTCGCCGAGCCCGACCCGCAGCCTGAGGTCGAGCGTGCCCTTGGATGTCTGACCGTTCACCGGGTGCAGCTGGAAGCTGTGGGAACTGTTGCCGCCCGCCTCGTCCGTCCCGGGCACACCGACGTGGCCCATCCCGACCCTGACGTCCAGGTTCACCGTCACGTCCGGCGGCACCAGGACGGTCAGCTGCCCGGCACCGAGTTCGACGGTGCTGCTCAGGGTGGCGCCGGCCGGGTCGAGCCCCGAGAGGTCCAACCGGGCGTCGCCGAGCCCGAGCGTGTACCGCTCCTCCAGGCCGTCCGCCGAGACGACCCGCCACTCCCGGTCGCCGACCGCGTTCTGGACCGAGAACGCCGACCCGTGGGAGAACGCGAGCGCCAGGGTCAGCAGCAGGCCCGGCACGACCAGCTTGCGGGCCCGGCCGAACTTGGCGGCGACCAGCAGGGTCAGCCCGATGACCAGCAGCGCGGCGGCCAGCACCGTGCCGGTGACCAGCTCGGTGTCACCGTGGGCGGAGGCCGACCAGACCGCACTGGCCGCGCCGACCGCCAGGAGCAGCCCGATCAGGCCGAGCGGCGAGCGCTCGGGCCGGTGGCGCACCACGGCCGGCCGCGGCGGCGGGACGGCCGGGCCGCCCTTGCGCAGCGGGTCGCCCTCGGGCAGGTCGGGGCGCTGCCACCACGGCTGCGCCGGGCCGCCGGGCGGCGGGGTGGCGGTACCGCCGTACGGGTTGCGCTCGGGGTGGCGGGGGTCCCACAGGTAGCCGCTCGGGCCCACGAGCGGGGTGTCGGTCGGCACCGTGCCGGCCGCCCGGTCCCGGGCGTGCTGCTCGCGGGCCCGCTCGCCCTCGTCGGTGCCCGACCAGGCGTGGTCGGCGGCCGACGGCTCCGGTGCGGGGAACCAGCGGTCGCACGGGCCGTGCCCGTGCTCCCGGCCGCGACGGCGCCCGCGCAGCCGGCCGCCGCGGCGCCGCTCCGGGTCGTAGCGGACCGCCAGGAAGGCCAGCGCCCCGAGCAGCAGCAGCGGGAACATGGTGTCCCCGTCGCCCATCGAGGCGAAGAAGACGCCGGTGCCGATCACGGTCAGCAGCACCGCGCCGATCGACTGGCCGTCCACCCGGCCGGTGAGCACCCGCTGGAGCTCCGTGCGGCCCGCCCTGCTGCCGCCCCGGCCGTCCGGTACCGGCTCGGTGGGGATGATCAGCCATGCCAGCCCGTACAGGAACAGGCCGAGGCCGCCGGAGAGGCAGAGCACCACCGTCACCACCCGGAAGACCACCGGGTCGATGTCCAGGTGCCGGCCCAGGCCGCCGCAGACACCGGCCACCACGCGGTGGTGCTCGGTGCGGTTCAGCGGCGGGCGTTCCGGTACCGGCGGGGCGCCCGGCCCGGTCTCCTGGATGCGGTGGTCTTCGGTCATGTGCACCATCCTGGGGGCTGGCGCGGCGGCGCCCAACCGGTGCGAGCCCTGTCCGTACCCTGACTTGTCCCTGAGAGGGTTGGGGGTTCCACCCTGATGCGCCCGGGCCCGCGTGCGTGGAACCATCGGTGCCGTGGCAGCACCCGGTACCGATCCCCGCCCCCTCGTCCCCGACGCCGCGTCGGCGGCGAGTGCCGACCCGGCCGTGCCCGGCGGCGAGCGCCCGCCGTACCGGCGGCTCTACCGGAGCCCGCAGGGCCGGATGCTCGGTGGCGTCGCGCACGGGCTCGCCGTGCACCTCGGGTTGCCGGTCACCTGGGTCCGGGTCTCCTTCGTGCTGCTCTTCTTCGCCCAGGGGATCGGCGCGCTGCTGTACGCGGCGTTCTGGTTCGTGGTGCCGATCGGCATCGGCGAGCCCGCGCAGCGCGGCGGCGCGCACTGGGTCTACGTCAACGGCGCCTTCGTGCCGTCGGGCTCCTGGCAGGCCTCCGGGGTCTCCGGGGCGGAGCTGAGCAAGAGCCGGCGCGGCTGGATCGGCCGGCTGCGCGAGCTGCTCCAGCACGCGTTGCAGGGCGAGCCGGCCGCGGTCGCGGCCGAACCCGGCGAGGAGGCGGGCCCGGCCCGGTCCGCCGCCGGGCGGCGCCAGGGCGGCCTGGGCCAGCTCGCCGCGCTGGTCATGCTGGTGATCGGTCTGATCGCCCTGCTCAACGCGCTCGGCGTGCAGACCGCCCGCCCGTACACCTGGCCGCTGCTGGCGATCGGGGTCGGGGTCGCGCTGGTCTGGCGGCAGGCCGACGACTCCCGCTGGCAGCGCTGGTTCGGCCTGGAGGAGGGCGAGAAGCGGCGCGGCGCCTACACCCGGGTCGGCGGCGGCGTGCTGCTCGTGGTGGCCGGCACCATCGCCTTCCTCGCCACGCAGGGCAGCGGCTCCACGCTCGGCTCGGTGGTCGAGGCCTCGCTGGCGGTGCTGGCCGGCGTCCTGGTGCTGGTGGGCCCGTACGCGCTGCGGATGTGGCAGGACCTGGGCGCCGAGCGGACCGCCCGCATCCGCGCCCAGGAGCGCGCCGAGATCGCGGCGCACGTCCACGACTCGGTGCTGCACACCCTGACCCTGATCCAGCGCCGGGCCGAGGACCCGCGGGAGGTGCTGCGGCTCGCCCGGGCCCAGGAGCGCGAGCTGCGGCTCTGGCTCTACCGCCCGGAGGCGGTCGCCGAGGACGCGCCGGACACCATGGCGGAGAGCCTGCGCGCGGTGGTCGCCGAGGTCGAGGACCGGCACGGGGTCCCGGTCGAGCTGGTCATGGTCGGGGACTGCCCGATGGACGAGCGGATCGTGGCGCAGATGCAGGCCGCGAGGGAGGCGACGGTCAACGCGGCCAAGTACGGTGGCGGAGGACCGGTCCAGGTCTACGCCGAGGTGGAGGGGAGGACGGTGTCGGTGTTCGTTCGCGACCACGGCCCCGGCTTCGACCCCGACACGGTGCCCGAGGACCGGATGGGTGTCCGCGAGTCGATCATCGGCCGGATGAAGCGCAACGGCGGCACCGCACGGGTGCGGCCCGCGCCGGACGGCGGCACCGAGGTCGAGCTGGAGATGGAGAGAACGAATGACTGACGCAGCGCCGATGGGGGGGACCCCGGCCGAAGGCGGGGGAAGGGTCGCGCGGGTCGTGCTGGTCGACGACCACCGGATGTTCCGGACGGGCGTGCGCGCGGAGATCGGACGCACCGAGGTCACCGGCATCGACGTGGTCGGCGAGGCCGACGACGTGGAGTCGGCGGTCCGCGTGGTCGCCGAGACCAGGCCCGACGTGGTGCTGCTCGACGTCCACCTGCCGGGTGGCGGCGGGGTCGAGGTGCTGCGCCGCTCGGCCGGGCTGATGGGCGAGCAGGTGAAGTTCCTGGCGCTGTCCGTCTCCGACGCCGCCGAGGACGTCATCGGGGTGATCCGCGGCGGTGCCCGCGGCTACGTCACCAAGACGATCACCGGGACCGACCTGGTCAACGCGGTCTTCCGGATCGCCGACGGCGACGCGGTGTTCTCACCGCGGCTGGCCGGCTTCGTGCTGGACGCCTTCGCGGCCACGGACACCCCGCCGGTGGACGAGGACCTCGACCGGCTGACCCAGCGCGAGCGCGAGGTGCTGCGGCTGATCGCGCGCGGCTACGCGTACAAGGAGATCGCGAAGCAGCTGTTCATCTCGGTGAAGACGGTGGAGAGCCACGTCTCGGCCGTGCTGCGCAAGCTCCAGCTGAGCAACCGGCACGAGCTGACCCGCTGGGCCACCGCCCGCCGCCTGGTCTGACGGGCCCCGCGACGCCGCCCGCCCGGCCGGATTCCCTCCGGCCGGGCGGGCTTGTCAGTGGGGGGCCATAGACTCGGAGTGCCATGAGTAGCCTCTTTGACGACCTCCCGCTCCCCGGTTTCGAGGCCCCCGCCGCCGGGTCGAAGCAGCAGCCCGCCGCCACCCCGATGGCGCAGGAGCCGCCGCCGTTCGAGGACGACGTCCCGTACGACGCCTACGAGGAAGCGATCCCGGAGGGGCTCTTCCACACCGACCACGCGGCCGAGGCCGAGCGGGACTCCTACTACCGCAACGGCGCCGCCCGGCCGGTGGTGGACCCGGCCCAGCTGCTGGAGGGGATGAACGACCCGCAGCGCGAGGCGGTGCTGCACGCCGGCTCGCCGCTGCTCATCGTGGCCGGCGCCGGCTCCGGCAAGACCCGCGTGCTGACCCACCGGATCGCCCACCTGCTGGGCGCCCGCGGGGTGCAGCCGGGCGAGATCCTGGCGATCACCTTCACCAACAAGGCGGCCGGCGAGATGCGCGAGCGCGTCGAGCAGCTGGTCGGGCCGCGGGCCCGGGCGATGTGGGTCTCCACCTTCCACAGCGCGTGCGTGCGGATCCTGCGCCGGGAGAGCAAGCTGCTCGGCTTCACCTCGTCGTTCTCGATCTACGACTCGGCCGACTCGCAGCGGCTGATGTCCCTGGTCTGCCGGGACCTCGACCTGGACCCGAAGCAGTTCCCGCCGAAGTCCTTCACGGCGAAGGTCAGCAACCTCAAGAACGAGCTGATCGACGAGGAGACGTACGCCGACCAGGCCGCCAACCCGACGGAGAAGAAGCTGGCCGAGGCCTACTTCCTCTACCAGCGGCGGCTGCGCGAGGCCAACGCGCTCGACTTCGACGACATCATCATGACGACGGTGAACCTGCTCCAGGCGTTCCCCGACGTCGCCGAGCACTACCGGCGGCGGTTCCGCCACATCCTGGTCGACGAGTACCAGGACACCAACCACGCCCAGTACATGCTGGTCCGGGAGCTCAGCGGGGGCTCCGCCGCGGCCGCGCCGAAGCGCACCGTGGACGGCGACTTCGTGGACCCGGCGGCCGGGCGCCTGGCCGAGGTGCCGCCGGCCGAGCTGTGCGTGGTCGGTGACGCGGACCAGTCGATCTACGCCTTCCGCGGCGCGACGATCCGCAACATCCTCCAGTTCGAGGAGGACTACCCGAACGCGACCACCATCCTGCTGGAGCAGAACTACCGCTCCACGCAGACCATCCTGAGCGCCGCCAACGCCGTCATCGAGCGGAACACCAGCCGGCGGGAGAAGAAGCTCTGGACGGCCGGCGACCACGGCGAGAAGGTCGTCGGCTACGTCGCGGACGACGAGCACGGCGAGGCCCAGTTCATCGCCGACGAGATCGACCGGCTGACCGACCGGGGCGAGGCCAAGCCCGGCGACGTCGCGATCTTCTACCGGACCAACGCCCAGTCGCGCGTGTTCGAGGAGGTGTTCATCCGGGTCGGCCTGCCGTACAAGGTGGTCGGCGGGGTGCGCTTCTACGAGCGCAAGGAGGTCCGGGACGTCCTGGCCTACCTGCGGGTGCTGTCCAACCCGGAGGACACCGTGCCGCTGCGCCGGATCCTCAACGTGCCCAAGCGCGGGATCGGCGAGCGGGCCGAGGCGATGATCGACGCGCTCGCCGGGCGCGAGCGGATCTCCTTCGCGCAGGCGCTGCAGCGGGTCGACGAGGCGTACGGGATGGCCGCCCGGTCGGCGAACGCGGTGAAGAAGTTCAACGCGCTGATGGCCGGGCTGCGGCAGGTCGTCGAGTCGGGCGCCGGGCCGGCCGCGGTGCTGGAGGCGGTGCTGGAGGAGACGGGGTACCTCGCCGAGCTGCAGTCCTCCACGGACCCGCAGGACGAGACGCGGGTGGAGAACCTCCAGGAGCTCGCCTCCGTCGCCCTGGAGTACGAGCAGGACCCGGGCGAGCGGCCCGACGCGGGGGAGGACGGGGCACCGCCGGTCGGCTCGCTGCCCGACTTCCTGGAGCGGGTCGCGCTCGTCGCGGACTCCGACCAGATCCCCGACGACGACGAGGAGGGCCGGGGCGTCATCACGATGATGACCCTGCACACCGCCAAGGGGCTGGAGTTCCCGGTGGTCTTCCTGACCGGCATGGAGGACGGCATCTTCCCGCACATGCGGGCGCTCAACCAGGTCAAGGAGCTGGAGGAGGAGCGGCGGCTCGCGTACGTCGGGCTCACCCGGGCCCGGGAGCGGCTCTACCTGACCCGTTCGGTGCTGCGCAGCGCCTGGGGGCAGCCCTCGTACAACCCGGCCTCGCGGTTCCTGGAGGAGATCCCGGACACGCTGGTGGAGTGGAAGCGCACGGGGGCCTCGGCGGTGCCGGCCTCGCGCGGGTACTCCTCCGGGTCCTCCTGGGGCGGGAAGTCCGCCGGCGGGTCGGGGGGCTCCTCCCGGGGCGCGTCCCGGGGCGCGGCGGCGGCGGCCTCGCCGAAGGCGGGCTGGGGGCAGTCGGCGCGGCGGTCCGGCGCGGCGGTCGAGCGCGAGGTCGTGGCACTGGCGGTCGGGGACCGCGTCACCCATGACACCTTCGGTCTGGGCACGGTGGTGGCCACCGCCGGTGTGGGCGAGAAGGCCCAGGCCACGGTGGACTTCGGGACGGAGGGGCGCAAGCAGCTGCTGCTGCGGTACGCGCCGGTGGAGAAGCTGTAGGGCTTGGCGCGCGGGCCCGGGTGCACCGGGCCCGCACGGCGCCGGCCGCCGCCGGGTGGGGCTCAGCGCGGGTCGACGCCCTGGGCGAGGAACCACGGCAGCGGGTCGACGGGCGCGCCGCCGCCGGCCGGGCGGATCTCGAAGTGCAGGTGCGGCCCGGTGCTGTTGCCGCTGGTGCCGACGAAGGCGATGACGTCGCCCGCCTTCACGGTGCCCTTGCGGATCTTGTACGACCGCAGGTGGCAGTACCAGGCCTCGGTGCCGTCGGCCATCTTCAGGACCGACATGTAGCCGTACGACGGGTTCCACTGCGTGCGGATCGTGCCGTCGGTCACCGCCAGGACCTGGGTGCCGCCGTCGACGGGGAAGTCGATGCCGGTGTGCCGGGCGGCCCAGTGCGTGCCGGACGCTCCGAACATCTCGCCGAGGCCCCGCTGGGCGACCGGGAGGGAGACCTTCGGGAGCACCGGCTCCGGGGCCGGTGCGGGGGCCGGGGCGGCGTCCACCGCGGGACCGTCGGCCGTGCTCGCGGGCTGGGTGCCGGACAGCGGGCCGCGGGCGGCGCCGCGCGAGGCCTGGTCGGTCCCGCCCGCGGTGAGGACCTGCTGGGCGGCGGCCCGGGCGGGTGAGTCGCCCGGCACCTCGGCGGCCTGCTCGGGAGCCCGGCCGGCCGCCTGCGCGCGCTGCTCGTCGGCCTCGCCCTGGACGGTCACGGCGGCCACCCCGGCCACGCCGAGGGCGGCCATCGACGGCAGCGCGACGCGCAGCAGCGCCGTCCGGGTGGCCGCCTTGGCGGCGCCGCGGCGCTGTGCGCGCGACTGCTCGCGGGCGGTTACCCGCAACTCCGCGCGGGTCGGGCGGGCGGCTGCGTCGGGAGCCATCGGGGGCTGCCTCCTCGGTGGGCCTCTGGCACGTCGTCGGGCGAGGGGAAGGGCGAGGGGAAGGGCGGGCGGAAAGACGAGGGGAAAACAGCCGAGACTGTAGCCGTATCGCCGACATCCGGACAAAAGTCCGGATGTCAAGAGGGGAGTTGGCGGGATGTGCGCGGATCCGGCGGGGTATACCGACCGGTAGCAAGAGAGGTGGGCCTGTGATTTTCCCCTCCTCTTGAGGGGCGGCACGGCCAGCCCGGCCGGGTGACGCTAACCTCCCCTCAGGTTGGTTATTGCTGGTTAACCGCGCCCGTGCCCGACGAGGTCCGGTGGGGTGGTGGACGACGAGGTCCAGGAGGCAGTGATGGGTGTGTCAGGCCCGATCCGTGTGGTGGTCGCCAAGCCCGGGCTCGACGGTCACGACCGCGGTGCCAAGGTCATCGCGCGGGCCCTGCGTGACGCCGGTATGGAGGTCATCTACACCGGCCTGCACCAGACGCCCGAGCAGATCGTCGACACCGCGATCCAGGAGGACGCGGACGGCATCGGGCTGTCGGTCCTCTCCGGGGCGCACATGACGCTCTGCGCGCGGGTGCTGGAGCTGCTGAGGGAGCGCGAGGCGGAGGACATCAAGGTCTTCTGCGGCGGCATCATCCCCGAGGAGGACATCGTCGAGCTCAAGGCGATGGGCGTCGCGGACATCTTCACGCCGGGGACGCCGACCCGCGACGTGGTGGCCTGGGTCGAGGCGAACCTGCGGGTCGCGAGCTGAGGCCTCCGGCGGAGGTCCGCCGCCGGGTGCGCGCCGGTCGCGCGCGCCGTCGCGGCAGGCGGCTCCCCGGGGCGCCGCGTCGGGGCCCGGAGCCGTCGCTTCGGCTCCTGAGGGCCCCGTTTCGGGCGGCCGCCCGCCGAGGCGTCGTCGAGTTCTGAGCGGAGCCGGTACGGGGGTGCCCCGTACCGGCTCCGCCGTTCCCGGCGGCGGGCGGTCAGGCGCCCTCCGCCGTTCCCGGCGGCGGGCGGTCAGGCGCCCTCCGCCGTTCCCGGCGGCGGGCGGTCAGGCGCCGAGCTCGGCGAGCATGGCCTCCCGGAAGCGCAGGGTGCCGGCCAGCCGGGCGAAGGTCTCGGCCCAGGCCCCGGCGGGTGCGGACCCGGCCGCCAACTCCTCGACGGCGGCGGCCGTCCCGGGGGAGAGCGCGCGCTCCGTCATGCCCAGCACCCCGCTGTGGCTCCACGGGTAGGCGCCGGAGGCGGCCGCTCGGGCGAGGGCCGCGACGACGGCGGTGGACAGCGGCGGCGTCCACGGCGTCGCGCAGGCGCCCAGCAACTGGAAGGCCTCACCGAGGCCGTGCACCTCGATGAACGCGGCCGTCCAGGCGGCGCGTTCGGCGGGCGGCAGGACCGCGAGCAGCTTGGCGGGGGCGCCGGTGCTCCGCGGCGCCCGGACGCCGCGGCCGGTGCGGCCGCCCGGGGCGGGGGCCGGCGCCGGGCCCAGCAGCGCCCGGGCCCAGTCGGCGTCCTGCTGGCGGACGGCGGCCCGGGCCCAGGCCTCGCGCAGGTCGTCGGCCCAGCTGCTGTTGGTCTCGTCGATGCTGTCGCCCACCCGGAGGCCGAGCAGCCGTCCCGGCGTCAGACCGGTGGACTCCGACCAGAGCGGGAGCGGCGCGGCGGCGATCACCTCGCCGAACCACCAGGCCCGCTCGCCGCGCCCGGTGGGCGACTTGAGCGGTATGCCGTCCCGCTGCATCGCGGCGTCGCACGCGGTGGGCGGGGTGACGAGCAGGTGCGTGCCGCGCTCGGAGAGGCGGACGGCGGCGCGGGCGCGCTCGGCCATCCGGTGGGCGAGGGTGGAGCCGGGGAGGGTCGAGAGCAGCTCGGCGGCGGTGGCGCGGACGTTCTTGCTCCGGTCGCCCAGCGCGCTTTCGAGGAAGGGCTCGTCGGCGAGCGAGAGGCCGTCCTGGAGGGCGTCCAGGAAGAGTAGGCGGTCCTCGGCGCGCTCGGTGGGCCAGGTGCTCACGAGCAGGGCGAGGCCGGCGACGGGGTCGGTGCGGCGCAGCGCGGTGAGGTGGGTGACGCGCTCGGCGAAGAGGCCCTCGTGCCAGAGGTGGTCGCCCCCGGGGGCGACCGCCGGTCCGGCGGCTCCGGCGGCTCCGACGGGCCCGGCGGAGTCGTCGGCCGGGTCCGCGGTGGTGCGCAGGACGAACCGCCAGTCGGGGTTCCGGGCGGCGAGCCAGCGGCCCAGGGGGCCGGCCAGCGCCACCGCGTCGGGGCGCAGCTCGGTCCGGCCGCGGGCGGCGTCCAGCAGGGCCGGGACGGCGGCGGCGGGCGGGCGCAAGCCCCGGGCCCGGGCCGTGGCGAGCCACTGCGGGAGCAGTTCGGTGAGGTTGGCGAGGCTGCCGGCGGAGCCGGTGCCCCGGCCGCCGAGCAGGAGGGTGAGCCGGCGGGCGGCCGGGGCGGGCAGCTCGGGCCGGTGGTCCTCGGGGGCCGGGGTGGTGAGCGGCGCGGTGACGGCCTCGGTGGCGGGGGCCGGACGGGCGCCGGCGCGGCGGCGGACCGTCTCCAGGGCGGCGAGTTCGAGCAGGGCGGTGGCCGGGTCGGTGCGGTCGACGGCCCGGTGGGCGGGGGAGTCGCCGGCTGCGGGGAGTGGCAACGGGCGGCGGTCGGTGCCGAGGAGGGCGGTGGTCCGGAGGGTCTCCCAGGGGTCGGCCGGGGTCGGGGTGGAGAGCGGCACGCGGGGCTCCTGCGGGTCGGTGGGCGTTGTTCGGAGGCGCTCGGAGGGGGCTGCGCGGCCTCCTCGGGGCGCCGCGCGCGGGCGTGCGGGCCGGGCTGCGCGCCCGCCCGGGGGTCGGACCGGGGATCGGACCGGGCCTACGGGGCGGTCAGGTCGATCGGGCGGTGGTCCGCTCCCCAGGCGGTGACCGGGGCGAAGCCCCGGTGGCCGTGCTCGCCGAAGACGGTGAGGGGGCGGCCGGTGGAGACGGCCGCGAGGCGCCAGAGGGCGGACTCGGGGGCGGCGCCGCGGTGGACCGGGAGCGTGTGCCGGCCGTCGGTGAGGTGCCAGCCGTCGGGGGTGAGGACGGGGACGACGTCGGCCAGGACGGTGGGCCAGGCGTCGAGCCACGGATCGTCGGCGACCGCGGTGCCGTAGCCGGCGACGGCCTCGGCGGGCGTGAGGCCCGGCGGCGGGGTGGCGGGGCCCGGCCCGGGGGCGCCGTAGCGGGTGCCGAGGGCGGCGCGCAGCGGGCGGGCGCCGGGGTGGAAGGCGAGCTCGGCCTCCAGCAGCCGGCCGGTGGGGAGGGCGAGTTCGGGGGCCCGGCCGGGGCGGCCGAAGGCGAGGAGCAGGGCGTGGCGGCCGGTCTTGGCGCCGCGCAGCCACAGCCGGCGGGTGGTGAGGCGCTCGTCGGCGCCGCCCTCCAGCGGCGCGGTGCGGCTGCCGAGGACGTACCAGCGGTCGCGGACGGTGGGGCCGGCCAGCACGTCGGCGGTGTCGGCGGGGTAGCCGACCCGGGCCCGGACGGTGGCGGCGAGCGGGGCGGGCAGCTCGTCGATCCGGGTGGCGGCGGTGGCGAGCAGATGGAGCATGGCGTACTCCTCCAGGAGGTCGGAGCCGGGCGCGGTGTCGAGTTCGCGGACGCGGGTGGCGAGGCCGGGGGCCTGGGCGTCGACCATCCGGGCGGCGACCTCCTCCCAGGGGCCGGTGGCGGACCGGTCGGCCAGGCCGTGCCGGATCCGGTCGGCCAGCCGCAGGCGCAGTTCGCCGGCCCCGGCGGCCACCCGGGCGTGGCGCTTCTCGGCCCGGCGGCGGGCGGCGGCCGGGTCCGCCGGGGCGGCGGCGCGCCGCCCGGCACGGTCGCGGCGCTCCGCCAGCCAGTCGGACGCCCAGTCGGCCGGTTCGCCGGCCGGGACGGCCTCGGGGGTGCCGCTCCAGAGCAGCAGCAGCCCGAGCGCGTGTTTGCACGGGAACTTCCGGCTCGGGCAGGTGCACGAGTAGGCGGGCACGGCCAGTTCGACGGCGGTGCGGTACGGCGTCCGGCCGCTGCCCTCGCACTCGCCCCAGAGCGCGGCGCCGTCGGTGCCCGTGGCCGACCAGGGCGCGGGCGAGGAGAGCTTGCCCGCGGCCTTCTGCGAGCTCGCGTCGGGTGCCAGCGACAGGATGTGTTCGGTGCTCCAGCGTTCCTCCATGCCCACGACGGTAGGCGGGGGGACTGACAGGCCGGGTGGCCGAACTGAGGTCCGGTCAGGATTGTCAGTGGTCCGGTGCAGGGTTGTTCCCGCAGGCCGGGACGCCGGTCTGGCTCCCCCCGATCACCCCGCCGCCTGCCACCGGTGTGTCCGGCGGCCGACCCGAAGGAGCCCCCCCTATGACCGACGTTCTGCGCCAGCACGCGGAGGACGCCTTCGCCGCGGAGCTGGCCGCGCTGGCCGCGCAGGACGACCGACCGCGGCCCGAGCGCTGGAGGCTGTCGCCGTGGGCGGTCGCCACGTACCTGCTCGGCGGCGAGCTGCCGGACGGCACCGTCGTCACCCCGAAGTACATCGGGCCGCGGCGGATCGTCGAGGTCGCCGTGACGACGCTGGCCACGGATCGGGCGCTGTTGCTGCTCGGCGTGCCGGGTACCGCGAAGACCTGGGTGTCGGAGCATCTCGCGGCCGCGATCAGCGGTGATTCGACCCTGCTGGTGCAGGGCACGGCCGGCACGCCGGAGGAGGCCGTCCGGTACGGGTGGAACTACGCCCGGCTGTTGACGGAGGGCCCGAGCCGGGACGCGCTGGTGCCGTCGCCGCTGATGCGGGCGATGGCGGACGGGAAGGTCGCCCGGGTCGAGGAGCTGACCCGGATCCCGGCGGACGTGCAGGACAGTCTGATCACCATCCTGTCGGAGAAGACGCTGCCGATACCGGAGTTGGGCGGCGAGACGCAGGCCGTGCGCGGCTTCAACCTGATCGCCACGGCGAACGACCGGGACCGCGGTGTCAACGAGCTGTCGAGCGCCCTGCGCCGGCGGTTCAACACCGTGGTGCTGCCGCTGCCCGGTTCGCTGGACGAGGAGGTGGACATCGTCACCCGGCGGGTCGACCAGCTCGGCCGCTCCTTGGAGCTGGCGCAACTGCCCGGTGGCGCCGAGGAGATCAGGCGGGTGGTGACCGTCTTCCGCGAGCTGCGGGCCGGTCTCACGGTGGACGGCCGGACGAAGGTCAAGACGCCGAGCGGCACGCTGTCGACGGCCGAGGCGATCTCGGTGGTGACCAACGGCCTGGCCCTGGCCACCCACTTCGGGGACGGCGTGCTGCGGGCCGGGGACGTCACGGCCGGCATCCTCGGCGCCGTCGTCCGGGATCCGGTGGCCGACCAGGTGGTGTGGCGCGAGTACGTCGAGGGCGTGCTGCGCGAGCGGGACGGCTGGAAGGACTTCTACCGCGCCGCCCGCGAACACACCCGCTGAGGCCGGAGCGGGCTGGAGCACTTCGGTGCGGGCCGAGGCGGTTCGAGGCAGTTCGAGGTACGAGGAGGGAGGGCGCGATGAGCGCAGAGGTGACGCTGCTGGGCGTACGGCACCACGGCCCGGGCTCGGCCCGCGCGGTGGCCGCCGTGCTGGAGCGGCTGCGGCCGGACGCGGTGCTGATCGAGGGGCCGCCGGAGGCCGACCCGATCGTCGGACTGGCGGCCGAGAAGGACATGGTGCCACCGGTCGCCCTGCTCGCCCACGCCGTGGACGACCCGGCCAGGGCCGCCTTCTGGCCGTTCGCCGAGTTCTCCCCGGAGTGGGTGGCGATCCGGTACGGACTCGACGCCGGCGTACCGGTGCGTTTCATCGACCTCCCGGCGGCCTACAGCCTGGCCGACGGGCCCGGTGAGCCGGACGGGCCGGGTGCGCGGCCCGACGAACGGGCGGGGGACCCGATCGGGCTGCTCGCCGGGGCCGCCGGCTGCGACGACCCGGAGCGCTGGTGGGAGGACGTGATCGAGCACCGCTCGCCCGGCACGGACCCGCTGGCCCCGTTCGCCGCGGTCGCCGAGGCGATGGCGGCGCTGCGGGAGGGCGGGGCGGCCGACGGTCCGGCCCGGCGCGACGACCTGCGGGAGGCGTACATGCGCCGGCAGATCCGGGCCGCCGAGCGGGCCGGACACCGGCGGATCGCGGTGGTCTGCGGGGCGTTCCACGTACCGGCGCTGGCCTCCCGGCCGACCGTCGCCCATGACCGGGCGGTGCTGGCGGGCCTGCCGAAGAAGGTGCGCACCGACATCACCTGGGTGCCGTGGACGCACCGCCGGCTCTCCCAGCGGAGCGGCTACGGCGCCGGGATCGTCTCGCCGGGCTGGTACCACCACCTGTTCACCACCGCGGGCGATCCGCTGCCGCGCTGGTTGACCAGGGCCGCCGAACTGCTGCGGGCCGAGGACCACCCGGTGTCCTCCGCGCACGTGATCGAGGCCGTCCGGCTGGCCCGGACCCTGGCGGTGCTGCGCGGCCGCCCGCTCGCCGGGCTGACCGAGACCCTGGACGCCGTCCGCGCGGTGCTGTGCGACGGCTCGGACGTCGCGCTGGCGCTGGTGCACGACCGCCTGGTCACCGGCGACGCGCTCGGCCAGGTGCCGGACGGCGCGCCGGCGGTCCCGCTGCAGCGGGACCTGGACCGGCTGCGGCGCTCGCTGCGGCTGAAGCCGGCGGTGGAGCCGCGGGAGCTTGACCTGGACCTGCGCGAGGAGACCGACGCGGCGCGCTCCCGGCTGCTGCACCGGCTGCGGCTGCTCGGCGTCGACTGGGGTGTGCCGAGCCGCTCCGCCGTCACCTCGACCGGCACCTTCCGGGAGAGCTGGCGGCTCTGCTGGCAGCCCGAGTTCGCCGTCCGGATCGTCGAGGCCGCCCAGTGGGGCACCACCGTCGAGGACGCGGCGGTCGGCCGGGCCGTCGGCGCGGCGCGGGCCGCGGTGGAGCTCGCCGAGCTGACCGCCCTGGTCGAGACCTGCCTGCTGGCCGGCCTGCCCGGGGCGCTGCCCGCCGTGATGCGGGTGCTCGCCGACTGCGCCGCGCTGGACACCGACGTCGCCCATCTCGCGGGCGCCCTGCCCGCGCTGGTCCGCGCGCTGCGCTACGGCGACGTCCGCGGCACCGACCACGGCGCGCTCGGCGAGGTCGCGGCGGGCCTCGCCGAGCGGATCTGCGTCGGTCTGCCGGCCGGCTGCACCGGGCTGGACGCGGCCGGCGCGGAGGCGATGCGCGGCCACCTCGACGAGGTGCACGGCGCCATCGGCCTGCTGGAGCCGGCCGGCGGGCTCGCCGACCGGTGGGCCGCGACCCTGCGGGCGCTCGCCCGCCGCGAACCGGTCGGCGGCCTCGCCACGGGCGTGCCCGGCCTGCTGCGCGGCCGCGCCGTCCGGCTGCTGCTGGACGACGAACGGCTCGACTCCGAGGAGGCCGGCCGCCGGATGGGCCTCGTCCTCTCCCCGGCCAACGCCCCGGCGGACGCGGCCGGCTGGATCGAGGGCTTCCTCTCCGGCGGCGGCGCCCTGCTGCTGCACGACCCCCGACTGCTGGGCCTGCTCGACGCGTGGCTGACGGGGGTGCCGGCCGAGGCCTTCACCGATGTGCTGCCGCTGCTGCGCCGCACCTTCTCCGCCCTGGAGGCGGGCGTGCGCACCACCGTCGGCAGCCGGGTCGCGGCCGGCCCGCTCGACGCCGAGCCGGCGGCGACGGCGGGCACCGGCCCCGGGCTCGACCCGGCCCGCGCCGACGCGGCGGTCCCCGTGGTCGCCCTGCTGCTCGGCCTGCCCGGCTGCCCGGTCCACCCCGGCGGACCGGCGCGGATCCCCCGGCAGGCCGAGGGCCGCAACACCTGACCCGCCACACCACCTGACCCGCCGCACCACCCGACCCCGTACCGGACGTACCGGAAGGAGCACCTGATGGCAGAGCCGACCACGACCGCCACCCTCGCCGCCGAGGAGCGGCTGCGCCGCTGGCGCCTGGTGCTCGGCGGTGAGGCGGACGGCACCGGCCGCGTGCTGCGCGGCCGGGACGCCGCGATGGACGGCGCGCTCGCCGCGCTGTACCGGGGCGCGCCGCAGGAGGGCCGGGCCGGGCGGTCCGGCCGGCGCGCCGCCGGACTGGGCGGGTCGGCTCCGCAGGTGGCGCGCTGGCTGGGGGACATCCGCGCGTACTTCCCCACCTCGGTCGTCCAGCTGATGCAGCAGGACGCCATCACCCGGCTCGGCCTGGACCGGCTGTTGCTGGAGCCGGAGATGCTGGCGGCGGTCGAGCCCGACGTCCACCTGGTCGCCACCCTGCTCTCGCTGAAGGACGCGCTGCCCGAGACCACCCGGGAGACCGCCCGCGCGGTGGTCGGCACGGTGGTCGCGGAGCTGGAGCGCCGGCTCGCCGACCGGGCCCGGGCCACCCTGGGCGGCGCGCTGGACCGCGGTGCCAAGGTGAACCGTCCGCGCCACCGCGACATCGACTGGGACCGCACCGTCCGGGCCAACCTGAGGAACTACCTGACCGAGTACGGCACCGTCGTCCCCGAGCGGCTGGTCGGCCACGCGCGGGCGCGGCGCGCGGTGCGCAAGGACGTCATCCTCTGCGTCGACCAGTCCGGTTCGATGGCCCCCTCGGTGGTGCACTCGGCGGTGTTCGGCGCGGTGCTGGCCTCGATGAGGACGCTGGACACCCGGCTGGTGGTCTTCGACACCTCGGTGGTCGACCTCACCGAGCAGCTCAGCGACCCGGTGGAGGTCCTGTTCGCGACGCGGCTCGGCGGCGGCACCGACATCAACCGCGCGCTGGCCTACTGCCAGTCGAAGATCACCCGACCGTCCGAGACGGTGGTGGTGCTGATCAGCGACCTCTACGAGGGCGGCATCCGGGACGGGATGCTCCGGCGGGTGGCGGCGATGAAGGCGGCCGGCGTCCAGTTCGTCGCCCTGCTCGCGCTCTCCGACGAAGGTGCGCCCGCGTACGACCACGCCCACGCGGCCGCCCTGGCCGCGCTCGGCGCCCCGGCGTTCGCCTGCACCCCCGACGCCTTCCCGGACGTCATGGCGGCGGCGATCGAGAAGCGGCCGGTCCCGGTACCGAGGCCGGGCGGGTAGGGCCGGGGTGCGCGGGTTCACCCGGACGAGCGAACCCGGGCCCGGCCGGACCGCTGATCTGCGGACCTGCCGACCAGGGCACACGGCAGTCGGTCGCGGCCCTCGCTGTGACGGTTCTCACCCAAGCCGGGCCGGTCCCGGGCGAAACACGCCCGTCGTCCGGGGATAACCTGCCAGACGGACGTGACGCGCGTGTTGATTGACGTGTGCGCCCGTGGCTGTGTGGGCCGCAAGGCCGTACCTCTGCGTACCCGCACCGCCCCGACGACCCGCAGCGAAGATCCTGCCGTGGCACGCTCGTAGAGACACAATCCGCGACCACGAACAAGGACAAACACGTGGACCTGTTCGAGTACCAGGCGAGGGACCTCTTCGCCAAGCACGGGGTTCCCGTGCTTGACGGTGATGTCATCGAGACCGCCGCAGACGCTGCCGCCATCGCGGAGCGCTTCGGCGGCCGCGCCGTCGTCAAGGCTCAGGTGAAGGTGGGTGGCCGAGGCAAGGCCGGTGGCGTGAAGCTCGCCGCCGACCCGGCGGACGCCGTCGCCAAGGCCGAGGCGATCCTCGGGATGGACATCAAGGGCCACACCGTGCACAAGGTGATGCTGGCCCAGACCGCGGACATCAAGGAGGAGTACTACGTCTCCTTCCTGCTGGACCGCACCAACCGCACCTTCCTGGCCATGGCCAGCGTGGAGGGCGGTGTGGAGATCGAGGTCGTCGCGGAGGAGAACCCCGAGGCGCTCGCCAAGATCCCGGTCGACGCCAACGAGGGTTGCACCCCGGAGAAGGCCGCCGAGATCGTCGCCGCCGCGAAGTTCCCGGCGGAGATCGCCGACCAGGTCGCCGATGTCCTGCAGAAGCTCTGGGTCGTCTTCATCAAGGAGGACGCCCTCCTCGTCGAGGTCAACCCGCTGATCAAGTCCGGCGACGGCAAGATCATCGCGCTCGACGGCAAGGTCTCCCTGGACGAGAACGCCGAGTTCCGCCAGCCCGAGCACGAGGCGCTCGAGGACAAGGCCGCCGCCAACCCGCTCGAGGCGGCGGCCAAGGCCAAGGGCCTGAACTACGTCAAGCTCGACGGCCAGGTCGGCATCATCGGCAACGGCGCGGGTCTCGTCATGAGCACCCTCGACGTGGTCGCCTACGCGGGCGAGCAGCACGGCGGCGTCAAGCCGGCCAACTTCCTCGACATCGGCGGCGGCGCCTCGGCCGAGGTCATGGCGAACGGCCTGGAGATCATCCTGGGCGACCCCGACGTCAAGTCGGTCTTCGTCAACGTCTTCGGTGGCATCACCGCGTGCGACGCCGTCGCGAACGGCATCGTGCAGGCCCTGGAGCTGCTGAAGAGCAAGGGCGACGAGGTCACCAAGCCGCTGGTCGTCCGCCTGGACGGCAACAACGCCGAGCTGGGTCGCAAGATCCTGACCGACGCCAACCACCCGCTGGTTCAGCAGGTGGACACCATGGACGGTGCGGCCGACCGCGCCGCCGAGCTGGCCAACAAGTAAGGAAGGGAACTCTCACCATGGCTATCTTCCTTACCAAGGACAGCAAGGTCATCGTCCAGGGCATGACCGGCTCCGAGGGCATGAAGCACACCCGCCGCATGCTCGCCTCCGGCACCCAGATCGTCGGCGGTGTGAACCCGCGCAAGGCCGGCACCACGGTCGACGTCGACGGCACCGAGGTGCCCGTCTTCGGCTCCGTCGCCGAGGCCATCGAGAAGACCGGTGCCGATGTCACCGTCATCTTCGTGCCGCCGAAGTTCACCAAGGACGCCGTCGTCGAGGCCATCGACGCCGAGATCGGCCTGGCCGTCGTCATCACCGAGGGCGTCCCGGTGCACGACACCGCCGCCTTCTGGGCGTACGCGGGCTCGAAGGGCAACCAGACCCGGATCATCGGCCCGAACTGCCCCGGCCTGATCAGCCCCGGACAGTCGAACGCCGGCATCATCCCGGCCGACATCACCAGCTCCGGCAAGATCGGCCTGGTCTCGAAGTCGGGCACCCTGACCTACCAGCTCATGTACGAGCTGCGGGACATCGGCTTCTCCTCGGCCGTGGGCATCGGTGGCGACCCGGTCATCGGGACCACGCACATCGACGCTCTCAAGGCCTTCCAGGAGGACCCGGAGACCGAGCTCATCGTCATGATCGGTGAGATCGGTGGCGACGCCGAGGAGCGTGCCGCGGCCTACATCGCCGAGCACGTCACCAAGCCGGTCGTCGGCTACGTCGCGGGCTTCACCGCCCCCGAGGGCAAGACCATGGGCCACGCCGGCGCCATCGTCTCCGGCTCCTCGGGCACCGCGCAGGCGAAGAAGGAGGCCCTGGAGGCCGCCGGTGTCAAGGTCGGCAAGACGCCGTCCGAGACCGCCCGCCTGGCGCGTGAGCTGATCAACGGCTGACGCTCCCCGCGTGTCGAGCGCCCCCGTCCGGACCTCCGGGCGGGGGCGCTCGCCGTTGTAGGGGGCTGCCCCGGCTAGTGGTCCCCCGGGCAGGGGCGGAGCGCCCAGCGGGTGCAGGCCGACGGCCCCACCGCCGGTCCGGGCGGGGGCAGGGCCGCCGGGGCGCGGCCGGCGGCCGGCAGCTCCCACCGGGGGGCCCGGGGCGGCGGCGGGTCCAGCACGACCGGTTCCACGCCCGGGGTCGGACTGCACCAGAGGCTGCGGATGCCGGTCAGCGGGCCGTCGGGGACGAGGGGGACGGCGGAGCCGTTGACCGCGCCGCAGACCGACTGTTCCACGGCCTCGGGGGGCCGGTGGAACAGCGACCCCGGGCCGTTGCCGGCCAGTGTCGCCGCCGCCGCGCCGCCGACCGCCAGCGTGATCAGTACCGCCGCCCCGGTCCGGGTGGCGTCGGCCAGGCCGTGCCGGGCGCGCAGCAGCGGGACCGGTGGCCGGTGCGCCTGCGGGCAGCCGCGGACGGCGGCCCGGTGCAGCAGCCCGGCGAGCCGGTCGGCGAAGCCCGCCGCGGCCGGGTCGGACCCGACCAGCTCCGGCACCCAGTGCGCCAGCGCCGCGCGGGCCGCCCAGACCCGGCCCTCGGCCGCCGCCACGGTCGACTCCACCTCGACGGCCACGGCGCCGGCGGGCAGCCCCAGGCCGTCGTGCAGCACCAGGGCGCGGCGCTGGGGGCGGGAGAGCCGTTTGAGCGCTTTGAGCAGCGCGCGGTCGCGGTCGGTGAGCCGGTCGTGGTCCGGCAGCACGGCCTGCGACTCGTCGGCGGGGCGGACCTTGATCCGCCGGTGCGGCAGCCGCCAGACGTGTGCCCGGCGCGGACCGCCCCGGTGCCACGGTGAGAGCGCCGCCTCGCAGGCCCGGGCCCGTACCCACCCCTCCGGATCGGCCCCGGCCGCCACCTCGTCCCAGCGCCGCCGGGCCTCGCCGAAGGCCAGCCGTACGCAGTGCACGGCGCGGTGCTTGCAGGAGGTGAGCAGGAACACCTGTTGGACCAGCCGGGTGTGGGCGGCCTCGTACAGCTCCTCGAAGGAGCGGACGGGCGCGGGCGGCGGGGCGGCGGCGGGGACGGCTGCGGCGGCCACGGGGGCGGCGGGTGCGGGCCGGGTGGTGCCTGCCGTGCCCTGGCCGGTGGCGGCGGGTTCGCGGCCGTTCGGCCGCGCGGTGCCCCCGGGGGCCGGGGCGTGGCCGGTGGTGGTGCCGCCGCCGGTACGGGGGCGCTCGGTGCCCCCGGCGGCCGGACCGGCCGCCCCGGTGGTGTCAGCCGCGGTGGTGTCCGGCCGGACGGGGGCCTTCGTGGTGTCCGGTCGCGGTGGGGTGCCGTCCCCGGCGCTCGGTGTCCGGGGGGAAGCGGCGGGGTCGGGGCTGTTCGGGGCGGCCGGCCGGGCCTTGCCGTGCCCGCGCCGGTCCCGCCCGGCCGGTTGACCCGCCGGGGCGTCGCGCCGGGGGCCGTCCGGCGGGCCCGTGGTGCCCGTGGACGCGTTCCGACCCGTGGACGGGTCCTGCTGCGTGGCCGCGCTCTGAGCGGGGCTCAGCAGGGCGGCGAAGGCGGCGATCTCGGCGTGGGTGCGCGTGCCGAGCTTGCGCATGGCCCGGTGCTGGTAGCTGCGCGCGGTGGCCGGGGTGACACCGAGCGCGGCCGCCGACTGGGCGAGGTCCCGGCCGGCCGCGAGCTGGGCCAGGGCCTGGGCTTCACGTGGCGTCAGCTGCCGCAGCAGCCGGAGCGCCTCGTCCTGGCGGCCGCCGGATTCGGCGGTCGGTCCGTCGCCGGGTCCGTCGCCGGGTGCGTCGGCCGTCGCGCCGGTCTCGGTGGTGCGCGCCGCTCCGGCGGTGGTGGGAGCCGTCGCGCCCTTCCCGGCCTTCGCGCCCCGGCCGCGTCCGGCCCGGCCCTTTCCGGGGCGCCCCTGCGGTGCGGGCGGGTCGGCGGAGGCGGTGGGCCGGGTGGTGGAGTGGGTGGCGGGGGCGCCGGGTGGGCGCTCGGCGGTCGGCGGCGTGGTCATCAGACGCTCCGGGCCGGAGCGGGGGCGACGGCATGAGGGCAGGGTCTGAAAATGCGCATAAGCCAATAATCTGGGACACGACGGTGGTTTGCCTCTTCACGGAGCATGGCGAGTCGCCTTGGCACCATGAGGCGCATGACGCAGCTGATGGGCCGTCCGATCCTGGAAGTGCCGGGCGAACTGGGGGCCAGGCCCGTCCTGGCCGATGTGCTCACCGGGGTGCGGACGGCGCTGCTCGGCCTGGCGGTGGTCGCCGTGCCGGTGCTCGGACTCTGGGTGGTGACCCCGTACGCGGACGACGGCGCGGCCGGCGCCGTTCGGCTGGCCGGGGTGCTCTGGCTGCTCGGGCACGGCGCGCCGGTGCTGCGCGGCGCGCTGGACGCCCCGTTGACCGTGACTCCGCTGCTGCTCGGCCTGCTGGCGGTGGCCCAGCTCCACCGCGCGGGTGCCCGGGCGGCGGCCCGGCGTCGGCTGCGACCGCGGTGGAGCGGCCCGTTGGCGGTGTGGTGCGGCTACTGCGCGGTCGCCGTGGCGGTGGTCGCGCAGTGTTCGGGGGCCGGCTGGTTCCGGGCGCGGGCGGTGCCGGACCTCCTGGTGGTGGCGCTGCTGGCGGGCGCCGCGACGGCCGCCGGCGCCCGGACGGCCCACCGGGCACCGGGGCGTGACGGGGCGGCCGGTGACCCCCGGCCGACGTCTTGGCCGACGCCCCTGCCGACGTCTTGGCCGACGTCGCCGTCCTGGCAGGCACTGCGGCAGCGGGTGCTGGACCGGGTACCCGCCTGGGCCTTCTTCGACGGGGGAGCGGCGGTGGTCCGGACGGCGGTGCCGGCGGCCGGGGCGGGGCTGGTGGCGGCGGGCGCGGTGGTGGTCGGGGTGGCGGCGGTGCTGGACGCGGTGACCGGTGGCGGCCACGGTGCGGCGGCGCTCGCGCAGGGCCCGGCCGCGGCGGCCGGACTGCTGCTGCTCAGTGTGGTGCTGCTGCCGAACGCGGTGCTCTGGGGTACCGCCTACGCGCTCGGCCCCGGGTTCGCGGCCGGGACGGGGACGGTGGTGGCGCCGGCCGGCACGGTGCTGGGGCCGGTACCGGAGTTTCCGCTGTTCGCCCTGATGGCGGAGCCCGGGGCGGGCGGGTGGCGGCTGCTGGTCTGTCTGCTGCCCGCGCTGGCCGGGGTGGTCCCGGCCCTGCTGCTGGGCCGGGCGGCGGCGAACGGCGCCCGGCGCCCGGCCGGCCCGGACCGGGCGGACCGCTACCCGGACCGGTGTCCGCCGTACCCGGACGAGCTGGATGAGCTGGACGAGCGGGACGACCTGGACCGGCCGGAGGTCGCGGAGCCCGCTGCCGGGTGGCACCCGGCGGGGACGACCGTCGCCGTGCTGACGGTGGCCCTGCTGACGGGTGCGGCCGCCGCGGTGCTCGGCTGGCTCTCCGGCGGGGCGCTGGCCGGCGGCCGGATGGCGGAGCTGGGCCCGGTGCCGTGGCGGACGGGGCTGGCGGCGGCGGGCTGGATCGCCGTGGTGGCCGTCCCGGGCGCCCTGCTGACGCGGGCCCGGATGCTGGGCGCCGGGGCGGGCGGCACCTTCCGGGCGGGCGGCGCCTTCGGAACGGGAGCCGGCGGGGACGCGGGCGGTGGTGGCGGGCCCGTCGGCTTCGCCCGCCGGGGCGCGCTGCTGCTGCGCTCCCGTGCGTACGCGGTGGTGCTGCGGCTGGGCCGGTCGGCCGACGGCGCGGCGGGCGCGGACCGTGTGGACGGTCCGGGCGGGGCGGACTGACCGGCTCCGCCGCCCCGCTACCCGCTCACTCGCTCTTCGTGGTGATGTCCACGTACCACTTCGGCGCGAGCCGCTCGCAGTTGTCCGCGCCGGTCGAGGTGAGCGAGTCCCGTACGCAGGTCACGTAGTCGTCGTAGTAGAGGCTGAGGCCGATCACCGAGGAGACGAAGACCACCGTCATCGCGCCGGTGAGCACCCCGGCGAGGGCCGCCGGAGTCAGCGGGTTCGGGGCGGCGCTCTCCCCGGCGGCGGGCGCCGACGGGCCGCTCCCGGTGGTGTCGCCGGTGGCGGCGGGCTTGGCGGCGGCCGGCTTGGGGGCCCGCATCGCGGTGACGCCCCAGACGATGGCCAGCGCGCCGACGAACAGCGCCACGTAGTGCAGCGAGGCGAACGCGCACACCAGCGCGCCCATGCCGGCCAGGGCGGCGTTGCGCGCCTTGCGCTGCGCCGGGTCGTTCGGGTCGAGCTTGGGCGGCTGCGGGGCCGGCGGCCGGGGGTGCCAGCCACCGCCCTGGTGGCCGGGGCTCCACGGGTGCGGCGGCGGGACCTGCGGGCGTTCGTCCGGGTTCCCTTCGCCGTCGGGAGCGCCGGAACCCTCGGTGGGGCCGGGGTTGCGCGGCTGCCACGGCTGGTCCGGGGCATCCGCCGGCGGCGGCGCGAAGGGATTGCGCTCGCCGGTGTTGTCACCGCTGCTCATGGTTCAGCCATTCCTTCTCGGTCGGTGGGGCGGACGCCCGCGCCACCCTATGATCCCGCAGCCGCCCGTGGGGCCTTCGGCGGCCTGCTTTCGGGGTGGGTCGCGCCGCACCGGCGAACGCGCGACCGGGCGGCCGCCCCGGCCGCCCCCCCCCGGCGGCACCCCCGCCGCCGGCCGCCCGCACCCCCACCCCGTCCTGCCCGCAGGCGGCCGGCGGGCGGCCGGCGGGTGAACGGCACCCGATGGAGATCCCCGTCTCAACTACGCGCGTAGCGCCGTCAGGGCGTTTCAGGGGCCGTCCGACCAGCCGTTATCGTGGTGACGGTCAGCAGCTCGGATAGGTTCCCCGGGGCCCGCGTCGCGGCGGGTTCTCCGGTGTCCCCTCTCGCTCGACCTGCCGTTCGTAGTGGCCCCACCGCCGGTGGATGTACCAGCGGGCGGCGCCCGACCTACGGAGAATCGCGCAGTGGCCGCCGCCCCCGCCCAGCTCTTCCCGCCCCGCACGCCCGGCCCGGCCCGCCTGGTGGTGCTGGTCTCCGGCTCCGGTACCAATCTGCAGGCGCTGATCGACGCGGCGGCCGACCCGGCCTTCGGCGCGGAGATCGTCGCCGTCGGCGCCGACCGTGACGGCATCGCCGGCCTGGAGCGCGCCGAGCGCGCCGCGCTGCCGGTCTTCGTGCACCGGCTGAAGGACTTCGCCGACCGTGCCGACTGGGACCGCGCGCTGACCGCCTCCGTCGCGGCCCACGAGCCCGACCTCGTGGTCACGGCCGGTTTCATGAAGATCCTCGGCTCCGGGTTCGTCGCCGCCTTCGCCGGGCGGATCATCAACACCCACCCCGCGCTGCTGCCCTCCTTCCCCGGCGCCCACGGCGTCACCGACGCGCTCGCGTACGGGGTCAAGGTCACCGGCTGCACCGTCCACCTGGTCGACGCCGGTGTGGACACCGGGCCGATCATCGCGCAGGGCGTCGTCGAGGTCACCGACGCCGACCACGCCGATGGCGGCGAAGCGCTGCACGAGCGCATCAAGACTGTCGAGCGAAAGCTGCTCGTCGACATCGTGGGCCGGCTGGCCCGCGAGGGTCACCGCATCGAGGACCGAAAGGTATGGATCCCGGCATGAGCGCCGCCCCCACCACGCCCGTTGTCTCCGAGAACGTCCGTCCGATCCGCCGCGCGCTGATCAGCGTGTACGACAAGACCGGTCTGGAGGAGCTGGCCCAGGGCCTGCACGCCGCCGGGGTCGTCATCGTCTCCACCGGCTCCACCGCCGGCCGGATCGCCGCCGCGGGCGTCCCGGTGACCGAGGTCTCCGAGCTGACCGGCTTCCCCGAGTGTCTCGACGGGCGCGTGAAGACGCTGCACCCGCGCGTGCACGCCGGCGTCCTCGCCGACCTGCGCCTGGAGTCGCACCGCGCGCAGCTGGCCGAGCTGGGCGTCGAGCCCTTCGAGCTGGTCGTGGTGAACCTCTACCCGTTCAAGGCCACCGTCGCCTCCGGCGCCACCCCGGACGAGTGCGTCGAGCAGATCGACATCGGCGGCCCGAGCATGGTCCGCGCCGCGGCCAAGAACCACCCGTCGGTCGCCGTCGTGGTCGACCCGGCCCGCTACGGCGACGTGCTGAAGGCCGTCCAGGAGGGCGGCTTCGACCTGGCCACCCGCAAGCGTCTGGCCGGCGCCGCGTTCGCGCACACCGCCGCGTACGACGTCGCGGTGGCCTCCTGGTTCGAGGCCGGCTACGCGGCCGGCGACGTCGAGGGCTTCCCGGAGTTCCTGGGCGCCACCTACGAGCGCCAGAACGTGCTGCGCTACGGCGAGAACCCGCACCAGGGCGCCGCGCTGTACAGCGACGGCACCGGCGGCCTGGCCGGCGCCGAGCAGCTGCACGGCAAGGAGATGTCGTACAACAACTACGTCGACACCGATGCCGCCCGCCGTGCCGCGTACGACCACGCCGAGCCGGCCGTCGCGATCATCAAGCACGCCAACCCGTGCGGCATCGCGACCGGCGCCGACGTCGCCGAGGCGCACCGCAAGGCGCACGAGTGCGACCCGGTCTCCGCGTACGGCGGCGTGATCGCGGTCAACCGCCCGGTCACCGTCGAGCTGGCCGAGCAGATCGCCCCGATCTTCACCGAGGTCGTCGTCGCCCCCGGCTACGAGGACGGCGCCGTCGAGGTGCTCGCCCGCAAGAAGAACCTGCGGGTGCTGGTCGCCCCCGAGGCGCCGGCCAACCGCCAGGAGGTGCGCCCGATCTCCGGCGGCGTGCTGCTCCAGGACGCCGACCGGATCCACGCCGCGGGCGACGACCCGGCGAGCTGGACGCTGGCCACCGGTGAGGCGCTCTCCGAGGCCGAGCTGGCCGAGCTGGCCTTCGCCTGGCGGGCCTGCCGGGCCGTCAAGTCCAACGCGATCCTGCTGGCCAAGGGCGGTGCCTCGGTGGGCGTCGGCATGGGCCAGGTCAACCGGGTCGACTCGGCGAAGCTCGCGGTGGAGCGGGCCGGCGAGCGGGCCCGCGGCTCGTACGCGGCCTCCGACGCCTTCTTCCCGTTCGCGGACGGCCTGCAGATCCTGCTCGACGGCGGCGTCAAGGCCGTGGTGCAGCCCGGCGGTTCGATCCGGGACGAGGAGGTCGTCGCCGCCGCCGCCCAGGCCGGCGTGACCATGTACTTCACCGGTACCCGCCACTTCTTCCACTGACGCGGAAGGCCGGCGGCGACGCCGGCGAGGTGACGACGTGACAGAGCGGCCCGGCCCCCGCGAAGGGGGCCGGGCCGCTCTGCCGTTCGTCCGGTGCGCGCTACTTCTTGATCACCAGGGTGCCGGCGGCACGGTCGTGCCAGCCCTGCAGCTTCCCGGAGTTGTCGAAGAACGGGGACAGGTAGACCAGCGCCGCGCCGATGTAGCAGAGGAAGGCGCCGACGATCGGGATGATGAAGCGGATGAAGCCGCCGCCCAGGCCGGGGACCTGGCCGTTGCTCTCCTTGACGACGCGCAGGCCCAGGGCCAGCTTGCCGAGGGTGGCTCCCGCGAAGGAGACCATCAGCCACTCGTAGAGCAGGTTGAACACCGACAGCACGCCGACCATGATCATCATGGTGACGAAGAAGCCGGCGGCCGCGTCGTTGTTGGCGTTCAGGCAGTCGTAGTACGCGGAGTTGGAGCCGCCGTAGGTGTACTTGGCGCTGCAGTCCTGGCTGTCCTTGGCGATTCCGAGCGCGCTGGCCAGGCCGAGCGCCATCACCAGCGCGACGACCGCGCCGATCGCGAGGCCGTCGATCAGCCGGGCCAGGAACCGCTGGCCCATGGTGGCGATCTTCACCGTGCCCAGCTGGGCGATGTTGATGTAGCCGTTGTTGGCCTGGATGGTGCCCGGCATCGGCGCGTACCCGTAGGCCGGCTGCTGCGGCACGCCGTACTGCGGGGCCTGCGGCGGCTGCTGCGGGTAGCCGTACCCGGCGGCCGGCGGGGCCTGCTGCGGGTAGCCGTACCCCTGCGGCGGGGGCTGCTGGCCGTACGGGTTGTTCGGGTCGGGCGGGTAACTCATCGATGCCTCCGGGCAGGATGTGGGGACGTGGGACAGGGCAGCGCAGGGCCCGGAACGCACCGGCGGGCCGACCTTGCCGGGCGGACGGGACGATAGCGGAGCGCGGTGACAACGGGGGCGTGAACGGTCCGACGCCCGCCGGCACGGCTCAGGAGCGTGGGTGGCGCCGGTCCGGCGCGAACGGGAGCATCGACGGCTGCGGTCCTGGCAGCACGCGGCCGTGGCGGTCGGGCGGCACGGTGTGGTGTGGTCGGCTCACTCTGTTCTTCCCCCGGGTACGCCCCGCCGCTGGTCCGTCGGCCCGTCACCGGGCCGGAGGCGGCAGGGAATGCCCGCTCATCGTCAACCGGACGGCCCGGCGCTGTCCAGCCGCGCCCGCGTGGCGGACCGGACTGTGGCGCAACCGCAACGTGGTCCGAACGCTTTCGCACCGTCGGACGTCCCGGGGGCGGTGCCACCGGGGCTGGCGCGGTCCGCCTCCGGGATCCGGGAGAATGGGGTCATGACTGCCCAGATTCTCGATGGCAAGGCCACCGCCGCCGCGATCAAGTCCGAACTCGCCGCCCGTGTGGCGGCCCTTCGCGCCAAGGGCGTCACGCCCGGTCTCGGCACTGTCCTGGTCGGTGACGACCCCGGCAGCCGCTGGTACGTGAACGGCAAGCACAAGGACTGCGCCGAGGTCGGCATCGCCTCGATCCAGCGCGAACTGCCCGCCACCGCCACCCAGGAGGACGTCGAGAACGTCGTCCGCGAGCTCAACGCCGACCCGGCCTGCACCGGCTACATCGTCCAGCTCCCGCTGCCCAAGGGCCTGGACCAGAACCCCGTTCTGGAGCTGATGGACCCGGACAAGGACGCCGACGGCCTGCACCCCACCTCGCTCGGCCGCCTCGCGCTGGGCATCGAGGGCCCGCTGCCCTGCACCCCGCTCGGCATCGTCGAGCTGCTGCGCCGCCACGGCGTGGAGATCAACGGCGCCGAGGTCGTCGTGATCGGCCGCGGCGTCACCGTCGGCCGTTCGATCGGCCTGCTGCTCACCCGCCGCAGCGAGAACGCCACCGTCACCCTGTGCCACACCGGCACCCGGGACCTCGCCTACCACCTGCGCAAGGCCGACATCGTGGTGGCGGCCGCCGGTGTGCCGCACCTGGTCAAGCCGGAGGACATCAAGCCCGGCGCGGCCGTGCTGGACGTCGGTGTCAGCCGCAGCGAGGGCAAGATCGTCGGCGATGTCCACCCGGGCGTGGCCGAGGTGGCCGGCTGGATCTCCCCGAACCCGGGCGGCGTCGGCCCGATGACCCGCGCCATGCTGCTGAACAACATCGTCGAGGCGGCCGAGCGCCGCGCCGGCATCTGAGCACCAGCGATCCGACACCAGAGGGACGGCGAGCTATGAACGGGCGGACCGAGCGAACGCCGGGGAGCCGCGCGCTCCGCGACGCGGCGGCCGAGCGCGGCGAGGTGGGCGCATGAGCGAGCCACGGCCGGTGCGCTCCCGGCGCAGGCCGGTGAAGACCACCGGGACGCTGCCCCCCGAGGGTTCGGCGGCGGCGCTGGGGCGTGAGCACGCCCTGCCGGTGCGCCAGTGGCCGATAACCGTCGTGCTGCTGATGGTCGGCGCAGGGCTGGCCGTCACCTGGTTCGCCGACTTCAAGGACGGCTTCAAGTACGGGCTGCTGATCCTCGGCGGCGGCGTGCTGCTCGGCGCGCTCCTGCGGCTGGTCCTGCCCGAGGTCGGCATGCTGGCGGTGCGCAGCCGGTTCACCGACGTGATCGTGCTGACCTTCCTCGGGCTCTCGATCGTGCTGCTGACGCTGATGGCCCAGCCCAACCCGTGGTTGGAGATCCCGCTGCTGGACAACATCGGCCAGTTGATCGGGCGTCCCAAGCACTGAGCGGCCGGGCCCCGACCGCCCGAGCCGTCCCGGCGACCCCCGCCCGCACCGGGCGGGGGTCGTCATCGTCTGTGACCAATCAGCCACCACCGCACCCGCGGCGTACGCTTCGCTTTGCGATAACCTGACGCCGGTCTCTCGATGTCGAGAGATCATCCTCGGCTCCAGTGCGCCGGTGTGCCTGGGGCGCCTGGCGATTTGCTGGAGAAGGTAGAAATGACCCGCACCCCCGTCAACGTCACCATCACCGGAGCGGCCGGCCAGATCGGCTACGCGCTGCTCTTCCGCATCGCCTCGGGCCACCTGCTCGGCGCCGACGTGCCGGTGAACCTGCGCCTCCTGGAGATCCCGCAGGGTCTGAAGGCCGCCGAGGGCACCGCGATGGAGCTTGTCGACTGCGCCTTCCCGCTGCTGCGCGACATCAAGATCACCGCCAGCGCCGACGAGGCCTTCGACGGTGCCAACGTGGCCCTGCTGGTCGGCGCCCGTCCGCGCACCGCGGGCATGGAGCGCGGCGACCTGCTGCAGGCCAACGGCGGCATCTTCGGCCCGCAGGGCAAGGCCATCAACGACCACGCCGCGGACGACATCAAGGTCCTGGTCGTCGGCAACCCGGCCAACACCAACGCCCTGATCGCCCAGCGCAACGCCCCGGACGTGCCGGCCTCGCGCTTCACCGCGATGACCCGCCTGGACCACAACCGGGCGCTCGGCCAGTTGGCCGTCAAGACCGGTGCCGCCGTGTCGGAGATCAAGAAGGTCACCATCTGGGGCAACCACTCGGCCACCCAGTACCCGGACATCTTCCAGGCCGAGATCGCCGGCAAGCCGGCCTTCGAGGCCGTCGGCGCCGACCAGGCCTGGCTGGAGGGCGACTTCATCCCGACCGTCGCCAAGCGTGGCGCGGCCATCATCGAGGCCCGCGGCGCCTCCTCGGCCGCCTCGGCCGCCAACGCCGCCATCGACCACGTGCACACCTGGGTCAACGGCACCGCCGAGGGCGACTGGACCTCGATGGGTGTCGTCTCCGACGGCTCCTACGGCGTCCCGGCCGGTCTGATCTCCTCCTTCCCGGTCACCACCAAGGACGGCTCCTTCGAGATCGTCCAGGGTCTGGAGATCTCCGACTTCTCCCGCGGTCGCATCGACGCCTCGGTCCAGGAGCTGGTCGAGGAGCGCGACGCCGTCGCGGAGCTCGGCCTCATCTGAGCCCTCCGGGCCCGGCAATCGGGCCCGGCCCCGGCAGGACCTCCGACGGCCCGCCGCCTCCTTCACCGGAGACGGCGGGCCGTCGCCCTACACTGACCCGCTGTGAACGAAACCCTGGAGGACGCGGCACTCGTCCTCGTCTTCATCATGCTGGGTGGCCTGTTCAACGTCGCCGAGATCTCGCTGATCTCGCTGCGCGAGGGCCAGATCAGGTCGCTGGAGGCGCGCGGGACCCGGCGCGCGGCCCGGGCCGCACACCTCGCGGCCGACCCGAACCGCTTCCTGGCCGCCGTACAGGTCGGGGTGACCTGCATGGGCTTCCTCTCCGCCGCCTTCGGCGCGGACACCCTGGCCGGCAAGGTGGCACCGCTGTTCGTCCGGGCCGGGCTCTCCGTGGGCCTCGCCGACGCGCTCGCCCTGGTAAGCCTCACCCTGCTGATCAGCTACGCCTCGCTGGTGCTCGGTGAGCTCACCCCCAAGCGGATCGGCCTGCAGCGCGCCGACTCCATCGCCGTGCTGGCCGCCCCGGTGGTGGACGTGATGTCGGTGGCGCTGCGCCCGGTGATCTGGCTGCTCGGCCACTCCACCAACCTGATGGTCCGCCTGCTCGGCGGCGACCCGGCGGCCGGCCGCGGCTCGATGAGCTCCGAGGAGCTCCGCGGCCTGGTCGCGACCAACACCGAACTCGGCAGCGACGAACGGGCGTTGATCGCCGATGTGTTCGCGGCCGGGGAGCGCCAGCTGCGCGAGGTGATGGTCCCGCGCACCGAGGTGACCTTCCTGGACGCCGAACGCCCGCTCGCCGAGGTCCGCGAGCAGGCGGACTCCTCGCCGCACTCGCGCTACCCGGTGGTCGAAGGCAGCTACGACGCGGTCACCGGTTTCGTCCACGTCCGCGACCTGTACGGCGCCCGCGGCGAGCAGGCGGTGAAGGTGCGCGACCTGGCCCGCCCGATCAAGCTGCTGCCCGGCACCAAACGGGTGCTGGCGGCGATGGGCGAGATGCGCCGCGAGGGCCACCACCTGGCCATCGTGGTGGACGAGTACGGCGGCACCGCCGGCATCGTCACCCTGGAGGACCTGGTCGAGGAGGTGATCGGCGAGATCCGCGACGAGTACGACTCCCAGGAGCCGAGCACCACCCGCCGGCTGGCCGGCGGGGCCATGGAGCTGGACGGCCTGCTGAACCTCGGCGACTTCACCGAGGAGACCGGCGTCACACTGCCCGAGGGCCCCTACGAGACGGTGGCGGGCTGCCTGGTGGCGGCGCTCGGCCGGCTCCCCGTCGACGGTGACCAGGTCCGGATCCCGATCGGGGCCGAGGAGGTCCGGCTGACGGTGACGAAGCTGGAGGGCCGTCGGATCGCCCGGGTCGGGGTGAGTGCGGTCACACTGTCGGAACCTCCCGGGGCAGAGGTTTCCTGACCGGTCGGTGGAACTGGAACAATGGCCCGCATGGTCAACGCAGCGGTCACTGGTCCGGTCAAGGACCGTCCCCGGGTACTCTCCGGCATCCAGCCCACCTCCGGCTCGTTCCACCTGGGCAACTATCTCGGTGCGGTCCGCCAGTGGGTCGATCTCCAGGAGGCCAACGACGCCTTCTACATGGTGGTCGACCTGCACGCGATCACCGTGGAGCAGGATCCGGCGACGCTGCGCCAGAACACCCGGATCTCCGCCGCCCAGCTGCTCGGCGCGGGCCTGGACCCGGAGCGCTGCACCCTGTTCATCCAGTCCCACGTGCCCGAGCACGCGCAGCTCGGCTGGGTGATGAACTGCCTGACCGGCTTCGGCGAGGCCGCCCGGATGACCCAGTTCAAGGACAAGTCCGCCAAGCAGGGCAGCGACCGCACCTCGGTCGGCCTGTTCACCTACCCGGTCCTGCAGATCGCCGACATCCTGCTCTACCAGGCGGACGCGGTGCCGGTCGGCGAGGACCAGCGCCAGCACCTGGAGCTCACCCGGGACCTCGCGGAGCGCTTCAACACCCGCTACAGCCCGACCTTCACCATGCCCAAGCCGTACATCCTCAAGGAGACGGCGAAGATCCTGGACCTCCAGGACCCGGGCGCCAAGATGAGCAAGTCCGCCTCCTCGGCCAAGGGCCTGGTCAACCTGCTCGACGAGCCGAAGATCAGCGCCAAGAAGTTCAAGAGCGCCGTCACCGACACCGGCACCGTCGTCTCCTACGACGAGCAGGAGAAGGCCGGCGTCTCCAACCTGCTGCGCATCCACTCCGCGCTCAGCGGCCAGTCGATCGACCAGCTGGTCGCGCACTTCGAGGGCCGGATGTACGGCGCCCTGAAGACCGAGCTGGCGGACCTGTTCACCGAGTGGGTGACGCCCTTCCAGGAGCGCACCCGCACCTTCCTGGACGACCCGGCCGAGCTGGACCGGGTGCTGGCGATCGGTGCGGAGAAGGCCCGCGCGGTGGCGTCGCAGACGCTGGAGACGGTGTACGACCGGATCGGCTTCCTCCAGGCCGCCAAGCGGTGACGCGGGAGACGAGCCTGCCCGACGGTGGCGGCGACGCGCCCTTCGCCTCCGGGCGTCCGGACCCGGTGCCGGCGTCCGGCACCGGGGCGTGCCCCGCCCCGTCGGCCGCTTGTCGCTCCTCGCTCTCCGCGCCGGCGGGCTCCGCGGCCCTGGGCGACGTCCCCGGGATCGTCACCATCGGCGTGTCCGTGAGCGTCCCGGATCCGTACGGCACGGCGGTCCAGGACGCCCGGGCCGGGTTCGGCGATCCGCTGGCCCGGTCGATACCCACGCACGTCACCCTGCTGCCGCCGACCGAGGTGGCGGCGGCGGACCTGCCGAAGATCGAGGAGCACCTGGCGGCGGTGGCCCGCGCGCACCGGCCGTTCCGGATGCTGCTGCGCGGCAGCGGTACCTTCCGCCCGGTCTCGCCGGTGGTCTTCGTCCGGGTCGAGGAGGGCGCCCAGGAGTGCCGGCTGCTGGAGGCGGACATCCGCTCCGGTCCGCTGGCCCGGGAGCTGGCCTTCCCGTACCACCCGCACGTCACGGTGGCGCACGGGCTGTCGGAGGACGTGCTGGACCAGGCGTACGAGCAGGTCCGGGGCTTCCGGGCGGCGTTCGCGGTGCCGGGCTTCGGCCTCTCCCGGTTCGACGCCGACGAGGTCTGGCGGCCCTGGCGCTCCTACACCTTCGGCTGAGCCGTACCTCCGGCCGGCGGCGCGCCCGCGCCCGGCCGACCGCCCCGGGCCCGTCGCCGGGCTACGGCGTCGGCCGGGCGCCCGCCCGGCCGAGGTCGAGCATCCGGTCGACCGCCCGGCGGGCGGCGCCGCCGTCCTCCAGCCCGCAGTGCGTCGCCCGGAAGGCGCGGTAGCGCTCCCGGTACCCGGCCGGCGGGCCCGAGCCGTCGTCGTCGGCGAGCCCGCGCAGCGCGTCCAGCAGACCGGCCGAGGTGGGGATGAGCGGGCCGGGGGCCCGCGCCTCGAAGTCGAAGGAGAAGCCGCGCAGCGTGTCGCGGTAGTGCTCCAGGTCGTAGGTGAAGAAGAGCACCGGGCGGCCGGTGATCGCGAAGTCGAACATGATCGACGAGTAGTCGGTGACCAACACGTCCGCGATCAGCAGCAGTTCCTGCACGTCGGGGTAGTCCCCGCAGTCGAACACGAAGCCGTCCCCGGCGCCCGGCAGCGGCTCGCGGACGTGCGCGTGCGGGCGGATCAGCAGGACGTGGTCGCGGCCGAGGGCGCGCCGGGCGTGGTCGAGGTCGATCCGCAGGTCGAGGCGGAACCCGTCGCCGTCGCCGCGCTGCTGGTCCTCGCGCCAGGTCGGGGCGTAGAGCACGACGCGCTTGCCGTCGGGGATGCCGAGCCGGCGCCGGACGGCCGCGGCCCGCCCGGCGTCCGGCCGGGCCAGCACGTCGTTGCGCGGGTAGCCGGACTCCAGGATCTCGCCCCCGTAGCGGAACGCCCGGCGCAGGATCGGGGTGGCGAACGGGCTGGGGGAGAGCAGCAGGCTCCACTGCGGGGTCTCGCGGTCGAGTGCCTCCAGGTAGCCGTGGTCGGCGAGCCAGGGGTTCTCGACGTCGTGGGCGATCCGCTTGAGCAGTGAGCCGTGCCAGGTCTGGACGACCACCTGGCCGTCCCGGCGCTCCAGGAAGTCGGGGAAGTGCGTGTTGCCGACCAGGTACCGGCTGGTGGCCAGCGCGCGGTACCACTCGGGGCTCCAGATCCGCACCGCGCGGACCCCGGCGGGCAGCTCGGCCTGGGCGTCGTCGACCACCCAGAGGTGCTCCAGCGGTTCGCCGCGCCGGGCGAGTTCGGCGTGCACGGCGCGTGGTGAGTCGGCGTAGCCGCGACCGCCGAACACGTCGTACAGCACGGCTTCGCGCAGCGGCTCCCGGCGGGCGGCCGGGTACGCGCCGGCGCGCTGGCGGGCCTGGGTCCAGGCGCTGCGCTCGGCCGGGGAGAGGACCGGGGTGGAGTCCACCAGCAGGGTGTCGTGCCAGCGTCGTTGGAGCAGGATCCGCTTTCCGCCGGCGGCGGTGGCGGCGGGGAGCGCGGGGAGCACCGCGGGCGCGGCGATCAGCGGCCGGGCCGGGCCGGGCCGGCCGGCCGGGTGCAGCGAGGCCTCCCAGACGCCCTTGCGCAGGGGCAGGGGGGTGCCGTCGGAGCCGGTGCGGGTGGCGGGCAGCCGGACCCGGAAGCGGCCGTCGGCGCCGCGGTCGACCCGGTGGCGGATCTCGCCGGCCGTCCCGGTGTGCCGGAGCACGAGGTCGAGCGGCTCGCCGCCGGGGCAGTGCCCGGTGAGGTCGAAGCCGCCGGCCCGGACGGCGATCCGCTCGACGTACCCGGCGGCGGGCTGGACGCAGAGCTGGAGCCGGCCGTCGGCGAGGTGCTTCAGGTAGAGCGCCCGGTCCGGGGCGCCGGGCAGCGCGTGCTGGCCGGCCACCGGGCCGCCGCGCTCGTCCAGGGTGAGCTGCTCGGTGGAGCCGTCCGGGCGCAGCAGTTCGGCGTCCCAGTGCTCCAGCGGGCCGGTGCCGCGCCCGTCGGCGGTGAACGGCCGGTACGGCAGGTGGACGGCGAAGGTGTCGCCCTCCCGGGCGACCGGGCGCAGCAGGACGGTGTCGCTCTCCCGGTGGCGCAGCCGCAGCGCGGTGCCGGGCGGGCAGTGCTGGGCGGTGCCGCGCAGGTCGAGGCCGTCCGCGTCGGGGGCGGCGTGGGTGAGCCGGACGCCGGGGCGTTCGAGCCGCAGTCGCAGCCGGCCGTCGTCGAAGTGCGGCTGGAGGCGGACGTCGCGGTCGACCCAGCGGGCCGGCGGGTACTCGCCGGAGCCGCACCAGTGCGGGGCGAGGGCGCCGTACTGGCGGCGCAGCCGGGTGGGCCGGGGGCGGGTGAAGAGGGTGGCGCCGATCTGCCAGTCGCCGAGCAGCCACTCCTCGCCGCGCCGCAGCCGGCGCGGTTCGACCAGGGCGGTGAAGCCGGACCAGTCGTGGTTGTGGTCGGGCTGGGCGCTGTCGTCGGTGACCTCGGGCAGCCGGCGGGGCCGGGAGCGGAGGTGGACGGGCGGCTCGTCCTCGTCGCGCAGCAGGGTCAGCCAGGTCCAGGCGGAGCCGGGGCGGGCGGTGTCCAGGTCGTCGGGGCGGGCGAAGCCGGTGAGTTCGAGGCCGCGGGGCGTCCAGCGGGCGCGCAGCAGGCCGAAGGCGACGCCCTCGTCGGCGGCGGGCAGTTCGTCCGGCGGGTGGGCGGTGGCGTGCGGGAGGACGAACCGCGTGAGGACAGGCATGGGGTGGCCCTTCGGAACGGGATCCCGATCCATGGCGGTGGTCCGGGGGCCTTCGTACCGAGGGAAATCGGACGGGGGCCGGTTCGATATCGAATACCGAAAGGACACCCGGGGTCAACTGTACGGTCCGGCAGAAATTGCTGAGAGATTCGTTTGCAAAACATGTGTTCGAGTGCAATGTACGCGTAAAGGTCGGGTTGCCTCCCAGGCAACTCCCGGGAAACGCGAAGGCGCCCGACGCGGATCGCGTCGGGCGCCCCGGGGCGGTGCCGGTTACTGCTGGCGGAGCATGCCGTCCACCACGCGGGCCGCGGCCTGGCCGTCGTCCAGGTCGCAGTACGCCTCGCGGAACGCCGTGTACTTCTCGGCGTACGTGTCGGCCAGCGTGTCCACCCGGCCCAGCGCGGTGACCAGCTCCTCGGAGGTGGCCAGCAACGGGCCGGGCACCTCCGCCTCGTAGTCGAGGCTGAAGCCGCGCAGGTTGTCGCGGTAGTGCTCCAGGTCGTGCGTGAAGAACAGCACCGGCTTGCCGGTGGCCGCGAAGTCGAACAGCGTCGCCGAGTAGTCGGTCACCAGGACGTCCGCGATCAGCAGCAGCTCGGCCATGTCGGGGTAGCTGCCGACGTCCCAGACGTAGCCGTTGCCGGCGCCGGGGATCTGGCCGCACATCACGCTGTGCCGGCGGACCAGCAGCACCTGGTCGTCCCCGAGCGCCGCCTTGGCCGCCTCCAGGTCGATCCGCAGGTCGATCTGGTAGCCGCCGTTGGGGCGGCGGCGGTCCTCACGGAAGGTCGGCGCGTAGAGCACGACCTTCTTGCCCTCGGGCAGGCCGAGCCGCTCGCGGACCTGCTCGGCGGTCTTCTCCCGGTCGGGGGCGAACAGCAGGTCGTTGCGCGGCGCGCCGCTCTCCAGGATCTCGCCCTTGAAGTCGAACGCGCGGCGCAGCACCGGGGCCGACCAGGTGTTGCCGGCCACCAGCAGGCTCCAGTTCGGGACCTCCTTGACGACGCCCTTCAGGTAGTTGGCGTCGGTGAACCAGACCTTCTCGAAGTCGTACCCGATCTGCTTCAGCGGGGTGCCGTGCCAGGTCTGCACGACCACCTGGCCGGGGCGGCGGACGAAGAAGTCCGGCAGGTGCGCGCTGGTGACGATGTACTTGGCGGTGGCCAGCGTCTCGAACCACTCGGGGCTCCAGAGCCGGATCGCGCCCGCCGACTGCGGCAGGTCGGCCTGCAGGTCGTCGCTGCCCCACAGGTGCTCCAGCGGCAGGCCGCGGCGGACCAGCTCCTCGTGGATCGCCCGCGGCGAGTCCGCGTAGAGGCCGCCGAGCGCGACGTTGTAGAGCACGGTGTCGCGCAGCGGGAGCCGGCGGGCCGACGGGTAGTCGACGGTGCGCTGCTGGCGCTGCCGGTAGCCGCTGCGCTCCTCGGGCAGCAGCGCGGAGTGCGACTCCAGCGAGAGGCCGTCGTAGTGGCGGCGCTCCAGCACGATCCGCTTGCCGCGCGACTCCACCTCCAGCGGCAGGGCGCCGAAGCAACCCGGCGCGATCAGCGCGTACCGGGTCGCGAGGGTGTCGACCGGCTCGCCGAGCGGGCGGAAGAAGACGTCCCAGGTGCCCTGCGCGAGCGGCACCCGGCCGGCGAAGGAGGCCGTCGGCACCGCCGGCAGCGCGGCCCGGAACCCGCCGTCCGCGATCTCCACCGGGTAGACGTGCTCCTCCTCGCGCCAGTTGTGCCGCACGACCAGCTCCCAGCGGTGCGTACCGGGCAGCGGGAAGGTGCCGGTGAGCAGGAAGCCGTCCGCGCCGCGCGAGGCGACCTCGGTCACCACCGGCTGCAGCAGCTGGTCGGAGAGCTGGAGGTAGCCGCTGGGGGAGGGCTTCGAGTACAGCGCGCGGCGGTCGTCGACCGGGGCGTCCGGGTTCAGGGCCAGGTGCAGCTGCTCGGGCGCGTTGCGGTCGTCCCAGGCCACCGGCACGGTGGTGCCGTCGGCGAGCAGTATGGCGGTGTCCCAGCGGTCACGGGCCCGCTCCGGGGCGATCGGGTCGAGCTCGGCCCAGGCCTCGCGGACGGCGGTCAGCTCGTCGACCGGGCAGGAGACGGTGAACGGCTGGAGCGTGCCGACCGGGGCGGTCAGCTCCATCGGGTACACCAGTTCGCGGTCCGACTCGACGTGGGTCAGCTTGAAGCGGGCCCCGGCGAGGTTCGGGCCGGGGCGGGCCGCGCCGGCGATCTCCACCCGGCCGTCCCGCACGGCCAGCCCGGTCACCCGGGTCCGGACCGTCTCCACCCGCAGGTAGACGCTGCCGTCGCGGACCCACGGCACGATCCGCACGTCCGGCTCGACCCAGTGCGCGGGGAGGTACTGGGCGGTGTCGCTCCAGCCCGCCCAGATCCGGCCCTTGTAGACGCCGCCCTTGCCGGCGCCGGCCACCAGGACGCGCCAGTTGCCGTCCTTCCACTGGCCGCGGTGCTTGAGCCGCTTCGGGTCGATGGCGGCGGTGAAGCCGGCCCAGTCGCAGTTGTACAGGTCGTGGTGGCAGCTGGCGGTGGCCTCGGGGCTGTACTGCGTCCTGGTCGGCACGGCCAGCACGCGGCGGCCCTTGGCCTCGCGCAGCACCAGCACCCGGACCATGTCGTGCCGGTTCTCGGCGCCCAGCTGCTCCGGGTACGCGTGCCCGGTCAGGTGCAGCTTGCCGTCCTCCCAGACCGACTCGTACAGCCGGCTGCGCATCACCAGCGAGTTGTCCAGCTTGAGGATGCCGGCCGGCACGCTCTTGCGCCCGCCGCGCAGGAACGGGTAGTCGGCGTAGGGGCGCAGCAGGCCGCGGGCGGCGACACCGCCGTTGCTCTCGCCCTCGTACTTGATCTGCTCGACGAACTCGTCGATCCGGCCCGCGAGGGTCAGGTGGTACTTCAGCCGCAGCGGCGCGCGCAGCTTGCGGACCTGGTCGGGGCCGATCGCCCGGAGCAGCCGGCCGACGTTCTTCTGGTAGGCGTCCCGGTACTCCTTGTCGCCGTCCACGACGGACCAGAAGAACATCGGGATCTCCTCGACGAGGGTGTTCTCGTCGTAGGAGTGCAGGTACTCGGCGAAGCGCGGGTCGGTCTGCTTCTTCAGCCAGGTGCGGACCAGCTCCACCGAGGTGACACGGTCGACCAGGCCCTTGGGGTTGGTCCGCATCTGCGTGATCGACATCTCGCCGACCTCGCGCTCGCGCCAGTGGTAGATCGGCTCGGAGAGCACGTCCACGCTCGTGGCGAGGTAGTGGTGCGGCACGCTGACCGGGGCGTCCTCGTACAGGATGCCCTCGGGGTAGAGCAGGCCGGCCGCGTCGAAGAAGGAGCGGCGGTACACCTTGTTCCACGCCGTGCGGTCGGTGACCAGCGCGGGGATCTCGGTGACGTGGGTCTTGAGCCTGGTCTCCTTGAACGGCCGCGAGTGCCCGCCGGACTGGTAGTAGCCCACCGCGCGGAACCGCAGCACGTTGCCGGTGGCGAAGTCCGAGCCGGTCTCGTCGAGCGTGTTGATCATCAGCTCGTAGGCGCTCGGCGGCATCGAGTCGTCGGAGTCGACGAAGCAGAGGAACTCGGCGTCCGGGTCGATGTGGCGGATGCCGGTGTTGCGGGCCGCGCCGAGGCCCTTGTTCACCTGGCGGACCAGCCGGAACCGGGAGTCCTGGGCAGCGTACGCCTCGGCGAGTGCCGCGCTGCCGTCCTTCGAACCGTCGTCGACCATGACGCACTCGAAGTCCGTGAAGGTCTGGGCGGCGATCGAGTCGAGGCATTCCACGAGGTAGCGCTCGACGTTGTAGATCGGAACGACGATGGAGAGGCGGGGAGCCATCGGCTACGCAGGCCTTTCTGGGGAAGGTGCGTGGCAGCCCGGTCGGGGTCTGGCCGCACTTTGAACCGGTGCGTACGTGCCCACCGATCCTACCGTCCGGCCCCGGCGGTCCTCCGGGGCGTCCGGGGCACTGCGGGCCCCCGGGCCCGTGGGTCCGGCCGACCGGGGGCCACTACTCTGTGCCCATGCCCCGCTTCAGTGTCATCGTCCCCGTTCACAAGGTCGAGGAGTACCTTCCCGAGTGCCTCGACTCGGTGCTCGGCCAGGGCGGTCCGGACGTCGAACTGATCGCGGTGGACGACCGCTCCCCGGACGGCTGCGGCGCGATCCTCGACGGGGCGGCCGCCCGCGACCCGCGCGTGCGGGTGCTGCACCTGGCGGAGAACGTCGGCCTCGGTCGGGCCCGCAACGCCGGCCTGGCGGTCGCCACCGGCGAGTACGTGATCTTCCTGGACAGCGACGACACGCTGACGCCCGGCCTGCTCAAGGCCGTCGACGACCGGCTGGCGGCCGGCGGCGACCCGGACATCCTGGTCTACGACTACGCCCGCACCTACGCCGACGGCCGGATCACCCGGGCCGCCTCGGCGCACGTCTTCGGCGCCGACTCCCCGGACGTCTTCGACCTCGACCGCCGCCCCGACCTGCTGGACCTGCTGCAGGTCGTCTGGAACAAGGCCTACCGCCGCGACTTCGTCACCGAGCAGGGCCTCACCTTCCCCGCCGGGTACTACGAGGACACCCCCTGGACGTACCCGGCGCTGCTCGCCGCGGCGAGCATCACCCTGCTCGACCGGGTCGGCGTGCACTACCGCCAGCGCCAGGAGGGCGGCAACATCCTCGCCACCGCCTCGCGCAAGCACTTCGACGTCTTCGCCCAGTACGACCTGGTCTTCGCCTTCCTGGACGGCCGCCCGGACCTCGACCGCTGGCGCCCGGTGGTCTACGGCCGGATGCTGCACCACCTCAACACCGTGGTCTCCAGGCCCGGCCGGGTCCCGCCCGGCGACCGCCGCGCGTACTTCCGGCAGGCGGCCGGGCACTGCGCCCGGCTGCGCCCGGCCGGCTACACGCCGCCCGCCGGGGTGGCGGGCGTGCGCACCGAGCTGCTGAGCCGCGGCCGCTACGGCGCCTACCGGACGGTCCGCGCGCTGGCCGGGGCCCGCCGGCTGCTCAAGCGCTGACCCGGCCACGGGGCTGGCGGAGCCGGCGGGGCCAGTGTCGCCGGTGTCGCCACCTGCCGGTGCCGACTGCCGTGCCGCCCGCCGAGCCTGACGGCCATTCGGGCGAACGGCCGGTATAACCGGACAGGTGGACTTCCTCACCCGCCTCCCGGTCATCGGCCCGCTCGTGGCGTGGGTCCTGCGCAGCCGTCCGTACCGCGCGTACGAACACTTCACCGCCGCGCGCGGCAACCGGCTGGCCGGCGCGGTCACCTTCTTCGGCTTCCTCGCGCTCTTCCCGCTGCTCACCGTGGCGCTGGCGATCGCGGTCGCCACCCTGACCGACTCCCGGGTCGCCGAACTCCAGAAGCGCATCTCCGACCAGCTGCCGGGGATCTCGGACGCGCTCAACCTGTCCTCGCTGGTGGCCAACGCCGGCACGGTCGGACTGGTCAGCGGCGTGCTGCTGCTGATCTCCGGCCTCGGCTGGGTGGACACCATGCGCACCTCGATCCGGGACGTCTGGCAGCTGCCGGAGGAGGACGGCAACCCGGTGCTGCGCAAGGTCTGGGACTGCGTGGTGCTGGGCGGCCTGGGTCTGGTCTCGCTCTTCTCGCTGGCCGCCTCCGCCGCCGGGACGACGCTGGCCGGCCGGATCGCCGGCTGGATCGGCCTGGGGACGGGCGGTCCCGGCGGCTACCTGCTGACCGGTGTCGGCCTGCTGATCGCGGTCGGCTCCGACATGGTGCTCTTCGCCTACCTGCTGGCGCCCTTCCCCCGGATCCGCGGCCAGCACCGGCGGGACGTGCTGCTGGGCGCGCTGATCGGCGGGGTCGGCTTCGAACTGCTGAAGATCCTGCTCGCCTCCTACCTCGGCTCGGTCGCCGGGAAGAGCCTCTACGGGGCCTTCGGCGTCCCGGTGGCGTTGCTGCTCTGGATCAACTTCGTCTCCCGGCTGCTGATGTACTGCGTCGCCTGGACGGCGACGGCCGACCCGGCCGCCGCCCGCGACCGGGCCCGTGCGCGGGCGGCGGCCATGGTGCGGGCCGCCGACGAGGCGGAGGCGGCGGAGCGGGAGGGCACACCGAAGGCCCGGCCCCAGGAGTGAGGCCGGGCCCGGGGCGGCGCCCGTCAGCCGGCGGAGGGCCGGCCGCGCCGCCGCAGCAGGAACCGCGCACCGGCGCCGCCCGCCGTGAGGGCGAGCGCGATGGCCACCCAGCCGACCGGGCCGAGCCCGGCGGCACCGTCGCGGGCCGGGGCGGCCTGGGCGGGCGCCGAGGCCGCCACTGACGGGTGCGGCGGGGGCGCGGGCACGCCGGCGGTGCCGCCCGCCTGTCCGGTCGGTGTCGGCTCACCGGCCGGCGCCTCGTCCACCAGCTTGCCGACCGGGGTGACCTTGTCGGCCGCCGCGAACCCCCAGTCCAGCAGCGCCGCCGTCTCGTCGTAGACCTTCTGGTAGGTCGTCGGGTGCATCACGGTCACCAGCAGGGTGCGGCCGTTCCGCTCGGCGGCTCCGACGAAGGTCGAGCCGGCCTCGGTGGTGAAACCGTTCTTCACGCCGATCAGGCCCGGGTACTTGCCGAGCAACCGGTCGGTGTTGGCGATCCCGAAGCTGCCGCGCTGGCCGCTGTTCTTGTCCACCGCGCCGGGGAACAGGGCGTCCCGGGTGGCGCAGTACATCCGGAAGTCGGGATTGCGCAGCCCGGCCCGGGCGAACAGGGTGAGGTCGTAGGCCGAGGAGACCTGGCCGTCCATGTCGTAGCCGTCCGGGGAGACCACCCGGGTGTCCCGGGCCTGCAGCGCGTTCGCGCGGGCCTGCATCTCGGTGACGGTCTGCTGGACCCCGCCGTTCATGTGCGACAGGACGTGCACCGCGTCGTTGCCGGAGCTGAGGAACACCCCGCGCCAGAGGTCCTCGACCTTGTAGTCCAGGTCCTCCTTGATGCCGACCAGGCTGCTGCCGGGGCCGATCCCCTGGATCTCCGCGTCCGCGACCCGGTGCACCAGGTTGCGGTCGAACTTGGGCAGTACGGTGTCCGCGAAGAGGATCTTCAGGGTGCTGGCCGGCGCGAGCCGCAGATGCGGACTGCTGGCGGCGAGCACCGCGCCTGACGCGGCGTCGGCGACTATCCAGGACTGCCCGGTGAGATCCCCCGGCAGGGCCGGGGCGCCGGCCAGCGGGGCCACCTGGACACCGGAGAGCCCCAGCCGCTCGCCGCCGATCGCGGCCGGCGGGGGAGGCGGCTCGTGCGGGGCCGCGACGGCCGCCGGGGCGGCGAGCAGAACGGGGAGCGCCGCGGCGTACGCGGCGAGCAGGTGTGCGAGCTTACGGCGTGTGGGCACCAGCAGACCGTACCCAGTCCGGAGCTCCGCCGTCCGCCGCTCCGGGCCCGTCCTCCGCAGGAGGGGGCCGCCGTACGCCGAACGGCCGCCCGCGCATACTGGAGCGGCACACCATCTTCACGTCAGCCGCCGAGGACCGTCCATGAAGCTCAGCCGTCGCACCTCCTGGTTCCTGACCGCCTTCGGCGTCTGGTCCATGATCATCTGGGTCACCTTCGTCAAGAACCTCTGGAAGGACTCCGGCGGCCAGGCCTTCACCGACGGCGACCACTCCCAGCCGACCGCCTTCTTCTGGATCCACCTGCTGCTCGCCGTGACCTCCTTCGTCCTCGGCGTGGCCGTCGGCGCCGTCGGCGTCCGCGGCCTGCGCGCGACCCGCCGCGAGCCCGCCGCGAGCTGATCCCCGCCGCCACTGTCGGACCCCGCTGGCAGGATCCTCACCGTTCGACATTCGACAAGGGTGGGGATCCGGGCCACCGGACCCGCGTCCAGCGGCTGGTCCGCGCCCAGGGATCTGGGCGTGCTGCGCTGAGCATGCGAGGAGGCCCCGCCCGATCCGAGGATCGGGCGGGGCCTCCGTCGTGCCGCAGGGCTCAGAAGCGGCGGGTGACCAGCGCCCGCTTCACTTCCTGGATCGCCTTGGTGACCTCGATGCCACGCGGGCAGGCCTCCGAGCAGTTGAAGGTGGTCCGGCAGCGCCAGACGCCCTCACGGTCGTTCAGGATCTCCAGCCGCTGCTCCGCACCCTCGTCGCGCGAGTCGAAGATGAAGCGGTGCGCGTTGACGATCGCGGCCGGGCCGAAGTACTGGCCGTCGTTCCAGAAGACCGGGCAGGACGACGTGCACGCGGCGCACAGGATGCACTTGGTGGTGTCGTCGAACCGCTCGCGGTCCTCGGCGGACTGCAGGCGCTCGCGGGTCGGGTCGTTCCCCTTGGTGATGAGGAACGGCATGACGTCCTTGTACGCCTGGAAGAACGGGTCCATGTCCACGACCAGGTCCTTGAGGACCGTGAGGCCCTTGATGGCCTCGATCGTGATCGGCTTCTCCGGGTTGACGTCCTTGATCAGGGTCTTGCACGCCAGCCGGTTGCGGCCGTTGATCCGCATCGCGTCGGAGCCGCAGATGCCGTGCGCGCAGGAACGGCGGTAGGTGAGGGTGCCGTCCTGCTCCCACTTGATCTTGTTGAGCGCGTCCAGGACGCGCTCCTTCGGGTCCAGGGTCAGCTGGTAGTCGACCCACACCGGGTCCGGGTGCTCCTCCGGGTTGAACCGGCGGATCCGGAAGGTGACGGTGATCAGCTCGACGCCGCCCGCCTCGACCGCGTCCAGAGCGGCCGAGTGCTTCTCCACAGTCGGAGTGCTCATCAGTACTTACGCTCCATCGGCTGGTAGCGGGTCGTGACGACCGGCTTGTAGTCGAGGCGGATGGAGGTGGTGCCGTCCTCGGCAACCTCCTGGTACGCCATGGTGTGCTGCATGAACTTCACGTCGTCACGGGTCGGGAAGTCCTCGCGGTAGTGACCGCCGCGCGACTCCTCGCGGGCGAGCGCGGAGACCGCCAGCACCTCGGCCAGGTCGAGCAGGTTGCCCAGCTCGACGGCCTCCAGGAGGTCCGTGTTGTAGCGGAAGCCCTTGTCCTGGATGGCGACGTGCTTGTAGCGCTCCCGCAGGGCGGCGATGTCCTCGACCGCCTGCTTCAGGGTCGCGCCGGTGCGGTAGACCATGGCGTTGGCGTCCATGGTCTCCTGCAGCTCCTTGCGGATCTGCGCCACGGACTCGGTGCCGGTGGACTCGCGCAGGCCGTCGACCAGCGCCTGCACCTTCTCGGCCGGGTTCTCGGGCAGCTCGGTGTAGTCCACCGTCTGCGCGTAGTCGGCGGCGGCGATGCCCGCGCGCTTGCCGAACACGTTGATGTCCAGCAGCGAGTTGGTGCCCAGCCGGTTGGCGCCGTGCACGGAGACGCAGGCGACCTCGCCGGCCGCGTACAGGCCCGGGACGACGTCGGTGTTGTTGCGCAGGACCTCACCCTCGACGTTGGTCGGGATGCCGCCCATCGCGTAGTGCGCGGTGGGCTGGATCGGGATCGGGTCCGTGTAGGGCTCGATGCCGAGGTAGGTGCGCGCGAACTCCGTGATGTCCGGGAGCTTGGCGTCCAGCTGCTCCGGCGGCAGGTGGGTGAGGTCCAGGTAGACGTGGTCGCCGTCCGGACCGCAGCCGCGGCCTTCGCGGATCTCGGTGTAGATCGCGCGGGAGCAGACGTCACGGGACGCGAGGTCCTTCATGACGGGGGCGTAGCGCTCCATGAAGCGCTCGCCGTCCTTGTTGCGCAGGATGCCACCCTCGCCGCGGGCGCCCTCGGTGAGCAGGATGCCCATGCGCCAGATGCCCGTCGGGTGGAACTGGAAGAACTCCATGTCCTCCAGCGGCAGGCCGCGGCGGTAGACCAGGGCCTGGCCGTCACCGGTGAGGGTGTGGGCGTTGGAGGAGACCTTGAAGAACTTGCCGGTGCCGCCGGAGGCGAACACGACGGACTTGGCCTGGAAGACGTGGATCTCGCCGGTGGCCAGCTCGTAGGCGACGACGCCGGCCGTCTTGCCCTCGTTGATCAGCAGGTCGAGGACGTAGAACTCGTTGAAGAACTCGACGCCGTGCTTGACGCAGTTCTGGAACAGCGTCTGGAGGATCATGTGACCGGTGCGGTCGGCCGCGTAGCAGGACCGGCGGACCGGGGCCTCGCCGTGGTTGCGGGAGTGGCCGCCGAAGCGGCGCTGGTCGATCCGTCCCTGCTCGGTGCGGGAGAAGGGCAGGCCCATCTTCTCCAGGTCGAGGACGGCGTCGATGGCCTCCTTGCACATGATCTCGGCGGCGTCCTGGTCGACCAGGTAGTCACCACCCTTGACCGTGTCGAAGGTGTGCCACTCCCAGTTGTCCTCCTCGACGTTGGCGAGGGCGGCGCACATGCCGCCCTGGGCCGCGCCGGTGTGGGACCGGGTGGGGTAGAGCTTGGTCAGCACCGCGGTGCGGCTGCGCTGGGTCGACTCGATGGCCGCGCGCATGCCGGCGCCACCGGCGCCGACGATGACGGTGTCGTACTGGTGAATCTGCATGGGGGTTCTAACTCGCCTCTGGCCTCTGCCGATTGCCGATTAGATGCTGTGTCGTCAGATGTTCGGGTCGAAGGTGAAGATCACCAGGGTGCCGAGCAGCACGGTGAAGACCGTGGCGGCGCCCATGAGGCCCTTCAGCCAGAGCCGGGTGGAGTCCTTCTCGGCGTAGTCGTTGATGACCGTCCGCATGCCGTTGGCGCCGTGCAGCATGGCGAGCCAGAGCATCAGGAGGTCCCAGCCCTGCCAGAACGGCGAGGCCCAGCGGCCGGCCACGAAGGCGAAGCCGATCTTGGAGACGCCGCCGTCGAGCACCAGCATGATCAGCAGGTGGCCGAGGATCAGCACCACCAGGACGATGCCGGACAGGCGCATGAAGAGCCAGGCCAGCATCTCGAAGTTGGTCCGGGTGCGGCGCGGGGTCTTCTTGGTCCGCTGGCGGGCCGGCTCGACCACAAAGGCGTCGGCCGGGTTACCGGTGCCGAGGCCCTTGCCGGTGTGCGCCTGGGCGGAGGGGACCACCAGGGCGTCGGAGTATTCCGTGGTCATGTCTCAGATCACTTCCCGAACCAAGAGGTCAGCGTGTGCTGAAGGATCGGGTAGAAGGCGCCCGCCATCAGGACGACCCACACCCCGACCACGGTCCAGAGCATCTGCTTCTGGAACTTCGGGCCCTTCGACCAGAAGTCGACGGCGACGACCCGGAGGCCGTTGAGGGCGTGGAACAGGATGGCGGCCACCAGGCCGTACTCCATCAGGTTCACCAGAGGCGTCTTGTACGTCTGAATCACAGAGTCGTACGCCTCGGGCGACACTCGCACCAGTGCGGTGTCCAGGACATGGGCGAACAGGAAGAAGAAGATGAGGACGCCGGTGACTCGATGAGCCACCCAGCTCCACATGCCTTCCCGGCCGCGGTACAGCGTTCCAGCCGGCACGGAAAAACCCTCCGGAAGCGATTGGGGGCTCGGCCGGCTTCGGTGTCGGTCAGCCCGGCCGGGTACGGTCCACCGGCCGCCAGCATCCTATCGACGCGTTTCTGTGAACCGCCTCCGGGGGCCCGAGGTGTGATCAATCAGGCACGACTGGCCTAGTGCGGGGGGAACCGGGGCGGCTTTGGACACCCAGCGTGACCGTCTGGTTGCGCTACCGTGGCCGCCCGCTCCTTCGCCGACATCCTGCCGAGGCCCCCGTGCCACTGAGCCCGCCCCGCCGCCCGTCCGCCGCAGTCGCGGTCGGCGTCCTGCTGCTCGCCGTGGGCTGCACCACGGTCGGCGGCTCCGCCGACCGGGTCCAGCCGGCCCGTGAGCTGTCCGCCGCCGAGCTGCGGGCGGCCGCCGTGGCCGACGCCGATCTGGGAGCGGGCTACACGGTGACGGTGATGACGCCCGGTCACGGCGAGACCGGGTCGGGCGGCGGCCGGGAGGTCTCCGACCTGCCCGTCTGCCAGCCGCTGCTGGACGCGGTGACCCCGGCGGTGGCGGCGGGCGGCGGCACGCCCTCGCCCGGCCCGGCGGATCCGTACGCGGAGACCGATCTGAGCGTGGCGCGGGCGGCCGACCCCAAGGGCGGCGTGTACGGAGGGCTGCTCGGCTACCGGGCCGGGCGGGCGGCGCAGCTGCAGGCGGAGCTGGAGAAGCTGTTCGGCCCGTGCGCCTCGTTCGTCTCGACCGCTCCGCCGCCGCCGGCGGAGAAGAGCCGCAAGCCGGTCCGGACCAGGCACCGGTTGATCCGGGACGACACGCCCACGGCCGGGGGAGCGGACGCGGTGACCGGGTTCACCCTGACGAGTGAGTCGGGCACGGTGGTGCTCTCCCAGCGTGCGGTGGTGGCCCGGGTCGGTCCGGTGCTGGCGGTGCTCACCACGGTCGGCGTCGGCGCGGAGCCCGCCGCCGCGCCGGACGAGCGGATCGTCCGGCAGCAGGTGGTGAAGCTCCGCGCCGCGCAGGCACGCGGGTGAGGGTGGGCCCGGTTCAGCGCGCCCCGGCCCCCGAGTGGGTCGCGACCAGGTGTTCCAGGCGGGTCAGGGCGATCCGGCGCAGCTCGTCCGAGGCGATCAGCCGCTCCTCGTCCGGGTCGTGCGCCAGTCGCGTGCGGATCGAGCTGAGCACGGTGTCGAGCATCTCCTCGGGGGCCACGCCGTCCAGGCAGACCACGAAGACGTGCCCGAACCGGGCCTCGTACGCGGCGTGGGCGGCGCGAAGGGCGGTGTGGGCCGCCTGGCTGCCGGGTGCGCGCATGCCCAGGAGTGGCTGCGGCATCCAGCTCTCGTCCGCCAGCGCCTCGGCCAGGTCGGCCGGTCGCAGGTCGTAGGAGGCCTCGCTGGCCGCGGCCAGCAGGGACTCTATGTCGGGGTAGGGCCGGTGGGCGGTGAGCCGCAGGGCCCAGCGGTGGCTGCCGCAGCAGGCGAGGAGGGCTTCCTCGGCCGCGCCGGCGTCGGCCTCGTTGAAGCGGTGCAGCCCGAGGAGGGTCGGCTCGGAACTGGGATCGAGCCGCGGTGACGGGATGTCGCTGGCCAGCGGGTCCTCCTCGTGAGGGCGGGAAGGTGCCGGTGAAAGGGGTGGTGAAGCAGGTGAAGTATGGAGCTGCGGGGCGGTGTCCGGGACCCGCCGGGCAGCGGCTCAACGGTAGTTGAGCAGTCATCAGTTGGGGAGGGCGCACGCGGAATTCATCCGATCGAGCTATCAAGTTGTGACGTTGACACCTCGGTGTCAGCGCCCTCCCCACGCTCATCTGCTCATGGTCCAGGGCTTTCGCGGGCCGGCGGCGCTCAGGAGCAGCGGGTTCCGGCGGCCGGCACGGTGCCCTCCACCAGGTAGGCCTCCAGCGCGGCGTCGACGCAGCCGTTGCCCTTGCCGAACGCGCCGTGCCCCTCGCCGACCCGGGTCAGCAGGGTGGCGTTGGCGAAGCCCTTCGCGAGCGCCTCGGCGGAGGCGTACGGGGTGGCCGGGTCGCCGGTGGTGCCGACCACCAGGATCGGCGCGCTGCCCTCGGCGCGGACGGCGTGCGGCTGCTCGGTCGTCTTGAACGGCCAGTACGCGCAGGACGGCTCGCTGTAGTCGTCCACCGAGACGCCCTTGGACAGCAGCGGGGCCTCGGCCTGGAGCCTGGCCACCGCCTGCTGGGCGCGCTCGGGGCTGGGGGCCGGCCGGGTGCGGTCGGCGCAGCTGATCGCGCTGTTGGCCTCCTCCATCGGGCTGTAGTGGCCGTTCTCGTCGCGGCCGTTGTACTCGTCGGCGAAGGCGAGCAGGTAGTCGCCCTTCTTGCCGAGCATGGCCCAGCCGAGCGCGTTGCGCAGGTACGTCCAGGACGTCTTCTCGTCGCCGTAGAGCATCTGGATGGTGCCGGTCCAGGCGAGGTCGGCGCCGAGCTTGCGGCCGTCCTTGGCGGTCATCGGGTGCTCGCGCAGTCCGTCGAGGAAGTCGGCGGCCTTCTGGGCGGCCTTGGCCGGGTCCTTGCCGAGCGGGCACTCGGCCGCGTGGTTCTGCACGCAGTCGGCGGCGAAGCGCTCGAAGGACTTCTCGAAGCCCACCTGCTGGTCGATGCCGTGCTCCAGCCCGTCCTGCGCGGGGTCGACGGCGCCGTCCAGGATCAGCCGGCCGGTGTTCTGCGGGAACTGCTCGGCGTAGAGCGCGCCGAGGTAGGTGCCGTAGGAGATGCCGAGGTAGTTGAGCTTCTTGTCGCCGACGGCGGCGCGCAGCACGTCCAGGTCACGGGCGGTGTTGCGGGTGCCGACGAAGGGCAGCAGCTTGCCGGACCTCGCCTGGCAGGCGGCGGCGTGCTCGGTGGCGTACTTGACGTGGTCGGCCTTGCGGACCGCCGGGTCCAGCGAGGAGTCGCGCTGGTTGGACTCCTCGTGCTGCTTGTCGTCGTAGCAGACCACCGGGGAGCTCTCGCCGGTGCCGCGGGGGTCGAAGCCGACCACGTCGAACCGGTTGTGCAGGGCGCCGTCGTACTGCTTGGCGCCGTACTTGACCATCTCGATGCCGGAGCCGCCCGGGCCGCCCGGGTTGACCATGAGCGAGCCGAGCTTCTGGTCCGGCTTGGCGGCCGGCAGCTTGATCAGCGCGATGTCGAGGGCGTCGACGGCGGGGTTGGCGTAGTCGAGCGGGACGTGCAGCTTGCCGCAGAGCATCCCGGATATGTCGATCTTGGCCTTCTCGGCCTGCGGGTCGGCCGGGCAGGCGGCCCAGGAGACCTGCTGGCCGTAGAACGGCTTGAGCGCCGGATCGTCGGCGCCGGTGGGCTTGGGGGTGGGCGTCGGCGTCGCGGTGGGCGTCGGGGCGGCCGGGGCGGCCGACGGGGTCGCGGCGGCCTGGTCCTGGGCGGGCTTGGCGTGGTTGTCGCAGGCGGAACCGAGAAGCAGGGTGCCGACCGCGAAGGCGGTCAGCAGAACGCGCGGGCGGGCGGCCCGAAGAGATGTCATCGCACGTATGTATCACTGCCGGGTGACATGTTCGATCTTGCCCCCGGCCGGGGGGCCGCCCGCCCGCGCGGCCGGGGTCAGGTCCGGTGCACCTTGTGGTTGGCGGCCTGGGCCCGCGGGCGCACCACCAGCAGGTCGATGTTGACGTGTGGGGGCCGGGTGACCGCCCAGCCCACCGTGTCCGCGACGTCCTCCGAGGTCAGCGGCTCGGCGACGCCCGCGTACACGGCGGCGGCCTTCTCCTCGTCACCCCGGAAGCGGGTGACGGCGAAGCCCTCGGACTTCACCATCCCCGGAGCGATCTCGATCACCCGGATCGGCTCCCCGCACAGCTCCAGCCGCAGCGTGGCCGCGATGGTGTGCGCCGCGTGCTTGGCCGCCACGTAGCCGCCGCCGCCCTCGTACGCGGCCAGCGCCGCGGTGGAGGAGAGCACCAGCACGGTGCCGTCGCCGCTCGCCCGCAGCGCCGGCAGCAGCGCCTGCGTCATGTGCAGCACGCCGAGCACGTTCACCTGGTACATCGCCAGCCAGTCGGCCGGGTCGGCGGCCTCGACCGACTCCGCGCCGATCGCCCCGCCGGCGTTGTTGACCAGCACGTCCACCCGGCCGACCGCGGCCGCGAAGGCGTCCACGGCCGCCCGGTCGGTGACGTCCAGGGTGTGGGCGCGCCCGCCGAGCTCCTTGGCGAGCTCCTCGATCCGCTCGGTGCGGCGGGCGGTCAGCACCACCTCGAAGCCGTCGGCCGCGAGCCGGCGGGCGGTCGCCGCGCCGATTCCACTGCTGGCGCCGGTGACCACGGCCACCTTCTGCTTGGTCATTGCCACTCCCTGGGGATCACGTCGGTCGGTCAGTACCCCGGTCGGGGCAAGTACCCCGGTCGGGAAGTACGTCGGTCGGGGAAGTACTTCGGTCGCTCACCCGATCATCTCAATGGCACCGGCTCCGCCCGCGCCGGGCCGGGCGCCGTTACATTGCGAAGGCCGGGCGCCGTCACCTCGCGAAGGGCGGTGCGCCCGCCCGCCGATCCCGTGGAGGGACCCATGGCAGCCGAGCCGCGCCGCACCGAGTCGGGCTTCCCCGTCGAGCCGCTGTACGGGCCGGAGGCGCTGGACGGCTGGGACCCGCGGGAACGCCTGGGCGGCCCGGGGGAGTACCCGTACACCCGGGGCGTCCACCCGTCGATGTACACCGGCCGGCCGTGGACGATGCGCCAGTACGCCGGCTTCGGTACCGCCGCCGAGTCCAACGCCCGCTACCGGCAGCTGATCGCGAACGGCACCACCGGCCTCTCGGTCGCCTTCGACCTGCCCACCCAGATGGGCTACGACTCGGACGCCCGGCTCGCGGCCGGCGAGGTCGGCAGGGTCGGCGTCGCGATCGACAGCGTGGCGGACATGGGCGTCCTGTTCGAGGGCATCCCGCTGGGCGAGGTCTCCACCTCGATGACCATCAACGCGCCGGCCGGCCCGCTGCTGCTCCTCTACCAACTGGTCGGCGAGGCCCAGGGCGTGCCGGCGGCCCGGCTGACCGGCACCGTCCAGAACGACGTGCTGAAGGAGTACATCGCCCGCGGCACCTACATCTTCCCGCCGAAGCCCTCGCTGCGGCTGGTCGCGGACGTGTTCCGGTACTGCCGGGCCGAGATCCCCCGCTGGAACACCATCTCGGTCTCCGGCTACCACATGGCCGAGGCCGGGGCGGACCCGGCGCAGGAGATCGCCTTCACCCTCGCCAACGGCATCGAGTACGTCCGCACCGCCGTCGCGGCCGGCATGGCGGTGGACGACTTCGCGCCGCGGCTCTCCTTCTTCTTCGTGGCCCGCACCACCCTGCTGGAGGAGGTGGCGAAGTTCCGCGCCGCCCGGCGGATCTGGGCCCGGGTGATGCGCGAGGAGTTCGGCGCGCGGGACCCGAGGTCCCGGATGCTGCGGTTCCACACCCAGACCGCCGGGGTGCAGCTCACCGCGCAGCAGCCCGAGGTCAACCTGGTCCGGGTCACGGTGCAGGCGCTGGCGGCGGTGCTCGGCGGCACCCAGTCGCTGCACACCAACAGCTTCGACGAGGCGCTCGCGCTGCCCACCGAGAAGTCGGCCCGGCTCGCGCTGCGCACCCAGCAGGTGCTCGCCCACGAGACCGATCTCACCGCCACCGTCGACCCGTTCGCCGGCTCCTACGCGGTCGAGTCGCTGACCGACGGTGTGGAGGCCGCCGCGCTCGCGCTGATGGGCCGGATCGAGGAGCTGGGCGGGGCGGTGGCGGCGATCGAGGCGGGCCACCAGAAGGCCGAGATCGAGCGCACCGCCTACCGCGTCCAGCAGGAGACCGACTCCGGTGCGCGCACGGTGGTCGGGGTCAACCGGTTCCGGCTGGACACCGAGGAGCGGTACGAGCCGCTGCGGGTGGACCCGGCGGCCGAGGCGCGGCAGGTCGAGCGGCTGGCCGCGCTGCGGGCCGGGCGCGACTCCTCGGCGGTGGGCCGCGGGCTCGGCGCGCTGCGCCGGGCGGCCGAGGGGCGGGACAACGTGCTCTACCCGATGAAGGAGGCGCTGGCCGCCCGCGCCACGGTGGGCGAGGTCTGCGACGCGCTGCGCGAGGTGTGGGGGACGTACACGCCCGCCGAACGGTTCTGAGAGGTCGTCAATCCGCCGTCCGAGTGGCCCCGTGACCGTCGGCACGGGCGGTCGTTGCACAGGGCACGCAACCTGGGGAAGGCGACTGAAACGAGATGTCATACCCATCTGCTCAGCCACTATGCGCCCATACGGGGACTTCTTTGCGGGAAGTCAGGCCAAAACCCCCCAAGAGGCCTACCCTTGTTGAGATGAACCGTCCTGAGTCCGCCCAGTCGGCCATCACGCTCACCGCTGCCCACCCCGTCGCCGGTCTGCGTGACCGGGTCACGGCACTGGAGCCGGAGCTGATCGCCTTCCGCCGCGATCTGCACCGCCACCCGGAGCTGGGCCGCCAGGAGTTCCGCACCACCGGCCTGCTGCGCGACCGGCTGACGGCGGCCGGTCTGGCCCCCCGGGTACTGCCCGGCGGCACCGGGATGACCGTCGACATCGTGCCGGACGGGACCGCGCGCGACGCCGAGTTCCTGGCCTTCCGCGCCGACATCGACGCGCTGCCGATCGACGACGCCAAGACGGACGTGCCGTACCGCTCCACCGTCGCCGGCCAGGCCCACGCCTGCGGCCACGACGTGCACACCTCGGTGGTGCTGGGCACCGCCCTGGTACTGGCCGGGGCGGCCCGCTCCGGTGAGCTGCGCCGCCCGGTCCGGCTGGTCTTCCAGCCCGCCGAGGAGGTCATGCCGGGCGGGGCGCTGGACGTGATCAAGGCCGGCGGCATGGACGGCGTCGGCCGGATCTTCGCGGTGCACTGCGACCCGAAGGTGGAGGCGGGCCGGATCGCGCTGCGCACCGGGGCGATCACCTCGGCCTGCGACCGGCTGGTGCTGCACCTGGACGGCCCCGGCGGCCACACCGCCCGCCCGCACCTGACCACCGACCTGGTGACCGCGATCGCGCGGATGGCCGCCGATCTGCCGGGCGCGCTGGCCCGCCGGATGGACCCGCGCTGGGGGGTCAGCCTGGTCTGGGGCCGGATCGCCTCCGGCTCGGCCCCCAACGTCATCCCGCAGCACGCCGAGCTGGAGGGCACCGTCCGCTGCCTGGAGCTCGCGGGCTGGCGCGAGGCGCCGGACCTGCTGCACGAGCTGATCGCCAAGCTGGCCGAGACCTACCGGGCGAAGTGGACGCTCGACTACCACCGCGGGGTGCCGCCGGTGGTCAACGAGGCGGTCTCGGTGGGCCTGCTGGAGGCCGTCATGACGGCCCGGTTCGGCCAGGGCGGCCGTCAGGTGGTGGAGGACACCGAGCAGAGTCTCGGCGGGGAGGACTTCTCCTGGTACCTGGAGCACGCCCCGGGCGCGCTGGCCCGGCTCGGGGTCCGCGCCCCCGGCGACGCCACGGTCCGTGATCTGCACCAGGGCCGCTTCGACGTGGACGAGCGGGCGATCGGGATCGGCGTGGAGCTCTTCGCGGCGCTGGCGCTGGAGGGCGACGAAGCATAGTCGATGGAGTGCCCGAGTTGTCGGATTCAGGGCTCTATGGACGGTTACGTACACTGGGCAGCGCCAGTTCCGACCACCCTCCGCGTACGGGGAAGGGGCCTCGGGGAGGCCGTGAGACCACGGTTTGATAACAACCCGAATGCTCCGGCAGCCTGTGACCCAACCGTGTTCTACGCGCGTTACGGTGGCGTCCGACCACGCTAAACGGGTGCGTGTGAGAAGGAGAAACTCCCTTGCGCCGTTCTACTAAGCTCGCTGCGGTTGTGCTCTCGGGTTCCCTGGGCATTGCCTCGCTCGCCGCTTGCGGCGCAAAGAGCAACGACACGAATGCTTCTTCCGGCTCCTCCGAGGGCGGCCTGAAGGTCGGCATGGCCTACGACATCGGTGGCCGTGGCGACCAGTCGTTCAACGACTCCGCCGCCCGCGGCCTGGACAAGGCCAAGGCCGAGCTGGGTGTCGGCGTCACCGAGGCCGACGCCAAGACCGGTGAGGCCGAGGCCGACAAGGAGACCCGGCTCAAGAACCTGGTCACCGCCGGCTACAACCCGATCATCGCGGTGGGCTTCGTCTACCAGGGCGCCGTCGAGAAGGTCGCCAAGGAGAACCCGAACACCAAGTTCGCGATCATCGACTCGGCGTCCGACACCCAGCCGAGCAACGTCACCTCGCTGACCTTCTCGGAGCAGGAGGGCTCGTACCTGGCCGGTGTGGCCGCGGCCCTCAAGTCCAAGAACAAGCACGTCGGCTTCATCGGCGGTGTGCAGTCCGAGCTCATCAAGAAGTTCGAGGCGGGCTACAAGGCGGGTGTGAAGTCGGTCGACCCGAGCATCGCGGTCGAGACCACCTACCTGACCACGCCCCCGGACTTCTCCGGCTTCAACTCGCCCGACAAGGGCAAGGAGGCCGCGCAGGGTCAGCTCGACAAGGGCGCGGACGTCATCTACACCGCCGCCGGTTCCTCCGGCAACGGTGCCATCGAGGCCGTCGCCAACGCTGGCAAGCTGGCCATCGGCGTCGACTCCGACCAGGCCGCCCAGCCGGCCCTGGCGAAGTACAAGAACAGCATCCTCACCTCGATGGTGAAGAACGTCGACAAGGCCGTGTTCGCCTACATCGACTCCGCCAAGAAGGGCTCCCCCTTCACCGGCGTGAAGAACTTCGACCTGAAGGCCGACGGCGTCTCGCTCGCCACCACCGGCGGCAAGATCGACGACATCCAGGGCAAGCTCAACGACGCCGCCACCGCCATCAAGAGCGGCGCCACCACCGTCCCGACCGCTCCGTAAGGCGCGTCCGGACGTCGCTGCCGCTGCCGTCTGCCCGGCAGCGCAATGATTGACGCAGCATCAGGGAGGGGCCCGGAAGGGTGCGCTCAGTGCGTACCCCCGGGCCCCGTCCCGTACCCCACCGTCTTTTCTTGGCCCTCCAGCGCAACGACGCGCCTCCAGACCACCAGGAGATCGCCATCACCGCATCCGACCCCGCCCTCAGCAAGGGCGGTACCCCCAGCGCGGGGACGGCGACACCGGCCGTCGAACTGCGCGGAATCACCAAGCGCTTCCCCGGCGTCGTGGCCAACCACGACATCAACCTCACCGTCCGCACCGGCACCGTGCACGCGCTCATGGGCGAGAACGGCGCCGGCAAGTCGACGCTGATGAAGATCCTCTACGGCATGCAGAAGCCGGACGAGGGCACCATCGCGATCAACGGCGAACTGTGCGAGTTCACCACCCCGGGCGACGCCATCGAGCGCGGCATCGGCATGGTGCACCAGCACTTCATGCTCGCGGACAACCTGACCGTCTGGGAGAACGTCGTCCTCGGCGGCGAGAAGCTCCACGGCATCGGCGGCAAGGCCAAGGCGAAGATCAAGGAGATCTCCGACCAGTACGGCCTGGGCGTGCGCCCGGACGCGCTGGTCGAGGACCTCGGCGTGGCCGACCGCCAGCGCGTCGAGATCCTCAAGGTGCTCTACCGCGGCGCCAAGATCCTGATCCTCGACGAGCCGACCGCGGTGCTCGTCCCGCAGGAGGTCGACGCGCTCTTCGACAACCTGCGCGAGCTCAAGTCCGAGGGCGTCACCGTCATCTTCATCTCGCACAAGCTGCACGAGGTGCTCTCGGTGGCGGACGCGATCAGCGTCATCCGGCGCGGCACCACGGTCGGCGACGCCGACCCGGCGAACGTCACCGCGCGCCAGCTGGCCGAGCTGATGGTCGGCGCCGAGCTGCCCTCCCCGGAGAGCCGCGAGTCCACCGTGACCACCGACGAGATGCTGAACGTCCGGGACCTGCGGATCGCCAAGACCGATGCCGAGGGCATCGAGCGCGTCGTGCTCGACGACATCTCGCTGCACATCCACCAGGGCGAGATCCTCGGCATCGCCGGCGTCGAGGGCAACGGCCAGGCCGAACTGGTCGAGGCCATCATGGGCATGCTGCCGCTGGACGGCGGCACCGTGACCCTCGACGGCAAGGACCTCTCCGGCACCCTCACCCGGGCCCGCCGCGAGGCCGGCATCGGCTACATCCCCGAGGACCGCCACAAGCACGGCCTGTTGCTGGAGGCCCCGCTCTGGGAGAACCGGATCCTCGGTCACGTCACCGAGACCCCGAACTCCAAGGGCGTGCTGCTCGACCCGGCCGGTGCCCGCAAGGACACCCAGCGGATCGTCGAGGAGTACGACGTCCGCACCCCCGGCATCGAGGTCACCGCGGCGTCGCTCTCCGGCGGCAACCAGCAGAAGCTGATCATCGGCCGCGAGATGAGCCACCAGCCCAAGCTGCTGATCGCCGCCCACCCCACCCGTGGTGTGGACGTCGGCGCGCAGGCGCAGATCTGGGAGCACATCCGGGTCGCCCAGCGGGCCGGCCTGGCCGTCCTGCTGATCTCCGCCGACCTGGACGAGCTGATCGGCCTCTCCGACACCATCCGGGTGATCTACCGCGGCCGTCTGGTCGCCGACGCCGACCCGGCCACCGTCACCGCCGAGGACCTGGGGACCGCGATGACCGGTGCGGCCCGCGGCCACATCGAGTCCGACGCCGACGCCGTGGAGGAGTTCCACGCGTTCAGCGCGGAGGGCACCGACGCTGCCGCAGCCGAGGACGGCACTCCGTCCGACACCCCCACCGACACCGCCGACCCGCAGGCGGGGGAGTAGCCACATGACCAGTCCCACCCCCGCCGCCAAGCCCAGCCCGGTGAAGCGGTTCGACGGCGAGAAGATCGTGCTCGCCCTCGCCGCACCGGTGCTCGCCGTCCTGCTCTCCGTCGCGATCTGCTCGGTGCTGCTGGCGACCTCCGGCAAGAACCCGTTCGACGCGTGGAACGTGATGATCACGTACGCCACCAAGTCGGACGGCCAGGTGGCCATCCTCAACCGGTCCACCACGTACTACCTGGCCGCCGCGGCCGCCGCCTTCGGCTTCCGGATGAACCTCTTCAACATCGGTGTCGAGGGCCAGTACAAGGTCGCGGCACTGTTCGCGGCCTTCGTCGGCAGCAAGCTCGACCTGCCGTCGTTCATCCAGATCCCGCTGCTGCTGATCACCGCCATGCTGGTCGGTGGCCTCTACGCCAGCATCGCCGGTCTGCTGAAGGTCTTCCGCGGCGTCAGCGAGGTCATCTCGACCATCATGCTGAACGCGATCGCGGTCGCCATCGTCGGTCTGCTGCTCGTCCCCGGCATCTTCGCGCCGGAGAAGAGCTCCACCAGCAACTCCATCCAGACCTCGCCGGTCTCGGAGTCCAGCCACTTCTTCGCGATCAACACCGACGGCGGCCCGCTCTACGGCTTCCTCTTCATCGCGATCCTGGTCGGCGTGGCCTTCCAGTTCACCCTGACCCGGACCCGCTTCGGCTTCGACCTGCGCGCCACCGGCCGCTCGGAGACCGCCGCGACCGCGTCCGGTGTGAACGTCAAGCGCATGGTCGTCACCTCGATGGTGGTCTCCGGCGCGCTGGCCGGCCTGATCGGCATGCCCGAGCTGCTGCAGAACTCGTACAACTTCGGTCAGAGCTTCCAGGGCGGCCTCGGCTTCCTCGGCATCTCCGTCGCCCTGCTGGGGCGCAACAGCCCGATCGGCATGGCCTTCGCGGCCGTGCTGTTCGCCTTCCTGGACGCCACCGGCTCGCAGTTGCCGCTCCAGGGCGGCTTCCCGTTCGAGATCGTGCCGGTCATGCAGGGCACCATCGTCATCTGCGTCGTCGTCGCCTACGAGCTGGTGCGCCGCTACGGCCTCAAGCGCCAGCAGCAGAAGGTCGGCGCCGAGCTGGCCGCCCAGGCCGCGGCCGCCAACGAGAAGAAGGAGGTGTCCGCATGAGTACGGCCACCGCCGCCCGCGCGAAGGCGCCGGGCGCTCCCGCCAAGAAGCGCAAGATGTCCTGGCCCGTGGTGCTGCTGCTGATCGCGGGCGCCCTGGTCCTCTTCTCCGCCGTGGGCATGGCCACCGGCAACCACTCGCTGACCTCCTCCGGTCAGGTCACCGCCGCGCTCAGCGCCGCCGTGCCGATCGGCATGGCCGGTCTGGGCGGTCTCTGGTCCGAGCGGGCCGGCGTGGTCAACATCGGCCTCGAAGGCATGATGGTCGCCGGCACCTTCGCCGGCGCCTGGGGCGGGTACCTGGTCAGCCCCTGGTTCGGCCTGGTGGCCGGCATGCTCGGCGGTGCGCTGGGCGGTCTGCTGCACGCCGTCATCACGGTGACCTTCGGCGTCGACCACATCGTCTCCGGTGTCGGCGTCAACCTGCTGATCCCCGGCATCTGCGCATACGTCAACCGGATCTACTACAAGGACTACATCTCCGTCGGTGCCGGCGCGAACCAGTCCCCGCCGGCCGATCCGCTGCCGTACATCACCATCCCCGGGCTCTCCTCCGGGCTGAAGGACATCGAGCTCCACCACTGGTTCCTGGTCTCCGACGTCGCCGGTGTGCTCGGCGGCCTGGTCACCAACATCTCGGTGGTCGTGCTGCTGGCCGGCGCGCTGATCGTGGTCAGCTACTTCGCCCTGTGGCGCACGGTGTTCGGCCTGCGGTTGCGCTCCTGCGGTGAGAACCCGACCGCGGCCGAGTCGCTGGGCGTCAACGTCTACAAGTACAAGTACTACGCGGTCGTCACCTCCGGTGCCTTCGCGGGCCTCGGTGGCGCGTACCTCTCGCTGGTCGCGGCGCACTTCTACAAGGACGGCCAGACCAACGGCCGGGGCTTCATCGGCCTCGCGGCGATGATCTTCGGCAACTGGATGCCGGGCGGCCTCGCCATGGGTGCCGGTCTGTTCGGCTTCACCGACAGCCTCCAGCTGCGTGACCCGGAGTCGGTGCACGTGCTGATCCTGGTGGTCGCCATCGCGATGTTCCTGCTGGCGCTCTGGAACCTCTACCGCCGCAAGATCCCGGCCGCGCTGATCACCTTCGTGGTGGCCGGCGGTCTGGCGACCTGGTACGCCACCACCGAGGAGGTGCAGCGTCCGCTGATCGTCGCGACGCCGTACGTGATCACCCTGGTGGTGCTCTCGCTGGCCTCGCAGCGGCTGCGGCCGCCGAAGGCCGACGGCCAGATCTACCGCAAGGGCCAGGGCAAGTGACGGCCCCCGCGGTGGAGGTCGACTGGGAGGCGCTGCGCGCCGCCGCGCGGGAGGCGATGACCCACGCCTACGCCCCGTACAGCAAGTTCCCGGTCGGCGCGGCCGCGCTGGTCGACGACGGCCGGGTGGTCACCGGCTGCAACGTGGAGAACGCCTCGTACGGGCTCGCGCTCTGCGCCGAGTGCGGCCTGGTCTCCACGCTGCACGCCACCGGCGGCGGCCGGCTGACCGCGTTCACCTGTGTGGACGGGGACGGCGGTCTGCTGATGCCGTGCGGGCGCTGCCGCCAGCTGCTCTACGAGCACGGCGGGCCGGAACTGCTGGTCGAGCTGCCGTCCGGCGTGAAGCCGATGAGCGAGGTCCTCCCCGACGCGTTCGGGCCGGAGCGGCTCTAGTCTTTGTTTCTGTTACGCGCGTAGAGTGTCGCGAGTGGGGCCGCAATCCGGCCAGCTCGCGACACTCTTCGCATTTTGAACCCCTCTTGGAGCAGCCATGGACGCCATCTCCGTCATCAGGACCAAGCGCGACCGCGGAGAGCTGAGCGACGCTCAGATCGACTGGGTCATCGACGCCTACACCCGCGGCGATGTCGCCGACGAGCAGATGTCCGCCCTCGCCATGGCGATCCTGCTGAACGGCATGAAGCCGCGCGAGATCAGCCGCTGGACCGACGCGATGATCCGCTCCGGCGTCCGGATGGACTTCTCCTCGCTCGCGCAGCCCACCAGCGACAAGCACTCCACCGGTGGCGTCGGCGACAAGATCACCCTGCCGCTCGCCCCGCTGGTCGCCGCCTGCGGCGCCTCCGTCCCGCAGCTCTCCGGGCGCGGCCTCGGCCACACCGGCGGCACCCTGGACAAGCTGGAGTCCATCCCCGGCTGGCGCGCCCTGCTCTCCAACGACGAGATGATGAAGGTGCTGCACGACGCCGGCGCCGTGATCTGTGCCGCCGGCGACGGCCTGGCCCCCGCCGACAAGAAGCTGTACGCCCTGCGCGACGTCACGGGCACGGTCGAGGCGATCCCGCTGATCGCCTCCTCGATCATGTCCAAGAAGATCGCCGAGGGCACCGGCGCCCTCGTCCTGGACGTGAAGGTCGGCTCCGGCGCCTTCATGAAGAACCTGGACGACGCCCGCGAGCTGGCCCGCACCATGGTCGGCCTGGGCACCACGGCCGGTGTGAACACCGTCGCGCTGCTGACCGACATGTCCACCCCGCTCGGCCTCACCGCGGGCAACGCGCTGGAGGTCCGCGAGTCGGTCGAGGTGCTGGCCGGCGGCGGCCCGGCCGACGTCGTCGAGCTGACCCTCGCGCTGGCCCGCGAGATGCTCGCCGCGGCCGGCGTGCACGGCAAGGACCCGGCCGACGCGCTGCGCGACGGCTCCGCGATGGACCACTGGCGCCGCATGATCTCCGCCCAGGGCGGCGACGTCGACGCCCCGCTGCCGGTCGCCCGCGAGCAGCACGTCATCCCCGCCCCGGCCTCGGGCGTGCTCACCGCGCTGGACGCGTACGCGATCGGTGTCAGCGCCTGGCGCCTGGGCGCCGGCCGGGCCCGCAAGGAGGACCCGGTGCAGGCGGGCGCCGGCATCGAGATGCACGCCAAGCCCGGTGACACCGTGGTGGCCGGCCAGCCGCTGCTGACCCTGCACACCGACACCCCCGAGCGCTTCGACTACGCGATCGAGGCGCTGGCCGGCGGCATCGAGGTCGCCCCGGCGGGCACCGCGTTCACCCCGAACCCGATCGTGCTGGACCGCATCGCGTGACGGCCTGAGGTCTGCTCACGTGCGCCGAGTCAGGCGTACGTGAGCAGACCACTGGTGTCGAGGGTCCAGGGACCGACCGTGATCGTGTCACCGAAGGCGAACTTCTCGCGGGAGTCGTAGCCGGGTTCAGAGTGCACGATGCCGGTCCCCGTGCGCGGATCGATGATCAGATAGAACGGAATCCCCATCGCCGAGTAGTCGCGGACTTTGTCGCGGTAGTCGTTCTCGGGGTTCGACTTGGAGACGATCTCCACGACGAGCAGCACATCGTGCGGGAGCACCGCCGACTGCTCGCTCTCCAGCAGGGCCTCGGGGAAGATCATCAGATCCGGATTGCGCAGGCGGCCGAGCCCGACGTCCTCCAGGTCGGCTCCGTGGTAGGCGATGTGGCCGGGGTGCGTGTTCGACACCTGGGCATTGAGCTGTCGGGCGATGCGCAGAACGGCGAGCTCGTGCCGCATGACCGGCGACATCATCATGACGATCTCGCCGTCGGCGATCTCGACCTTCCCTATTCCGGGGATCTGCGGCAGCTGATCGGCGATCTCGCGCAATCGGGCGTACACGGCAGGATCGATGCTCATGGTTCGGAGTGTAGCGACGCCCGCCGACAGCCGGGCCCTCCCTCACTCCGCCGCGGTGAGCGCGATCTTCAGGAACTCCTCCGGGGCCTCGTGGATCAGGTCGTGGCCGACCGGGAGCGCGTGCACCGTCCAGGCCGGGTCGTCGCGCAGGCGGTCGTAGGTCTCCAGCAGCGGGCTGTCCTCGAAGCGTTCGGCGTGGATGTAGACGCGGCGGGTGACGGCCTCGCCCGCGCCGGTGAGGGCGACCGGCTGGAACAGGCTGGCCGTCGGGTGGACGCTGGCGCGCGGGTCGAGGGCGGGGTTCGAGCCGACCACGGTGGTGCCGCCGCCCGCCGCCGCGCCCGCCAGGTAGCGCTGCTTCCAGACGTCGTTGACGATCCGGTACGCCGACTCGCCGTCGCGCGGCACGAAGGCGTCCGCGTACACCAGCGCGGCGATCCGCTCGGGCGCCCGGTCGGCGACCCCGGAGAGGACCATCCCGCCGTAGCTGTGCCCGACCAGCACCACGTCGGTGAGCCGCTCGGCCTCCAGGGTGGCCAGCACGTCCTGGATGTGCGTGTCCAGGTTGACCGCGCCGTTGTTCAGGTGGCCGCGCTCGGAGACCCCGGTCAGCGTCAGCGGGTACACCTCGTGGCCGGCGGCGCGGAGCCCGTCGGTGAGCGGCCGGTACCACCAGGCGCCGTGCAGCATGCCGGGGACGAGAACGAAGGTGGCCATGGTCGGTTCCTCTGGTCGAGCGGGCCGGACGAGAGGAAAGCTACGGCGGATACCTGACACCCTGCGTCAGGTATCCGCCGGGAGAAGCGCGGGCTCGCGGGCCGCTCAGGGGCGGTGGAAGATCTCGTGCGTGCCGATCCGCCGCCAGACGATGTGCGGCTCCCCGTCCTGGACGGGCTCGCCGTAGCCGAAGGTCGCCCGGCCGTCCGGCGCCCAGGTCAGCTCCCAGATGTCCGGATGACCCTGCATCCTCTTCACCCGGAGCCCCCGCCGAAAGCCCTGGCCGGCTCGCAGGTCGGTGACGAACTGGGCGACCGCGACAAGGAACGCCGCTTTTTGGGCCGCGCTCAGGCCCTTCCAGTCGCGCAGGAAATGGGCCAGTGACTCATACGTCGGCACGGCGCTTGATCTCCCCCAGGTCCAGCCCGGCCTCGTTCGCGAGCGACTGCAGGAACTCGTCGCCGTCCTGGAACACCTCGCCGCGTTCGCCGTCGGCGAGAGCCTCGTCGACCTCTGCTTCGCGGGCCTGCCAGGCCGGGCTCCAGAACCAGGCCTGGTCGTCCGGGATGACGGAGGCGGGGGTGAGGACGATCCGCCCGTCCTCCACCGCGACGACCAACTGGTCACCCTCCTGAAGATCGAGCTGTTCTCTTATCTCCTGCGGGATGGTGACCACGCCCTTCTTTCGCACAGGTGTGGACACCAGGTGGGGGCGACGACGGCGCTTGAGATCGGCCATGGGGAAAGTCTACCGGGCGGAAAGTCTGCCCGGCAGTCCGTTGTCGGCGCGGCGGGTGGCGAGGGCGCGGCGGGTGGCGTAGAGGGTGACGCCGGCGGCGAGGGTCATCGCGGTGAGGCCGACGGCGGCCGCGCCGGGCCAGCCGGTGGAGTGGTAGGCGTCGGCGCCGATCGTGCCGCCGAGGCTGTTGCCCAGGTAGTAGGCGATCAGGTAGAGCGCGGAGGCCTGGGCGCGGCCCTCGGTGGCGGTGCGGCCGACGGCCGAGGACGCGGTGGCGTGGCCGGCGAAGAAGCCGGCGGTGATCAGGACCAGGCCGAGCAGGGCGCAGAGCAGCGAGTCGGCGAGCGACAGCAGCAGGCCGGCCGCCGTCACCCCGATGGACACGTACAGCGCGCCGCGCCGGCCGAGGCGGCCGGAGAGGCGCCCGGCGGCGGCCGAGGTGCCGGTGCCGACCAGGTAGACCACGAAGATCGAGGCGGCCACCGACTCCGGCAGGTGGAACGGTGCGGCGATCAGGCGGTAGCCGACGGTGTTGTAGACGGCGCCGAACACGGCCATGAAGAGCAGTCCGAGCGCGTACAGCCGGACCAGCAGCGGGTTGCGCAGGTGGCGGCCGACGGTGCGGGCCAGCGCGCGGGCGTCCACCGGGGTGGGCGTGAAGTGGCGGGCGGCCGGGATCAGCAGCCGGAAGGCGAGCGCGGCCAGCAGGGCGAGGGCGGCGGAGGCGGCCAGGCCCCAGCGCCAGCCGAAGCCGGCGGCCGTCCAGCCGGAGATCAGCCGGCCGCCCATGCCGCCGATGCTGTTGCCGGCCACGTACAGGCCCATCGCGGAGGCCAGCGCGCTGGGGTGGACCTCTTCGGCGAGGTACGCCATCGCGGTGGCGGGCAGCCCGGCGAGGGCGGCGCCCTGGAGGACGCGCAGCACGACCAGGGTGGTGAGGTCCGGGGCGAACGGCAGGGCCAGCGCGAGGGCGGAGGCGGCGAGCACGGAGGCCGTCATCACCGCGGTGCGCCCGTACCGGTCGGAGAGGGCGCTGGCCGGGAGCAGGGCGAGGGCGAGGCCGAGGGTCGCGGCGGAGGCCGTCCAGCTGGCCTGGCCGGGAGTGAGGTCGAGGTCGGCCGAGAGGACCGGCAGCAGGCCCTGGGTGGAGTAGAGGAGGACGAAGGTCGCGATACCGGCGGCGAAGAGGGCCAGGTTGGCGCGGCGGAAGGCGCGTTGCCCGGGGCGGTGACGGGCGTCGTCGGTGGCGAGCGGGGACGGCTGGGTGAGGGCATCCGGCAGGGTCGCGGATGCCCCGGTACTGGCGGGCTGCATGACGTCGACGTTAGGGGCGGCCGCGCTGATGCGTCCAATGCATGATTGCGGGACAATCGATGCGTCAGGGTATGAGCGCAGGTAGCGGCGATGAGGGTGGCGTGGGAGTGGCGGACAGCACGGACGAGGTCGAGCGCCCGCACCGGCCGGCCGAGCTGGGGCCGGAGCTGCCGGCCGTCCAACTGGCACCGCGGTTGGCACAGTTCGCGGCGGTGGCCCGGCTGGAGCACATGACCCGGGCGGCGGCGCTGCTGGGCATGCCGCAGCCGACGCTGTCCCGGGCGGTGGCCCGGCTGGAGACGGAGCTGGGGGTGGACCTGCTGGCGCGTCAGGGCCGGACGGTCCGGCTGACCAGGGCCGGCCGGCTGCTGCTGGCCTCGGTGGAGCGGGCGCTGGCCGAGGTCGAGCGCGGCGCGGAGGCGGCCCGCGCGGAGGCGGACCCGGCGGCCGGGCGGGTGGTGTTCGGGTTCCTGCACACGATGGGGACGGACGCGGTGCCGGCGCTGCTGCGCGGGTTCCGGGCGGCGCACCCGCAGGTGCGGTTCCAGCTGGCGCAGGACTACGTCGGCGCGATGCTGGAGCGGCTGCTGGCCGGGGAGCTGGACCTCTGCCTGGTCTCGCCGGTGCCGGACGACCCGGCGCTGGTGGCCCGCACGTTGGACGAGCAACGGCTGCACCTGGTGGTGCCGGCCGACCACCGGCTGGCCGGGCGGCGCCGGATCCGGCTGGCCGAGGTGGACCGGGAGCCGTTCGTCGGGCTGGAGCGCGGCTACGGGCTGCGCGCGATCACCGACGGTTTCTGCGCGGAGGCCGGCTTCGTGCCGCGGATCGCCTTCGAGGGGGAGGACGCGGAGACGCTGCGCGGTCTGGTCGCGGCCGGGCTGGGCGTGGCGCTGCTGCCGCCGGCGCTGGTGCCCCGGCCGGGGGTGGTCGAGCTGGAGGTGACGGCGCCGCGCACCCGGCGGGCGATCGGCCTGGCCTGGGCGGCGGGCCGGCCGCCGACCCCGCCGGTGGCGGCGTTCCGGGACTTCGTGCTGGCGCGGCGGGGGCGGTTGTTGCAGCACGACTGACGGCGCGCGACCCGCGCCGGGGCGGTTGTCGGGGCACGACTGACGGCGCGCGACCCGCGCCGGGGCGGTGCGCTCGGCCCTTCGGTGGAATTCCGGGTGCACATTGGCCGAACCGGCCGCGCGGGTGTGGCCTGTCTACGCGCGTAGGAGCTACACTCCCGCAATGGAGAACCAGATCCCTGTCACCACCGCGGGCACCGGCCCCCGGATCCCCACCCCCGAGCAGATCGCCCGCGCCCCGAAGGTGCTCCTGCACGACCACCTCGACGGCGGGCTGCGGCCCGAGACCATCGTCGAGCTGGCCGCGGCGGTCGGCTACGAGGGCCTCCCCACCACCGACCCGAAGGAACTGGGCGAGTGGTTCCGCGAGGCCGCCGACTCCGGGTCGCTGGTCCGCTACCTGGAGACCTTCGCGCACACCTGCGCCGTGATGCAGACCCGTGAGGCCCTGATCAAGGTCGCCGCGGACTGCGCCGAGGACCTGGCCGCCGACGGTGTCGTGTACGCCGAGGTCCGCTACGCCCCGGAGCAGCACCTGGAGGCCGGCCTCACCCTGGACGAGGTCGTCGAGGCCGTCCAGGAGGGCTTCCGCCTCGGTGAGGCGAACGCCCGCGCGGCCGGCCACCGGATCCGGATCGGCACCCTGATCACCGCGATGCGCCACGCCGCCCGTTCGCAGGAGATCGCCGAGCTGGCCAACCGTCACCGCGACGCGGGCGTCGTCGGCTTCGACATCGCCGGCGCCGAGGCGGGCTACCCCCCCACCCGCCACCAGGCCGCCTTCGACTACCTCAAGGGCGAGAACAACCACTTCACCATCCACGCGGGCGAGGCCTTCGGTCTGCCGTCGATCTGGGAGGCCCTGCAGTGCTGCGGCGCCGACCGGCTCGGCCACGGCGTGCGGATCGTCGACGACATCACGGTGAACGAGGACGGCAGCGTCGAGCTGGGCCGCCTCGCCGCGTACGTGCGCGACAAGCGCGTCCCGCTGGAGATGTGCCCGACCTCCAACCTCCAGACCGCGGCGGCCACGTCGTACGCCGAGCACCCGATCGGGCTGCTCAGCCGGCTGAAGTTCCGGGTGACGGTGAACACCGACAACCGGCTGATGAGCGGCACCAGCATGAGCCGTGAGTTCGGGCACCTGGTGGAGGCGTTCGGCTACACGCTGGGCGACATGGAGTGGTTCACCGTGAACGCGATGAAGTCGGCGTTCCTGCCGTTCGACGAGCGGCTGGCGATGATCAACGACGTGATCAAGCCGGGCTACGCCGAACTCAAGGCGGAGTGGCTGTTCAGCGCCGGCTCCTGAGCTTTTCGTTTAACCTCGCACGTCACCCGACCTGCTGATCTGCGGTTCTTCCCGGGACGGCGGAGGCGGCCGTTCTCCACGCTTCGAGATGTCGAG